>DATFZQ010000093.1:0-29857 GCA_035314345.1 Candidatus Acidiferrum sp.
GATCTTTGCGAGACGCGCTTCCGTATACCGCATGGCCGCTGGTGGATCGCCGTCGACGGAGCCGAAATTTCCCTGGCCGTCGATCAACGGGTAACGCATGTTGAAGTCCTGCGCGAGGCGTACGAGCGCGGGATAAATGACGTCTTCTCCGTGCGGATGGTAGTTGCCGGAAGTGTCGCCGCAAATCTTGGCGCATTTGCGGTAGCCGCGGTTCGACGCGAGGCCGAGGTCGTTCATGGCCACGAGGATGCGGCGCTGCACGGGCTTCAGGCCGTCGCGCACGTCGGGCAGTGCACGCGCGATGATCACGCTCATCGCGTAGTCGAGATAAGACTTCTTCATCTCGGCTTCGATATCGACAGGCAGCAGTATCGATTTGTTTGTTTCGTCCGCCATTTCCCCTCGCTGATGCTTGAATTCTGTGTTGCTCGGGCACGGCATGCCGTGCCCCTACAAGCAATATCTATCGATTGGGCGCGTTCTCCAGCACGTAAGCCTTCACGGAATCGAACGCATCCGCTGCGTTCGTAAAACGCCTGGGACCAAAATGTTCCCCAAGCTGTTTCAAAAAACCGTCGCGCTCTGCATCGCTCGCGAATTCAATCGCCACGCCGCGTGCATTGTCTGGCGTGTTCGTTGGCGTTGCTCGAAATTCGCTAACGCTCAATCCACGCAACCCTGGCATTGTCGTCCAACCCAACTGCCAAATCATGTTGCAGACTTCGCTTTCGGCCGTAACACATAGAAAGCGCCAACGCCAATGCCCAGCACGACCAACACACCGATCAGTTCGACCGTGAGAACTCTGTGCCAGCCTTCCGAGGCCGAACTGTCACCGAACCCAAGAGCGTCTCGCCATGCTCGGTATTCATGCGCGAGACGCGGCAAGCGAAATCCGGCAGTGCAGACCGACGCTAGCAGCAAGCCCCAACGAATAGCGTTTCGAATCGAGCCCGCATCCGCATTGGACTCCGCTGCCACCGATCAAATATCCAGATTCACGACTTCGAGCGCGTTTTCTTCGATGAACTTGCGCCGCGCTTCGACGTTTTCGCCCATCAGCGTGGTAAAAATATCTTCGGCCGCGACGGCATCTTCCAGCTTCACTTGGAGCAGTGTTCGCGTGTCTGCGTTCATCGTGGTTTCCCACAACTGCTCGGCGTTCATTTCTCCAAGGCCTTTGAATCGCGTGATCGTAAAGTCCTTCTTCGCGTCTTCCACGACGTAGTTGAGGACGTCGTGCACGTTTTCTTTGCTCACTTTGTCGCCGTTGCGTGCAACCGTGAACGGCGGTTTGTTGTATTCCTCGATCTGCTTTGCCAGGCCGCGCAGACGCTTGTAATCCGCGGTCGAAGCCAGCGCCCAGTTTACTTTTTGGTTGTGCGGCGGGCCGAACTGGATTTCGTAGAGGCTGTGCTCCTCATCGAAAGCCACTTTGCCTTCTAGCTTGAGCTTGGCTTTGTCAACTTCCTTTAAAAGCTTTTCGAGCGCTTTCTTGTCTTCGAAATCCGTCTTTTTCTCGAGGCCGCTCTCTGCGAGCAACTCGACCAACCCCGGCTCGCGCAAACGCCGGCCCAATTTCGCCGCGGCCGCTTCATACTCCTGTACATTGAGAAGAAACTTCGTCAGGCCTGCACCTTCGAGCGATACGCCTTCTTTCGCTTTCACAACGTGGTCTTCCGTGGCGCGCTTCATCAATTCGTGCGCGAATTCGCGCTCATCTCGAATGTATTTCTCGGTCTTGCCGCGTTTCACGCGATAGAGAGGTGGCTGCGCGATGTAAATGTGGCCGCGATCGATCAGCTCCTTCATGTGGCGGAAGAAAAAGGTGAGCAGCAGCGTGCGGATGTGCGAGCCATCGACGTCCGCGTCGGTCATGAGAATCACTTTGTGATAGCGGAGCTTACCTGCGTCGAAGTCATCCTTGCCGATGCCGGTGCCGAGAGCGGTGATGATGGCGCGAATTTCTTCGTGCCCCAGCATTTTGTCGTAACGGGCTTTTTCGACGTTGAGAATTTTGCCTTTGAGCGGCAGGATGGCCTGAAATTTTCGGTCGCGGCCCATTTTGGCTGAGCCACCCGCGGATTCTCCCTCGACGACAAACAGTTCGCATCGCGAAGGATCGCGCTCCTGGCAATCGGCGAGCTTGCCGGGCAGGCCGCTTGAATCCATGGCGGACTTGCGGCGCGTCAGTTCACGGGCTTTGCGTGCGGCTTCGCGGGCGCGCGCGGCATCGATGCACTTGGAAATTATCCGGCGAGCCACTGTGGAGTGCTTGTCGAACCATTCGCCCAGCTTTTCGTTAACGAGTTGCTCGACATCGCCCTTGATATCGCTGTTCAGCTTGCCCTTGGTCTGTCCTTCAAACTGCGGCTGCGGCAGACGCACGGAGACGACTGCCACGAGGCCTTCGCGCACGTCGTCGCCTGTGATGGTCACTTCGTCTTTTTGTTCTTTCAGCATGCCCGCGGACGAGGCGAAATTGTTGATCGTGCGAGTCAGGGCGGAACGAAAACCGGATAGGTGCGTGCCACCATCCACCGTATTGATGGTGTTCGCAAAGGCGAAAACGTTTTCGCCGTACGTATCGTTGTATTGCAGCGCGATTTCGATTTCGACGGTGCCGCGCTTGCCCTCGATGTAGATCGGCGAATCATGCAGGGTGGTCTTGCCGCGGTTCAGGTGCTTGACGAACTCGCCGATGCCACCAGTAAAGCGGAATTCCGAGGTTTTCTCCGTGCGTTCATCCGTCAGCGTGATTTTCAGGCCTTTGTTGAGGAAGGCCAGTTCGCGCAAGCGTTGCGAGAGCGTGTCAAAGCTGAAGACTGTCTTGTCGAAAATAGTCGCATCGGGATGAAACGTTACACTCGTGCCCGTTTTTCGCGTTTTTCCTGTTTGTTTTAGCTTCGTGGTCGGCTTGCCTTTTTCGTAGGACTGTTCCCAAACGGCGCCATCGCGCGAAATTTCCAGTTCGAGCCGGTCCGAGAGAGCATTGACGACGGAAACGCCGACGCCGTGCAAACCGCCGGAAACTTTGTAGGTGTCGCTGTCGAATTTTCCGCCGGCGTGCAGGACCGTGAGCACCACCTCCGCCGCTGGTCGCTTTTCCGTGGCGTGCATGTCGACGGGAATCCCGCGACCGTTATCGACCACGGTGACCGAATCATCCGCATGTACCGTGACATTGATTTCGTCCGCGTAGCCGGCCATCGCTTCGTCGACGGAGTTGTCGACAACTTCCCACACCAGATGGTGCAGGCCCATGTCTCCCGTCGAGCCGATGTACATCGCGGGACGCAGACGCACGGCTTCGAGACCGCCGAGAACTTTGATCGACTTCGCGTCGTATTGATGACCCGGAGTTTTTCCGGCCACCGTCTCTTTATCGCCCATGTATGCTCCTGACGAAACTCTTAGCGCCCAAAGACGGACCCCGAGCCATGCGGTAGGCCTCAGCGCTTAAAAACTTTGCTCAAACTTTTGTGAAGCGAGGGAAGGCGTGCTCTTGGAATGCTCCGTACGTCGCCTTACCCTTTGATTCCGGATTCATCGAACGAATCCAGAACTCGTAGGGTTCCTGCTCCATCCCATCTCGCGCAGCGAGACGTGGCGAAGACTTCATAACTCCAAGGTTCCGGCTTACTAGCTCCTGGCGCGAAGCTAAATTGCAGTGCCGAAATTACTTGGCCGACGTGCCGATTGGGAGGTTACCGAACTCGAATCGACAGCCAACAAATTGTACTTGATCTGACGCCGTTTCTCAAGGCCTGAAGAAACCTCAAGCGTTCCGTAAAGCACTTATTTTGTGTTATTTAGGCTTGCCTTTGCTGGCTTGGCTGACTTCGCTGGGAATTCAAGTCTGGCGTGAAATCCGATCGGTTTTTTCGCTGGAATTGGAGTCTCCAGCATTTGGCGAATCGTCTCAAAAACAGCGTGAAATCTTGCATCGTAGCGCTTTTCCATTGCGTCAATTTTTCGGCGCAACTGTTCGTGCGTTGTGAGCATTTCGCGAAACCGAACGAAGGTTCCTATGATCGCGACGTTTACCTGAACGGCGCGCGAACTTCGGAGCACGCTGGAAAGCATCGCCACGCCTTGCTCCGTGAAAGCATTAGGTGCGTAGCGACGGCCTCCTCGCCCTGGGGTGAAAGTTGGAACATGAAATCGGAAGGAAACCGGCTTGCGTTTCGTTTGACGGCTTTGTTCAGGTTTTTGTGGCAACACCATAGAGCCGTGCGAGATCAGCATTCAGCATTACCCGAGTGCCGCGTATAAAAAAGATTTTCTGACTAATAAGGGCAGTTGGAACAATGGCGTTCTGGGAAGGCATTTGCGTCGAAGCACAGGATTGAGGTTCCAGTTTGGAACCTCAAAAACGGCACCTCGCAGCATATATTATTCATTAAGTAAAATCAAACTATGAATAGTATATCGGTAAAAAAATCGCGGGAATGCGCGCTGAATCAGATACGCATCGGCATGATGATGTAGCGGTAGCGGTAGGATTCGTCGGCGAGCGGGCGCATCTGGCCGGCGGATTGTTCGTCCTTTAGTTCGATGCTGATTGGACCATCGGCGGCGGCGGCAAGAAAATCCAGCATATAGGAAGAATTGAAACCGATGGAGATCGCGTCACCTTTATATTCCTTCTCGATATTTTCTTTGGCCTCGCCGTATTCGGGACTTGAAGCGGAAATCTCGACACCTTCTTTGGAAACGGCCAGTTTGACCGCATGCGAACGCTGATCGGCGAGTTGCGATACGCGCCGGACTGCATCGCTGAGTTCTGCGCGCTCGAGCACGACAGTTTTGCTGTTGTCTCGCGGGAGGACCGCTTCGTAATTCGGAAATTGCCCGGTAAGTATTCGCGAAATCAAAAGCCGGTGCCCGACTTGGAAAAACAGATGGCTTTCGTCTTTGGCGAACTCGATCGAGGCCTCGGAGCCAGCCGCGCTCGCAAGTTTCTCCACTTCGTCCATCGCTTTTTTCGGGATGAGAACTTTCACTTCGCCATTGAGGCCAGCGAGCTTCTGGTCCGTTTCCGCAAGCGCCAGACGGTGGCCGTCAGTGGCCACCATCGCCAGCGTATCCGGCTTCAAAATCAGCAAACCGCCGTTTAACGTGTAGCGCGACTCTTCCATAGAAATAGCAAACTTTGTTTTGGCGATCAGGCTCTCAATAATCGCAGCTGGGATTTTGACGAGGGTGTGGGGCATTGTCGGCAGAGCTGGAAAGTTTTCCTTCGCCATCCCCACAAGCTTGTACTTTTTTCTGTCGCTGACAATTTCCACCCAGTGATTTTCGAGGAGCCTGACTTTGATTTCGCCCTCGGGCAGCAGGCGCACAAGCTCCAGCAGCTTTTTGGCAGGGATAGTCCCTGCGCCCTCTTTCTTGATCTTCGCTTCGCAAGACGTACGGACGCTCAGCTCAAGGTCCGTCGCGGTGATGGTCAACTGGCTGCCTTTGGCCTCGACCAACAAATTCGAAAGTATGGGGATCGTCGTCTTGCGCTCAACAACGCCTTGCGTGGTGCTGAGTTCATTCAACAGCGCCGATTTTGTAACGCTAAATTCCATCGATTGATGTTCCTCGCGTGCGGTTCCTGTTGCGCTCATTCGGGTTCCTCGCCACTTTTTACCGCTGTCGTACTGTACTCGCTTTTGCCCAAAGTATAAAGCCCGCAAGGCATGTGAAACCTGTGGAAATACATGGGAATCCGAACACTCTTACGTGGTGTTGGAGAAGGTTGGTGCCTGCATTTTATCCACAACCTAGAACCACTATCACAAACACAAGGGCACTTAGTAATTTCTAAAAACTATAAAGCTTGTTGTTGTGATGAGCGCAGTGGAATTGTGGAAAGCTCAACAACCACTTTTATCCCAGTGGCCTAGCGATGAGCGTGCCAAGTGGCGAACTGTGGGAATCGGTGAAAACGCAGCGCCATACTTGTACTCAGCCCAGTAAAACGGAATACCTTCCACGACGCTCAACAGAATTTCCGCATCTTCTCCTATGCCTATGCACATGGTCTCAACGCGCGGAAAATTACACTTCCGCTACGAGAAACACATTTCGCAATTCTGACGGGAGGCTTATGTGAGACTAGGAACAAATAGGCGGAGTGAAAACGCCGTCGCTATTGCAGCGTATCCATCAAGCGCGTGATTGTCCGGTTCAAATCTTTGTCGGACCGACGCATCTCCTCGATCTTGTTGATCGAGTGCAGCACCGTGGTGTGATGCTTACCGCCAAATTGCCGTCCAATCTCCGGTAAGGACGCCGTCGTGAGCTGCTTCACGATATACATGGCCACCTGGCGGGGGAACGCGATCGCGCGGGTGTTGCTACGAACTTTCAAGTCCTGTTCGCGCATATTGAAATGCTCGCTCACGCGCTTCTGGATCAAATCGATGGTGACACGCTTCTCCTGGGAAGCGATGATGTTGCGCAGCACCTGCTGAGCGGTCGACAGCGAAATGGTGGCCCCCGTCAAGGATGCATACGCCATCAGCCGAGTCAGCGCGCCTTCCAACTCGCGCACGTTGGACTTGATCGCCCGCGCGATATATTCAGCCACATCGTCGGGCAGGCCAAATCGGTCGTTCTCCGCTTTCTTCTGCAGAATCGCGATCTTGGTTTCCAGATCCGGCGGCTGGATGTCGGCGATCAGGCCCCACTCAAACCGCGAACGCAGCCGCTCTTCGATCGAATTAATCTCTTTTGGCAGGCAGTCGGAAGAAATCACGATCTGCTTCTGCTGTTCGTAAAGCGCATTGAACGTGTGAAAGAACTCTTCCTGCGTCCGTTCTTTCCCCGCAATGAACTGGATGTCGTCCACCAGCAAAACATCCACCGTATGAAAGCGGTCGCGGAAACTAGTCATGCGGTCGAAGCGCAGCGAATTGATCACTTCAATGGTGAATTTCTCGGCGCTCACGTAGCTCAACCGCATCGCCGGATTGCGCTTTTTGATGGTGTGCCCGATGGCATGCATCAAGTGCGTCTTGCCCATGCCCACGCCGCCATAAAGAAACAGCGGGTTATAGGCCTTCGAAGGCTGCTCCGCCACCGCGCGCGCCGCCGCATGGGCAAACTCATTGGACTTGCCGACGACAAACGAATCGAAGCTGTAACGCAAATTCAATTGATGATCGCTGCTTTCGAAGTCGAGTTTCGCTTGCTTCACGCCGGATGCTGTAGGAGCGGCTGGCACGGGCTCTTCCTCCGTACAGACATACTGCACTTTCACGTTGGGCGTCCCAAGTTCGTGGAATACCGCTTTGACGATTTCGCCGTAGGTCCGCGTCAGGACCTGCCGGAAGACCGTGCTGGGGATCTGCACAAACAGGTTTTCACCCTCGGCGCGATTCAGCCGCGTGGGTTGAAACCAGGTGGTGTAGGTGTTGATGCTGACCCGGGACTTCACGCGCTCAAGAAACCGCTCCCAGGCATTCGTCTCAGTAGTCATCGCAAGAGAAAATCTATCCCGGCAATTTCCACAGATGTGAATAAGCTGTGGAAAGCAGGTCCCTTCATTATCTTTATCTTTTTCAGGCTTCGGGAATCATGCCCGTACGGGAGCGTCTTGCTTTCCCCTGGCGCCCCGTGCGCGGCCCTTATGGAATTGCCGGCCCATCGAACTTACTGCTATCAGACAGCGCGGGATTGTCGCCGATTGGGGCGACTTGGGCAAGCGAAAAGTGTGCGAAGGGATTCACCGGGGTGCACACCCCATGCACAGCTTTTCCACAAGCACTATTCTTGTGCAACTCCTCTCGCCAGACCACATTTGCGCGGGAATTCCCGCACAAATTTCGCGCGCGCAAGTATCTTTGCACAGGTTCCATCCAAATTGCCCTGAGGATAATTCCCTTATTGTTGAGATTTTTTATCGGGCCGGTCGAATTCGTAGATGCCCAGCGGATCGCTTCCGATGATCAGACGGTCTTGCTCGATGAGAATCGTATTGGCTTCAAGCCGCGCCCCTTCGGGTGTGTAGATCAAGTAGGTTGCGCGCCGGTTTCCTTCTTTGTCGAAGTGCAGCAGCTTGTCGCCCAGCGCCATCCAGACTTCTCCGCTGGTGCGTTCTACCCCAACCGCTGTAAGGATGCGCTTGAACATGGGAGCGTCCCCGCGCTTCTCCTGCCGCTCAATCTCTTTACGAGTCGCTTGTGCCGCCGGCCATGCGTCCATTCCCGTATACTGAATATCTTGCCCCGCGTATCCGTAGCGGTCGTATTGCCGCACGGTCGCTTCCGGCAGGTAAGGAAATGCGAAGTACAGATGGCCTGCGCCGTCCGTCGAGAGCATTCCGATATTCAAAAAGCGGTTCACCTCCGGCCGCTCGGAAATCGGCTCGGGATCGCCAAACTCGCGCACGTCGCGTCCGTTCTTATCGAACACTATGACTAAATGTGGCTCATGCACAGTTGCTACGGCGAATTCCCCTTCCGGTAGCGCCGCAACCGCCACAGGTCCATTTACCTTTACGACGCGCTCGTTTCCCTTGGTGTCCCAGATCTTGATCGCGTTTGCACCGCGGTCCGCCACATACACGGTTCCCTGCGCATCCACGTCCAGGTCTTCGCCGAAGGTGATCGTTGCCAGTTGGCCTGACTGGGGATTGGGACTCTTGCTATCTTCGAAGGCTGGAACTCTCTTCAGCAGTTTGCCCGCTGCGTCAAAAACGGAAGCGGATGATCCCGGCGCGCTCAACACATAATAATTTCCGTCTGCACCACGCTTCACCGCCCGAAGCCCTGGCCCAACTCCCGGTAAGAACCGCTTTTTGGCCGTCAGTTCCCCTTCATCCTGGCCAAACGCGCACCCGGCAAGAGATGCCAGCAGACACAACCCCGCAAGAATTCTCACGTTAATCACAACCCCTTTGTTCTACTTCATTTGTCCTGAGTCCTCAGAGTACGACGGATGGATACAGGTTGCCCGTTTCAGAGTTTTCGGGGTGTCGATCAGTCAATCTTGAAGCGCAAGCGCTCGATTGATCGCGCCCGCAGCCTGCCCGCCGCGTTGCGCGGCCCATCATCGTCCGTCTCGATCAGCACGCAATTCATTTGCACATCGCCGGAGGCGACTTCAAACCGTGCCGGCAACCCATCGAGAAACTTTTTGATAATGCCGCCGCGGTCCATCCCGATCACGCCACCGTGGGGCCCGCTCATGCCCACATCCGTAATGTACGCCGTGCCGCCAGGCAGAACGTGCTCATCCGCAGTCGTCACGTGGGTGTGCGTTCCCACGATCGCGGTAACGCGCCCGTCGAGGTACCAGCCCATCGCCACCTTTTCGCTGGTGGTCTCCGCGTGCATGTCCACGAAAACAAATGCGACATCGTCCGCCAGCTTGGCCAGCTCGCTGTCCGCTTTTCGAAATGGGTCGTCGATCGGCGTCATGAAAACGCGCCCTTGCAGGTTGAGCACGGCATATTTCACTCCATTTTTTGCCGTCCCGACATAGAGCCCGGTGCCCACGTTACCTTCCGGAAAGTTCGCCGGCCGCAGCAGCCGCGGCTCGTGAGGCATAAAATCCAGAATTTCCTTGCGGTCCCAGCTGTGGTTGCCGCCGGTGAGGACCTCAATCCCGATTCCGAGCAGTTCTTCCACTAGCCGGGGCGTGATCCCAAAGCCCGAAGCAGAATTCTCGCCGTTGGCGATGACCAAGTCGATCTGTCGTTGCGCCACGATGTCGGCAAGGCGATCGCGAACGATCTGCCGTCCCGGCGAACCGACAATGTCTCCAATAAAAAGTATGCGCATGCTTATCAGGGCTCGCTGATACAAAAATAGAGCGGACTGCTTGGCCGTGGGGAGCTAGGCCGTGAACCTCTGAATTAGGTGGGCGCCACGAGCCAACCGTTAGGCTTTCCTGCCCCGCTCGTCCGTCTCGATTCGCCGGCTTGCAGCGAGTAACTCCAGCGACAAAGACGTGCCAGCGGGACAGGCCGTGCACACGGGCTGTCTATCCGCGGCTCCTCAGAGATTCGTCATTGGTTCAAACAGCTTTCGCTCCCTCACTTGCTTCGAAGGACCGCTCCGATTCATATTCTAGCAGGGCCGAATGCCCATTCAAAAATGCCCAGGTCCGTGAAGTGCGCATGTATCGCTAGGCAATAGAGTTTTCCGCGGCCTCCCACGTTACTTCGCTGGAACAGTTCCAAGCGGCGGCTGGCCGCGAACGCCGTCCGCTATGCCATTCTCAGTTCTGGCGGGCATAATGGGGATAGGCTTCGTTCTCTTAATTTGGGCTGTGGCCGGCGCAATACTGGCCGGCATCGGGGCAGTTATTCTTGGCGGAACGACGGCTCTTCTCACGCGCGGAGTCGGGCAGGGCCGTAAGAGAGTGATTCTCGCTGCAAGCGTTTTCCCCTTTCTGTGTCTCGGGTGGGCCGGGGTCGTTTTCTTTTCCCAGGCCGCGGTCAACCAATTTGTATTTCATCGTGACCCTGGCTTGGGGGACACGTGGCAGTGCCCCCTCCCCGACGGCTACGCGCTCTTGATGATCGACGAGACTGAGCAAGGGTGGGTGTTTAATCCGAAAACACAGGGATGGGACGGCGTTGCAGAGGACGAAGACTCAATCAGCGGCGTAAGATTTCTTCAGCTATCCGGACCCTACATACTCGGGGGGCGTGACGGCCATGCCTACCAGTTCGCGTCAAAGGACGACTACATAGAGTCCTACTTCCTTTTGGACACCAGAACAGGAAAGCGCGAGACTTTCCCAACGTATGTGGCGTTGCGCGACAAGGCGCAGCAATTGGGAATCGCTTTGAGTATGGAGCGGATCAGCGTCGTCTATTCGAAATACAGGTATACGTGGTTTGAAATACTTGCAGCCGTTGTCTTGCTTGGACCTCCGCTGATATTCGCGTGTTTGCTCATCCGATGGGTTTTGCGCGTGAGAAAAACCCGCGAAGCCACCATACAGATCCGTAATTGAGAGGTCGTGAAGAGGGCAGCTCAGTCTATGAAGTCAATAACCGCTCCATCGCGGCGATCGAGGAACCCGACGAATTGCCCGAAGTTTGGCGCCGTCACATTGTTGTACACGGCATTGAAATTGCCGTGATTTGTGACGTTGAGCGAATAGAATCCCAGCCGAATGTGATGGATTTTGCCGCTTTTCGCTCCAAGAAAAGGAACCTGGAAGACGCGGTAGATTTTTACGTCCAACGAGAGATACGTGGCGAAGCGCTGACCATTAGGCGTGCCCACATAGTTCTGCAGCACGTCCACATTCGAATACGCGTAGCCACTGTGCACGTCGAGGATGGGACTGAACGTGAACTTCTTCGGCAAGGAGAAAACCCCCCAAGTGACGACTCTCTGGGGGACATCGGAAGGCAGAATGCCGTAGACGTTTGGCCGGATGACGGGCTGCAGGAACGGAATCGTAGCGTCGGAAAGGTTATTCAAATCTCCCCGCGTGCGGCTCCAAATATAAGATGCGTTCACCTCATTGTTCTGATGAACGGTGAAGCGCACGGTGCTCTCCACCTCGCGATAGTGGGAGGAACCTGAGTTCGTGAGACCGAGGAAAGAGTTCTCGCCCGGCGCACCGGTGAAGGGATTGACCACAAACAAGTAAGTCGTGTGGCTGTCGATGTACCCGACCCGCAACACCACGTTTCTCCGCAACTCGCGATCTGCCTCGAGATTCCACGTGAAATTGCGCGGCGTTGTGCCCGGTCCCTGCGGCAGGATTCCAGTAGTTAGCGGATTCACCCCGCCCACGTAGGCGTTGGTGTACGTTACAGGCGGCCCGATCAATTGCCCGGTGGGATTAAACAGGCTCACCACACGAGTCGGGTTCACGTCAAAGTCGGCTGCTAGCAGAGGCAGCATGCTATAGAACAAGCCCGCTCCCGCTCGAATTACGGTTTTGCCGTCCTTATTCGGAGAGTAGGCAATAGCAACGCGCGGTGCGAACGCCGCGGACCAACCAGAGGTTTCGCTGGACAAACGCGCTCCCGCATCGACCGTCCAGTGGGAGTTTAGTATCCAATGATCCTGCACGAACTCGGCAACGGCCGTATCGGATGTATTCTGAGCTCCAGTTGGCTGAAAGTTGATCTCCTCATCTAACGTGCCGTCCTGCTCGAGGAGTTGAATTGGATGAGACGTGGTCACGCCGGAATAAGAACGATAGTTTAAATCCACGCCCACATGGATCTCGTGTTTCCCCAGCCAGTGTTTCTCCGCAAATTGATAGCTGGGCAGAAACTGGAACTGCTTGCCTCTCCTGGACCATTGGTTGAAAAAGTTTCCGCCCCAGCCTTGCGGCGTGATCAGCATGTCATCTAATCCTTCGCCATGAGCATTGCTGTCGAACCGCGTGTACTGCGAGATCACACTGAAAATCGCTCCGGAATCCAGTTGGTACTTGTCGGACAAATGTGTAGCGATGCCCTTTTGATTCAAGTCGTTCGAGGCCGGCTCCGGAACGAGAGCATTAATGCCGACGCGCTGCTGACGTAGTGGGAAAGCGTTGACCGTAAGAGTCACGATCTGTTTGGGCGAAAGAACGAACTCGAAAGTCGTAAAAGAGTTAAATCCCTGTTTCTTGGTGATGTCGTCTGGCCACGGCAACCCGCGAACCGTGGTC
The DNA here is from genome assembly GCA_035314345.1 of Candidatus Acidiferrum sp. GTDB lineage: Bacteria > Acidobacteriota > Terriglobia > Acidiferrales > UBA7541 > Acidiferrum. The sequence goes on from DATFZQ010000093.1 coordinate 12,625, forward strand.
TTCTTCATGTCGTACTGGAAAACTTCCGAGAAGAACAGCTTGCCCTCGATCAGCGGTCCTCCAAAGTCAACGCCAGGCGTCGCTTGAGCGATTCCCACCATCGAGCCGTTCTTGCCAAGAACGGAAGGCACAAAATTCTTTACGTAGAAATTCCATTTCTCTGCCGGGGGCTTGGTCTCAATGGTTGTCAATCCGCCCGAGAAACTTCCGAGTGCCGCGTTATAGGGCGTTTTATAGACGGCGAACGATTGCACGGCATCCGTGGGGACCGCAATGGAAAAGCTCCCGGTCACCGGATCGGCCGTCTGCGCGGAATTCACCAGAAACAGGCTCTGATTTTCGTCAGCACCCTTGAACGTGAGTTTCCCGTCCTGCGTTTTTATCACTCCCGGAGTAATGGGAATCACTTCCCGGATCTTTTCCTCCGGGGTGGGCAAAGCAACCAGTTCGCGGTGGGTTACAGTGGCCTCTGGGTTGGCAACGCTCTCCGTTGAAATGACCTGAGTCTGTTCCTTAACCTCGACTTTTTCCGTCACCGCCTCCAGTTCGAGCGCGATGTCTTGAACCGCTGTCTGTCCTGGAGCAACTGAAACCGTTTTTGTTACCGGCTTGAACCCTTGCTGGCTTACCGAAATCGTGTACTTTCCAGCTTTGAGGCCTTTGAACTCGTAGTGCCCCGCGTCATCTGTATTCGCAGAGAGGGGGTTTCCATCGGGCGGAACTGTACTCAGGTTTACGCTAATTCCCGATAAATCAGACGAAGCGTCCTCTTGCTTGGTGGAAACGGTGCCGCGGATGGACCCGGTCTGCGTCTTGTCGGCGCTAGCGCGCGTGCCTTGTCCAAACGCTGGGAAAGCCGCAATCACAAATACTAAGAGCAAAGCACAGCATTTTGCCCAGTCTCGGGCGAGCAGATGCAATGGACTGCCAACGGAAACGAGATTTGCTGCGAGCCGGAGAATTGCCTTTGGAAATAGAGTCATGTTCTGGCCGCTCGGAACTCTGGTTATTAGCGCGTTCCTTAGTGTGATTGGTCAGTCGGATTGGCGGGCGTCGCACGCGCCTTTGTCCAGCCAGACGACAACCCCCTTATTGTCAATTTCCAGTGCCGAAACGGGAAGTCCGGCGAGGTCAGGGTGTGCCTCAATCTCCAACTCCACGAATCTGGGTGCGAGCTGGGCATAATCCGCTTTTGCCCAGTTTGGGTGAGATTGGATGTACGAACGGATGTGTCCGTTAAGTCCTATAAAGTAGCCAATCCGCCCGTATGAGGGAGCCGTACTCTCGAACCGCTCGACCCTGATCTTCCCAGCGGAATCGGCCTCCAGACCCCTGACAATCAACCCGGGCTCACCACCCTGGATTCCCCCAAAAATCACCTCCGTCGGCTTGTTCGCGATCGTGTTCGCGAAGTACGCGGGGTCACCTTTCCGGATTCCGATGACTGCCTCCTCGAATGGCCGTCGGGCAATTCGAAGAAACGCATCCGCTTTTGACCGCAGGTCTCCCGGTTCACGGCAAGCCACACGAATGTATTCCCGCAAATGAAAGTCAGAGTTCCCCTCTTCGTAAAGTCCGGCCATCGCTACCGTACACCCAGGTTCCTGAATGATCTTGCAGGCTGAGACCGGACGGAGCCCCCGACTAACCCGGCAATCCGCTGCAATCACCAGCCTGTGATTTGCGCGATCGACCAAAGCGACCACGCTCGTCGCATTTAGATGCATTGAGAAGAGAAAATGTCCGCCGAGGAGCAGACTTGCGCTAAGCACCAGCCTATGGCGCTTCTTTCGGGGATAGGCTTGTCCAGACACGCAGATGCTATTCATCCCGACGCACTCCCAACACTGAGGCTGATCCCGCCGCTCTTAGTCTCCTAACTCTGTGCGGGTTTGTGAACCCTCTCTGCTGCACAAAGCCGCTCGGCGTTGGCGTGCAGCTGCGAGAGTACGGTCTCCAGTTTGTCGATGTCGACGTTCAAGACGCCCTCGAAGAATTGGCTGCGAACTTCCTCGAACCTCGTCTTCAATTGCGGCGCAAAACGGAGTCCTTTGCTAGTCGCCTTGATGATCAATAGCCGGTGGTCGCGGGAGTCATTCCTGCGCGAAACAAGACCGCTCGCTTCGAGCCGGTCAACAAAGCGAGTGATCTTGCCTTTGTCTCTGCCCATGACCCTCGCGAGCTTTCCGGCCGAGGTCTCTCCTTCTTCCGCACAGTGCACGAGAACTGCTGCTTCCTGCGCCGTCATCCCGAATTCGTTGAAGCAGCGGTCAAACGCCGTTTGCAGTCGTATGCTGGTGCGAAAGAGCCGGGATATCGAGAGCTCCGTCTGCCACTCTCGGATCCCGGCATACTTCCGCCCAGGCTTCTCCCGTTTCGCGAGAGGCCTGCTCACGAAAGCGCCGTTCTTTCCGGTTTCACTAGTTTCCGTCATCCGTTTGGCCGTCGAGACTTCGCTAGTTAGACATCCAGGCTGACCCTCTCCATTCGTCTAGAAATGGAAGCCCAACTCAAGGGTTTCGGAGCGCGGCGTGACGTAGTGCGTTCCGCTGAAAGTGGAAAGGAAGTTGTACAGCGCGGTTTTGTTCGCAAGGTTGATCACGGTGAACCGCAAACTCCACTTGTAACGGTCTCCGTGGAAGAGATTGTCCTCTCCCACGCTGGCGTCAAACAGGCTGCGCGGCGCGACGCGCTGCGGATTGTGGTCGTCGTTCTCTTTCCCTGGCGCCGGCACCTTGAGGTATATGGATCCCAACCCTGCCGCATCGCACGTGGCAAGTGCCGCTCCAAGGGGGCTTGGAGCGGCAAGCTTGCCGTCGCAAGTGAGCCCGGATTGAAACTCCTGATCAGCAGTCAGGGGCAACCCAGTGATGCCATTTACCAAGGCCACTTGGTTTGGCCCGAGGTTGGGATTGGTGTTTGCTCCCCCAGCTGCAACAGGTGTTGCAGCCGCGCATGTTGCGGTTGCAGCGAAACACGGCAGCGCGCCAGCGACGAGGCCGCTGTCATATCTCCAATTGAACGAGACCCACGGCAAGCGCTTAAACGGCTGGTATTGCACATGTGTCGTCTGGTTGAAGATCTCGTCATGGTCGATGCGGAACACGCTGTTCCCCACCGGGATAATCGGTATCCCAGCGACTTGCGGCAGGAAGAATCGTGCCGCCACGCCGGACATGGACACGAGGGCGGTGAACCCATGGTAGTCCGGCACGCTCACGCGGATCGCGTATCCAGGGATCTTGTTCCTCTGCCATTCGATCGGAAAGGTTAGAGGAGTGGCGCCCACGACACCGAAGTCGAAGCCGTTGTGCGTGTACTTCCAGATGTACTCGGCGTCCACAACCAGATATTTCTTGAAGGCTTGTTGGATTCCGGCGTGGAATTCATTGCGGTAGCCCGGATCAATTGCTCCCAGGTTGCATGGCAGATTCGGCGGCGGCGCAATATACCTGATCACCGGATCGCCGCACCCTGTACTGCCAATCACCAGATTCTCGTTGAACGGAGTCTCTAGAGTGCGGGCGTAAGATACCCGAAGCACCGTATTGGTCGGCTTAATGTTGTAGGCAATACCAAGCCTTGGCTCTGCCTGCGTCGCGTGGCTTATTCCTCGGTAAAGGTCTCCTCGGATGCCCAGGTTGAAGGACCAATTCCCTTTGGTAATCGTATCCTGGACATACAGCGCGACTTCCTTCACGTCCGTGTGGCCGTGAAACGAAGCTAGACCTCCTCCGCGCGTCAAGTCGAAGGGTGCAAGGATTGTGCATGGAGCGGCAATGGGGTTCCCAGCTGCATCCAGGCACGTAGTTCCGGGAATTGCGTTGCCGTTTGCATCCAGATCGTTGAACAACGACAGATACGTCGGATCGACGATGCCGATCTTGTCATTCTCTGTGAGGAACGTATGTTCAAACGTTGCTCCCGCCTTGATGTTGTGAATGCCCTTCACGTAAGAGATATCAGAACGGAGGCCGACATTAGTGAGCTTCCGGTTCTGACCAAAGGTCTGGGCTTGGAGGTCCGGAGCCAAATCGTTAAAGGGGTTCGAGCTGGGATAGTAGTTGAACTGGTCCTCCCGCACAAACCCACCGAAAGTAAACACCGCAGTCGAACCGATCAGACGTGTCCAGGTCGGCGCGATGTTAAGAGTCCCAATCTTCGAGCGCTGGTCCGACGGTCCCAGGGGCTGGCCTGTGACAGGGTTGAGGAGAGTGGTCCCAGTGGGGTCGCAAGTGTATCCCAGAGCGGCCAGGCCTCCAGCGTCACATGGATGAAATTCCTGATCGTACGAATTGGGGGTTTGAAACCAGGAACGCGAGTAACCTCCGTTAAGGTGAATCGCGTCGGCCTGCGTAATCTGATAGTCCACCCGGTCGAAAAAGTTCTCTTCATTGCCTTTTGCGTGGAACACGGTGAATTCCGGCGGGTCCAGGAATCGGCCGGTGTTCAATCCGTTCAGAGCGATGAAATTCCCCCACTTCTGGTTTCCGTACGCGAGATCGAATGCGCCACTGGACGTACCAAACGCTCCGTAGGAGGCGTTTACGCTGCCGTGCGGTGTGGTGACGCCCAGGCCTGAGCGGGTCGTAACTTTAATGACCAAGCTCGTCTTGCCGCCAAACTCGGCGGGCGGCGCGCCAGAGATAACCTCCAGCGATTGAATGGAATCGGATGGGATCTGATTGGAAAAAACCTTGCTCTGTTGGTCCGTGATCGGCTGCCCGTCCACGGAAAACGAGTTTGAGGCATGGTCGCCAAGTCCGTGGAAGAGGCCATTCGAATCCGCGGCCACCCCGGGCGTTACTAGCGTTACGAGCGAGCTCACCGAGGACGATTGGCTCTCCAGCGGGAGTTTGTCGAACAAATTGCGGTCAACGTCCGTATGAAACGTGGATTCATTTTCGACGAGGTCGCCTCCGTTTGCTTCCACCGTTACGCTCGTCGTCGCAGTGCCGAGTTTCAACCCAATCTGAACGTTGGTAGGCACCGTCGAGCGCACATCCACGTCCTGAGTATAAGAAGCGAATTGGGGACTTGTGACCACGAGGTGATACGAATTGAATGGCACGTTTGCGAAGCGAAACGTACCGTCGCTTCCAGTGGTCGTCTCTCGCTGATACCCGCTTACGGAGTACGAAATTTCTACCTTCGCCCCGGCCACCACTCCCCCGGAAGGATCTTTCACTACACCCTCGATCGATCCTGAATTGCCCACCTGCCCCCAAACGGGCAGCGCTGCAAACACCAACACGAATCCCAAAATCAAGTAACTGCCCAAACGCTTTAACATTTTTTCTCCCTCCCTTTGCGGGTTATGTATCCATTGTGGATAGAGCCCGCCTGGAAAAATGGCGGTAGCGCTGGCCAGCTAAAGGTCAGCGCTTATTTGTGCGATTCACTAGCAGGAGATGGGAATTACGCGGAAGGAGGCGCTCGGGAAGCGCGGTGCAGAGAAAAAGTATTGCTCGGCGCAGCATGCTGCGGGAGCGAAGTATGCCGGGCGATCAGCTCGGGAGCGGCAACGAGGTCGAGCGCAGCCGCGGCCAGCGCAGGCATGTGCAGGGACTGGCAGATGTGGCAGGCGGTTTCAGGACCACCTTTGTGTTGGTGAAGCAGGCTGCCGCCCGCCGCAAAATACAGCAGGACGGCGCACGCCAACACTGCTAGCGCTCGGCGCGCCATCGCACGTCCGAATATAGTTCTACCCGGTTGCATGACCCTACATTAGCCTAGCACCTTAGACGCACAAACCGTGGCTCTTGATGCAAAAAGGTTCCCCAAGCCCCTATCCGTTGCTTGACCCCGCAACCATTCCGGCCTAAGCTTCGTCTTAGTAGAAAGATGCTCGCTAACCCTAAGAGGACGCGTGTCTGTGCTTTGCTGCTCGGAATCATCTTCCTGGCGGCGCAGTTCCACTTTTGTGCCGATATGAATTCGGCGCCTAGCGGTTCGCATCCCTGTCAGCTTTGTTCGACAGCGGGTTCCGCGGTTACTACTCCGACTCTCGATCTGGCCGTGGTTCCAGTCGTGAACCGGCTCGAAGTTTTTGCCACCATTCTTTCTCCTTCTGTGGAGATTCAGCGTTCCACCTCTCCTCGCGCGCCTCCGGCTCTGTAGTTCTCCGCGTTTTCTCCATTTCGTTTGTTCCACCAAAACTGTATCGAATTGTCCCATTCACATGGGACCGTAGAGGAGTACCAACATGAGACAAGGAATGGCATGGGCCGGCGCGCTTTTGGCGTTGCCTGGCTGCTTGCTGGCCCAGCAGAATCCCCCGACTGCCCCGGTTTCATCTCCACTACCACCCTCGGCAGCCCCGCAATCTCCTTCCGCGCGCATCACGATCGACGAGGCCATCCGTCTCGCCCTCCAGCATAACCACGCTCTCCAAGCGGCACGCACCACAATTCTGCAAAACCAGGCGCAGGAAATCACCGCCAATCTCCGTCCCAATCCTGTCCTTTCCTGGGACGCTCAATTCTTGCCCATCTTTCAGCCCAGCAAATTCGACGCCGATTACATCAACACCCAGTCGCAATTCGATCTAGGCATCGGCTACACCTTTGAACGCGGCAAAAAACGCCAGCATCGTCTGCAAGCGGCAAAAGATCAAACCACCGTCACACGCTCCCAGGTCGCCGATAACGAACGCCAGCTCGTCTTCAATGTCTCGCAGCAGTTCATCGACGTCGTCCTCGCGCAGTCCACCATCGATTTTGCCAAGCAGGACTTGGAAAGTTTCCAGAAGACCGTCGACATCAGCGAGGCGCGCTACAAAGCCGGAGACATGAGCGAAGGCGACTTCCTTAAGATCAAACTCCAGCTTCTGCAATTCCAGACGGATTACTCCTCGGCGGTCCTCGCGAAGGTTCAAGCCATCGCGGCCCTTCGGCAGCTCGTTGGTTTCGAGTCCGTACCCGATTTCTTCGATGTTCAGGGCCAGCTCGATTACCTTCCTGTCCATGCCGGGCTCGAAGACCTGAGAGCGCTGGCCATGCGCACACGGCCGGACTTGCTGGCTGCCCAGCAGGGCGTCACCGCTGCGCGAAGCCAGGAATTGCTCGCCGAGGCCAACGGCAAGCGGGATCTCGGCGCCAGTTTTAATTACTCCCACGTCGCCGCCACCAACACCGGTGCCTTTTTCTTCAACATCCAGCTCCCCATCTTCGATCGCAACCAGGGGGAAATCGCCCGCACCCGTTACGCCATCACCCAGTCACAAGAGGTGGCTATTGAAGCTTCCGAGCAAGTCATGAGCGATGTCGTCGACGCTTTTGAAGCACTTCGCACCAACGATCAAATCGTCCAGCTCTATCGCGGCGGTTACGTCGACGCGGCTAAGAAATCCCGTGACATCAGTGAGTACGCCTATCAAAAAGGCGCCGCCAGCTTGCTCGATTTTCTCGACGCCGAGCGTAGCTACCGCGCGAACCAGCTCGCATACCGCCAGGCGCTCGCCAGCTACATGACCGCGCTCGAACAGATGCGTCAGGCCGTGGGAACGAGAGATTTACCATGAATTTCAAAAACCAGTTTCGTAACTTGATTCTTCCTGCCCCTGCGTTGGCCGCCGTCATTCTCATGGTCTTGCTCGCAGGCTGCGGTTCCGAGTCCAAGATGACTTCCTACTCCTCGAGCGAATCGAAAGAGGAATCCGCCGAGCTCTTCACCGTTCCTCAAGATCAGATGGCCCACGTCCAAGTGGTGTCCGTCGAAAAAGCCTCTTTACCGCGTGTTCTGCGACTCACCGGCGCTGTGGCCTACAACTCCTTCATGACCACCCCAGTTTTCGCGGCCATCGGCGGCCCGGTCCATGAACTTCTCGTCGCACCGGGTGAAACCGTAAGGCAAGGGCAGCCGCTCCTCACCGTCAACAGCCCGGATTACTCTGCAGCGCGCTCCGCCTATATCAAAGCCCGCGATGCTTATCTCCTTATGGAAAAGTTTTACACTCGTGCGCAGGACCTCTTTGCTCACGGCGCCATAGCCGAGGCCGACTTTCAGCAGGCCGAATCCAATCGCACCCAGGCCCAGGCCGATCTCCAATCCAGCGAAGACGCTCTCCGCGTGCTGGGCATCAACGACCCCGAGTCTCTCGTGAAGAATCCCCCGAAAACCACTTCGCAAATTCCCGTCATCGCTCCCGTCGGTGGAGAAATTGTCGAGCGCCTCGTCGGACCCGGTCAACTGCTTCAGGCTGGCGCAACACAGGTCTTCACCATTTCGGACATGAAGACGGTTTGGGTCCTCGTCAACGTCTACCAGGGTGAAATGGCCTACGCTCACTTGGGAGACACAGTGGACGTCGATACGGATTCGTATCCCGACAAGTTTCATGGGCGAATTTCTTACATCGCCACGGCGCTCGATCCCAACACCCGTACAGTTCAGGCGCGCATTGTCACAGAAAATCCTGACAAGAAGCTAAAGAAGGATATGTACGTCACCGCCTACGTCAATGCGGGCGCCATCGCCAATGCTTTGACGGTTCCGGACGCGTCCGTGCTACGCGACACCGAAAACCAGCCCTTTGTCTACGTGCAGTCCTCCACGAAACAAAATGAATTCGCGCGCCGCTTGGTTCAACTGGGAGACAGCCATGGCGGCCGTACGCAGATTACCGGTGGGCTCAAGGAAGGCGAGCGCGTTGTCGGTGACGGCAGCCTCTTTCTGCAATTCAAGAATTCTTTGGAGCACTAGAGGAAGACGCGGCCGAGAGAAATCACGATGATCCATCACATTGTCCAATTCGCCCTGCGCCAGCGCTTCCTCATCATTATCATCACGTTGTTGATAGTAATTGCCGGCGCCGAATCCTTCCGCCGCATGCCTGTCGATGCCTATCCGGACCTGTCTCCGCCGATGGTCGAGTTGATCACGCAGTGGCCTGGCCACGCTGCCGAAGAGGTCGAGCGCCTCACCACTCTTCCCCTTGAGCTCGCCATGAACGGCACGCCGAACCTCAAGGTGATGCGCTCCATTTCGCTTTACGGCTTGAGCGATGTCATCCTCACCTTCGAGGACAGTACCGACTCCTATTTCGCGCGCCAAGTCGTTTTCCAGCGCCTTAGCGACGCCACCCTCCCCCCCGGCGTTACACCCAGTATGGCCCCGCTTTTCAGTCCCAGCGGCCTCGTCTATCGCTACGTGATCGAAAGCCCCGACCGCTCACCGATGGAACTCCACACCTTCGAGGATTGGATCATCGAGCGCGCCTATCGCAGTGTCCCCGGCGTTGCCGATGACTCCGGCTTCGGCGGTCCTACGATGCAATACCACGTGCTGCTCGACCCGGTGAAGCTCTACAACTATCACCTCCCCGTCGTGCAAGTGCTCAACGCTCTCACCGCTAACAACGCCAACACCGGCGGCGGTTTCTACTCGCAGGGCGGCCAGTTTTATTATGTCCGCGGCCTCGGGCTCGTTAAAACCACCGAAGACATTGGCGAAGTCGTAGTCGGCAGCGGCAACGGTGTGCCCATCCGCGTCAAAGACATTGGCCGCGTCGTCATCGGCAGCGCCCCGCGCCTCGGCATTTTCGGCTTCCAGGACAAAGGAGAGAAGGGTAAAGACAACCCCGATGCCGTCGAAGGCGTCATTCTCATGCGCCGTGGTGAGCAGACGCAAAACGTACTCGAAGGCGTCGAGAAAAAAACCGTCGAGATCAACCGCGACCTGCTTCCACCCGACGTCAAAGTCCGCCCTTACTATGACCGCAGCGATCTCGTCAAAGTCACCACCGACACCGTCGAATGGAATCTCGTGCGCGGCATGGTGCTCGTTCTCATCGTCCTTATCTTTTTCCTTGTCAGTATCCGCGCTGCCGTCATTACCGCGCTTACCGTCCCTCTTGCTCTTCTTTTCGCCTTCATCTTTCTCCACGCCACAGGCGAAGCCGCCAACCTCCTCTCCATCGGCGCCATCGATTTCGGCATCATCATCGACGGCACCATCGTCATGGTCGAAAACATTTACCGCGAGCTCAGCCTCCGGCACGGCCAGGAATACAAAATCAACGACGTCATCCTCGCCGCCGCTCGCGATGTCGACCGCCCCATCTTTTATTCCGTCGCTGTCATCATCGCCGGTTATCTCCCAATCTATGCCCTCACCGGTCCCGCCGGAAGGCTTTTCCATCCCATGGCGGACACCATGGCCTTTGCACTCGTTGGCGCCCTCGTCCTCACACTCACTCTGGTTCCCGTCCTGGCCTCCTACTGGTTCAAGAATGGCGTCCAGGAAAAGCCCAATCGCCTTTTCGAGCGTGTTCGCAGTGGCTACGGGAAACAACTCGTGTGGTGCCTCAATCATCCGAAGCTGACTCTCTTCGTCGTTACTCTTATTTTTGGCGCAACCCTGCTTCTCCTCCCCTTTATTGGCGGCGAATTCTTGCCGCACCTCGATGAAGGCGCTCTCTGGCTTCGCGCCACAATGCCCTACACCATTTCTTTCGAAGACTCCGCTAGGTTCGCTCCACAAGTCCGCGACATTCTCTCGAAATACCCACAAGTCACCGTCGTCGGCTCGGAGCTTGGCCGCCCCGATGACGGCACCGATCCCACTGGGTTTTTCAACTGTGAGTTTTATGTTGGATTGAAGCCATACGACGACGCATCTTGGAAATCCGGCTCCATTCACACTAAGGAAGAACTTAGCCGCGAATTCGACAAAAAGCTGTCGTCTTATCCCGGCGTAATTTTTAATTTTACCCAGCCTGCTGAAGACGCCGTCGACGAAGCTCTCACCGGCCTGAAGTCTTCCTTGGCCGTCAAAGTCTTCGGCCCCGATCTCAATATTCTTGAGAAAAAAGCCGTCGAGATTCGCAACATTCTGGCCAAAACACCCGGTTTCAAAGAGCTAACCGTAGTCCGCGAGCTCGGCCAGCCCAGCCTCCTCATTGACGCTGACCGCGCCAAAATCGCCCGCTATGGCATCAACGTCGCTGATGTAGAAGCCGTCGTCCAAGCCGCCATCGGCGGTCAAGCTGCGACACAAGTGATTCAAGGCGAAAAACTTTTTGACCTCGTCGTTCGCATGGAACCCCAATACCGTTCCAGTGCACGCGCCATCGGCGATCTCCTTGTCCCCGCGCCCGCTGGCCAGCAGATTCCGCTCTCCGAACTCGCCACTATCAAGGAAGCCTCCGGCGCCTCCTTCATCTATCGCGAAAACAATTCGCGCTACATTGGCATTCAGTTTTCCGTGGAAGGCCGCAACCTGGAAGGAACCGTCAACGACGGTCAGGCCGCCGTTAAAAAGGCCGTCACCCTCCCCGAAGGCTATCGTCTTGATTGGGGCGGGGAATACAGCGAGCTGCTCGAAGCTAAGGCGCAATTCCTCGTCATCGGCCCGCTGGCGCTCCTGCTCATTTTCATGATTCTCTTCGCGCTTTACGGCAACTTCAAATTCCCCATCACCATCGCCCTCGGCGTCATCCTGACCGAGCCCGTCGGCGCGCTCATCGCCCTCAAGCTCACGCACACGCCCATCAGCGTCTCCAGCATCCTCGGTTTGCTGGCTTTGCTCGGCGTCTCCGTCGAAACCGCAGTCATCCTCGTCAGCTACATCAACAAACTTCGTCTCGAAGGCAAAAGCGTCCGTGACGCCACACTCGAAGCCTCGCTACTCCGACTGCGCCCCATCATGATGACCGCGCTCGTTGCCTGTCTGGGCCTGCTCCCCGCCGCCATGTCCACCGGCGTCGGCAGCGACACGCAAAAGCCCTTCGCCATTGTCGTCGTCGCCGGCCTCGTCTCGCGCCTGGTCCTCGGCTTCTTCGTCAACCCAGTTCTCTACGAAATCGTCGCTCGCGAAGGCGATGTCCTTCAGGTCTGATGTACTCGCGTGCCATGCCGCGCGCGAACGTCGTTCAGATTCATTGGCTGCATGACAGAAAAGTTGAGGCGGCCGAGCTATCTCTCCACTTCTCTCGGGTTCCGAAGGAAAACGCCTAACATTTTGTTGGTGGGAGGCTTGTCTACTCTGAGTTTCGAGGGGCCCCGCCCTCATATGCGGGGAATTCTTGCAGGAATCAGGTCAATCGCTTAGGTGTTCGGATCGAACGCCACGACCACGGTCATCGTGCTCTCACCGCCCGGCGAGAATCGCCACTGCCGCACCGATTTCTCGGCGGCATCGGCCAAAGCCGGGTTTCCACCAAGCACCTCAACATCCTTAACGCTCCCATCCGCATGAATGGCGACCTTCAGGCGTACCGTCCCGCCAATTCCCCTTCTTTTCAGGATGGCCGGATACTGCACGTCCACCTTTTTCACGATTTTGCGGTCATTATCCTGCGCAAGGACTGGCGTCAGGCTAAGCAGCACTAAAAGTAGGCAGCCGCATATCACGGCGCATCGAGTCTTTCGTTTTTGGCTTGTCATCGTGCGGCCTTAAAGCAGCAGGCGGGGATTCGGCTCTGGGACCACCCACACCGTAGCCACTCCCTTTTGCCGCACTAAGCTGCAGTCCTACTACCAAGGTTCCGCGTTTTTCGCGAACCGGTTCCACCAGCGCATTGCGCTGCCCATGGCAATCATAAATTATTGTAATTAAGCAACTTAGTCAGCGGAAGAGGATCCTACTCAAACGCCTTGCGCCGTCGAGGGACCTGGTTCCCATAAGACTTTCTCAAGTCCCTCTCAGCGTGCTGTTTCACATTGAGAAGATTCCTGCGGGATCTCCGCCCCAGTTGAGAGTCTGCTGGACCGAATCCGACCTTCTACTTCGCTGGCGCGGGCTGCGCCGTTGGCGGCAAAATCCCGTTCAACCGCAAATAGATCGCCTGCCCGGCATAGTGGTCATACCAATCGTCGCTCAGGATAATCAGCGCCCCCGCCCTCGAAGTCTGCCTATTTCCGAATAAAGTTAACGGATCGCCGAGCTTCGAATCGTCCACGCCCGCCAGCACCGTCGAGCAAAACTCAAACGAACCCTTCAACGCCGCTACCAGCTTGTCCTTTCCATCCGCATCCGTCAGTTTCAAGTCCGGCGCCGCCTGCCCCGAGATCTTCGAGCACAGAAAATAGTTCGACTGCGCAATATGCATCACCGTATGCCCAAACGAGTTCATCTCCGGCGTCGGCTTAAATCCATATTTCTCCGCCGGCATCAAATCCGCCGCCCCCACCATATTCTTCTCGTACCGCGTCAATTGACTCTTCACCATCGTAGTCACCGGATTCGCCACCGGCCCTGACGGTGCCGCGTCCTGCGCCGCGCATATCGCCCCGCTGACCAGCAATCCCGCCATTACCAATCCCATTCGTTTCATGTTCATTCTCCTCCCCGCCTAAGGCGCTCATCTCGCGCCCCACTTCTTCCAACGATGCCGCACGGAAGCATACCCCCGCGCCATCCCAGCGACAAGCGGCTTCGCGCCCCGAAGCATTTCTCCATCCATGATGATTGAGAGTGAACGGTGTTATAACCCCGGGCCCTCAGCCGACACTCCTGTGATGACCTAACCCAAGGATCTCCAAGGTCGACGCGTTTCCCCCCATCTCCTGGGCCTCGATTATTGCGGAATTCGATACTACCCATTCAAATTTCGTTTACCTTCCAGCATCAATTCGCTCTCATAATAGATGCCGCGTCTATCGAAGCATGCCAGCCGCTTCGAATTGATTTTAAACTAGCGATCTGGCCGCACGTGGCCGGCATTTCTCGAAAGGTTGGAATCAAGGCCGCGGGTCACGGCCTGAACGAGGAGCTTATGGCAAGAACAAACGGAAACGGTTCATCGGCAAAAACTAAAACCCCCTCCGCCAAAAAACTTTCCCCTGAGCGGAAGATCGAGCTACGCGCCTACGAAATCTACCTCGAACGCAACGGCGCTCCCGGCAACCCGCTCGAAGACTGGGTCCGCGCGGAACGCGAAGTCTTTCAAAAGAGCCGCAAAACCACCAAGAAAACCGCAGCGGCCGCAGCCTAATTCCAGCTGACGGCTTTGCTCCCCGCGGTTGTCTCTTCTAGCGTTCGTGTAGAGGCGTGGCTTTGGCCACGCGCCTCTCTCTCTTATTGATTTCCTTAAGGCCGCTCGCCAGCCCGCCGCAGACATTCCCCGGGCAGTCCGCTACAATGGCCCGGCGCCAGAAATGTAATCTAAATTTCACTAAGGAAAATCTTGATGCCCCTAGTGTCACAAAATAATCGCAGCGTCTCGCGCAAAGCCACCAGCAAGTTTCTCGTCTACGCTCTGGCATGCCCCTTGGCGTTCGTCGCGCTCTCCGCGTCGCCTACAACTCTCCAAGCCGCACCGCAAGCTTCGCACGCAAAAAATTCCGCCGCGCAACCTCGCTTCGCCATCTCTTTCGATTCAAAACTCAGCCCCACTCCTCTCGACGGCCGCGTCTACGTCGTCATCTCCACGAAAGAAGATCCTGAGCCGCGCACGCAAATCCTCGAAGAAGAAGTCCAGTCCCAGCAAATCTTCGGCGCCGACGTCGACGCTCTCGCCCCCGGCCAAAACGCCATCATCGCCGATGACGCCCTCGGCTACCCCACCGCCAATTTTCGCGATCTTCCCGCCGGTGACTATTGGGTCCAGGGCGTCCTAAACAAATACACCACCTTCCACCGTTCCGACGGCCACACGGTAAAACTCCCCATGGACGAAGGCGAAGGCCAGCACTGGGACACCAAGCCCGGCAATTTCTACAGCACGCCTGAACGCGTTCACATCGATCCTGCCGACGCGAAAACTATTCAAATTCTTCTCACAAAAGTCGTTCCGCCGATCGAGCCCGCCAAAGACACCGAATGGGTCAAGCACATCAAAATTCAAAGCCCAGCCCTCACAAAATTCTGGGGACGCCCAATGTATCTAGGCGCCATCGTAGTCCTTCCCGAAGGCTGGGCTTCCCATCCCAACGCGCACTATCCTCTCCTTGTGGACCACGGCCATTTCCCACACGACTTCACCGGATTCCGCACCACGCCTCCCGATCCCGGCATGACCGGCTACTCCCTCGATCGTGCCCAAGCGCAGTACAAGTTTTACCAGGACTGGACCACAGGCAAACTCCCCCACATGCTCCTCCTGCTCGTCCAACACGCGAATCCTTATTACGACGATTCCTACGCCGTCGATTCCGCCAATGTCGGCCCTTACGGCGAAGCCATCAATCGCGAACTCATTCCCGCCATCGAAAAACAATTCCGCGGCATCGGCCAGGGCTGGTCCCGCGCCGTTTACGGAGGCTCCACCGGCGGCTGGGAAACTCTAGCCACACAAATCTTCTATCCCGATGATTTCAACGGCGCCTGGGGAGGCTGCCCCGACCCGGTCGATTTTCACGCCTACCAAACCGTGAACATCTACGATGACCAAAACGCCTACTGGACCATTGGCCCCTTCGGCCGCATCGCCCAATCCGAAATGCGCACTCCGCCCGGCATCATCCTTGCCACCACCGAAGGCACCAATCGTTGGGAACTCGTCCTCGGCACCCACGGCCGCTCCGGCGAGCAATGGGACATCTGGCAAGCCGTCTTCAGCCCCGCCGGCCCCGACGGCTACCCCGCCGAAATCTGGGATCAGCGCACCGGCGTTATCAATAGAGAAGTCGCCGCCTACTGGCGCGAACACTACGACCTCACCGCCATCCTCCAACGCGACTGGAAAACGCTAGGTCCCAAGCTCGAAGGCAAACTCCACGTAATGGTCGGCACAGCCGACACCTTCTTCCTCGATGGCGCCGTTCACCTGATGCAGCACTCGCTCGAAGCCACCGCCAACCCCCACTCCGACGCCACCTTCGACTACGGCGTCGACCAACCTCACTGTTACACCGGCCCCCCAGGCAGCACCACCCGCGAAGGCGGCCTAACCTTCACCCAACGCGTCCTTCGCGCCTCCGAGCAATGGATGCTAAAATCCGCCCCCCCAGGCGCCGACACAACCAGCTGGCGCTATTGACGTGCATGTTCATCTCGGCCGTCGAGAGAACTGAAGCGGGAGGAGTTTCAAAGCCTCTTCCACCACGCACGGGTGACGCATCACGCGATACTGACTCTGTCTGGGTATAATGTGCGCTCCAACACTAAGGAGATACTCACACATGCATTACCGCAGATTCGGCCGCACCGGATGGAAAGTCAGCGAAATTGGCTATGGCATGTGGGGGATGGCTGGCTGGACCGGCTCGGAAGATAAAGAATCGCTTGCGTCGCTTCAGCGCTCCGTCGATCTTGGTTGCAACTTTTTCGACACCGCCTGGGCCTATGGCGACGGCCACAGCGAACAACTGCTCGGAAAAATTCTTCGTGCCAACCAATCCAACGCCGCCGGCGGGCCTGACAAAAAACTTTACGTCGCCACAAAAGTCCCGCCGAAAAACCGCCATTGGCCCAGCTGCCGCGAATTTTCTCTCGACGTTTGTTTTCCGCCCGATTACATCGTCGAGTACGTCGAAAAAAGCCTCGCGAACATTGCTGTCGATACACTCGATCTCATCCAGTTTCACACTTGGGAAGACAAGTGGCTCGACGACGACCGCTTACCGCGCGCCATCGAAGACTTGCGCAGCAGCGGCAAAGTCCGCGCCGTGGGCATCAGCCTCAATCGCTGGGAACCGGCAAACGGAATCAGGGTTGTTCGCGCCGGACTCGTCGACGCCGTCCAGGTCATCTACAACATCTTCGACCAAAATCCCGAGGACGAACTATTTCCCGCGTGCCGCGAAAGAGATGTCGCTGTCATTGCGCGCTGCCCGTTCGATGAAGGATCGCTCGCCGGCATCCTCACGCTCGATAGCACTTGGCCAAAAGGCGATTGGCGCAACACATATTTTGTCGCGGAAAATCTCAAGTCCAGCGTGGCCCACGCCGACGCTCTCAAGCCTCTTCTCAAAGATGGCATGACCATGCCGGAAATGGCTCTGCGCTTCATCCTCAACAACAAAGACGCCAGCACCATCATCCCCGGCATGCGCAAAATTCGTAACGTCGAGTCCAATTCCGCCGCCAGCTCCAAAGGCCCTCTGCCCGCCGCGCTCCACAACGAGCTCCGCAAACACCGCTGGATCCGCACTCCAACAAGCTGGAGCCAGTGAGTTGAGATTGAGATTCAGAATTCTTAGATTTTGACATTCCTACAGGCTCTATAGGCTTGCGCATACGATGCCCTCGGTGGGTTCCTGAGCCGACGTGCTAACAGCACACGAAGTATCTCTACAGGCTAAGACGGCATGCCCTGCCGCTAGAATGTTTAAGGCCCCTACAAAGTCTG
>DATFZQ010000094.1:0-21353 GCA_035314345.1 Candidatus Acidiferrum sp.
CCCCCGACATCGCGGACGGTTCAGTTGACTTCTCCAACGGCGCCACTTTTGGCTGTTGGCCCGGATAAACCACTCTCCAATCAAATTTGCACGAGGCTGCACGCGGGGCCCTCACTATTCACTACTCACCACCTACTCCTCACTCTTAACGCCGTCTCACCAAACCGACTCAATCCCGCTCAACTCCTTGAATCCCCTCGACTTCCGCCTTGTCCCATTCGAATGATACTCACTAATAATAGTTATTGACAGTAATAGAAAACCATGCTACCCCATGCCATGGTTTTGTCGCACTCTCTCCGCGGGGCTCCTTCTCATCGCCCGCCTTTCCCTGTTACTCCCGATCGTTCCTTTACCCTCGCTTCGCAAGAGTCCACATCAATATCATTCCATCGGGCTTATGCGCCCTTTGTTTTCATGCTCTTACGCACTCTTTTGCCACGGCAAGAAGCTCATCTCCAACGTTTTCAGTATCTTCCGCGCTCTTTGCGCAAAACACCCGGGTGAGGGTGCTCGCCGCGTTGCCATTCTCGCCTTCTCAGCTTGTCATATCCTTACTCCCTTGCCTGACTAATTCACCGTTTCATCAGCCTCTGCGACTCCAACGTATTTGTCCGCGCCGCCGTAGTAAAACAGAAACTTACTGCCCCACCTCACCATGCCCTCGACGAACACGACATTGGGCACCTGCCCCACCTTCTCCCATTCCTTTTCCGGCGCAAAGACCGGCTCATCCGTCCGCGAAATCAGTTTTCGCGGATCGGTTCGATCAAACACGGCCACGCCCGTTCGATACACCAGCTTGTCGTCCGCCCCGTTGTAGACAAGCACGATTCCATCAGGTGTCACAATCGGCGGCGGGCCCGGCTCGACCACGCGCGAATCAAATTTTCCCGCCCGACGCGGCAGCACCGGAGTTTGCGTCGCTTCCGTCCAGTGAATTAAATCGTCCGAATACGACAGCCCCATCTGGTCGGTCTTGTCCGCCGCCGTTCCCAGCCAGTACATCCAATATTTTCCGCCGATTTTTTCCGGTACGATCGCGCCAGATTTGGTCCACGCCACATTCCAATTTCCCTTGTACGCGGGCAGAATCACTCCCTTGCGCTCCCAATGAATCAAGTCCTCCGACGTGGCAAGGCAAAGCTGCGCATCCTTCCTGTTGTATCCCGTGTAGGTCAGGTAGAACGTGTCGCCGAATTTCTGCAGCCGCGGATCCTCAACGCCGCCGTCTTTTTCGTAATCGGTCTCAGGAGAAAGTACCGGTTCGGGGCGCCACGTAAAATGAATTCCATCCGTGCTCTCGGCGTAACCGATCCGCGAAGTGCCGGCCGCATCTTGCGCGCGATAGAGCATCACAATTTTTTGAGCCACCGTTACCTGCGCTGTCCGGTAACTCATCGGCAGACGGGTAAGAATTACAGCGGGATTGAACGTGCCGGCGGATTCCCAGCCCGTGCCTTGGGGAGAAAGGATCGGAGTCTCCCATGCGCGTCGCCAGGCACCGAATGGCAGGTGTTGCTCGGTTGCGGCGAAATGAATTCCAGCAGTTGCGAAAGTGAACGAAGCAACAATGAAAAGGAGTGCTAGAGATATTTTGTAATTACGAAAGAGCATTCTCGGCGACTCCTTACTTCACAGAATTGTCAAGTTTCGCGGGCGCGGCTGGCGTCTTCGCTGGTTTCGCCTTCTCGAATCGCGCGGTTCGCACGATTCCCGCGCCTTCTTTCACCACGATTAGTTGGTTGGGTTTCACGTCCTTCAATGTGTCGACCGCGCCGCTCGGCCATCGAATTTCGAGCAGCTCGACCTTCTCCGCTTTTCCGATGCCGAAATGAACGCGCAAATCGTTTTGTGAAATGTAGCTGCCGCCGCTCCGCACTTCATCAATTTGTTGATGCGGTTTTGTCTCACCCGGCGGGTGCGTGACGCAGCGTAGCCGCACACCGATTCCGCTACGATTCGATTTCGTGCCGATCGTTTTTATCTTCAGCCAGTTATTTTCGGCCCGCGAATCGCACCGCAGCAGTTGGGGGAAATCGTTGTTCGTATTCACGACCACGTCGATGTCGCCATCATTATCGAAATCGCCGAACGCCGCGCCGCGCGACGCAACCGGAGTCATGATGCCCGTGCCGCCTTGCGAAGAAACGTCTTCAAAATGCCCGTTGCGCAAATTGCGATACAGAAGTTTCTGCTGCGGATAACCGGCTTCGGTGCGCAGTTGCTCGACTTCGGGATACACGTGGCCGTTGCAAATCAAAATATCCGGCCAGCCGTCGTTGTCCATGTCGAAAAAACCGCAGCCCCAGCCGAGATACTGGGTATGCTTGCCGAGGCCGGCGGTGAACGTGGCGTCCTCGAAATTTCCGCCGCCGATGTTGTGGTAGAGCGACGGCGTATCACCCGCGAAATTTGTTTTGACGATGTCGAGATTTCCGTCGAGATCGTAATCCGCGGCGGAAACGCCCATGCCAGCTTGCGGCTTGCCGTCCGCGCTCAGCGCGCAGCCCGCTTCCATGGCCACGTCGGAAAACGTGCCGTTCTTTTTGTTTTGATAAAGCGCGCTGGCCGTCGAATCGTTCGCGACATAAATATCGGGCCAGCCGTCGTTGTTGAAATCGGCAGTGAGCACGCCGAGCCCGAACGTTCCATTAGCCTGGAAAATTCCGGCGCGTTCGGAAACATCAGAGAATGTGCCGTCGCCGTTGTTGTGAAACAAAATATTCTTTCCGCCGATAAGTCCAGGCGGACCGCAGGCAACGAGCACTCCTTTGTAAACGCATGGGCCGGACTCGGGCAGTGGCGCGGTCGCTAAATCCAGATCGATATAATTCGCGACAAAAAGATCGAGGTGACCGTCGCGATCGTAATCGACGAAAGCGCAGCCGGTGTTCCATCGTTTTCCGTTGGTGCCAACGCCGGCTTTTTCGGTGACGTCAGTAAACGTCCCGTTTCCGTTGTTGTGGAACAAAACATTTTTACCGAACGAAGTGATGTAAATGTCGTCGAAGCCATCGTTGTCGTAATCGCCGACGCAGACGCCTTGTCCCCATCCGTAATGAATTAGACCGGATTTCGCAGTGACGTCGGTGAAAGTGCCGTCGCGATTATTTTTGAAAAGGTGCGAGACAGGTTCCTGGCCTTTGGGAAAACCTTCGAGGCGCCATCCGTTCACCAAAAAAATATCGAGCCAGTCATCGTTGTCAAAATCGTAGAAAGCGACGCCGCAGCCCGTTGTTTCCAGTAAATATTTATTCTTGTGTTCGCCGCCAAAAATTGTTTTTGCGTTGAGGCCGGATTCGCGGGCGACGTTGATAAAACTGATGCCGATGTCCTTCGCCGGCGGAGGATACGGACTCGAATTGTACGGGGAAGCTGGAGCTTGATTCGAATAAAGAGGGCGTGCCAGAGCCAGGACGTTTTCGAGTGGGAGCACTAGCGCGGAGCGGCTTAGAGATTTAAGAAACGCGCGACGTGAAGAGGACAAATGGAATAATACCTTCCCGGGTTTGGCTCGTGCTAAGATTTGCCGCCGCTCCGTATTGTACGGCCAAATGGTGATTCGCACTGAGGGTGCAAGAGAATCAACGGTTCTCTTGTGCTATGGACCTTCCTACCGTGATCGATAGAAAAGGCACAATTCGAACAATGAGATGCTTTCACGAGGGTTTTCTCGGCGTGGCGATGCTCATCTCTTTGGGCGTCGCAACCGCACAGGTGCAAGAGACAGCTAGCGCGAAGACGCCAGCGCGAGCGAAGCAGCCAACTGGAGCGCAAGAACCTGCGCGGGCGGAAGCCGCGCCGGCTTCTGTCGAAATGGCAAAGCCGATCGAATTGACGCGGCCCGTCCGACCGTGGGAATTTTTGCCAGCGGTAGGAACGCGCGCGGGCTTGCTTGGAAATGAATCGGGGCGGATGGAAGCGTGGGTCTATCCGCTGAAGATATTTCGCGATTTTCATTTGAAATTTCATGTGGAGGGCAGAACGATTCCGGCGGATTCGCTTGCGCGGACGCTGATCACGCGGCCGGAATCGAGCACGATCGTTTATACAGGCGATACGTTTTCGGTGCGCGAGACTTTTTTTGTGCCTGTGCAGGAGCCGGGAGCTGCGATTTTGCTTGAGGTGGAAACGGAAAGCCCGCTTGAAATTGAAGCGGCATTTCACCGCGATTTTCAACTGGAGTGGCCAGCAGCACTTGGTGCGACATATATAGGATGGGATTCCGGGCTGAAGGCGTTTGCGTTTGGCGAGGAACAGAGAAAGTTTGCGGCAATTGTTGGGTCGCCGACTGCGGAAAACGCAGAAGCGGAATTTCAGACAAACTATTCGGAATCGCAAGAAAATTCGTTTCAGCTTGGCCCGATTGCGAAGGGTAAAGCTTTGCAAATGATCGTGATCGCAGGTTCTATGACAGGGCGCGCGGAGGCAGAAAGTGCGTATCGCCGGCTTATTTCTGGGTACAGCGCGATGCTCCGGGAATCGGCGAAGTATTACCGAAACTATCTCAATCAAACTGTCCGTTTAGAACTCCCCGATAAACAGCTTCAACAGGCTTATGACTGGGCGAGAGTCAGCTTGGTGCAGGGGATGGTGACCAATCCATTTCTTGGGACCGGATTGGTGGCTGGATATAGAACCTCTGGTGAGAGCCAGCGGCCGGGGTTCGCGTGGTTTTTCGGGCGGGATTCGTTCTGGACCTCATTCGCACTGAATGCGGCGGGGGATTTTGCGAATACCAAAACGGCCTTGGAATTTGTGAGCAAGTTTCAGCGGGAAGACGGAAAGATTCCGCACGAAATCTCGCAAGGCGCGAATTTTGTGAATTGGTTTAAGGATTATCCCTATCCGTACGCGTCGGCGGATGCGACGCCGCTATACATCATTGCGGTGAACGATTATGTGACGAATAGCGGGGACACGGCCTTTGCTAAAGAAAAGTGGGCCAGCCTGTGGAAGGCCTATCAGTTTTTGAAGTCGACGTATGATGCGCGGGGGCTGCCGCAGAATCAAGGAGTTGGGCACGGTTGGGTGGAAGGCGGGCCGCTGCTTCCAGTGAAGAGCGAATTCTATCAGAGCGGACTGGGAGCTGAGGCGCTGCGCGCGCTTGCGAGTCTGGCACGGTTCGCAGGACAAGCGGATTCCGCAGCGGCGCTGGAAAATGAATTCGCGAAACAATGGCCGCTCGTAAACGATAGTTTCTGGATCGCAGACAAGAAACGGTTTGCGTTTGCGCTGGACAAGAACAACAAGCAGGTGGATGAGCCGACCGTATTGACAACCGTTCCGATGTGGTTTGGGTTGCCCAATGATGCGACGGCAATTCCCACGATTCAGCAACTTACGGATGCGGACCAGCAAACCGATTGGGGAATGAGAATTATTTCCAACCGTTCGGCGGTTTTCAGCGGGGGCGGATACCACTACGGGTCGGTGTGGCCGCTCTTCACCGGCTGGGCTTCCGTTGCGGAGTATCGATATCACCAGGAATTTCCGGCTTATGAAAATTTGCGCGCGAACGCGCTGCTGGCGCTCGACGGAACACTTGGGCATGTGACGGAAGTACTTTCGGGCGACTACTACCAGCCGCTGGCAACGAGCTCGCCGCACCAGATCTGGTCGGCAGCGATGGTGGTAAGCCCACTTCTGAAAGGAATGTTCGGGCTGGAGAAGGACGCCACGAAAAAGACGCTGACGTTTGCGCCGCACGTTCCGGCGGATTGGGCGAACTTCAAAATCAACAACGTCCGCGTCGGCGACAGTGTGCTAAATCTGACCTACCAGAAGACACTGGACGAAATCACGCTGGAAATAACGCGCATGGGCGGAGAATGCTCGCTGGATTTCGAGCCCGCGCTGGCAAACACGGCGTTAGTCGGCCGCGTGAACGTGAACGGACGTCTAACCACTTATGACCAACGAATGTTGGCGGAGCATCATCACTTGAGAATCAAAGTTGTCTTGAAGGAAGGAAAAAACGTCGTTCACATCCCAGTGGCGAATGATTTTGGCGTGTCGTATACGTTCCGGCTGCCAGAGTTGGGAAGCGCGAGCTCTGACTTACGAATACTATCCGCGAAGCTGGAAGATGTGACAGCACCGATGGAATTGGTTACGGCCGGTCGGGCGGGAGCAACCTACGACTTGGCGGTTTGGAACCCCAGCATGATCGAATCGGTTCGCGGAGGGGAACTGGTAAAGAATGCGAGCGGCGGAACGAATTTGCGAATTCATTTTGAAGGGAAAGAGGGCGAATACCCTCACCAGCGAGTGGTGATCTTTTTTCACCCACCGAAGGTACCGCGAAAATTTCTGAAGGAATAAGCGAGCAAACTGTTGCGAAGTCAATCCAGCGAGCCAGCGATGGAGAAAACCGCAAGGAAGAATCATTTAAGCGGGGCCATGCTTGCGGGAATTTTGTTCTTAGGGCTATCCAGAGACTTGCCACGGGCAGTGGCGCAGCAGAAGCCAGCCGAAAGCCGCGGCGCGCATAGGACCTTGTACCTAGTGAGCGCTCACCAATTCGTGAAAGTGGATCTGCCGACCAACACGGCGAAATCGCAGGACCTAATAACGCTGGCCGGCATGGAGTTCCCTGACGATTGCAACTCGCACCATCCGCCGCAGTCTTGTAACTGGTATGCGTCGGAAGCTCGGCTTGATCTCAAGAATGGGCGGCTGTACTTCGTGACGCCGGGAGCGACGCCAGGCGATGTGCCCGAGGCCGGAGAAGACGAAACGGACAGCTCAGAATTCGCGGTATGGGGCATTCGGTTGCCTGAGATGGCGCTGGCAAAGAAGATTGAGATTCCGGCGTCAAGGCAAATGCCTACCATACTTCTCACGCCGGATGGCAAGCGACTTTTCGCTAGCTACGAGGGCGGGGACGCGAAGCACTGGACTGTGGAGACCATTGACGCCACGACTCTGACGAAAATCAACGCGGTTAAAGACACAGGCGGCAATATTCTGGATGACGATTTCCCGACGAGCGCCTCTTTCGTGCCGAGCGGGAAGTTTATCGTGAACGGGAACATGAAGATTCGGATGGAAGGAGGGCAATTCCGTGTGGAGGATTTCGACCCCCGAACAAAGCTCTCTGCGGCGGATCTGAAGAAATTGAGCGGATTCGAGAAGACTGACACGAATGGGAGGAAGTTCCTTCCGGCGATGGCGGTGGCGCCGGTAAAGAACAAAATGCTGGAGTGGGTGATCAATGATGCAGAGACGGAGACCGGTTTCTGGACAGTGGACTTGGAAACTGGCGAAACTTCGTCCGCGGTCGTGATTAAAAGCTTTGCCAGAGCCAGACTGATCGGGGATGGGAAGGAGTTCGCGGTGTTTGAAGGCCGCATGAAGCCGGCAACTCCGGAAGAGGGGCCAAAATTTCTGAGTACGGGACGAATTTCTATTTATAGAGTCGATTCCGGCACGCTGGCCAGGGAGTTCAACATTGCGGAACTAAAAGGCGATGGCGAGATGCTTTGCACGTCGGGAGATGGAACTCTGGCAGCGTACCGCTATGAGAAAGAGTTGATGATCCTTAATTTGCAGACGGGACGAGTTGCGCGAGTGGCGGGCACGGTTGCAGATTTTCCCTCCCCGGGATATCAGGGCGCGTGCGCGTTCGGGGAATGAAGATGGCGCGAGGGCGCGATAGGCGCTTAACTGGGAGATCGGAGGAGTTGGGGAATGTGGATTTTTAACACCCCGACCCGGTCCGGGTAAACCCCGGTCACAGAGGGCAGGGAGAAAAGGAGGCGCGCGTGAAACGACAAATGTTGGCGGCGACGTTGATGATGTCGGGTATGGGAGCGAGTTTGGGGTTTTGCGCCCTTGGAGCGGCCGCGCAGGCGAAGGGGGTGGATGCGGAAGGGCACGCGTGGTGGCAGCATGCCGTGTTCTATGAGATTTATCCGCGGAGTTTTGCGGACAGCAATAACGACGGGATTGGGGATTTGAAGGGGATTACGTCGAAGCTGGATTATTTGAAAGAGCTGGGCATCAACGCGATCTGGATTACGCCGTGTTTTCCGTCGCCCCAGGTGGATTTTGGGTATGACGTTTCGGATTACGAGGCGATCGATCCGATGTACGGGACGATGGAGGATTTCGACCGGCTGGTGGCGGAAGGTAAGAAGCGAGACATCCGAGTGATTCTGGATTTTGTGGTGAATCACACTTCGGACCAGCACAAATGGTTTATCGATTCAAAGTCGTCGAAAACGGCGGAGCATCGCGACTGGTACATCTGGCGCGACGGGAAAGGGCCGAATCAGCCCCCTAACAATTGGCTCTCGACGTTCGGGCTATCTGCGTGGAAGCTTGACTCGAAGACCGGCCAGTATTATTACCATTATTTTTATCCCGAGCAGCCGGACCTGAACTGGCGGAATCCTGCAGTGGAAAAAGCGATGTTGGATGTTACGCGGTTTTGGTACAAGCGTGGAGTGGCGGGATTTCGTTTAGATGCGGTGGATACGCTTTATGAAGATCCGAACCTTACGGACAATCCAGTGCTGCCTGGGACGGACAAGTTCGGGCGGCCGAACATGGATGAGATACACAACAAGAAGCTGCCGGAAGTGCACGATGCGATGCGGAAGCTGCGTACGACCGCCGATGAATATGGGTCGGTGCTGATCGGGGAGACGTGGACGAGCAATGTGGAGCAGCTCAAGGACTACTACGGAACGAAGAACGACGAACTGCAGATGCCGATGGATTTGATGATGACGGGTTTCAAGGGTCTTTCCGCGGATGAGTATCGCAAGCATATTGCGGCGGTGAACGCGGCGGGGCATTGGCCGGTTTATGTGATCACCAATCACGACATCGTGCGGTCGTACACGCGCTATACGGATGGCGCGCACAACGACGACATCGCGAAAATGATGGCGGCGCTTTATCTGACGCTGCGCGGGTCGGCGATCATGTATTACGGCGAAGAGATCGGGATGGAGAATAACGACCCGAAGAGCAAAGATGACGTGCAGGACCCTATCGGCAAACTGGGCTGGCCTCTCGAAAAAGGACGCGACGGGGAGCGCACGCCGATGCAGTGGAACAGCAGCGAGAATGCGGGTTTCAGCAAAGCGAAGCCATGGTTGCCTGTTCCGCCTAGCGCGAAGACGCATAACGTGGCGGACGAAATGAAGGACCCTGACTCC
Organism: Candidatus Acidiferrum sp.; assembly: GCA_035314345.1. GTDB lineage: Bacteria > Acidobacteriota > Terriglobia > Acidiferrales > UBA7541 > Acidiferrum. The sequence goes on from DATFZQ010000094.1 coordinate 9,174, forward strand.
GTTTTGAGTTTTTACCGGAAGCTTTTGGCGCTGCGGCATACGGAGGCTGCGCTTTTGGATGGAGACTACGTTTCGCTTAACGATGAGAATTCGAATGTGTTGACGTATGTTCGGAGATACAAGGGTGAAGCGATTTTAGTCATTTTGAATATGTCGGCGGCAGTGCAGAAAGTCCGGTTCGATCTTTCGCCGGCGGGATTTGCGGAGCCGAAGCTGGAAGTTTTGTTGACGAGTTTTCACAAGCAGTTAAAGGGGATGTTTATGGAGTTGCCGATGGAGCCTTACTCGGCGTTTATTGCGAGAGTTACGAAGTAGAGGAAAGGGATTTTACACAGAGGACTCTGAGAGCACAGAGGGCACAGAGTAAGGACGATCGAGGAAAATCAGCGCTTGGTTGTCGTCCTGTAGAAAGCAGAATTGTCAGTGGAGCGGCGGGGAGAAGTCGGTCAGTGTGAGGAAAGTGGAGTCAACCTTTTCGACGATTTTGCCGTTGGCCTCGGATTTGTCGCGGACGGCTTGCCATTCGGGATCGTCGCTAAAGGCTTTCCAGTTAGCGGTGGCGGCTTCGCGGCTGGGGTGGGAGATGATGTAGACGAGCGTTTTGCCTTTTAGCGGGTCGTCCGTGGGAGTCCAATAGGCGAAATTTTTTATGCCGTGCTTTTCGAAAAGTTGCATGGTGTGTTCGCGGAAGCGGCGAAGAAGGTCGTCGAGCTTGCCTTCGTAAGTGTGGTAGACACGGAGTTCGTAGACAGTGGTCGAGGATTGCGGCGGTGCTGAGTCTCTTCGCGGAGAAGAGTCGCTGGCCGCGGAGGCGGCCCAGGCTGCGGTTGGAAGAAGAGCTGCGGCGGGAAGCGATTGAAGCAATGTGCGTCGGTTCATGAACGAGATTGTAGCAGAGGTTTGGGCGATGGGAAGAGGCGGGCGGAATTTGGCAGAATTTTTGTTGGAGGGATGCAGGGAGGCGTAGCATCGATTGCCTGGGAGAGAGCGCATAGATGGGTTCCGAGTCCTCAGACGAGCAGGCCAGCATCACGATTCGGCGGAAATCGCCGGAGGATGTGCAGCAGCGCCAAATCATCGTGAAGCTGGACGGAGAGAACGTTGGGGAATTGTATTATGGGGACACGATCTCGATACGAGCGACGCCGGGACACCACCGGTTGCGTGTGGACAATACCTGGAATTGGAAGACGGTTGAGCTGGATGTTGCGGCTGGGGATCATCTGAAATTTCAGACGACGAGCCGGGCTGGCCGTTTTAGCTGGTTTCTGGTGAGTATGCTGGGCGCGGGGCCGATTTATGTGTCGATAAAGCGCGAGGAGTGAAGGGCGAAGAGTGGCGCGTGAAGATTAAGATGCGAGGGGTTGTGATTCTCGAAGCCAAAGGAGGAGAGAGGATGTCGCGGAAAACTGTGGCGAGGCCGGCGGTTGCAGGGATGATTTTGCTTTGTGGGTTGGCGATGGGGCGGGCGCAGATGCCAAATCCTTATGGCGCGAATGTGAATCTGGAGAATGCCAGAAAGGTGGCGGCTCCTGCGCTGGCGGAAGCGGAAAAGAATCATTGGAACGTGGCGGTGGCGATTGTGGATACTGCGGGGAATCTCGTTTACTACGAGAAGATGGATAACACGCAGATTGGCAGCGCGAATGTGGCGATTGATAAGGCGAGGTGCGCGGCGCTGTTCAAGCGGCCGACGAAAGCGTTTCAAGATACGCTTGCGGCTGGCGGAGATGGGCTGCGTGTTCTGGCTTTGAAGGGCGTCGTGCCGGTCGAAGGTGGAATTCCGCTTATCATGGACGGGAAGATTGTGGGGGCGATCGGAGTGTCGGGCGCGACGAGCGCGCAAGATGCGCAGTGCTCGAAAGCTGGCGCGGATGTATTGAAATAGCGGACGGCTGAAGCCGAAATTCATTTATTCGACTTTTTCTCGGCGAGAGCGATAGCTTCCGCGACTACTTTTTCGATGCGGCGAGCGCGCGCATCGGGGGAGCGGTAATAAAAGATGGCGATGAGCTGGCCGCGGCGATGCGACGGCGACATGAGGTTCCAGCCTTCGAGGGCGCGAGGATCGCGTGTGAAAGCCAGCTTTAGCACGGGCGGAAGTTCGCGCTCGGCTTCCATGGCGGAGAAAAGCTGTTCGGCGACTTGCTCGGCGCGGCGGACGCGGGCTGCGGGGCTCTTCGGCTGCACGATCCAGTCGGAAATCCACTTGCGAATGGAATAGCTCAGCGCATCAAACCAGCGGCGGAACGAACGGTCTTCGGCGAGGATTCGCTTGAATTCGGCGGGAACGACTGCGACGCGTTCTGCGGTATCGGGCTTGAGGAGAAATTCCGCAGTTGTGCCCGCAGTCGCATACGCGCCTGCCTGCATTTTCTTGTTTACGAGCAAAAAGTGTTCGCCCTTTCGCGTGGGGAAGAGCGAAGTTCGAAACGCGAAGCCGTTGATCTCGCCTTGCACGCGAAACATGCCACGCGTTCCCCAAGTGTTCTGGACGTTAAACGGAATACGAATGACAATCCAGCCTAGATTCGAACGCAGGCGTTCGAGCGTGGCGTGGAATGATTTTGAGATTTGCTTGGGCTGAGTCTTGGATTTTTGTTTGGGCTTGGATTTCGGTTTCATCGCGGCATCACGTTAAATGGGATGATTCTAGTACGCAGCGCAAAATGCTGCGAGCTACTTTTTGGCCGAAGGTTTGACAGCGACGCCGGCTCCTTCTTTTAGCGTGTGAATCACATCTACCGCGAGATTTTCAAATTGCTCCACGAGGCCGCTGGGCCAGCGGACTTGCACGGAATCGAGCTTGGCGGCGGAGCCGAGGCCGAAGTGGACGCGCATGTCGCTGTTCGAATCGTAACTCGAGCCGCTACGGACTTCGTCGACGAAAAGGCGCGCGCCGGCTTTCATCATAATGCGGGCACCGATGGCGTCGCGGCTTGAACGCTTCGCGCCGGTCTCGGGAGTTGCAGGCAGCGAGGCGCCGACGAGATGAAACGTGATCCAGTGATTGCTGGTGCGAACATCGTTCACGAGTAGGCTTGGCGGAGCGTTCATGTTGCTGATGACGGCAGAGAGTCGGCCTTCGTTCCACAAATCGCCGATGGCCAGGCCGCGAGAAGAATTTACAGTGGTGATGCCGGGTCCGGCGTCGGCGGAAATGTCGGTGAAGGTGCCGTTGCCGTTGTTGTGATAAAGGATGCGCGGTTCCTGGAACGTGCTGCCGAGATGCTGGCTGTCGACTTCCGGGTAGACGTGGCCGTTCACTAGAAGAAGATCGGGCCATCCGTCGTTGTCGAAGTCGAAGAACATCGCACCCCAGCCGAGGTATTTTGTATTGAGGCCGAGGCCCGCGGTATAGGTAACGTCGTCAAAGGTGCCGTTGCCGTTGTTGCGATAGAGAGTGGCGGTGTCGTCAGAGAAATTCGTTTTGAAGATATCGAGCTTGCCGTCGCCGTTGAAGTCGGCGACGGTTGAGCCCATGCCGGCTTGGGCATGGCCGTCTTCGTTGAAGGCCGCGCCGGCGGTGATGGCTACATCGGTGAATGTACCGTCGCGATTGTTGTGATAGAGAATGCTGGCGGTGCTGTCGCAGGCGACGAAAATGTCGGGCCAGCCGTCGTCGTCGTAGTCGAGCGTGGAGACGCTCAGGGAATAGTGGCCGTCTGCTTCATCGATGTGAGATTTTGCGCTGACGTCCTCAAAGGTGCCGTCGCCGCGATTGTGATAGAGAGTATTTTTTGCGGCGGGTAGTCCTTGCGGGCCGCACATCACAGGAACGCCTTTCCAGATGCAGGAGGCGCGCTCACCGGGAGCAGGTGCGGTGGAGAGATCGAAGTCGACGTAGTTGGCGACCATTAGATCTAGGTGGCCGTCGCGGTCGTAGTCGACGAACGCGCAACCATTACCCCAGGTTTTGCCGGAGCCAGCGACGCCAGCTTTTTCGCTCACGTCGGTGAAGGTGCCGTCGCCGTTGTTGTGATAAAGAATGTTTTTTCCGTAGTAGGTGACGTAAAGATCTTCGCTGCCATCGTTGTCGTAGTCGCCGACGCAAACGCCTTGGCCCCAGCCAGTATGAGTGAGGCCAGCTTTTTTCGTGACGTCGGTGAAGGTGCCGTCGTGATTGTTGTGGTAGAGATGGCTTGTGGGTAGTTTTCCGGCGGCGGGAGCATCGAGACTTGTGCCGTTAATGATGAAGATGTCTGGCCAGCCGTCGTTGTCGTAGTCGAAGATGGCGACGCCCGTTCCAGTGGTTTCAATGATGTATTTCTTGGTGTTTACGCCGCCGAAAATCACAGGGTCTGTGAGGCCTGCTTTTTTCGCGATATCGGTGAAATGGGCGAGAGGCTTCAGATTGCTTTTCGGGAGCTGGCCTGTGGCGAAGAGAATAGAAAAAGGCAGAAGCAGAACAAGCAGGATCCAGGAGGCTTTGAAACGGAATAGCGAACGATGAGTCGGACCGGAAATCATGAACTCTTGGCATACTAAGGTGCAGGTTGGGCAGGGTCAAGGCGGAGCGCTGAAGGAAGCGCGGGCTGAGCCTGTCTGGCAATTGGAAGCGGGACTTTTCGTGCGGGCGTTGTTCTTAGGAGCTTCTACGAGAATTGATGTGCGCACATTCGAATTTGGGCGCGGGTTGAGGACTGCGTTGAGAATTGGCGCACTTGCGCTCGCCTACCTCCTGGTATGCGCGGGGGGAAGCGCGCAAACGAAAAACTCGAGTTCGGGCGTCGACGCCGCCGCGGCAAATTCATTTTACAGCCAAGGGCTGGACAAGCTGAAGCGGCAGGATTTGGCGGGAGCGCGCGCGGCTTTTGAAAAAACAGTCAAATTGATTCCGCGAAGCCCCGAACCGCACAACTCGCTCGGATGGGTTTTGCTTGCGCAAGGTGAAACCGAAGCGGCCATTGCCGAGTTCAAAGCCGCAGTGAACTTGAATCCTGATTTTGCGCAAGCGCACATGAATCTTTCCCGCGCGCTATTGCAGAAGAGAGATATGCAAGGCGCGGTGCGCGAGGCGCGCGAAGCGCTGCGGCTGGCTCCCGAGGATTCGGAGACACACCACATCCTGGGGCAAGCACTCTCATACGCTGGCGATTCCGCCGGTGCCAGGGAGGAGTTAGAGCGCGCGATTGCGATCGAAGCGAACCGACCGGAGTTGCATGATGATCTTGGTTCGGTTCTGGTCCAACTATCGAAGATGGAAGAAGCGGTAGCCGAGTTTTCAGAGGCGCTGAAACTTCAGCCGCAGTTTGCGCAGGCTCATTTGCATCTTGGTGTGCTGCGTTTACAGCAAAAGGACATCGAGGGAGCGGAGTCCGAATTGCGCGTGGCCGCCAGCCTCGACCCTGATAATCCGCTAACACACTACTATCTGGGACAAACGCTCGAATCGAAAGGAGCGGCGGACGCGGCGTTACAGGAATATCAGTACGCGGCAAGACTGGATCCCAGCAACGCTGATGCGCAAAAACATTTAGGGATTCTGCTGCAGCGCTCCGGCAATGGAGAAGATGCGGTCGTGGCATTCCGGCAAGTAGCGAAGATAAGGCCCGAGAGTGCGGATGCGCACAATGATTTGGGTCTCTCTCTGCTGCAGATTGGCGACGCGGGAAACAGTATTCTTGAGTTTCAGACGGCGCTTAAGCTGAAGCCGAACGACGCTGGGTATGAAGGGAATTTGGGCGCCGCCTATTTGCAAAAGACGGATTTCGACGCGGCGGTGGCGCATTTTCAGGCCGCTCTGAAATCCGCACCACAAGACGCCGCGTTTCACTACGATTTGGGCCTGGCACTGAAGATGAAAGATCGCTTGCCCGAAGCGATTGCGGAATTCAAGAAGGCGGAAGAACTCGATCCGAAGCTGGCGGATGCGCACTACACACTTGGGGTGACGCTTTGGCAAGAGGGGGAATTTGCGGCGGCAGCGGAGGAGTTGCGCGCGGCGGTCCAGGCGAAACCCGACTATGCGGAGGCTTACTACACCCTGGGATCCGTCTTGAAGCAAAAAGGCGACTTGCAGCCTGCGGCCGCGGCGTTGCGGGAAGCCATTCGTTTGCAGCCGGACTTTGCCGGAGCGCACACCAATCTGGGGGCCGTGCTGCGGCAGCTCGGCGACGCGGACGGAGCCGCTGCAGAGAGCCGCACGGGGATGGAGCTGTTGAAACAAAAGTCGAGTGAGCAGGCGGCGATGTTCGCGACAAACTCCGGACGCAAGCTATTGAACGCAGGGGATCTGGATGGCGCGATTTCGCAGTTCCGCGCGGCCATTCAATCGCTGCCGGCCTATGCTCCCGCGCACTATCAGCTAGGCATAGCGTTGCAAAGAAAAGGAAATAAGGAGGAATCGGCCAAAGAATTTCAGAAAGCGACGGAGCTGGACCCGCATTTGAAAGCGCCGGGACAATAGGCCGCGCGAATTTAGGTGTCGCCAGTAGTGGTCCCGTCTCCGCGGCGGTCCATTATCTGAATGTGTTTCTGAATCGGAGAGCCTTGCTCAAGAGTGGTCTCATTCTTAAGTATCTCCTTCGAACGTTTTTTCGGGGATCGATCTCCGTTTGCCGCTAATCCGACTTACCAGGTGCGATTCCTCCGGGCGTTCATATTGTGATACTCTTCTCGCCACTCACCGACGGAACTCGCTCTTCGAGCGACATAAAACAATAATCGCCAGGTCAATTGCGGGAGGATTCGCGGATGAACGCGACTCTCATCAGAAAGGTTTTCTCCCCAGTGCACTTGGGATCTTTCACTTTGCGGTATCGCGTAGCAATGGCTTCCCTTAGCCGTTCACGCTTCGCGCAGACCGGTGATGTTCCTGGCGACTTGATGCTGGAATATTGCGGTCGACGCGCATCCGAGGGTGGCTTCCTCGTGACCGCAGTATCGATTACGGCCCGCTGTTGGTAAGGTGCGCCGGGCTGTATTCGGAGGAGCAGGTCGCGGACGCAGGTAGCAAGTCAACCGACGGCAATGTTTAATCACTACCCACGCATTACCACCGTTCGTTTGTAACTGGCATGGCGCGCTAAAGAAATTTTTCTTTAAAAAAATGCATCACTCAGCTGCACAGCGCATCCAAGTTTCGCGGTCAAATTGGAAGACACGGCGGGCGTTTTGGGCCGATCGCGCTGCCAATGAGAGCGCGCTTCGCACAAATCTTTTGTCGTTACCAACGACGTGGATGCGCCATATCGGAAACGATCCTAACGTGGAACGCCATAACCCGGATCTGTGGACCGACGAATTTTACTTTCTCAATCAGTCCGGCCAGGCCGACATTCAAAGCGACCTCTTCTATGACTACCGCACCAACGTGGATGCCTACCGCAAATGGCAGGCGTGGATGCGTGAGAAGCAGCCGCGCCTGCTGGTGATCTGGGGAAAGTATGAGCTCTCGTTCGACCCTTCGGAGCCGGAAGCCTATCGCCGCGACGTGCCGAAGGCCGAAGTGCACATTGTTGATGGAGGGCATTTCGCATTGGACACGGCTGCGGATGAGATCGCCGCATTGGTCCGAGGTTTTGTCGGCTCTTCACGCTGAGGATTCCTAGCGTGGCACTTGGGCTGAGGCTGCTATCAGAGCGCCGACTACTAAACACTGAGACCTAACCCGATGACGTGCATCCAACTATCGAGGATTTAATATGCGATCTGACATTGTTCCAGGAGCGTTCTTCCCCGACTATGAGCTTTCCGATCACACTGCGAAACGCCGGAAGCTCTCCGAATTGCAAGGGCCACATCCCATGGTTCTCGTCCTCAGCCGCGGAGGTTTCTGCCCCAAAGACCGCCGGCAAGCTGAACTGCTTGTTCAACTCCATCGCGAACTCGAAGTTGCCTATTGCAGGCTCGTCACAATTAGCACCGACAGTATCACCGAGACGAATGAATATCGTACCGGCGTCGGCGCCCACTGGCCTTTTCTCTCCGACACGGGGCGCATCGTCCAAAAAGATCTCGACATTGCTGAATACACTGATCCTGCCCACAATCCTATGATCCCCCACGTGATTGTTCTCGAGCCCGGTCTTGTCATTTATAAAATCTACAACGGCTATTGGTTCTTCGGCCGGCCAACCCTGGAAGATCTCCGCCAGGACCTGCGCGCCGTTACCAAGAAATGCCGGCCGGACTGGGACATTACAACGCCCGAACTCAAAGCGGCGTGGCAGCAAGGCCGCAAGGAACTCTTCTATCCGTACGGCAAAACGTACGTCCAAACTCTCGGTGAACAGGATTAGGAGCCGTACCGCCATCAGCTGCGCGCTGCGCCGTCATCGCCCGGTGGATCACGGGCCACTCGGACATAACCCACATGCGTGATAAACGTAACTATCTGACAGGTAGATTCCGCGCGCCGGAACGCAAAAATGTGCCGTCTCTTGTCCCACAAGTCCGTGAAGAGTTCTATTGGTGGCTGGTCGTGCTCGTGTGGCCGACGCATGTGCTTCGGGTGTTCAATATTGAACATCTAGACTGACTGCTGCGCTAGTGACCTAGGCTTTCCAGGGACTCAGAACAATTGAACGAGAAGTTTTGGGAGGCTTGATGCCTGGAACAGATTCGGAACTTATACGAGTCTCGCAATATACCCTGCAGATCGAATGCCCGCAATGTGGTGAGAAAATGATTCTACAAATTGGTTTGATGGGCGAACCTGAGAACAGTTCACTCGCTTGCATCGGTTGCCACAACGAGATTGTTCCGCTCGTACCCGGCCCCATTGTTGGCGGCCCCTTCTCATTAGACAATTGACGGCCAGTAGGAATGCTTTCTGTCGCATGAGTTAGGGAACGGTTTCACAGTGACTGGACGGGCAGTTCACTACCGAGGCGCCAAAAGGCCAGCCTCGTTTGTCTCACGAAACCTGATTAATGCCGCGCCTCGCCTTTACCTTCGAACCTCAGTCTGGCTTACGATGGGCCTGTCCCCAGCGGGGCACGGTCTTCCCTCATGCCCCACGAGCAAGTGCCTAATCACAGCGTTGATGCTTTTGTGTTTTTTGCCATTGAGTTCGGCATCTTCGTAAAATGACAAATCTCTGGAGCGGCGAATTTTCCTCACCTCGCGGGACACGTGGACCGCTTCGCGTTTCAATGCGTCGAGTTCTGTGCACATACCATTCGCTCCGGCGGCTGGCAATTCTAGGTTGCGGGGGCCAGCGGCACAAGAGCTTTTTGGTACTCGTTTTCTGGACACATAACAAGGTGTTTATCGGAGGAGGAATCCCCTAGAAGCGACAAGTCCGGCAATGCGACTTAAGGAGCTTCGGTCCTAGCCCGACGATAAGCTTTTCAGTCAAGCCGATTCACTCCTCGCGAAGCAGGATCATAGGATCAATCGAGAGCGCGCGTTGCGCGGGAATCCACGTAGCCAGTAGCCCCAGCAATGACATCGCTAGAACAACACCAGTCAATACCAGCGGATCGCGGGGAGTTGCCTGATACACGATGGAAGCCAGTACTCGGCTCGCCAGAATTCCGAGCAACAACCCTGCCGCTGAACCAAAAGACAGCAATTTGACTGCTCGTCCCAACGCTGCCTGTAACACTTCTCTGGGCTGCGCGCCGAGGGCCATACGAATTCCCAGCTCCCGCAGCCGCTTGCTGACCGAGTACGCGGCCATTCCAAAGATGCCGGTGATCGACAGCATCGCGCCCATCGCGCCCAGAACACCCAGCGACAGTGTCGCCATCCGCGAAGGAAACAGAGCGCTCTCTAGTTCCTGGTTCCAGGTTCGGATGCTAAAGGGCAGCCCTGCATCCAGTTGCGTTACGGCACTCTTGATGGCTGCGGCTAGTTGCGGCGAATCGCCGTTGGAGCGCACCACCAGACACATCTGACCCGCAGGCGATTGCAGGAAGGGGAGAAACATCGCCGCCTGAGGATCTTCGGCGAGGCTTCCATATTTTCCGTCTTCCACAATGCCTACGACCTGTATGCGGGTTCCATCCCGCCTCTTGAAGTATCCGCCCAATGCGTTTGTTGCGGAGCCAAAGATCTTGCTGGCAAACTCCCGATTGACTACGGCAACGGGTGGCGCGGTTTTGTCGTCATGCCAGGACAAGGGCCTACCCGCCAATAGAGTTGTCTGGGCCGCATCGAAGTATTCTGGAGATATGTTGTAGATAACGGTTTCGGCGGCGGCATTTGATGGCTGCAGATCGGAAGTCTTGTCGGTAAAGACATGCGTGCCGTTCGCGCCGTAATACAACGGTAGCCGATCGACCAATCCCACAGTCTTTACGCCGGGAATGGTCTCCAAAGCTTCGATCATGCGCTTTTGCATTGCGGGCGCTGTGTCGCCGCTATAACCTGCCATGCTCAGAGCTGTCTCGACCAGCAGGGCATTGTGCGGCTCAAAACCGAAACTGGTGTGGAGTGATCGCGCCAGCCCGCGCACAGCGACCAGAGAAGAAGTCACCAGCACCGCGCAGATAGCAATCTGCACCACGAGCAACAGGTCCCGGACAGTGATCCACCGCCCCACTGTGCGGGTTGATCCCGACTTCATGACCTGATATGGATCCGTGCGAAGCACCTGCCTTACCGGGACCGCGCCAAAGAGGAGTCCACTCGCCAGACTCAACAGCAATGCGGCTGCATAAACGTTAGCGTCTGGGTTTACAGGTACTTGGAGAGGGGCTGTTGGGAGCGGCTGCCAAACACTCAGCGCGCGTAACAATTCAACGCTGCCCCATAGACCAATAGCGCCTCCGATCAAAGAGATCAGAACGGCTTCGGTAAAGAGTTGCCGCAGAATTCGCATCCGGCTTGATCCAAGCGCGAGTCGCAAAGCCACTTCCCGGGAACGATCAGCGGCGCGTGCGGCAAACAGGCTGCCCAGGTTGGCACATGCGGCCAGCAGAATTAATCCCGCCAGCAGCATCAATCCTGTGAGGAAAGCCCGCATCGGATCGCCAAGCCAGTCGCCGGCAAGTCCTGGACGCGCCAAAGAAAAGGTCATTTGGCCGTCGTCTTTTGGATACGTCTTTTCCAGATACGAGCCAATGGAGTTGAGATCGGCGACCGCCTGTGCTGGAGTGACTCCCGCCTTCAAATGCCCCAAAACCATCAAAAGTCCGCGGTTCCCGCGCGCATCCAAAACGTTCATACCCTCGACCTGTTCCTGGTTCACTAGCGGCACCCAGAAGTCGGGAAAAACAATCAGCAATGTTCCCCGGAACTCTAGCGGTGCTACGCCCAGAATGGTAAAAGGATGCTTGTTCAGCTGAACGACACGGCCGACCACGCCGCGATCATCCTGAAAATGACTGTGCCAATACGCGTAGGTGAGGACGATATAAGGAGCGCTGTTTGGGCCATGCTCATCGGCAGCGTGAAAGAAACGTCCGAGATACGGATGAATGCCTAATGCATCGAAGTAGTTCCCGGTAGTTTCGAGGATCCAAGCCGCGGACGGATTGTTGCCGGTATCCAGACCTACCGAAGTGACGTTATAAGCAGCCAGATCCTCAAAACTGCGGTTGCGATCGCGCAGATCGAGATAGTCGGGGTACGAGTGATTCACGGCCTTATCGTTCCCGCGCTCGATTCCGTAAAGACTCTCCGCTTGAGGTACATTCAATGGGCGCAGGATCAGCGCATTCAAAATACCAAAAACCACGGCGTTTGCGCCGATACCCAATGCCAGCGTCGCAACGGCCACAGCGGTAAAACCGGGAGATTTGCGTAACATGCGCAGGGCGAAGCGGATATCCCGCACCAAATTCTCGATCAATAGCATTCCGCGCTCGGCTCGATAGTCTTCTTTCATCGCCTCCACGCCGCCAAACTTAAGCATGGCTTGGCGTCGTGCCTCAATGGGCGGTAAACCGGCGCGAAGATTTTCGGCGGTTTGCCGGGTGATGTGTTCCGCAATTTCCTCTCGCAATCGCTCTTCTTGTGCCCGCTTTGCCGCCGAGTTGAATAGACGGGTGAAAAACCGCCTCAGAGTTTTCATGACAAATCCTCCGGTTTTACTTCGAAGAACCGCCCAATGATTGCTGCCGTTTGCTGCCAATCCTGCGTTTCAACCTGTAAGTGCTTTCGTCCTTGCCGTGTCAGGCTATAGAAGCGCGCCCTACGATTATTCTCCGAGGCGCCCCACTCGGATTCGATCGCGCCTTCTTGCTCCAACTTCAATAGCACGGGATACAGAGTCCCTTGATTCACGGC
>DATFZQ010000095.1:0-30075 GCA_035314345.1 Candidatus Acidiferrum sp.
TTGGAGAAAATATCTCACGCTACGAAGCGCAGTTCGGCCCAATCAAAGAAGCTCCGGAGGGGAGCGGGCAGCCACCGAATGTGGGGTTCGTGCAGTAAAATGACCTGCGGAGAGCCATACGATGGGAGTTCGGAACGGCAGTTCGCATTCGCAAGGGACCGCGTCTTGTGCAAGCGCCGCGTCGTGCTAAACTATTTCCCTGCGTTGTAGGAAGGGCCTGTAGCTCAGGTGGCTAGAGCGCGCCCCTGATAAGGGCGAGGTCGGTGGTTCAAGTCCACCCAGGCCCACCATTCAAATCACCAATAAATACAAGGCAATTCTCACTTTCCCCTTCCAGGGGACTTGTCATCAAAAAACCGTTTTGCCAAAAATTTGCCAAAAGTCGAGTAGGCCGTAGATCCCGTAATCCGGGGCGTTCCGATGCGCGACCCGCATGAAACATCCAAAGTCGGCTAGGCGTTGTCGAGATTGCTCGCTTGTCATGTCGAAAGACGTGCAAGGCAGTGCAAGACACTGCACGGCTGTGGAAGGAGCGGGAAGTCATTTTTAGTCAGTTTGCGGGGGCGTAGTTCAGTTGGTTAGAACGCCTGCCTGTCACGCAGGAGGTCGCGGGTTCGAGTCCCATCGCTCCCGCCAATTTCAACCAATAATTACGCGGTGATCCACGTTCTCTCCCGGTCGGGGGAATTGTCATAAAAATCCATTTTGCCAAACTTTGCCAAATCTCGCTTTGACCTAGTCGGCCATTGTTCGGGGCGTTCCGCATGGAAGCAAGAAGTTCTGAGCGGTCCGCGGCGTTCGCCAACATCCGGCGGCGGTTTGCTAATTCACCCTGACCTGTTCGCACGGACCGATTTTCAATTGTTTTGTTAACGTTACAAGCCCCTCAGTTGCGCCACAAGCGCTCATTTGCAGTTTATTGTTCAGCAAGTGTTCAGCAAGAATTCCGGTGGTTCCTCGCTTAATTCCGCGTTACACCGCCCCCGATTGCCAGAACCATGCGGTAAATGCCCATCAGATTTCAATCAACACAAGGGTGTTCGCCCGTACTAAACGGCCTAGATCTCCGAGAAGGAGACTTATGACCATCTGGTCATAAAGTGGCTCAGCTTCCGAATAGCCCGTCATCCTGAAGGAACTCAAGAAATCCTTGCTGCCAGGGGTCTTTTCAACGAATCGCCGACTTATCGGTCAGTAGCCGACGGAAGCTCCATCGGGCTCAGCCCTTGGTGCAGCAACTCGTTTTCTTTGAGAAGCGAGTGACACAATCTTTTGCATTCCGATGATATAAGCTGCCATTTAGCAATGACCGGTCCGCTTAGACGTTCGGGAAAACTCCGAATGCTACTGCGCGATGAGTTTTTGACCCCGCTCCGGTATTACAAGTAAGAATCGACGCCGATCCGTCGGCGTCGATGGAACGGAGGTACGCAGTGAATGAGTTCGGTAGCAATGTCGAGCGTCATCGCCGCGAACTGCTGGTCCACTGTTACCGCATGCTCGGCTCCTTGCCGGACCCCGAGGACGCGGTGCAGGAGACGTTGCTTCGTGCCTGGCGGTATCTCGACAGCGTCAAGGAAAGCGCGCCGTTGCGCCCATGGCTCTACCGCGTGGCCACGAACGAACGCCTGCCTCGAAAGTATGTCTGTGGTGTGGTTCCCAGCATCGTCCGAAACATTTCAATGAAGGCACTTACGCTGTCGTAACCGACTACGATAGCCACCTCCGTGACAGATTTCCTTTGTGCCAGCATCTCAAGGGCAGCAAACAACCGCGCCTGCTGTCGCCAACGGCCAAATGACATACCTGCCTGAGCCGAAAACGCACGCATGAAAGTACGGCGGGCCATTCCGGCAACATGCGCCCAAGCGTCCAGCGTGCGGTCATCCCCAACATCATCCAGCAGAGCATCTGCAACTCTGGCTAGTCTTTCTTCTCTTGGTATGGTCAAACGCAAGGGCTGCTGGTCAGGCTGTCGAATCTCATCACGAAGCGTTGTGATTAAGTGCTTCTTCGCCGTGTTGAGCGGTTGGCGGAGGTCCCAACCCACCATACGATGAACTATGGCGAACAATAGCTCCGATGAGTTGAACATGCAGGGCGTCTTGGGTAGTCCGCGGCACATCTCCGGAGACAAGTCGACCATCGAGCCAGCAGCGCCTCCGACAGAACGCGCCGCGTGCTTACAATTTGGTGGAGTCCATGCGCAACGCTGGGAGGGAAACATCCATCGTTCGTTTCCTGTTTCTACGATGAGGAACCCCTGGGTCAGTGCGACGAGTTGCCCGCGGTGGTGACTGTGCTCTGGCGTCCAGCCCTCGACCATCCGCCTCTTGAACTCATAGGCCAGCACTGGCGTATCGCTGTCGTAGAGGCGGCGCAGTTCTTCCATATTCTTCAGGGCTGAGAACATGGATTTACGAGATTGACCCTTTTCCGACATATATCGCCACTTTCCCGTTAGCGGAACAACCGAAACCCAGCTAGAGTACGTGGCAGAACAACGAAAGACAATACGGGAAATCAGGACAATCAATGAGAAAGCTGATCTACACAATCAACGTCACCATCGATGGCTGCTGCGACCACACCAAAATGGTTCCCGATGAAGAAGTACTTGGCTACGGCGCGCAACTCGTCCGAGATGCTGGCCTGCTCGTTTATGGGCGTAAGACCTACCAATTGATGGTTCCTTATTGGCCTGATATTGCAAAAAGCCAGTCCGAGACAAAAGCGGATATCGAATTTGCTCAAACCTTTGTCTCCAAGAAGAAGATTGTTTTTTCACGATCGTTGGCCAGCGCTGAAGATGAAAATACGAGAATTGTTCGCACAAACCTTCGCGACGAAATACTTAAACTGAAGCAAGAACAGGGCAAAAACATTTTGGTCGGCGGCGTGGATATCCCGTCACAACTTATAGAGCTTGGCCTGGTTGATGAATATCATTTTGTCGTTGCGCCAATCCTTGCAGGAGAAGGGAGACGGTTGTTAGAGGGTGTGAGTCTACAGGAGAAATTACAATTAAGACTTGTTGAGTCACACATTTTCAAGAAATCAGGATGTATTGCCCTTCGGTACTTGAAACAGTGACAGAAAGATCCACGACGCTGCCAGTACTTCTCTGGACTGTTTTATGCAACGAACTTCCCGAGCCGCTGAGTTTGTTAACGTGATCTTGTTCGACAGCGATACCTTCGTCACGATGGAAAGATGGAGAAGGAAAAGGGGCTCCGACGACGTAACCTCTGCCTATCACCCGTTACCTTGTCTGGTGTACGATAGCTCGAAGGAGCTTGTTATGGCGGCGCTGGATTGGTCACAATGCCCGGCTGTCGAGAGCATACCTGGAAAGGTAAGCGGGGCGTGGGTCTTCCGTGGTACACGGATGCCGGTCGCTACGGTTTTCGAGAATCTCGAAGCGGGAGCCAGTATAGAAGAGATCATCGAATGGTTCGACCTCACCCGCGAACAAGTCGCGACGGTGCTGGACTTTGCTGCGCGCAGTTTGGAAACTCCAGCGCACCACTAAATGCTTATTCTCTTTGACCACGGCACTCCTGCTCCTCTCCGCTCATTCCTCAAGGACCACATAGTCAAAAAGACGAAAGATCTTGGTTGGGATACGCTAAGCAATGGTGAACTCCTAAGAGCCGCGGAAGAAGCCGCCTTCGAGATCTTCCTGACTACCGACAAGAACATCCGCTACCAACAAAATCTCGCGGACCGAGCCATTTGCGATCGTGGTTCTCGGCAATTCACGATGGCCGGTCGTACGGCTGTATATCGATCGGGTCGTGGCCGCGATCGCTGCCTCAGAGCCGGGTACCTATACGGAGGTAGAAATCCCTGATCGATGAGATTCAATGGCCGCGATGACGGCTATTTGCTGGACCAACGACCTCAATCCTGATAAGGGCGAGGTCGGTGGTTCAAGTCCACCCAGGCCCACCAAGTACTACCGATCACCCACGATTTCATTGCGACCATGATGGGTACCGACCGGTCCACGGTGAGCCTGGCAGCGGCGGTGCTGCAAAAAAAGGAAATCATAGATTACGTGCGAGGCGCAGTGAAGATTGTGAACCGCAGGAAACTCGAAAAATCCGCTTGTGAGTGCTACGGTGTCATTCAACAGTTCGAGGATGACCTGGGTTTGAAATAGCAATTCCCGCCAGTGTTGGATATCCCACAGACAGTAGCCCTTTACTCTCGGTAATCTTCAGCCCTTTTGAATCCACTTCGGTTTTTGATGTGCGTTCAAAAGCGGTGACTCGCGCAGGACCTCTCTCGGCGCAAGGAAGAGAGCGGTTCTTGTCGTGGCAGTGCCGCCAAAGACCAATGCTACACGGTCATTTTCCGGAGCAGAACCACACCGAATCGCAAGGTGGCCATGGGGCCGATGCGCCGCAAACTGGTTTGGGTCGAAAGACCGAATTTTCAGGGATGGGCTTGCACGGAATGCGCATGGGTTTTTAACGCTTCATCGCCGCTCGTTGGCAAAACTGTTGACGAGATGAAGACGAAGTTTCGAGAGGAACGCGACAAGGAGTTCGTCTCCCATGTTTGTGCCGAGCACCCGGGAGCCACAAGAAACCCCCATTAGCCAAATCACTCGCGCACCAACTGCTGTGTGATTCTCGTGTTCATCCAAAGCAACTAACATCGACAAAATCCTCTTCGAGCTGAATATTGCGCGAAATCAGATAAGACAGAAAGCAGTAGGAGAGCGCATGGTCAGTGTGGAGCGCTCGGATCATCTCGTTTCTTTTAATGACTTGTAGAGCCGTGGGGATAATCGCGGTGGCGGTTCGCATACGAATCTTCTGACTTCCAAGGCACCCTTCACCAAGAAATTCGCCTGGCCCTAGGATGTCGACAATGGCCTCTCTGTAGGTCTTGGAGATCGCGGAGAGTTTCACGAAACCTCTTCGAATGTACATGAGCGTCTTGGCGGTATCGCCCTCAGAGAAAATAGTTTCTCCCGTTGCGAAGCTTTCATTTAGTGCGACCACTCCGGCGAAATTGAATGAAATTCTGGGAGGAGCGTCTATGTTGGACCTCACGAGTTGAATGGGCCTCCGATTCTGCTGGAGTATTGCATGCCGCGCGGATTGAGCCATTCGCGGGATCGCCATTTCCTTATTGACATCGGCTAATCTGTCGTCCCGGAACTCCTCATACTTAGTCAGCATAGCTATCCCCCGCTATGATGGCATCGAACCCCAGGGAGTTCTGTTCAAATTGGTACACATGGAAAAACGTGATTCCCTGATCGCTTGGAGACAACACCTGGGCAACCCCCGCCCATTAGTTTTAGACCCTGCCTGGTAGTAGGTGGCTAACTCCCGGTTAGTCGTGCGGACAAGTGGTTTTGGACCGATTTCAGTTGTCCGGTTACGGCTGCGTTTACCAGGTTATGATTAGCGCTACGCTCTTCCTTCCATTGATGGGCTGAACAAGGAGATTGCGCATGGTTACCTTCCCCAAAATCCATTGGGGGCGCATTCTAATCGGTGGATTCTTAGCCGTAGGATCTGTCTGGACTTTCGTCCTTGCGAATTCCATTTTCTTCGAACAGCACTCGTCCCGCTACGCCTCGCCACTGGCATCCATGCTGGCCTGCTTCCTGTTCGCTTTTTGGGTTGGGCAACGCGTTGATGCAAGCTTCGTCTTGCACGGAGCTCTAGTTGGTGTTGTCGCTATACTCATCGAATTTGGTCTAACTCGGGGCCAACTTGGAGCATGGCCATATGTCGTCGGCCAAGCATTAAGTGTCCCTTGTGGTGCGGCAGGTGGCCTAGTTGCAGGCCGTCTAGGAAGACTATTCGGTATTCGCAAAGAAGGACAAAGGATTGTTGCAGCGCCGCAGATGCAGGCTCTGGCGATTGCTTGCGGTGTCCTCATCGGCAGTTTTCTGTTTCAACGATTCGGCTTTAACAACCGGGGCTTGCTCGACGGGTGGGAGTGGTATCTGGTGGCTGTCTTGCTAGCTGGCATTGGCCTTGCCGGGATATTCCCCGAGGTGCAGTTTAGCGCGACAATCGGTCTATGCCTAGGTCCAACCGTTGTCTTCTGCATTGAAGTGGTTGTTCTGCATCCCGCTGAATCGATGAGGTCATCGAGACACTGGAGATGCAGGGCGAGACCGTCACTGCAACAGAGGAAGTACGGCGTCTGGCAGAAGAGCCGGAGGAATCTCAAGACAATCTCCCTGAATGGCAGCGCGAGATGGTGCGGAAGGTCCGCGCCATGCTGGCGAGCAGGCGCTGCCTGCAGTTGCCGGACCGCTTCAGGATTCATGAGTGGTCTATTATGAATGAATTCGCAGAGGCGCAGCATAGCAAACAGGTGCGGCAGGAACTGCTGGAGGCTATTCATGGGGCAGGCGCCTTTCGGATGTTTCGGAGTGTGATCCGGCGCCTGGGCATAGAAAAAGGTTGGTATCGCTTCCGCGAGGAAGCGCTGGCAGAAATCGCACGCGACTGGCTCGGGGCGCACGACCTTCCGTACAGGTAGCCGCACACGGGTGAGGGGAGCAGGGGGATGGGTTTCGTACCGATCGGAATCGGGAAGTACGTCCAGCTGCACGTGAAGGCTAACCCTGACGAGAATCCCAAGGAGCTGCTCGCACGTTTGCGCAGTTGCGTTTCTGACGCCTTGGCAGGAGCGCGTTGCTCCTGCGGGGCACCCATCTGGGTTGTCGGGTCCGTTTCGGCGGGATACGCGTGTTTCACTTGCATCACCGGCGAGGCATTTCCCGCCGAGGACTACGAGATTGATCAGGTCCTCGCAGCCCGTGACGAGCTGACATCGCGTGGATTCGACCACCGGCGAGTTTGAAAGTAGAAACGGAGGACTGAAAAATGCCCCTCGACTCCGTCTGCGAGCCGGTTGCGGTCTTTCCTAAAGAGCAGAAGACATACAAACTGCTATGGCGGCGACGATGGCGTTGGGGGTTGAATCTGGTTAGAATAAACGTATGCAAAATTGGCGCGAGCGAGTCAGCGTAAACCCGGCCGTCTGCCACGGCCGAACGTGTATCCGCGGAACACGCGTCTTAGTGTCCGTTATAGTGGATAACGTTGCGGCAGGTGTACCGCGCGAAGAGATATTGCGGAGCTACCCGGTGCTGACAGACCCCGATATCGATGCGGCATTGGCGTACGCGGCTGAGTTGACCCGCGAGGGCACTGTGGATTTGCCGCTGGAAATCAAAGCTTGAAGTTTAAAGTCGACGAAAATCTTCCAACAGAATACGCGCCGATCCTACGCGAGGCAGGCTTCGAAGCAGATACGGTCTCCGACGAGAAACTTTCTGGTGCTGGCGATTCGGTGCTCTCCGAGCGTTGCCGCGCGGAAGATCGTGTGTTGATGACGCTGGACCTAGACTTCGCGAATGTCCAAGCATACCCGCCAAAATCCCATCCGGGAATCGTGGTCTTTCGCTCTAAGTCCCAGGACAAGCCAACGCTTGTTGCTCTCTTGAAGCGCCTGGTCCCCGCGTTGCTGCAATTCTCGCCAAAGCATCAGCTTTGGATTGTCGAGCCGGACCGCATCCGATATCGCGAAGAATAATACTCTGGGAGCAAAGACCTCAATACTGATAAGGGCGAGGTCGGTGGTTCAAGTCCACCCAGGCCCACCATAAATCACCAATAAATAGGCGGCCATTCTCACTTTCCCCTCATAGGAGAATTTGTCAAAAAACTATTTTGCCAAAAATTTGCCAAATCTTCGCATAGGCCGAGGTCGGCGCCATCCAGCCCCAACGCTGGGGCAATAATGCCACTAGAAAGCCAACCCTCTGCCGGCTTGAAGAGTTGACCAGACCAACCAGACGTGTGACGGGCGGCTCGGGAAGGAGTTCTTCACCGTCCCTCCAAGAGACGGGATAAGTTGGGATGACTGGAGAGCTTTCTTGCGAACAAGCGCCCCGCAGTCAGCCACTCGCTGCCGTGCCACGTGCCGGGCACCTAATAGACGGTGCCTACGGGGCAACAACAACAGGTCCGCAAACTGTGAGATTATTCCTGGACCAGTGACAGATGGTAGACGGCGACGATGGCTCGTGAACGAATTTGATCCCAAGCTCATGGATCTGCGGGCGGCTCTTGCTGAGGTGCAGCGCTTGCTTGAGCATCAAAGAGCCTTCGATCAACGGAGAAATATGACGAGACGGAACAGTCGCCCGGCGGTTCTGCATCTGCGGAAGCTGAAAGGAAGACCTGGGACAAATGTCCCTTCACTCAGCAGGGCTAAGCTGATGGAACTGATCGAAGAAGCGGTGTTGGATGCTTACACCGAAGAAGAACAAGCAGCCGGGTTCCTCACGATGATTGAGGAGCATCTGGCGTTGCCGTTTTCTGTGAAGATCCTTGGCGTCGACGCTGACGTGGAGAAGGTCGACATGACACCAGATGGCCAAATTGTTGGCATTTGCCGCCGAGGCAAAACGCGGCAGAAGATCCCAATCCTGGACTTGCCTTTGCCAACGCCGACTCCGGGAGGCGTGGGATGGATTGCAGCTTATCGCCACTGGTGCCGAGGGGAGTGGTGAGCGAATATCAGTACTACGATTTCCGTGCTCTAGACCGTCCGCTGACGAGAAAGGAGATGGCCGCACTACGTTCCATCTCCACGCGGGCCGCAATTACTGCCACGAGCTTCACGAACCACTACGAATGGGGAGACCTGAAAGCCAATCCAAGCAAGCTGCTGGAGAAGTATTTCGACGCTTTTGTCTACGTCGCGAACTGGGGGACGCATGAGTTTTATATTCGCCTCCCGCAGGGATCGGTCGACTACAGGTTGCTCAAGGCCATGGTGACTGGCGAGTCCCTGCGGGTACGAAAAACCGCCACATCCGTGATCGTTGAATTTGGATTCGAGTCGGAGTGGGATGGTGAGGACGACGGGACCGGATGGATGGCCTCCCTGATGCCTCTGCGCTCAGACTTGCTTCGCGGCGACCTCCGATGCCTTTATCTCGGCTGGCTTCGCTGTGCGCAGGATGGCGAACTTGATGAAGATAAGCTGGAACCTCCCGTGCCTGCAGGCTTGGAAGAGTTATCCGGTCCGCTACATGCGCTGATCGAATTCCTCAAAATCGATGAGGACCTCGTCGAGGTTGCAGCACAGGCTTCAAAACCGCTCGCCGCCGGACCGAGTCGTAGAGAGCTGTCCGCATGGATTCGGGGCCTGCCGGAAAAGGATAAGAACGAGTTGCTCATCACTGCGGCCGTCGATCAGGCCGAGCGCTGGCGAAACGACCTGGCGCGGCGTTTTCGACGTACGAACTTACAGCAGACTTCCGACGCGCTCGCTGCAAACGAACGGCGTAAGGCAGGCGATCTCCTGGCAGCGGCTCAGACGCGCGCGAAAGAGAGAGCCCGGTTGCTGAACGAACAGCGCACAGCGGAAGCGGCAAAACGCAGAGCGGAAGACCTAGCAAACCGGGCGCGGTATCTCGATCAATTGGGACGACGCCAACCGGAAATCTGGAAACAGGTTGCGGCGCATGTCCAGACGCGGCAGCCCAAAGATTACGACAGAGCGGTCAGTTTGCTAACCGACCTGCATGACCTCGCCGTCTGCCGTGGCCAGACAGCCGGATTTCAAGCGGCGCTGGAGAAGATCCGGCAAGTACACGCCGCCAAGGACGGTTTCCTGCGTCGACTTGCCAAGGCAAACCTGTAGGCACAAGAAGTTCGCGCGGCCGTGCTAATGGCGCGTTCCGAGGTGGCTCGGTCCGTGGATATAACCCAGGGCCCGGAATCTCGGTTAAATAGTAAATCCGCGGCCTGCACCCCGTGCCGGCATGAATGTCGTGAATGTTCGTGCTCCACAACCCCTCCCGAATCTCCCGAGCTTTATCGGAGGCGCGCATTTGAGGGTCGGTCCGACGTCGCACCAATCAGGACCAATCAGGCGTAGGAGTTGTTACCAGGAATATGGTAAGATTGTCTTACCATGGAAACTAAGGTTTCAACGAAAGGTCAGGTCGTTCTTCCCGGTCCGATTCGCCGCAAACTTGGCCTCCGGACGGGAGACCCACTCGACGCAAAGGTGGAGGGTGGGCGCATTGTGTTGACGCCACGAAGCGCGCGCGCACGGAAGGTAAGTATTGTCGTTGACCCCATTACCGGCCTTCCGGTTCTGAGTGCGGGTCCAGACGCTCAACTCTTGAGCAGCAAACAGGTCTATGAGATTTTATCCGACTTCCCATGAAGTATCTCCTCGACGTGAACGGTCTCGTTGCGTTGGGTTTCCTCCAGCACGAATTCCACAAGCGCGTCGCCAGCTGGGTGCACACTCTGGCCTCAAGGGGAGTTCCGGAACTGGCAACTTGTTCGATTACGGAACTTGGCTTCGTCAGGGTCCTCGCACAGGCACCGCAGTATGGATTCACCATCGCCCACGCACGCACCCTATTACTCCGCCTTAAAACAGGAAATTCCCTGAAGTTCACTTTCATCCCCGACGATCATGATGTCTCGCACATTCCAGCTTGGGTCAAGACTGCAAGGCAAACTACCGACGGCCATCTGGCACAACTCGCCAAGGCGAAGAGCGCAATTCTTGCGACGTTGGATGAGAGAATACCGGGAGCATTCCTAATCCCTACCCAAAGGTGAAGTTGTCGCCTTAAGTGTGGTGTTTTGGATTGGCACCAAGACAGGTGAGCAGTGTCCTCCGATTCCATTCACCGTTCTTCCCGCGGATTTTTGAGTCATTGCGCTATCCTCGGTCAACTCAGCCCCTGATAAGGGCGAGGTCGGTGGTTCAAGTCCACCCAGGCCCACCATTCCCAAAAACTCCCTGGCTTAAAAGTTTGTGTGGCACATTCGCGATTATTCGTAGCGCAGGGCGACGATGGGATCGACGCGCATGGCGCGGCGGGCTGGAACGTAGCACGCCGCAAGAGACACCACGACAAGAAGCGTGATGACAGAGAGGAAGATCAGCGGGTCCGTGGCGCTGACGCCGTAGATCATAGTTGCGATAAATCTTGTCGCGATCAGCGCGAAGAGGATGCCAAGCGCTGCGCCAGCGAGGACCAGCTTTAAACCTTCTCCCAAGATGAGCTGCAGCACATCGCTTCGGTGAGCTCCGAGCGCCATGCGCACACCGATCTCGCGCGTGCGCTGTGAAACTGCGTAGGAGATAACTCCGTAGATGCCAACGGTTGCCAGAGTCAGAGCCAGCGCGGCGAAAAGACTGAGAAGAAACATCATGAAATTGCGGAGCGCGAGCGAGTGGGAGAGCACCTGATCCATGGTGCGGACGGAGCCTGTCGGGACGATGGGATCGACGGCGGCAACGGCGGCGCGCACGGCGCGGCTGAGGCTTGCTGGGTCGACACTGGCGCGGAGGATGATGCTCCTCGGAAACCAACCTTCAAACACTTTTGACGTCCTGTAGGAAGCTTGCGCGGCGGGAATAAAGGTGGTGGGAGGTGCCGGCTGATCGAGGTAAGACTTTACGTCACCGACCACGCCAACGATTTCGGACGGATCCTCGCCTAGGAAAATGCGCTCACCGAGCGGGCTGCGCCCTGAAAAGTGCTCGCCCGCAAACGCTTCATTGATGATTACGACCTTACTGGCGGTTTCCGAATCGGACTCGGAAAATGCACGGCCCGATCGCAGGGGAATGCCCATGGCACGGAAAAAGCCGGGAGTGATTTCCCGGTAGTCCGTGCTGTCCCAATTCGTGGAATTGGGCATGCGCACGCCGTTGTTTCCGCCGCGCTCGAGCGGCAGCCCAGCGGCAATGATGGCGGCGGCATCGACGCCGGGGAGAGCCTCGAGGCTCTGAACGGCGGCGCGGTTGAAGCTTTCGATCTGCGCGGTGGAATCGTATTTGGAGCCAATGAGCCAGAACTGGACAGAGAGAATGCGCTGAGGGTTGAAGCCGGGATCGCTGTGGAGGAGTTTTGAAAATGTGGCGATCATCAGGCCCGCACCGGTGAGCAGCACGAGAGAAATCGCAAACTCGCCGACGATGAGCAGCTTACGGAGCAGCGCGCGTCCAGGAGCGGCGCTTGCGCGGCCGGCGCCTTCCTTAAGGGCTTCGTTTATACCGGTTCTGCTGGCTTCGAGAGCCGGAGCGAGGCCGAAGAGAACGCCCGTCAGGAGTGAGACAAGAAACGTAAATGCGAAAACCCAGCCGTCGAGATGGACGTCGGAAGCGCGCGGCAAGTCGGCGGGCGCGACGGCAAGCAACGAGCCAAGCCCCAGGTAAGCGACCAGCAGGCCGACCGCGCCGCCAACGAGCGCGATGAGCATGCTTTCGGTTAGCAATTGCTGGAACAGACGCCAGCGTGATGCGCCCATGGCGATGCGGACAGCGATTTCGCGGCCGCGCAAGCCGCCGCGCGCGAGGAACAGGTTGGCCACATTCGCGCAAGCGATTAAGAGCACAAATCCGATGGCTCCGAGCAAAACCAACAAGTGCGGACGGACGTCCGCACCAATCACGCTCTTGTAGGGCAAAAAACTGAGATTCACTTGTCCGTTAAAACCGCGGGCATATTCACGACGCAGGTCCTGAGTGACTATATTCATTTGCGCGTCGAGCTGAGCTGTCGTGACGCCCGGCTTGAGGCGCGCGAGAACGCTGATGTTGCCCCCATTGCCAGCCGTCTTAGCCACTAGCGCGAGAGGCGTCCACACATCAGGTGCTCCGCTATCAGGAAGATCTCCAGCGACTGCCAATGAAGTGAAGCTGCGGGGCATGACGCCGATGATCGTGAAGGGTTCGCCGTTTAGTAGCATTTTTTGGCCGATTTGTGCCGGATCGGATGCAAAGCGGCGCGCCCACAAGCTAAAGCTGAGGATGGCCACGCGCTGACCGTCTCCGTTGTCATCATCCTGTGTAAAGTCGCGGCCGAGCAGGGGCCGGATACCTAAGACTCTGAAGTAGGATGAGGAGATCGGCATGCCGCGCAGATGCTCGGCACTATTTCCGGAGGCCATGTTATAGCCGACGGACGTGTACCCGGACATAAATTGAAAGAGATCAGAGTGCCCCTGCAACTGCTTAAGTTGGCGCATGTCGAGGCCAGCTTCTTCGCTCTGCTCCTTATAACTTTCCACGAGTTGGACAAGGCGATCCGGCTCGGGAAACGGGAGCGGGCGGAGGAGGACGCCGTAGACGACGGTGAAGATGGCGGTGTTCGCGCCGACGCCCAGAGCCAGGGTCAGTATCGAGACCAGAGTGAACGCTGGGGATTTTGCCAGCACGCGCAGGCCGTATCGAAGGTCTTGCCAGAGGGTGGTCATGAAGCACCTCGCGGAACGGCCGGCACAGGCAAGCTGACATGGGGTTTACTCACGCGTTGACCCTTGCCTAGCATACGGCGGATTCGGGGAAATGTTTCCGTTGACGGGCAAACAGGAGACAGGCAGGAATGCCGGTCCCACGTACCCCTCTCCCGGTTTTTCTGAAAATGCGGATTCTAAAGGACTTTAAGTGCTGTGTTTTGGAATTGCGGATTCCAAAGGGGCTACGGGTGAGTTTTGCGGAAGTGCGGATTGTAAAGGACTTAGTGATTTGTGACTGGTAACTCATGACTGGTGGAAGAGGGACGCAAGGGCAGCGCTGAGACGATGGGGTCGTCGGGAGGGGACAGCGCCTCACATTCACAAGGCACAATAGCGTGTAAATTACTGATTATAAATATTTATATTGATTACTTAGTTGATATTCGAAAGAGTGTGCAGGAAGTCGAGGGATTTGAGTGAGTTGGGCGGGGAGTGACGGGTTTGTCACGGCTGTGGAAATTTGTGGAAAAGTGAGGAGAGGCAGTGAGTAGTGAATGGTGGCATGTCGCTATCTTGCTACTAGCTCGTACGAGTCGAGGAACGTAAACTAGGAGACATCGTGGTCGAGCAGAAAATTAATGAATTCTTTGGTGATGCCGAGTCTACTGGCTTTGGAACGGGCTGGTGGAGCGGGATATTGTCAGCCTTTTTTGGATTTCTTTCGTTCGGAGGAGTTTTGTGCCTGCATTTTCCTCAGCTACTAAGCTCTCCTGAACTGCGTCCACATTATCCGATGCGCACCATGCGGATTTTAATCCAATGCCTCATAGTGGCGGCAATCTTATTCGGAATCGTTTCTTCGATTCTGCGCAAGAAAAAGATTTTGGCATTGAGTGGAATGTTGCTTGCCATCGCGGCAACGGCTTTGGGCGGATCAAGCGTACGGATTAACGATAGTATGCACGGCGGGCCCGCAATCGGCATGGACTGGTTTTTGCTTGATTTGTTTTTGATGGCGCTCATTTACGTGCCACTCGAAAGACTCTGGCCCCAGTATCCAAAACAAGGAACATTCAGGAAGGAGTGGACTTTGGATGTGGTTTATTTCATGTCCACACATTTCCCTCTGCAAATTTTATCTTTTCTGGTTTTATTGCCCGCTACCCAGGCTGTTAAATATTTGGGTGTTCCGGTTCTTCAAGAGTTTATCGCTCGAATGCCTTGGTTGTTGCAATTTTTCTTGGCCGTAGTCGTCGCCGACGTTGCTGAATATTTTATTCATCTGGCTTTGCACAAAGTGCCTTTTCTGTGGCGTTTTCATGCCGTTCACCATTCTTCGAAGGCGCTTGATTGGATCGCGGGCTCACGCTCCCACTTTGTCGACGACACACTTGTGCGGGGATTTGTCCTCGCTCCTCTCATGCTCGGATTTTCGCAATCGATCATCTTGTGGTATTTAGTGTTTGTCACTCTTCACGCAACCTGGACGCATTGCAATTTCGGTCCCAACGCGAAATGGCTTGAAAAGTTTTTGGTCATGCCCAGATATCATCATTGGCACCATACTTCCCAAAAGGAGGCCATCGACAAGAACTTCGCGATCCATTTTCCGTGGATTGATAAACTTTTTGGAACTTACTACTTTCCTGCGGAATGGCCGAAACAATACGGCCTCGCCGGCGAAGAGATTTCGCCTAACTTTGTTGGCCAAACGATTGAACCGTTTATGAGAAAGAAAAAGAGCGCACTAAAAGTCTAACGCGTCCAAGGGAAGGTCCTTGGGTATCTGCGCACCCGTTGCGGTCGCCTTCACCAAGCCAAACTGTTTCATAACCTTGACAGTTAAAAATCCAAAATCGTATTCGGCATTGTCGTGGCTTAGCCGCAAAACGCCTGGATAGTGGTGATGATTATTCTGCAGACAAGCGCTGAAGGTCGCCGTTACCGGCAGCCACTCGCCAATGTTCATGGCGTTGTCCTCTTCATCGTGATACCGCCGGTAACCAAAGTCTCGAGTGTGGGTCCAATAGTTTTGAATCATATTGACCCACAGCGCAAAAATCCGGATTCCGACCCACATCACCAGCGTAAACTTCAGAGATCCAACTAACTTCCATAAGAGAAAAAAACTGAAGGCTTGCGCAAGGATTGCAAAAATAGGGTTCTCAACAACCCGAAAAGTCCGGGACTTCAGAATCTGGTCGCCGGCCAAATCCGCGTTGCATTCGTACGGCATCATGCACCGATACATAGTTCGCCAAAAACCATCGCCGGAAAGTTTGTTGGGATCTCCATCATGGTCGGAATTCTTATGATGCAATCGATGACGATTCACCCAGGCGATCGGACCTACATAGATTCCGAAGACGTTATTCACAACGGTGACGGCTTTTATGAACCACTCCTTGTAGTCGAGTGCACGATGAGCGATTCCCATGTGAAGCACATCAGCCAAATACAACCCGGCCAGAAACCAACAGAAGACAAAATAAACTCCGCCTATCAACATTGCAGTCCAAGGTCCCAAATGAGCTGGGGCGAAGTACATACAAGCCAGCATGTAGGAAAGAATAATCAAATAGCCTGCGACATTGTATATTCTCATTGTGGCTCCCGGTGGGGCTATTCAAACAGAAATCGGAGCTCCTTTCAAATAACAAGTTAGAGCAGATAAAGTCTATAGCCCGCAGTTCTTCAACTGCCAGAGTATTTTGCGGTGGCCAGGGACTCAGTGCCCGATTAACGCGGCCGTAGCCGGACAAGCGGCGAGAAACCTATTTTGGGCGGATGCGATGTTTAGGCGAATTGGGGGCGTTTTGTGTTTATTTCGGGGCAGCAAGGGTTTCGGCGGGTAGGGATTTGAGAGCGTGCGGTAGTAGGATGAACAGGAGAAGAGCAGAGTCAAAACCCGCACGCTAAAGACGAAGAGTGCGGCAGCGGCGCAACTTTTCGCGGGTATCCGCTAGAGGCAGACATGGACGAAACCCAACGCATCGCCGATTCTTACCGCGCCGCGACGGTTAAAGGCGCTTGGTACGGACCTACGCTCGCTGAGCTGTTAGCGGGAATTTCGCCTGAACTTAGGACGACGCCACCTGTTCCTGGGGCGCATTCCATTGCGGCGCTGCTTCAGCATTTGCTCCTATGGAATGAAAGAATTCGAAGCACTTCCGACAGCAATCCGATGCCGCGCTGGGAGGCCGAAAAGGAATGGGCCGAGCCGCCGATTCCCTGGAACGAACTTGTTACCCGCTGGAACCAAAGCCGCGACCTGCTCGAAGAGAAGATCCGGAATTTTCCCGTCGAGGATTTGGCGAAACAGGTTGCTGGGCGCAGCTATCCCTACGAAACGATGTTCCATGGAATCGTGCAACACGCGATTTACCATTCCGGACAGATCGCAATGGTCTTAAGCATGCTGCGGTCGCGATCCGTGTAGTGCCTAGCTCGATGTGCGGCAGGTCCTGGACGACAGTGGGTGCCGGTCAGTGACGACGGAAGCTGCAGAAAGCAAAGAGGCCCTATTTGTTGGGCGGACTCGGATCGAACATGCCTATAGAAATCGGACATGTGGAGGCAATCTTCCGGTATCCCGTGAAGTCCATGCGCGGCGAACGACTCGAGGCCGCCAAGCTGAGCTGGCACGGCCTCGATGGTGACAGACGCCTGGCATTCCGGCGGATGGATGACCGCAGCGGGTTCCCGTGGCTAACGGCAAGCAAGCTTCCCGACCTAGTGCTGTTTGCTCCGCAGCGCCGTGAAGACGGTGCTCAGGACGACCTCCCTACGCACATTCGCACGCCGGATGGCGAAGAGATGTCTGTCTTCGGCCCGGACTTGGCTGCGGAGGTCGGACGTCGGTACGGGGCTGCCGTGCAGATGATGCAGTTGAGGCATGGCATCTTCGATGATGCGAGCATCTCTGTGATCGCCTCCGATACGGTGCGCGAGATCGGGCGACTCGCAGGGCGGAGCCTGGACGTGCGAAGATTTCGCCCGAATGTTGTGGTTCGTTTACTGCGATCGGTTCCCTTCCAGGAGGACGAGTGGTTGGGCGGTGTGATGTCCTTCGGCGAGGGGGACGACTCCCCCACCATCGCCGTCACAATGCACGACGTTCGCTGCTCGATGGTGAACCTTGATCCTGATTCTGCAAGTTCGGCGCCAGAAGTGCTGAAGGCGGTCGTTCGTGCGAACCAGAACAACGCGGGAGTCTACGGCACGGTCACTCGCATCGGTCGGCTGGCGGTCGGACAGACCATATTCCTCCGTGCGGCGAACGAGAAAAGGGAGAGTGAGTGATCGAAACACAATGTCCCGGAACGCTACCCAAGCAGATGCACGGTAATGCGACTCGTCGGGATTTAGCCTAAGTCCCTGATATAAACTCTCGACCCGGTTCAGAGAATCTGCGATTTTACAAACTATCATGCGCCCAGTCATTCAAGTTTCCGGAGTGCGCAAGGTCTATGGCTCGACGGTGGCTGTCGACGAGGTGTCGTTCGAAGTAAACGACGGTGAGATCTTTGGCTTAATCGGCCCCAACGGCGCTGGAAAAACCACCACAATGGAGTGCATAGAAGGTCTGCGCACGCCCGACCGGGGCACTATCTCGGTTCTGGGTCTAGATCCCTTTCGCCACGTCTACAAGCTGCAGGAACGCATCGGGGTTCAGCTCCAGGCGGCGCAGCTGCAGAAACGGATCAAAGTTTGGGAGGCCGTAGACCTTTGGGCTTCGCTTTACCAGAAGAAAGCGATAGACGGCGAAAACTTACTCACGCAGCTCGGCCTGGCCGATAAGCGAGGCGCCTGGTTCATGAACCTCTCTGGAGGCCAGAAGCAGCGGCTATTTATTGCCCTTGCGTTGATTAACGATCCGGAAGTGGTGTTTCTCGACGAGCTGACCACCGGACTGGACCCGCAGTCGCGGCGGACAATCTGGGATCTGGTGCGTGGCATCCGCGAGCGCGGCAAGAC
The DNA here is from genome assembly GCA_035314345.1 of Candidatus Acidiferrum sp. Lineage (GTDB taxonomy): Bacteria > Acidobacteriota > Terriglobia > Acidiferrales > UBA7541 > Acidiferrum. Next base: position 18,246 of record DATFZQ010000095.1, read on the forward strand.
AGTGTTTTTGACCACTCATCTGATGGAAGAGGCCGAACGGTTGTGCGACCGGGTAGCCATCATCGAGCACGGACGGATCATCGACATTGACACGCCGGAGAGGCTCGTCGACCGGCACTGCCCTGAGCGAACCGTCGTTCTCGCCACTGACGACGCCGTCGCCGAAGAACGCTTCCGGGCGATCCCGGGAGTTGAGGCTGTGATATGCAATGACGTGCGATTCACGATTCGCGGTCGGGGCGACGATTTCGTGACCGAGGTGATTCATTGTCTATCCGAGAATCGGATCCGGGTTAGGGATTTCCGCACGATTCTACCCAACCTTGAGGATGTTTTTCTCAAACTGACTGGCCACTCGATTCGCGATTAGGCTCGACAATGATGCTGCGTGGACTCTGGAAACTGACCTGGATCGAGATCAAGATATTCCTGCGCGAGCCGCTTGGCGCGTTTGGGACAATCGGGTTCCCCGTTCTAGTATTCCTTGTATTGGGTCGCATCGCAGGCCGCGGGCAGGCGCCCTCCTCATTCGCCGCCACCGGGTTTATCCGCGTCGGCCTGCCAGTTCTCGCATCAATTCTGATTGCGCTCAGCGCTGTGCTTTCACTGGTCACGATTATCTCGATCTATCGCGAGGGCGGCATTCTCAAGCGACTCCGCGCAACGCCGCTGCGCCCGCAGACAATTCTAACCGCCCACGTGATCGTGAAGCTGATACTCACCGCGTCCACGCTGGCCTTGATGGTCCTGGCAGGCAAACGCTATTATCCGGTCGGTTTACATATTCCATTTTTTTCGTTCACGATTGCGCTGCTGATCAGCACTTGGAGCATCTTGTCGATCGGTTTTCTCATCGCCAGCATTGTTCCCACGGCTCGCTTTGCGCAGCCGATCGGGGCCATCATTCTGTACCCGATGATCGCTGTCTCGGGACTCTTCGTGCCGGTTGAATCGCTGCCGCCAGCGCTCCACGCCGTGGCAAGAGTTGTGCCGCTAACTTATACGGTATCGCTGCTCGAAGGGATCTGGAGGGGCGACGCATGGTCGGCGCATGTGGGAGACGTGGCGGCACTGGCCTTCGTCTTTGTGGTTTGCACGGCGCTCTCGGCCAAGGTGTTTCGGTGGGAGTAGCAAAGATTTCTTGAAGTCCCCTTCCAGGCCAAAGGACGCCCGGCTATTCCTGTCGCAGCGCGGACAACGGGTCGACCCTTGTGGCGCGGCGGGCTGGGACGTAGCAGGCGGCGAGGGCTGAAGCTAAAAGAACTGCGGCTACACCGACTAGTGCTCGAACATCTAGCGCACCGACGTTGTACAAGAGGCCCTTTAGCGTTTTCCCAACGAGGTAAACACCTGGAAGCCCAATGGCCATTCCGATCAGGGCGGCCCACATTCCTTCGCCGACCACCAACTTGAGGACCTGTGGGCTGCCTGCGCCGAGGGCCATGCGAATGCCCAACTCGTGATTTCGTTGAGCGACAGAGAAGGTCATAACGCCGTAAATGCCAATGGCGGCCAAGAGGAGCGCCAGTCCGGCAAAACTTCCGAAGACGAGGACGGTAAAGCGATCGGTTACGAGGGATTCGCTTACGACCTGGTCCATGGTGCGCACACGCGTCATCGGGTAATCGGGATTCACGGAACGGATGGCGGCCGCAATACTCGACGTTACCGCTGTTGGGTTTCCGTTGGTGCGCACGCCAATCGTGGTATAGGGCCAGGGGCTCTGGTCAAAAGGCACATCCACCTCGGCGGAACCAGTAGTCGGATGGCTTTCATACTGGACGTCGTGGAAGACGCCGACAATTTGCCATTCGACAGGTGCGCCGAACGGGGGAATGTGATCGAGGAGCAATTCCGCGATTTTGACGCGTTGTGCAAGCGGGTCGAGGCCGGGCAGGTACTGGCGGGCGAAGCTCTCACTTACCATGGCGACGCGGGGAGCTCCGGCGAGATCGCGCGCGTCCAGATAGCGTCCGCGTGTGAGGCGTATGCCGTAGGTTTGGTAGTAGTCCGGCGTAACCGGCATGAAGATCGTTTGCGGCTGCTTGTTAATGTCGTCATCGGACCCATCGGATGGCTGGCCGGCAATGGTGAAATGCAGGCGTCCAGCGCCTTCGGCCGGCAAGCCGGGAGCGATAGCCACCTTCAACACGCCGGGTACCGCTGCGATTCGTTCTTGCAGTTGCTGGTAGACGGAGCGAATCTGCGCGGAGGTTGAAGTGCGCTCGTGCTGGATGGGGACGCTGAAGGTGAGAACGTGGTCCCTGCGAATTCCCAAATCGACTTGCGTGACATTCCAGAAACTGCGGAGGATCAGTCCGGCGCCCGCAACTAAGATCAAGGCGAGGGCGAACTCCGCAACCACCAGGACGCGGCGCAAACGGTTGTGGCCGGCGCTCGCCGAAGAAGACCTGCCGCCTTCTTTTAGCATGTCGCTGACATTTTGCCGCGCTGCATGCCACGCCGGGAAACATCCGAAAAGTACTCCACTGAGTAGCGTAGCTCCAAGGGTGAAGAGCAACACGGGGACGTTCAGGTGCGGATCGGCTTCGTAGGGGATCCCCAATTGGTTTCTGGGCATCAAGCTCATCACACCGCGCAGCAGGGCTACCGAAAGCAGCGCGCCCAAGACGCCGCCCATCAAGGCCAAAGAAAGGCTCTCGATCAGGAATTGGCGGAAAATTCGGGCGCGGGTGGCGCCTTGCGAGGCGCGCACGGCGATTTCTTTCTGGCGCGCTGTGCCCCAAGCCAGCAGTAAATTGGCAATGTTGACGCATGCAATCAGAAGGACAAAGCCAACCGCTCCCATCATCAGCCAGAGGCCAAGGCGCGTACTCTTGGGAAGAAAATCATCTTTCAGCGGTTCGACGGTCACTGTCAGATCGCCGTTCGTCTTCGGGTAGCTTTGCGAGAGTTGCTTGGCGATTACGGTCATCTCCGCGTTGGCGGCTTCCAGAGTGACTCCACGCTTGAGCTTTCCCATTACCAGCAGGAAGTGATTCTCGCGACTGATCTCGGCGGGCTTAAGGGCCAGCGGCACGTTCATCGAAGAATCGCCAACGTCGGAGGGGCTGGGGGCGGCCACGCCGAGGACGGTGTAGAGTTCGCCACTCATGCGGAGCTTTGTGCCGACGATGTTGGGGTCGCTGCCAAAATGCTCGCGCCAGAATTTGTTGTTGAGGATGACGACGTGATCGTTGCCTGTTCGCGCGTCTTCGGCAACGAAATGCCTGCCGAGAACCGGTTTTGGGCTAAAGAGGAGGTCGAAAAAGCCGGGGGCGACGCGGCTGGCCTGGACTTGTTCGGTCCAATCGGGCGTGGAGATGGTGAAGCCTTCTCCGGTCCAGGCGTTGAGAGAGTCGAAGACGGTGCTCTGCTTTTGCCAGTCGAGGTAGTCGCTTGGGGAGGTGCCGTTGCGATCGCCTTTCTGGTGCGACCAGACCATGACGATTCTGTCGCTATCCACATAGGGGAGCGGGGCAAGGAGGACCGAATAGAGCAAGCTGAAAATCGCCGTGGTGGCCCCGATACCCAAGGCCAGGGCAAGCAAGGAGACCGAGGTGAACCCCGCACTCTTCCAGAGCAGACGCAAGCCGTAGCGAATATCGCGCCAAAGTTCGGTCATAACCGCACCTCTTCGTGTTTATACTCCCGAACCGCGGGTAAAGTTCCATCGTTTCGTGCAGACACAGAATTTAGACGAGTGGGACGGGGATCGGTTGCGCCGGAACTCTGCAACGCATTGCGTTTTTAGGTTTTATTTCTTGCCTAACCGCCCAAAAGACTAGATGGCGTAATCAGTTTCTGGTATTTGTCGGCGGCTGAGTTGACTCGATTGCGGTGTTCTTGAGGGCATGAGCGACAGCATCCTTGACGACGACCTCATTGCGGCTGTGGTCGGTGATGGCGTCGTAGAGCAGTTGCGCTGGTTCGGGGTTTAGTTCCCTTCTGTATTCGTCCGTGATATCGGTGGCCATTTGTTGAAGCATTTTGCTGGACACCGCACCCAGATCCGTGCCGGTGATTTCGACTTGTCTGCCCACGTACTTTGCGGCGATTCGCTCGGCTAGTTTGTCGGCGGTCTGATAGTAATACTCCGAGATTTGGCGATGGCCTTCCTCGTGGTCGATCACATGCTGGGTTACTCCCGTCGGCACCCAGATGTTGATATTGAGCCGCAGCGCCATGTTGACCTGCGTGACGGTGACGGTGGCGTGCGTGGCATCGGTTTGTTGAGGCTCCCCGCGGACGCTGGCATTGGAGAGGAATTCGGAATCGCACTCCGCATTTTCTCCCGGCGCCAAGGGTGGCATGCCGGCGGGCGGCGCGGCCGGGTCAAACGTGTGGTTCGTAACAGCAGTCGGCTGTTTGTTGATTGTCGGGACCGGAGCTTCCGTCAGTTGTTGCCGAGATGAGACGTGCCGCCACGCGAACCAGCTGAGGGCTAGCGCTCCCAGGGACACGCAAAGCACAATTGCGCGGCGCGAGATCAATGTCGCCTCCGCCTTCCATTCTCCTAACAAGGCCGAGCGTGAACCATGAGTTTGTGGGCGCCGAATGGCGCGAAGGGCACCCTCATGAAGCCGCAGAGCAGACGCGTTATCGATTAACCTGGGTGGTCTTTTCTAGTGGCCTGCGGGTTTCTGGTCTGGCGGGGGTGGAGGCGGCGGTGCAAATTTGGCGTCGTCGACAGGGACATTTTGCTGGACTTGGTCGATTTGAATGGTGAAGCGGTTGCCGGGGCGGGCGAGGGTCCAGCGGTAGGGGATTTTTACGCCGTCGGCGTCGTGGTAATCGGCGTAGTCGATTTGGGTGGGCATGCGGCCCAAGGCGGTTTCGGCGTAGCGCACGAGGCGAAGCAACAAGCCGGTTTGCTGATCAAAATAAAGCCGCAGGGGCGGCTGGCCTTCGTTGCGGCCGAAGACGAGATAGGTATCGTGGCCGTCGATTTTTTCGCCGGGAACGACGGTGAATTTCTGATAGAGAGTTTTGACGTCAGAGGCGAAATAGAAATCGGAGTCGATGCGGGCAGCGGCGTTTTCCGCGGCGGACATTGGGTGGGGATGTCCGGCGTTGCTGAGCCAGCCCTGCTTGCCGTCGAAGGCCGTAATGCTCTCGCCGTTGGGCATGTGCATGATGGAGATGCGCTTGTCCGGGGCTTTTGCGTAAACCTCGATGGGGAGTTGATGGCCGCCGGCGTCTAGTTTGCCTTTTTCCACGCGGCTGGTGATCTTTTGCACGGCCGCTTGGCCGCCGATGGCAGCGAGATATTTATCGAGCAACTGATCGGCCGGCGGTAAAACAGGCTTCGCGTCGGCGGGCGCCTTGGAGGGCTCGGGTTCGGGCTTGGGGTCCTCGGTGGCAACAAGAGGAGTGGCGACGGGATCGGCAGCGCCGCGATGGCAGGAGTAGCAGGTGACGTCGCGGTGGCCTTCGAAATTGTCTTTGTTGATGGCGAACATCATCTCCATCATTTTGCGCGCGGTGACTTTCGTCTTTTTGTCGTCTTTCTCGAATTCGAGACCTTTTTCGCCACGGACATGGCAATACTCGCATTCGACGCCAAGGGAGGCGGTGATGAATTGCATCGACGGAAAAATCTGGTCGGCGGGAACGCCCTTCAGAACTTTGATGTTCTTGAATTGTTCTTCGGCGAGTTTGGGCGCGGAGGGCGATTGCGGCGGATTTGATTGAGCCCACGCCCCTAGGATGGCCAAGCCCGTACTTAGCGCCAGTGCGCACACTACGAATGTTGTGTTACGTCGGTTCAAACTCATCCCCAGCCCCCTGAAGCCTAATTTTGCGAAGAAAAGTGTATCAGAAAGCGGACTTCGGCTGCGCATGCGGAAAATGAGACGACCGAGCGGCGACTTAAGTGGAGAGATCGCCGCGTTTGGCGAGAGCGGTGATGCGGTCGGCCGCACGGAAAGCCAGCGCTTCGATGGTCATGGTGGGCTGGCCGCGGCCGCTGGTGACGAGGCTGCTGCCATCGCAGAGAAAAAGATTTTTCACATCGTGGGTTTGGTGGTCGGAATTGATGACGGAAGACTTTGGATCATTTCCCATGCGACAGGTGCCGAGCAGATGGACGGAGAATTCCTGTTCGCCAGCGGGGAAGGACCATTGTTTCTGAGCGCCGGCGGCTTGGAGAAGTTCGGCGGCGCGGACATTCAGCCAATTGCTCAATTTAACGTCGTCGGGATGATCCTTGTACGTCATACGAAGCGCGGGAAGGCCCCAGGCGTCTTTGAGGTCCGGATCGAGAGAGAAGCTGTTGTTCTCGACGGGGAGCGAAGTGCCGTGGCAAAGAATCTCGACGGTGCGGGTGAAGTTGTGGCTCAAAACGTCCTTAAAGCCCTTGCCCCATCGCGGAGAGCCGGGCGGGAGGCCGCCCAGGGCGAAACTTATTGGCGTCTGATCGAAGCGTGCGTCTAGCCCACCGCCGCCATGGAAGCCGACTTTATCGGGGTCGAGTTCGTAAAAATCGTGGAGGATGCGGCTGACGGCAAAGCCCTTGTAATCGTTCAGCGGATGCTCGAAGACGCCGACGGAAAGCGCGCCGCTGTTGAACATCAGATGCTTGCCGACTTTGCCGCTGCTGTTGGCGAGGCCGTCGGGAAATTGTTTGTTGGCGGAGAGGAGAAGCAAGCGCGGGGTTTCCGCGCCATTGGCGCACACGACGACGGCTTTGGCTTTCTGGCGCTGGACGTTGCGCTGCGCGTCGAAATAAACAGCGCCCGTAGCGCGGCCATTGGCGTCGAGTTCGATGCGGTGAACGTAGGAGTTCGGACGAATTTCGCAGCGGCCGGTTTTTTCTGCCATGCGAATAGCGGTGGCGAGCGAGCTGGATTTAGCTCCTACTTCGCAGGCGAACGCTAGACAGAAACCGCAATTGATGCACGCGCTTCGCCCCGGGCGCGGCTGCGAGAGAATCGCCATCGGCGCAGGGAACGGATTCCAGCCAAGCTTGCGCGCGGCGCGCTCGAAAATCACACCGCCGGATTTCACCGGGAGTGGCGGCATGGGGTACGGCTTGGAACGCGGCGGATCGAAAGGGCTGGCGCCGGCCTGGCCAGAGACTCCAATCTGCCATTCGACCTTGGTGTAATACGGCTCAAGGTCGGCGTAGGTGATGGGCCAATCGGCCAAAGCCGCGCCGGGGACCGGGCCCACTTTGCTGCGCTCTTTGAAATCGATTTCGTGGAAGCGCCAGAAATTTGCGGTGAAGTGCATGCTGGTGCCACCGACGAGACGGCCGTAAGCAATGGCGCGCTGCGGCTTGGCTTTTTCATCGGGCGTTTTGCGAAAGGTATTGGGCTGAAGGTCCGGATGATTGGTTAGAAAATCCCGGTTGAGGACCTCGATTTCGTCGTGAATAAAATCTTTTTCGGTGAGGTACGGGCCTTGCTCGAGAACGACTACACGGAATCCGTTCTCGGATAGTTCCTTGGCGACAATGCCGCCGGCGGCGCCAGAGCCGATGACGACGAAGTCGACTTCATCCGTCGTTTTGTATTTGGGTTGATCGAGCGTCATGATTTGGTTTTGTCCGCGGCGGTAGGATTCGGCTGCCAGCCTGGATAGTCTTTGTCGTAGTAGCCAAACGGCGGCATGAACATGTGCTCGTTCTCGCGGCCGATCGCTTTCCAGCCAACGCCATCGCGATTGCCACGTTTATTGGCATCGGGATCGATCAGAAACCCGGAGATAGTGTGGACGCGGATTGTATCGAAGAAAGATTGTGCCTCGGCGCTCTGACCGAAGGGCCGTCTTCCCCCACCGGGAGATTGCGGGTCCAGAGATTCCAGGATCTGGTCTTGCTGCTCGAGAGAGGCAGCGGAAAATTTGTTTGCGGCCGGGAACATCTCGTGCACTCTGACCTGCAGCTCATGCAAACCATCGGCATACAACTTCTGATCGTCTTTGGCGAAAGTGACGAGAGCGCGGTCGATGAAAAAAACGACACCCGCTTCGTGTGCGCCGGGCGTATCAGTCGTGGGAATGATGCGGGACGAGATCGCGGCGATCTCCGTAGCTTGTTCAGGAGTAAAGAATTCAAATTTCGCAATCGAAGCGGATTGGGCGGCCTTGCGCGCGTGAGTGGCCGCCGAGAGCACGGCCGGCCAGTGCGCCGATATCCAGGCGGCCGAAATCCCTGTTAATCCTTGAGACAAAAATCCGCGACGTGAGAGGTGGCTGTCCATAGATTCGCACGCAAATAGCGAATGAAGTAAAGTGAATGTATGCTGTGAGCAGCGCAGGGTCAAGAACAAAGCGGCTCAGCATGCAAACCAATTTAGTCCGAATCGAAACACTCGTTTGCGGAGTGTTGCGGCCCTAGTGTACGATTTCGCAGGCGCGCGGAAAAAATCAAATTCTCGATTGGTCGCAGCAAAAGAATGGCTACCTTCACAGGCGCGATAGGAACCGGAAGCAAGTGGCTGCTCGACAAGATCGTCGGCGTCCTGGCAGCTACGGGCGTCAATCCCAATTTTCTGACGTTTCTCGGCCTGGTGGTGAACTTCATTGCGGCGGCAAATTTCGCTCTCGGACATTTTCGAATTGCCGCGCTGATTATCTTCTGCGCTGGCTTCCTCGACATTCTCGATGGGCAGGTGGCGCGGCGCCAAAACCGCGTCACTGCCTTTGGCGCTTTCTACGATTCAACCCTCGATCGCTATGCAGACATGGCGCTGTACATGGGCCTGCTTGTGTATTACTCGGTGAGCGGGCGCACGCCTTACGTCGTGCTTGCCGCGGTGGCAACGGCCGGATCGGTGATGGTCAGTTACACGAGGGCGCGCGCGGAGTCGCTCATCCCTCTCTGCAAAGTCGGCTTTATGGAGCGGCCTGAGAGACTCGTTTTGCTGATCATTGGCGGATTGACGACGCGCATGGGCGCCGTGCTCTGGGTGATCGCCGTAGTCTCCACGATTACGGTGATTGACCGCATCGTGTTTACCTGGCAGGAAACGAGAGCGGGGCGCACCATTCCGGGCATCAAGCTTCCTTCGTGACATCCCTCAACTGATTTCGTATTCGGCGATTGTGGTAAAGGAGATCGCCGGCGTCTAAAATTCTACTTGCTCGACTTTTCTTCTAAACTCGCTTCAATCGGCGCAGCGATGATTTCGTGAACGCGGTTACAAAGCGCAGGGACATCTTTCTTGGTCATGCCCTTTGTCTCGATCACGTCATGAAGATGGACAGTGATGGTGGCGGGCCAAAGCATCCAGTGCCCCGTGCGATGATGCTTGATGGATCCGGCGAGGCTGACCGGCACAATGGGAATCCCCAACTGTTGCGCGACGCGGAAGCCGCCTTCTTCAAATACATCGACGTGGCCATCGCGCGTGCGCTTCGCTTCCGGAAAAATGATGAGGCTCGTACCCCCGTCGATGGCGTCTTGTGTCAGGCGCCACATGCGCTTGAGATCGGAAGGACGGCGCACGTCGGGGACCGGAACGTTGCCGAAGCGCTTCATGAGCCACCCATACGCCGGAATTTTGAAGTGCGATTCCAGTTCCCAGCCACGAACGTATTGCGGGATGGCGCAGTAGAGTATGAAAGGGTCGAAAAGATTGACGTGATTCACCATGAAGAAACAGGTGCGCTGAGGATCAAAACCCGGGGAGCAAACTACTTTGACCCGCGCTCCTGCGAAATATACGATGCGGCGGGAGAAACTGCGCTGCAGCCAGTCGTGCTTGTGCGGGTCCAGGAAAATTCCCAGGAAAACGAGCAGAGGCGCGACCACAAAAAAATGAATGCCGCTCAAAATCCAGAGAAATGCGCTGCGCAGAGCAAACAAGCCACGCTTCATATATAGATGTCCACAGCGCCAGGAATCACGTCGAGCGAGACGCACTCGAGCATGGCAATTTCTCCGTCGATCAGCACGTCCACCGGAACTTTCACGCCAAATTCGATGTGGCGCACAGCCCGCCGCGAAGCCAAAGGATGTTCGATGTGCGTGCCGTCATAAAGTTTGGGGAGCATGCGCAGCAATCCGATGCGCCCAATCGGCCCCCAGCGGACAAACTCAATCAGGCCGTCCGTGGGATCGGCTTGAGGTGCGATGAGCATCGTCCCGCCGGTGAATTTGCTGTTGCTGAACGAAAGAAAAAGGCAGCTGCTCTCGTCCCATTCCTTGTCATCATCGCAACGCAAACGAAAAGCGCGCCGCCGCAACTGAACGACACGCACAAAGACTCCGAGCAGATAGCCAAGATAGCCGAAGGATTTGAAATACCGATTGGTCAAAGCACCCACGTCCGCCGTGAAACCCAAGCTAAGAAGATTGAACGAATAGACTTCGCCTTTAGTATGCGTCAACCGAATCAAATCGACGGCGCGTTTTCGGCCTTCGATTAGGGCTTCGAGCGAAGCGTCAGCGCCGTCCTTGGTAAAATCCCGGAGAAACGAATTGCCTGTTCCGAGCGGTAAAAATCCAAGAGCGATGCCTTCCTTGCCGCGTGCGCGTTCATAAACGCCATTCAGAATTTCATGCGCAGTGCCGTCTCCGCCGACGGCAATAAACCGACGATATCCCTGTTCGTAGGCTTCGCGCGCAAGCTCGACGGCGTGGCCGGGGCCGGTCGAAGCGACGACGTCGATCTTCAGTCCCTTTCCGCGCAGCCTCGCGAGCGCCGGCCCGGCGAGCTTGGCCGAGCGGCCGCCACCTGCGGCTGGATTGACGATTGCAAAGAATTGATGCCTCAAAGCTATTTCATTTCCTTAAAGGAAAGGCTCGTTCCTGTTCACACGTGACCATCATCACAAAGGCAGAAACACATTGGCGCGGTCGAGCCTCGCAAGCTGCTCGGCAAGAGAGTTTCTCTTAATTTTGAGCGAAGCTGTGCGTGGAAAATCCTCATCGAATAGAACCACGCCGTGAATGCGCTTGTAATTCAGAAGCTTGCTGTTGCGTGCGGAAATGTCGCGGCGAAGCTCCTCGGAGTAAGTTTGGCCGGGCTCGAGATGCAGCGCAAGCAGCAGCTGCTCGCCGACCATCGAGCGTTGAGGCCAGATATAGTTGGCGGCAAAGACGCAAAATTCTTTAACGGGGAGACTGTCGAAGACCGCTTCGATGTCTTCCGGATAAATGTTCTTGCCTTCCTCTGTAACGATCATGTTTTTCTTACGTCCGAACAGTTGCAAGTGGCCGGTGGCGTCAACGCGGCCGAGATCGCCGGTCATGAGCCATCCGTCGACGATGGCTTCGGCAGTCAGCTCGGGCTCATTCAGATAGCCGGACATAATTGTTTTGCTGCGGACGGAGACCTCGCCGATGCCGTCGGCGCCGGCATTGACGATGCGGATCTCCATGCCGGGAAGCGGCATACCGACAGTATCCGCACGAAATGGCTTGAGATCATTGACGGTGATCGCGGTGCCGGCTTCGGTCAACCCATAGCCATTGGCAACCGGTATCCCCAGATCGTAAAAAAATTGCAGAGTCTGCGGTTCCGTGAACGCGCCGCCGACAATTATCGTGCGCAGTTCTCCGCCGAAAGGATCGTGGACTGGCCTCAACAAGCGGCGGCTGAGGCCGAGCCGCGGCCGGCTCTTCGTCAGCGCTTTGTTGATAGCCACAATCACGTTAAAAATTCTGCGCTTGCCGGCGGGAAGCTCGTCGAACCGCGTCTGCAAGCCCTTCTGCAGGTTTTTCAGTACGAGCGGAACGAGACTGACGTACGTGATTTTGTATTTCGAAAATGCTTCGCGAACATATTCCGGGCGAAGGGTGCGCAGATGCACGACCGTTGCCCCGCAAATGAAGGGCCCGAAGAAACCCACCATGAAATCGATGGCGTGATTTGTCGGCAGA
>DATFZQ010000096.1:0-8975 GCA_035314345.1 Candidatus Acidiferrum sp.
GCGGGGAAAATCGCATGACGCAAATCGAAAATGTAAGCCGGCGGAGATTCCTCAAAGGCGCGTTTGGGGCGGGCGCATTCATTCTCGCCGTTCGGTATGTCCCACCGATGCTGGCGCAAGGACAGACCACGTACAGCGGAACCGAAGCAGACAGGGCGACCTTCCATCCCAATCTTTTTGTCGGGATTCAGCAGGATGGAACCGTCTACATCGTAGCGCACCGGTCAGAAATGGGAACGGTCATCCGTACGTCCCTGCCGCTCGTGCTTGCAGACGAGCTTGACGCCGACTGGAAGCGCGTGAAGATCGACCAGGCGATTGGCGATAAGCGCTACGGAGATCAAAATACAGACGGCTCACAATCCGTGAGGAGATTCTTTGACACCATGCGAGAGTGCGGTGCTGCGGCGCGCTCGATGTTGATCCAGTCGGCAGCCCTGCAGTGGAATGTTCCCGCATCGGAGTGTTCCACCGAACTGCATGCGGTGGTTCACAAAGCAACGGGCCGGCGCCTGGGTTACGGTGAGCTGGCGTCGGGTGCGGCGTACCTCGCAGTGCCAAAGAAAGAGCAGCTCCAGCTGAAAAAGCCTTCGGAGTGGCGGTATATCGGAAGGGGAATGACCAGCGTTGACCTGGAGAAGCTCTGCACGGGAAAAGCGATGTATGGAATGGATGCGCGCCTGGATGGGATGGTGTACGCATCGGTCGAACATCCTCCGGTGTTCGGCGGGAAGATAAAGACTCTCGACGATCAGGAGGCGCTGAAGGTCGCAGGAGTTCACCAGACTATTCGCATCGATCCGTTTAAACCTCCCGCTGCCTTCCAACCTCTGGGCGGAGTTGCCGTGATTGCCGACAGCACCTGGGCTGCGTTTCAGGGCCGCAAGAAACTAAAGATAACTTGGGACAACGGGCCGAACGAATCCTACGACTCAGTCGAATACAAAAAAGAACTGCGAGAGACAGCGCACAAGCCGGGGAAGGTTATCCGCAGCGTGGGCGACTCCGACAAAGCGTTCCCCACCGAGAATGTGTTTGAAGCAGACTACTACGTGCCGCTGCTGGCTCATGCGCCGATGGAACCCCTGGTGGCGCTGGCCGAATTCAAAGACGGAAAGGTCATTGCCTGGGCGCCAACCCAGAATCCTCAGGCGGCGCAGGCAATTGTGTCCTCCGAACTCGGCATTCCGCCCGAGGACGTGATTTGCCACGTCACATTGTTGGGCGGCGGGTTCGGGAGAAAGTCGAAACCTGATTATGTTGCGGAGGCTGCAGTTTTATCGAAGAAGCTGGGCCGGCCCGTGAAGGTTGTGTGGACGCGGGAAGACGACGTAAAGTTTGACTATTACAACGCCGTGGCTGCGATGTATTTGAAGGCAGCGGTCGACGCCAAGGGGAAGCCAACGGCGTGGCTGCAGAGATCAGTATTTCCACCGATCACCTCGATTTTCGATGTGAACGCCGTCTATGGCGACCCGCCACATCTGGCGCAAGGTTGGACGGATCTTCCCTATGACTTGCCCAACATACGCATCGAGAATGGTCCTGCGCAGGCACACGTCAGGATTGGATGGTTGCGATCAGTGGCCAACATCTATCACGCGTTTGGAGTTCAGTGCTTCACCGATGAGCTGGCCCACCGCGCAAATCGCGATCCGGTGGAGTATCTGCTCGACCTAGTCGGGCCGCCGCGCACATTGGACTTCACCAACGTGCAGTATCCGAACTACGGTGCGGATTACAAGACCTATCCCTGGGAAACCGGCCGCCTGCGGAAGGTCATTGAAATGGTTGCCAACAAGTCCGGTTGGGCCGGAAAAAAGAGCGGAAAGGGACATGGGTTTGGGTTCGCCGCGCATCGGAGTTTCCTGACTTACGTAGCCACGGTCGTTGAGGTAGAGGTGAGTGATGACGGCGAGATCCGCATCCCGCGCGTCGACACGGCAGTAGATGCGGGGATTGTCGTCAATCCGGAAGCGACCCGGGCACAATTCGAAGGCGCGGTGGTTTTCGGTACGAGCATCGTGCGTAGCGGGGAGATCACTGCCAAGAACGGCGTTATCCAACAATCCAACTTCAATGATTACCCAGTGGCCCGGATCAATGAGGTTCCGGCTCAGACGAACGTCTACATCGCGGAGAGCTCGGCCCCGCCCGCTGGCGTCGGAGAGCCGGGAGTACCGCCGTTCGTCGCCGCGTTCTGTAATGCGATTTTCGCCGCCACCGGCACGCGGGTCCGCGATCTGCCGCTCTCGAGCAATAGCAATTTCGGCTGAGATAACTCGGTTTCGCTGAACAAATTATTTTCAATGAGGGCAGTGACAATCGCAGGCTCTCCCGTGGAGGTCCGGAGCTGCAATGAAGCAAGTTTTAGATGAGACACGGGTAAAGTGGGCTTTAGCAGTTTTTCTTGCCCTGGTCGCCGGCTATTTGGACGGCTATGGCCTTCGTGTCCTGGGAACTTATGTCTCGTTCATGAGCGGAAACACGACTTTCGCCGGACTAAAGAGCGGACAGGGAACTTTTCAAGCTGCCTTACCTTCCGCAATAGCCATCGTGTTCTTCGTCACGGGTAGTTTCCTGGGAAACTTCTTTAGGCAATCTAGGCTGCCTTATTCACGTCGCCTGATCTTCGGTCTGATTGCAGGGCTGCTTGCGACCGTTGTTGGTCGGCACGGGCTATGGAATGCCCCTGCCGAAATCGCGCTACTCAGCGTGGCTATGGGAATGATGAATCCTGCATTGGCTAAGGTTGGCGCAGAATCGGTGAGTCTCACGTTCGTGACTGGCACGCTGAACAGGATTGGCGGCAATCTGGCTGCAGCCGCAGGGCGGAAACCTCTGACGGACGGACAAGGCTCAGGGGACTCCTATCTCGCCCGCGCTCGAATTGACGCAAGTGTGTGGTTGGGTTTTCTGGCGGGTGCAGCGCTGTCCGGAATGGCAGCTTCGCATTTGCATATGTGGGCTCTGCTGCCTCCCTGCGTCGTTATGATTGCCTTGGGTCTGTTCAGCGAGGACGCCACGCCATCACCAGAAAAGATGATCGCGTCTCCGACCTCCGGTGTGGGCGGCGCGGAGTAATTGGGCGAGAATATGAGGATTCATCCGGTGCCGGGAATCGTATCCGCTTGCCGACTCGGCCCGGATTCCAGAATGCATGCGCAGCAGCTCACCTGTTTTATCGACCATCATACTTGCGTTGCTGAATCGTCTTTTCCAGTTCTTTTTCGTGATCGGTAAGCAGAGAATGAATCTTGCGGTGCGCTTCATAGCTGATAGCGTGAATCTGCGGACCACTTGGCGAACCCATGGGTGTGGGCCACGCGGCTCGAATTTGTTCTCGCCTGGACGTATTCGCTGGAGAGAGTATCTGCATGGTGATGACGACAGCAGGAATGAGATAAGCGAAGGTCACCCAAACCCACATCATGGCGCCGGCGAGTTCCTGGTCCCTCAGCGCTGAAGCATTGAGGAGCTGAGGGCTAGATGCGTATGTGGGATAGACGACGCGACCGCAAAAAGCGAGAAATGCCGAGAGCGCATCGCACGGTATCGTGGCGAGGAACAAATACAGGGGAACAAACCACCGATGCCACCTCGCGATACTTGGCCACGGTTGGACGACAGGCCACCAGAAAAGCAGCCCGGCAACGAAGAAACTTGCCTGCTCGAAGTCATGCCAAACTTTGGATTGGAGACATAGATCGAAGACGCCGGGAACGTGCCATGCGATAACGCAGACGGTACCCGCGAGCCAGCAAAAAACCGGATTGGCGAGAACGCGCCCAACTTCGTAGATCGCCAAATGATGGATCGGTTTGCACCGTAGTAACGAATGCAGCGTAGTGGTATCAAGGTGCTCGGGCAGACTGTTCCGGAACATGAGGGCTGGCTGTCCCAACAGGATCAATGGAGCGGCGAGTGTCATCAACACCAGATGCTGCATCATATGGGCGGTGAGCCAGTGATGATCTAAACGCGCGAGAGGTGAAGCAACGGCTGCGGCCAATAACAGTTCTCCACTTAGAAAAGCCAAAGCACGCCATACGTTTGCTTCCCTCTGACGAACGTTTCTGAGGCGATACCAGCCTCGCAAATAAATGAACGCAACCACGACAAGAGCAACAACGGTGAAGACGGACCATGATGTTGTGCTGCCGTGCATCGCAGAGGACATTTGGAACGCCTTTCGACGGACTCGATCATTACTCATCGCCCGATGATGTATACAACAGTGAATACAACGACCCACACCGTATCCACGAAATGCCAATAAAGAGACAACACATCTAATCGCTCCGCGTGTTGCTGCTTAACGAAACCCAGAAGCGTGAGGACCATAACTGCCGACAGAAAGATCAGGCCCACTGACACGTGAAAGCCATGCAGCCCCACGAGTGAGTAGTAAGTTGTTCCAAACAAGTTCGTATGGATGGTCAGGCCCTTCTCGTAAATCAAGCGATGCCACTCGCTGGCGGTGCCCCAGAGAAAGGCTCCTCCCAGCGCAATTGTCGCCAACCAGCAGATTGCGAAAGCAAAAGCGTTGCCTTGACGAAGGCGCCTGACGGCCAGGTGGATCGTGAGACTGCTGGAAAGCAAACAAATGGTATAAAAAACAGGTGCGTCAAGAACTTCTTTCGGCGTAGGTCCCGTCAGACTCTTTCCCAAATAGAAGAGGTACGCTACAACGAAGATCGTGAAGATCGCGGACTCTGCCGCGATCAGGCCGAACATCCCGACACGTGCGCGTTGAGGAAACTCCCACGGGATGGTCGCGTTGTTAATCATCGTGTCCGCATTATTCGTCATCGTCTCTCCCGTTGTTATTGACTCGTGTTATTGACTCGATGGCCAAGATCTCCTTGCTGGTTCGACGGTACGCAAAAACCGCACAAGATCTTTGGCGTCTTGATCGGTCATATCGCGATAAGCCGTCAAATACGGCATAGCGGGATTGAGTTGTCTGCCATCCCGTGCAACGCCAGTCCGAACCGCTCGAATGATTTCGTCATCCGACCACGCGCCGATTCCCGTTTCCCGATCTGGCGTGAGATTCGGGGCAATTAGAAGATGCCCATCGGGCAGTGGCATTTGCAACCCTCCTCCCTGAAACAGCTGTCCCTGGACGTAACCGCCGCCCGCGGTCCGCGGCGAGTGACATTCCTGGCAGCCACACATTTTTGACAAGTATCTGCCCCGTTCGATTGTTCCGACAGGCGGTTCGTGCTCCGGAATGGGTTCGCGGGGGTTTGGCGCCGGCATAACGAAACCTGGAGGAAGGCGATCGTCAGGCAATGGACGATGAAGGATGGGCCGGAGCGTCTTGAGGTAGGCAACGAGATCACGCATATCGTCGGCAGACATGCCGTTATATAGCTGGGTTTGCATCCTGAACTTGTACATCAAGCGCCCGCGGATCGTATCGTCGAGAACCTGCGCTGGATACTGGCTTGAAATCGTGACGTTCGCACTGTAAACGAAGCTTCCTTCCAGGCCCGGGATGGGCAAGCCACCGGCGAAAAGCAGTCTCTGGTCCAGATGACGACCGTCGGCTTGGCGAATTGTGTGGCAGTCCTGGCAGGCAAAGACTTCGGCTTCATATTCGCCACGCTTAACGTCAGCCTGCGTGAATCCCGTCACCTGGAGGTGTGAATGTTCTTGTGAGCAGCCCCCCAGGAACATCATCACGATGCCAGCAAACAGGATTGTTTTACGCCGCAACCTGGAAGTCTCAGGCATTGGACCCCCCGGACCTGTCGATCAACTCATCCTTTTCAATGCCCGCTCGATCCAAGAATGGAATGTGCTGCCATGTCCGTATACGTTCACTGCGGGAAACCACGAATCCGGCCACCGTGCCAGCTGCTATATGAATAGCGACAAACCAGAGCCAGTCGATTCTTTCGCTCAAAACCGGATTCGTTGCTCCGAGAATACTGTGGACAAATCCTGACCCAATCAGTGGCACTGCGACGCCGCCCAGCAAAATCGGGTGTCGCGGAAACATCGGTAGTACAGCGCCATACAAGAGTCCGATCAGCACAGCTGCAAACACGACAATCGCAGTTCCTATCAGGAACGCGTCCCAATGGAAAGCCATGAGTTGAGGCATCGTCACTCTCTCCGGGAAGAATCCGGCGGCTAGAAGGTTTGCGGGATACCAAACGCTATTGTGGCTGAACACTCCCCAAATCATCGCCAGACATATATCGACGAAGCCTCCCGCCAAGCCTCCTCTGATTCCCGCCGATATTGGGTGGATCTCAAGTGGCAACCGCGATCGATGCTGTTGGCCGGTCGTCTGATGAGTCTGAGTGATTTCCGACCGATCCGTAGAGACAGGAGCCGTGATGAGTGTCGGGACAGATTCCATCTTCTCGTGGGGGAAGATGTCTCGGGCCCATCCGAGACAACCGCATAAAGCCAATATTGCTCCAAGGATGCTAACGAATGCCGTGGTGACCAAACCCGTGAAAGCCAATGCGAGGCCGAGCGCTAAGACGATCGGCCATAGAGTATTTGCAGGCAACATTACGATGGGATCGGGTTCGGGTTGTGTATCTGTGATTGGTCCTGCGGGTTCATATTTCCAGTCCGGGTCCTCCGGGTGCTTGAGGTCCCAAAGCGGACGGCGGCTGTTGACGACAGGTATCGCTGCGAAGTTGTAGGCCGCTGGAGGTGAGTCGGTGGACCACTCCAGAGTCCACGCGTCCCATGGATCGATCCCAGCCTTTTCTCCCCTGAAGTAGGACCACAGCAAGTTCCCTGCGAAGACCAGCATCGCCGCCGCCTGAAGAACTACACCAATCGTGACGATGAGATTCCATATCTCCCAACCCCGGCCTGGCTCGTAGGTGTAGATTCGCCGAGGCATTCCAAGAATGCCTGGTATGTGCATGAAATCGAAAGTGAGATGAAATCCGACCACGAGAAGCCAAAAGTGCAATTTTCCGAGATTCTCGTTCAGCATCCTTCCCGACATTTTTGGAAACCAGTAATAGAAAGCGCCAAATATGCAAAAGAGGATTCCGCCGACGATCACGTAATGGAAGTGCGCGACCACAAAGTACGAACCGGTAAGCTGCCAATTGAAAGGCGCAGAGCCCAACATGACACCGGTTAAGCCTGCGACCAGGAACTGGAACAGAAACGCGATGCAGAAGAGCATCGGCGTTCTGAACTGAATCTTCCCGCCCCACATGGTCGCCAGCCAGTTGAAAATCTTAATTCCCGTCGGCACTGCGATCGCCATCGTCGTAAACACAAAAAAGGTATTCGCCATTGAGTTCATTCCGACCGCAAACATGTGGTGGGCCCACACGCTCATGCTTACGAATCCGATGGCGATGGTAGCCCCAACCATGACTGGGTAACCAAAGATCACTCTGCGGGAGAAGACTGGAATTATTTCCGAAGCGATCGCAAAGGCAGGGAGGATCAGTACATAAACTTCGGGATGCCCAAATATCCAGAAGAAGTGCATCCAGAGAACCGCTGAGCCGCCGGCCGCGGTGTCAAAGAAGTGACCGCCGAGATAACGGTCGATGAGCAGCATCAGCTGCGCTGCTGTGAGCGTACTGAGGGCCATAACCACCAGGAACCCCATGATCAGGTTGAGCCTAGCGAAGAGCGGCATTCTCCCGAGTGTCATCCCGGTACACCGCATGGTCAGAATAGTAGTCACGATATTAATGGCTGTTCCGACGCTGCCAATGCCGGAAAGCAACAGTCCCAGCGTCCAGAAATCCGAGCTATGGCCTGGCGAGAACATCAGCGACGTCAGGGGCGCGTAAGCGAACCATCCGACGTCGGGTGCATTTCCGCCATCGAGAAATCCGGTACCGCCAAACAAACTCGAGTAAAGGATCAAAGCACCAAACGCCGTCATCCAAAAGCTAAATGCGTTCAGACGAGGGAAAGCCATGTCTCGCGCGCCGATCATCAGCGGAACCATGTAATTTGCGAATCCGAAAACAAGAGGCATGGCCACGAAGAAAATCATCGTGGTTCCATGCATCGTGAACATCCTGTTGAAGAATTGCGGCGAGACGAAATCGTTATGCGGCCGGATAAGCTGGATCCGCATGATCGTAGCTTCAATGCCGCCGATGACGAGGAAAGCGAGGGCAAGCAGGATGTACAAGATGCCGAGCCGTTTATGATCGACGGTGGTCAACCATCCGTAAACCTTTCCCAGAAGCGAGCGGCGTGCAGCCCCGGTCTCGGATAACGCTGTTGAATCGCTCGACATCCGCCGTTCTCCTCTCTTCCTATTTAATGAAGGGTCTCCAACTACGCTGTGAGTTCATCTATCTCGGCCACGGAAAGGTCTTTTCGATTCGCAGCACCAGCTTATGACCCGTAGCGCGATTTTCCGCCCCGAACTCCTGATACGCGTTGGCATAAAAGAACCAACTTCCGCTGTTCCAAACCATTCCGGGCCCTATCGCTCCCACCTGTTCAGGCGAGTTGTGGAGCGCCACACCGTTAACCTTCCCGTCGGAAATCTGCTTGAGGTAGTAGGCGTTAGGGCCGATCCATAGGCCTTTCCAAAGGTTGTACGCAAGGGTTGCGTTGAAATGAATGATCTGACCGGCCTGAGTGGATTGTGCCCCTGTGCTTATTGGAGGACTATTGTTTGTCGAGTTCCAGAGATAGTGAACCCGCCAACTCGTTTCAAGCCGTTTTGCCGGAAACGCGGTGATCACGTAATAAGGATGAACGGTGAAGGTGTTGTTCCCGATGTTGACGCTAGACGTGCGCGAATATTGCCCCGTAGGCAGGTCGAAATCGACGTCTGCGCGCTGGTCGATTGCCATGCCTAAAACTCGATGTTCGGGCCATTGCAGAATGAATGGCGATACCGTCGCGGGACCCAAACCTCCCGCCTCGCCCTGGGCTCCGGCATTCACATGCGCTGCTGCGAGGACAACTTCCACTCCGTACCAGCCTCCGAGAAATTTCTTAGGGCT
>DATFZQ010000097.1:0-6656 GCA_035314345.1 Candidatus Acidiferrum sp.
GGCAGTCGAGCTTTGGCGGAGGCTTCCATGGAGGTGGAGGTTTCCACGGAGGCGGGGGCGGTCGCCGGTAATTCGGTTCAATTACGAGAAACGAGATTAACGAGATCGATGATATGGAGAAAGAACTCATGCGCACAAACAGTAAGACGGTCGAAACAAGTGAAAGAATTATCGTGAGGTTTGCCTGGGGGTTCGCATCCACCGTCCTTCTTCTGCTGCTGGTGGGACTGCTGCTGCTGGTGATGGGCTTTGCCGGAGCGAGCTTTGCTCAGGAATCACCACAACCAAGAACGTTCTCGACTCCGGGCGAAGCTAGTGACGCTCTCTTTCAGGCTGCCCAAAAGCAAGATGAGCCGGCCCTGGAAGCTATCCTTGGAGCAGGAAAGGAGGTCACTTCGTCGCGCGACGATGTCGATGACAAACTGGAGCGCGAGCAGTTTAGTCAAAAGTACCAGGAGATGCACCGTCTGGTCCGAGAGCCCGATGGAAGCACGGTCCTCTATATCGGCGCTGAAAACTGGCCTTTTCCGATTCCGCTGACCTCAAAGAATGGCGCGTGGTATTTCGATTCTGAGACCGGTACGCAGGAAATTCTGTTCCGGAGAATCGGAGAGAATGAGGCGGCAGCAATTCAAGTCTGCGAGGAGTTTGCGATCGCAAAGAAGGACCAAGGCCCAAAACCAATTAGCTACGACCCGATTACCAAATTCGCCCAAAGCCTCGCATCCAATCCCAACACCGGTGGCTCCTCTCCCTTTCACGGGTACTACTTTCAAATCGTGAACGGAGCGACCGCGACTAGTAGTTCCGTGGCCGGCGGAGACAATAGGAAGGGTGGTGTGACTTTGGTTGCTTATCCCGCGGAGTACCGGTCGTCTGGGGTCAAGACTTTCATAGTCACCCGGCACGACATTGTTTACGGAAAAGACCTGGGGCCTAATACGACGACGGTCGCGCCGAGTATAAAGGCAAAAGCGCGCAATGTCGGTTGGCACTCGGCGGAGTGATGTACTGACGGCTCGTTCTCTGAACTAGAAAATTGAGGCTACTTGGAACACCCGCCATCTAATAAACGAGCGCCAGGTGGAGAGCGAACATGAAAGAGTACACGATGAAAGCAATAGCATTGTCGGCCGCTACCGCTGGAACGATCACACTCGGCGGTGAACTCACTGTCAATCGCATTGGCTTCGGAGCCATGCGCCTGACCGGCGAAGGAATCTGGGGTCCCCCGAAGGACCGTGAGGTGGCGATAGCCGTTCTCCGCCGAACCGTTGAGTTGGGAGTCAACTTCATCGATACTGCTGATTCCTACGGTCCTAATGTCAGCGAAGAGTTGATCGCCGAAGCGCTGGCGCCTTACCCGAAGGATATTGTCATCGCGACCAAGGGTGGATGGAATCGCCCTGGGCCGAACCAGTGGACACACGACGCCAGCCCAGCGCACTTGCGTGAGGCGGTGGAAGGCAGCCTGAAGAGACTTCGCATTGAGCGGATCGACGTCTACCAGTTGCATGTTCCTGATCCGGTGGTGCCGCTCGACGCGTCGATTGAGACCCTGGCAAACATGCGATCAGAGGGAAAGATCCGATTGGTCGGGCTGTCCAATGTCACGGTGGAGCACATCGAGCGCGCGCGGAAAATCGTGCCGATCGTGTCGGTCCAGAACCGATACAGCTTCGCCGATCGCGAATGGGACAATGTTGTGGACTATTGCGAGGGCAATGGGATCGCGTTCATCCCGTGGTTCCCGCTGGGAGCAGGACGCGTGGCCGGCAGGCTGCTGGAACGGATTGCGAAGGCTCGCCAAGTAAAACCCATCCAGATCGCCTTGGCGTGGTTGCTGAGGCGCTCCCCGATTATGCTGCCCATCCCCGGGACTTCCTCGATCGCGCATCTTGAAGAAAACATTCAGGCTGCGTCGTTGCAAATATCTGAGAACGAATACCTGGAACTAACTGGGATTACGGAGTTGGCTTCCTGAGTCCAGCCGCTTCGGGTGCCCGGCTCGTCGAAGACAAGACGACGAGGCAAGGCAAATGAGCCTCGGTTGGGTGCTTTCAGGGAATAGTATTTGGTGATAACGCTCACTTCTGCAGCTGAACAGGAGGACTTGCCCATGACTCCCAACAATAGCGACTCGAATCACTCACGCATCGATTCTTCCGAGCAGTCGCCGGCGACCGGCAGAGTGCTCGCAAACCTAGACCCCGGTGTGAGCAGGAGGGAGTTTCTCGGCATGACCGCCGCGTCCTTATTAGTAGCCGGAAGCCTGAATGGTGCCGCAAAGCCGGATAGCAAGAACGGAATTCCATATCGAACGCTCGGTCGCACCAGCGAGAAGGTTTCAGTGGTTGGACTCGGTGGATATCACCTGGCTCGACAGAGCGATCCGGAAGAGAGCGTTCGGATTATTCGGACGGGGATCGACGAGGGAATCAATTTTCTCGATAACTGCTGGGACTACAACGGGGGAGAGAGCGAAATTCGGATGGGCAAAGCCCTGCGCGACGGTTATCGCGGGAAGGCGTTTTTGATGACCAAGGTTGATGGTCGTACCAAGACGGCCGCGGCCGCCCAACTCAATGAATCGCTCCGGAGGCTGCAGACCGATCGAATTGACTTGCTCCAGTTCCATGAGGTGATTCGCGATTCAGATCCGGAGCGCATTTTTGCCGAAGGTGGCGGCATGGAGGCCATACTGGAAGCCAAGAAAGCAGGCAAGGTCCGTTTTATCGGATTCACAGGCCACAAGAGTCCGGACATTCATTTGAAGATGCTGGCCACAGCCTCAAAACACAGGTTCAAGTTTGACGCGGTTCAGATGCCTCTGAACGTGATGGACGCCCACTTCAACAGTTTCGAAAGACGAGTGCTTCCGGTTTTGACGGACGGCGGTATTGCAGTTCTTGGCATGAAGCCCATGGGCGACCACGTCATCCTTGAGAGCAAGACGGTAACACCGACCGAGTGTCTCTATTACTCGATGAATCTCCCAACCAGTGTTGTCATCACCGGCTGCGACTCGATGGAGATCCTGCAGCAAGCTCTCCATGCGGCCCGCAGTTTTCAGCCGATGAACTCCTCCCAAGTTGCAGCTCTTCTGGGAAAAACCGCAAAGGCTGCGGAGGCAGGCCAGTTCGAACTCTACAAGACTAGTCACCAGTTTGATGGCACGTACGCCAATCCGCAATGGCTTGGCTGACGCCGAACGACTTTGGAACAAGGAACGATTGGGCTGCAAGGATGGAATTGTGGGAAACGAATCCCATGAAGTGGCCGCTCTGTCACACCGGGCTGGATTCATCGCACAGGCGCTGGTAGTATTCCCGTCCTTGCTGAAATCCGCGCGTAAAGGGCTCTTCTACTGCCACCCTGGGATATTGCTGCTGCAGTTCTTCCAGGTCGCTCGTCATCTCGGACGCGATCTGATCAAACTCTTTGCAGCGATTTCTGGCGTGCAGAGCAGCTTCGAAGCCCAACAGGTAGAACTTCTCACCGTCTCCGAACTGCTGGCCAGACTTAAGATAGTTGTCCAAAGCTGTATTGAGGTTTGTCCTGTCTTTGTTCACGGTGTTCTCCTCTTTAGCTCAGTCGTCCCTTGAAGGGCACCGACGGAAGGTGCGTTGGCACAACGGCCATCGCTCACGCGGCAGTCTCTGCGACGAACGTTTCGATCTCGGTCACTTCTTCATCCGTGAGGCGAAGCTCGCCGGCCCGCATGACTCCCTCTGCCTGACGCGCGTTGCGGGCACCGACGATCGCGCCAGTCACCGCAGGATGGTGCAGTGTCCAAGCGATTGCGACTTCTCCGGCAGACCGGTTGTGGCGCCTGGCAATCTCTTGCAAGCGGTCCACCAGTGCCAGATTGTGAGAGAGATTTGGTTCCGTAAAGTCAGGATGACTCCTGCGCCAGTCGTCCACGGGTAGTCTGGCGGCGCGCTCGCGAGTCATAGCGCCGGTCAAGAGACCGGAGGCCATCGGGGAATAAACGATGACGCCAATGCCTTCGCTCAGGCAGTAGGGCAGAATCTCGTCTTCGATCTCGCGGTGCACGAGTGAATACCGCGGCTGGAGCGAAGTTATTGGCGCTATGGTCTGGGCGCGGCGCAGTTGCTGGACATTGAAGTTGGAGACTCCAATCCAGCGCACCTTGCCTTCGCGTTTCAGGTCGGCGAGCGTGGACCATCCTTCTTCCAGTTCGGGCGAATCTGGGTCGGGAGGCCAGTGGATTTGGTAAAGGTCGATTACGTCGACGGAAAGGCGGCGCAGGCTGTCCTCGACTTCACCGCGGATCGAGTCGGCGGTCAGTACTTTCTGTACCTCACCGTTGGCATCCGCGCGCAGGCCACACTTGGTAAAGACGTAAGGTCTGGGACCGCGCCAGCTTTTCAACGCCCGGCCGACTACTTCCTCGGAGTGCCCCAGACCGTAGACTGCGGCCGTGTCGATCCAGTTGACCCCGAGTTCGAGCGCACGATGAATAGCGGCGATAGATTCGTTGTCGTCCTGCGATCCCCAGGCGAACTGCCACCCCGAGCCGCCGATGGCCCATGCTCCATAGCCCACAGGAGTGATATGTAGATCGGAATTGCCGAGTTTGCGGGTTTGCATTTCTACCTCCTTCTAAAGTTAGGTCGATTTGTACAGACGCTCTCAGGACTCCTCCGACCCATTGGGCGGCGCATATCACTCACCGCCCAGTCTGCGGGCTCGCACCACGAATCTCTTAGGCGCTGGACCGACGTAATGAAAGGGATAACAGGTGACCAGCGTCAGCAACTGTCCCGTGGAAGGCTGCAAAACCCAGGTCTCGTTGGGAAGGACGACGTCGGTGAACTTGACACTGTAAAGGTACTGCCTTCCAGGAACCGCAATCCGAATGAGATCGCCTGACTTAAGTTCACCCAGACGCCCAAAAAAAGTATCGCGATGCGCGGCGAGCGCTACATTGCCCGCTTGTCCTGGCAGCGCAGTCCCCGGGATGTGTCCAACGGCTACTCGAAGGACTTGAGGCGACGTTCCTTCAGCGACCATGTCGGAGACGTGAACCCGTGGAATATCAATTCTCGCGACTAAAGTCATTCCGGGGTCCACTCCTGGGCCGACCCCAAACGCTGTTGGTTGCGACATAGTCGCAGAACCTCGAGTCGTTGAGGGCTCCGCTACTGAAAGGCTGGCTTTGCGCATTTGATCGCGCGCCCAGTCCTGATAGTGCGCCGCTTCGACGAACGCAACTGCGCAATATCCCACGGCGCATAATCCCGCAACCAGGAGTGCATACTGGCCCCAAACAAGAAACGTCTTTCGTCGCGCTGTCATTCTCAGACTCTCTTCACGCAATGAGTGACTCGCACATATCGAAATCTGGACCAAGATCGCCTGGCGCCGTCATAACCGGCGCCAGCATAAGAGAACCCAGGCGCTAAATTACGAGACTTTTCGGGTGGCCAGTCGAAGCGCGAAACCCGAAAACAATGACAGCAGCCCGAGCAGTCCCCAGAGTGGCAACGAACTCGCAGTCTTGGGAAGATCGTTGGTCGTTGCTTCTTGCGGCATCACGGGTTGAAAGGCCACGAGTTCAGCAACGTCGATTTCTTCGCCGCTGGGAGTCACTGCGTTAACGAGCACCTGTTTCACCTGGGCGGTACTTGACGCCTGCTCGTTGGGCATGGAGAGCACCGGCCGACTGGTCTGCTTGGCGAGTTGGGTTGCTCTGGTTTTCGGATAGACAAACTCCTGCCCGAAGTTGTCACCGGGGTAGAACCAGGAGTGAATGGCCTCGGGCTGATCCGACGGCCTCTCTTCGAAATGGATGACGGTTCTACCTCTCGGTTGCAGGCGGTAATCAGGAATCGCCAGAATCGTAGTCACCAGCCGCGTACGATCCGCGTTCCAGATCTGAACGATATTGCGATCTGATTCGTTATCTGCGAGAGTGAACCAGTAGGTCCCGGCCGGGAGAACTTGTCCAGGTACCTCGACTGGTTCACTAAATGTAAGTTTGGTAGCCTTGTCCGACTGATCTGCCATCATCGGGCTCGGTGCGATAAGCGCACAAAGCACAGCGAGGTAGAAAGTTACGATAAAACACTTGCTTGTATTCACCTGCTCCTCCTAAGAATTCAATCTTTTTGTCTCGTGCAACTTTCGCAACCCTCTTGTTCGAATTTCCTGCGCACTTTCCCCACTCGACTCGGTGTAGAAGGCTTGCCTTAGCTCTTTACCGAGTCTGGAGGGAACTTCTTGAACATCTTCGCCACACCCTTGTCCAGGTTTTTTTCATTCTGCGTGGCCTTGTCTGACACCGTGTCTTGCGCACTTCCGCGCCAGATCAGCTGCTTGGTTTTGGCGTCGTACAAGTCGATAACGAGAGTTCCTACTTTGTAGTCTTGTTCGGTGGTGGTAGCGTCGCCGAACCCGCCGCCCCCGAACCTTCGCCATCCCCATCCACCACCAATGCCGTCATAGAACGTCTGGAGTGTTCTCTGTGTCTGCGAGGTCTTGATCGCTACGACAGCCACATCGCCGCCGCTCGCAACCTGGGTCCAGCCTTTGGCTGCCAATCGGGCATCCACCGCATTCTTGATTCGAGCGTCCCAGAGGGAATTCGCGGGTTTGATTTCCTGCCACGAATAGGTCTTGTACTGAGAGAA
>DATFZQ010000098.1:0-15813 GCA_035314345.1 Candidatus Acidiferrum sp.
CCAAACCGGATAAACTCCTCAGCCTCCGGAGCACTTGGGCTGGCACACACGAACACATGGTCCAACTCGATGTTCATGCGAATTAGTCTAATTCAATCTCGACTCTCAGTGCCTGGTTAACGCTGCCGTAATCGGTAAAGTGAATTCTCAAGTTACCGTTGTCGTCAAACTCAAACAGAATCTCGCTCTCGCGGCTTCTGATTGCGTCTAAGATAGCCGTAGAATTCAAAACGCAGGGAGAAGTTGTCTTCATTCGAGGATATATAGCCTATGACAGACTGGTTCGCGCGCCCCGTCCTACACGTGACGGACGTTGAGGCCTCGCTCCGCTTTTACGTTGACCGGCTCGGCTTCACGAGCCCCTGGTGCTACGACGAGGACGGCCGAGCGCACGTTGCAGAGGTCGACCGGCAGGGCTGCGCGCTTATCCTGGCCGACACTTGGCCGGAGAAGATTGGCAAGGGGTTGATGTTTATTTCTCTGAACGTCGAGCGGGAGAAGCAGGAGGCCGCGTTGGACGCGCTGCGCGCGGAACTCGAGGCCAAGGGCGTTTCGGTCAAGGAAGGTTCGTGGGGCTATCGGCTCCTGGTGGTGGATGATCCCGACGGCAATCAGCTCTTCTTCAACTATCCGAACGAGACTGCATCCGGCAAGATTGTTGGAGATGAAGCGTAATCGTCCAGCCGCGCCAGCATGGCCGCAGTCGAACCTTTTCGGCCACACGGTCGAAGATCATATGAAGAACCTTTCCGGTAACGCGAAAAATTAGGCACTAACGTTAGGCAAGGTTTGCTGCTATCCGTGTCATGGGAAACTCAAATAGGCCCTACACAATAGACTCGCGGTTAGGGTCGGTAATGGGCGCGGCTTTATGTTTCAGCAGTAGACGCAATAATTCCTCACCTCCGCTGGCCCTCGCATATTCCGCTTCATTTTCCGTAATGCCTACGAACTGATTAAACTGGAATTGGCCAAATGGAAGCTGCTGTACACCTGTGAACTCAGTCGCAGGCATGAGCACGACCCAAGTAAGTTGCGAGTGGCTTCCGTCAATAGGGCTCCGAAGAGGTATACGGTCCCAAATTCCCAAAGGACCTCGTCCCGCAAATCTTCCGGCCGCCAACAGAATTTGGAAGGCCAGCATTCTCTGAAGCAGGATAATGGCCCAACGCGATTGCGCAGGACATTGAAATAGAAACTCACATCCGAGTCCCGACGGGGCGTCAGGCTCAGGAAAATCTGCTTGCCAAGCATTCGATAGTCCCGACGAAACATAGACCCAGCTAGATCTTTTCTCGGCTGGCTCAAATTCAATAACTCCATGAGTGAGCCATCGAGGGTCATAAGACTCTTGGTGGAAAACGTTGGTGAAAAGTTCTCCATCGAGCACGTAGATACCCTGCCGCTTGAAGACAAAGTGCGCTGGGTAGAGCTTCTCTTCGCGAAATCCCCATGTCCGGTTAGCCTTGACTTATCAGGAACTTGGGCTAATCGGTGGAGTTTGCCCTGGCACTTTGCTGGGGATTGCTCTGCGATCTTCTGAGTGCCGCCGGATCTAATATCTCGGACTCACAAGACATGCTTCCCAATAGACTCTGCCCCATGCTGTCCGGCTGGGCGATTTCGAACACTGTCCCATCGTTCTATTCGAGGTTCCTGCATGCTTCCCTATAATTTGATTGCAATCAATCCCAGCATGGTTCTCCCGGTCCACACCCATGTGTCTTGGATCAACGCGTTTCCTTCAAGGAAGGAGTTCGCTCATGCCTTTGAAATTGCACCGCGCATCCTGGGAGTCGATTCTTACCTCTTTTATCTTCTTTACGGTACTCCTTCTGCTGGGTCTCGTATTCGTACCGCAAATCTCCGCGCAGTCGCGCATCACCGTCGCGGTCACCCCAACAACCGCCAGTGTCCAAGCCGGAGGTGGCTCCCAGCAGTTCACCGCCACCGTGCGCGATGACCGGCATAATCGCGGCGTGCGCTGGACACTTTCCGGAGCAGGTTGCAGCGGCAGCCCTTGTGGAACTCTTTCCGCCACCACAAGTGCCTCCGGAACTCCCATCACCTATACTGCACCTCCGATTGCGCCAAGCCCCGCCACGGTCGTCGTCACCGCCACTTCCGTCTCGAACTCTGCCAAGAGGGCCTCTGCAAGCATCACGGTAATGGGTTCCTCCGCCGCTCTTAGCGTCGCGATATCTCCCAAACGCGGCAGTCTTACAGTCACTCAGAAACTGCCCGTTGCCTCAACCGTGCAGAACGATGTCGCCGCTGCGGGTGTAGCTTGGTCGGCTTCCGGCCCAACGTGTTCCGGGACCTCCTGCGGTACTTTCGTCAATGCTACCTCTAGCTCTGCTACTTACATCGCCCCTTCTACGCCGGGCATCTACTCCGTCACCGCCACCAGCGTTGCTGACGTCACCAAGAGCGCTTCAAACTCCATCGGAGTGACCGATCTCTCCGGCGTTCTCACCTATCACAACAACCTCTCCCGCGACGGCACGAACACCCGTGAGTTTGCCCTCACCCCCTCCAACGTGAACACGTCTACCTTCGGCAAGCTCTTTTCTTGCCAGGCCGACGGCGCAATTTATGCCCAACCACTCTGGATCCCGAATCTGACCGTGGCTGGTTCTTCGCACAATGTCATCATAGTGGCCACACAGCACGAAAGCCTCTACGCCTTTGATGCGGACGCCATGCCTTGCATGACGCTATGGCATGCCAATTTGATCGACTCCGCACACGGTGGCACTTCCGGCGAAACTTCCGTTCCCTCCGCCGGAGCAGGCGCGCTCGTCGGCAGCGGTTACGGAGACATCTCCCCCGAGATCGGTATCACCGGTACGCCCGTGGTCGAACCGACCACCAACACGCTTTATGTCGTCAGCAAGTCCGTCAATGCCAGCACGCAATTCTTCCAGCGCCTACACGCGATTGACTTGACTACCGGCAACGAAAGAGTCACGCCCAATAGCATTGATTCCTCCATTTCAGTTCCCGGCACCGGGGACGGCTCTGTGGCAGGACAAGTGGCTTTCGATCCGCGCAATGAAAACCAGCGCCCCGGCCTCGTTCTTTTCAATGGTGTGGTTTATGTTGCTTGGGCTTCCCACGAGGACCACGATCCGTACCACGGGTGGGTGATAGGCTTTAACTCCTCCACACTCGCTCGCGTGGCCAACGCCGCGTTCAACTCCACACCAAATCAGGTTGGCACATTATCCTATTCCCGCGGAGGCATCTGGATGGGCGGCGGCGCTCCCGCCGTCGATTCTGCCGGGAACCTCTTTTTCATCACCGGCAATGGAACTTTCGACGCGAACACAGGCGGCTCGAACTATGGTGACAGTGTTGTGAAACTCAGCACCGCCAGCGGTCTCTCCGTGTCGGATTACTTCACTCCTCTTGATCAGGCCTCGCTCGACGCCAATGACACAGATTTCGGCTCCGGCGCCGCAACTATTCTCGTCGATCAGCCGGCCGGCCCGGTCACTCACCTCGTCATCGGAGGAGGGAAGCAGGGTAACTTGTTCCTTCTCAATCGCGACAATCTGGGAAAATTCAGCAGTTCCACGAACAACGTCGTCGAGACCGTTAACTTGGGCAACCCCATCTTCGCTACTCCTGTCTTTTGGCAGAATAATCTCTACGTCGCCGGCGTCGGCACTCTCAAGCAATTTGTCTTCAACAGCACCACTGGTAAGTTCAATGGCGCGCCTTATTCTCAATCCTCCACCAGCTACAGGTTTCCGGGCGCTACCCCCTCGGTATCCTCCAACGGCGCTACCAACGGCATTATCTGGGCTCTGAACAACAGCCTCTA
The DNA here is from genome assembly GCA_035314345.1 of Candidatus Acidiferrum sp. Classification (GTDB taxonomy): domain Bacteria; phylum Acidobacteriota; class Terriglobia; order Acidiferrales; family UBA7541; genus Acidiferrum. The sequence continues at coordinate 3,830 of DATFZQ010000098.1, forward strand.
TTGCACTGCTCAATCGCCAGGCTGTGGCGCTACAGTCCTCCATGCCTACGACGCCATCAATCTCACCACCGAACTATGGAATAGCTCGCAGGCAGCCGCGAATCGCGACCTGGCGGGACATGCCGTAAAATTTGCTGTGCCCACCGTTGCCAATGGCAAGGTCTTTGTCGGCACGCGGGGCAACGACTCAGCCGTGTTGGGAGAACTCGACGTCTATGGCCTCCTCCCCAATTGAGCCGAATCCCGCAGGATTCTCGTCTTGCAGAGCCCGATGATTCCTTTTTCGGATCCGCAGCTCTGAAATCCGAAGTTGTGCCTGATAAACGCTGCCGGACAACTGAAATACTGGGACGGGTCTTGATCGAGCCGTTGGAAGGCGGGACAGTCGCTGCATGAGATTGGGCGTGCGTTCGGCAAGAGTCATTCATCGATTCGCTGTGTGGTGTCGCTTCGCGGTGGGATTGTTCCGGTAACCCGTCGACGCTCGCTGCTGGCACTCACACTGCCTGAGCGAGAGGACATCTCTCGAGGGATTGCTTCCGGTTCGTCGATTCGTAAGATAGCTCAGCTTCTGGACCGAGCCGCGTCGACGGTGAGCCGGGAAGTGGTACGTCATGGTGGCCGTCCTGAATATCGAGCCAATGAAGCGGATGCCCAAGCTTGGAAGTCGGCTTTGCGGCCGAAACCCTGCCTTCTTGCTATCCATGAGAAGCTGCAAGAGATTGTTGCGAGTAAACTGCTGTTGGACTGGTCGCCGGAACAGATCTCCGGATGACTGAAGACCCAGTATCCCAATGACGAGAGCCTGCGCGTGTCCCACGAGACCATTTACCGTAGCCTGTTCATTCAAGCGCGGGGAGCGCTGAAAAAAGAGCTGGTTGGACATCTTCGGTCCAAGCGCCGCATCCGCCGCTCGCAGCACTCGCGTCTCTTTAGGGACTCGCGTGGTCAAATCGTAGATGCCATCTCCATCCCGGAAAGGCCCGCTGAAGTTGAGGACCGCGCCATACCGGGTCATTGGGAGGGCGATCTGCTGAGATGCCAAATTCCGCAAAGTAACACCAGAACTCCTGCAAAAGACCGCAAAAGAATACCTGCGCCCTGGCAATCGCACGGTTGTCTTAGTCGAACCCGCACCGAAAGATGCCGCGGCTGCGCCGACAAAGAACCAATAGGAGAGGAGAAAATGAAAAAGATCGCTGTGAAAAAAAACGTCTTGGTTCTTGTAGCTTCGTTGGCTGGGATTGCACCAGTGTATGGGCAAAAGCAGACGCCACCCGAAGGCGGCGCACCGAAGAGCTTCACCGTTCCTGCCAGCGAATCGTATGTGTTGCCAAACGGATTGAAAGTCACCCTGGTTCCTTACGGCATCATTCCAAAGGCCGCGATTAGCCTCGCGGTCGATGCCGGCAGCTTGAACGAAGGCAAATCACACGCTGGCGTGGCCAGTCTCACAGGGGACCTCTTCAGAGAAGGTACCGTGATGCTCACCTCGCAACAGTTGGCCCAAGCCACCGCACAAATGGGTAGCGCTCTCACTGTTCCCGTTGGGGAGGATCAAACGAAGTTTGAACTCGATGTTCTCCCAGGAGTCCGCGCCTGACGCGGTCAGACTTCTCGCGGATGTAGTGGAGCATCCCCGCTTTCCCGAATCCGAGTCGGCGCGCCTGAAAAACGATGCCGTGCGAAGAATCGCCCTGCAATTGTCGCAGCCGCAAACCATCGCTGACATTCGTTTCCGAAAACTGCTTTACGGCGACCATCCATACGGCACGGTTCTTCCGACGGAAGGTGACGTGAAGAAACTGACCCTGCAGGATGTGAAGGATTACTACAGCTCGAATTATGGCGCGCAGAGGTCGCATCTCTATGTCGCGGGCAAATTCGATAAAGCCGCGGTGAAAAAGGCGATTGCGGATAGTTTCGGCAGCTGGACGAAGGGACCTGCGCGACTGGAAAATGTGCCCTCACCCACCGCGCACCGCGTGCTGGATGTGACGGACCGACCCGATGCCCCGCAATCGACATTGAAACTCGGCTTGCGTGTGCCTCCGCCGAGTAGCCCTGACTCAATTCCTCTCGTCGTTACAAACACTTTGCTTGGAGGCTCGTACAACTCCCGTGTCACCTCAAACATCCGCGAACAGAAGGGCTACACCTATTCCCCCTACAGTGAAATCTCGCGCCGATATCACGATGCATACTGGGCGCAAAATGCGGATGTGACCACGCAATTCACCGGCGCGTCGCTGAAAGAAATCCTCAGTTGGAACAAGCAACGCGGCTCGATCCCAATTTCGCGCTCGCCTATGCGGCACTCGCGACCTGCCACTATGACCTCGGAGAATCCGCCAAAGCAGCGGAATATGCGAAAAAGGCATATGACCTGCGCGATCGCGTAAGCGAACGAGAGAGACTCATCATCGAGTCTCGCTACCACTTGTTTGCGACGGGCGATCTGGAGAAGGCGCGTCAGGCCCTGGAACTCTGGGCACAAAACTATCCACGCGAGGTAGTCGCGCAAAACGACCTGGGAGCCAATTACGGTACGCTCGGACAATACGAGAAAGGCTTGGCGGCAACAGAGACGGCCATGCGACTGGATTCCGGAAGCGCGCTGGCGCTTGCCAACCTTTTTGCCACGTATATCGAAGTAAATCGTTTTGAGGAGGCTCGGAGCTTGGCCGTGGAGGCGCAAACGAAAAAACTCGATTCGCCGACACTACGCCTAGGATTGTACCAACTCGGCTTTCTCCAGAACGACACCGCAGAAATGGCCAAGCAGGTAAATTGGGCGATGGGCCAGCAAGGAACTGAGGATGTAATCCTGGCTGCCGAGGCGGACGTCACCGCTTATTCCGGGCAATTGAGCAAAGCCCGCGAATTTTCGCGCAAGGCCGTGGCCTCCGCATTGCGAGCGGATGAAAAGGAAACCGCATCAGGGTATGAAGCCGATGCCGCTCTTCGTGAAGCTCTCTTTGGTAACCCAACCGAAGCACGGCAACGCGCTGCCGCAGCTTTGGCGCTCTCCACTCCCCGGGATGTTGAGTATGGAATCGCCCTCACATTGGCATTGACGGATGCAAACAAGAACTCGCAAACGCAGATAACGAAACTAATGGATGACTTGGCTCACCGTTTTCCAGAGGATACGGTGGTTCAGTTCAATTATCTTCCGACGATTAAAGCTCTGGTGGAGCTAAACCTCGGAAATCCTGCTAAGGCTGTCGCGGTGTTGGATGCGGTCCGGCCATATGAACTCGGCTCCCCCAGTAATATTTCGATGAGCCTCAGCCTATATCCTGTTTACGTCCGAGGGCTCGCGTATCTGTCAGCGAAACAAGGCACGGAGGCCGCCGCAGAATTTCAAAAAATTCTCGCCCATCGGGGAATTGTACAATCTGAACCGATCGGCGGGCTCGCGCAGCTCGGACTCGCTCGCGCTTACGCTCTGCACGGTGACATCCCTAAAGCCCGTGCCTCGTACCAGGATTTCCTCACCCTCTGGGAAAACGCGGACCCCAACCTCCCCATTCTCCTTGCTGCCAAGTCCGAATCCGCCAAGCTGCGATGACTTGTGATCCGGGGGGCCGGTCCATGATTGACTCGGCCGCTCCGACCAGCCCGTCCAAGTGCCCGATAAGACCGGGTAATCGGACATGTTCCTTCGCTGATCGGAAACGTTGTTGCGGGTAGCAAAATACGAGACTCTGGCCGTGTTGTCGGCAACCCTTACCTAATCGCGTTACGTCAGAGTTGCCCGTCACTCGGGAACAATCGCCAGAAATGTCGATAAGTGCCGCACATCCATCTATAAGGTTGCCGTACGAGGGCGTTGCCCCTGACTTGCGTGAATGACTATTCGTATTTCAGAGCGACCATCGGATCGACTTTCATCGCGCGGCGGGCGGGAATGTAGCAAGCAGCGAAAGCGACGAGAATCAGCAGGGCGGCGACGGCCACCATCGTGAGCGGGTCGTTCGCGCTGACGTCATACAGCATTGCAGACATGAAACGCGTGACGCCTACAGCGGCGGCGACGCCGATGGCTGCGCCGATGAGCGCGAGCAAAATCCCCTGTCCGATGACAAGGCGAGAGAGCTCGCGATGCTGCGCGCCGAGGGCCACGCGAATGCCGAGCTCGCGGGTGCGGCGAGCGACTTCGTAGGACAGCAAACCGTAAAGGCCCATGCAGGCGAGCACCAGCGCGAGGGCGGCGAAGAAACTGGAGAGCCGGGACATGAGGCGCTCCTGAAAGAGAATTTGGTCGATCTGTTCAGCCTGGGTGCGCACGTCGGTGAGCGGCAAATCGTTGCCGGCCTGCGAAACGATTTCGCGGACGTTTTTCACCAGCGCAGTGGGATTCGCCGCGATGCGCAATTCGAAATGCGCGCTGTTGCTAACAAGCGGCAAAAATATGATGGGCGCGGTTTTCCTACGCAATTGGGCGTACTTGGTATCGCCGACGACGCCGACGATGGTGTGGCCGGGGCCGGGACTTTGAATCTCGTCGCGCTCGACGTCGCCCAAGTGCAAACCGATGGGATTCTTATTCGCGAGATATTTCCGCGCGAAGGACTCGTTGATGATGAGAGGCACGGGCGCGGAATGATAATAGGCCGCATCGAGTGCCGTGGGCGAAGCAGATGCGGGCGTCGAGGGCGAGCCAGTATTTGTTTTTGCCGCGGCTGCGTCGTGGGCTTTCTCTGCGGCGTTGGTCGCAGCGGCAATAGCAAAGTCGGCGGAAGTGAAGGTGCGGCCTGCGAGAATCGGAATGCGCATGGTGGCGAAGAAATCCAACCCAACAGGAAGCTCGCCCGTATTCGCGTTCTGCTTCGGCGGCGCGCCGTCGACATGAACGTCGCCGGCGGACCAACCGCCGCCCAAGAGTGCCTCTTCGGAGTAGCTGACGGAAATGACGCCGGGAAGAGCGGCGAAGCGCTGCTGCAGATTGGCGTAAAGCTGCTGCGTTTGCTGGTCGGTGTAACCGGCGAGATGGGGATCAATGCCGAAGAGCAAGATATTCTGCGCGTCGAAGCCGGGGATGGATGCTGTGAAGATTGCGCAAGGTACGGACGAGAAGTCCCGCACCGACGAGGACGACCATAGAGAGCGCGACTTGCGCGACGACGAGCGCATCGCCGAGACGAAACCGGCGGCCGGTGTGCGCCGCGGCACCCGGGAGCGAATAGGCGCGTTCTTTTAAGGATGGCGTCAAATCGACGCGCGAGCCGCGCAGCGAGGGCGCGAGGCCGAAAAGAATTCCGGTAAGAAATGTGATGGCGAGCGTGAAGAGAAGCACACGCCAGTCCGGCGCGACAGCGAAAGGAAACGGCTGGCCAGAGCCGTTAGAAAGCAGAGTGGCGATCGCGTCGACGCCCCAGACAGCGACGAGCACGCCGAGCGCTCCTCCGGCGCAGGCGAGGAAAATGCTTTCCGTGAGAAGCTGGCGGACGATGCGCGCGCGGCCGGCTCCGAGCGCAAGACGAACGGCCATCTCTTTTTGGCGCGCGGCAGAGCGAGCCAGCGTGAGTCCGGCAACGTTGGCGCAGGCGATCAGCAAAATGAAAGCGACGATGACCATGGTGACGTAAAGGGCTGGAGCAATTTGGCTGGTCTCTCCGTCAAGGCCCGATCGCACAGGACGAAGAAAGACAATGGGGACATCTCCGGATTTGGAGACCGGCGCCGCGCCGTGAAGCATTTCGTTGCGGAAAATTGTAGTGGCGGCGGCCTGCGCTTGGCTGATGGAGACGCCGGGCTTGAGACGCCCGAGTATAACGACCCACCAGCTGGTGGGGTCGGAAAGACGATCTTCGTTACCCCACCACTCGCCGCGGACGCTATCAGCGACAGAGAACGGCATGAAAAAATCCAGCGGCTTGCCGGGCGTGAGATTGGTGAAGTGCGGGTCGGCGACGCCGACAATCGTGACAGTGGTGCTATCTAGGCAGACGGTCCGGCCGACGACGGACGGAGCGCCTCCGAAAGCGCGGACCCAATAAGCGTAATTCAAAACGATGGCGGGCGGCGCGGACGGTGAATCATCGGAGGGAGTAAGCGGGCGGCCGATAAAAGTGCTGACGCCGAGAGTGGAGAAGAAATCGCCGGAAACGTACAGGCCGCGGACGATGCTGGCGGCGCCGCTGCCGCTAAGGTCGACGTCAAGCGGACCGGCGAAGGCGGCCATGCCGGAGAAAGCGCCAGCTTGCGCGCGAACGGTTTTGTAAAACGGTATGGAGAAGGAGCAATCGCCGATGCCAGTTTGATTCGCGCAGTCGCCATAGGTGCTATGGCCTTGGAGTTTCGGGTTTGCACGGGCGCTCCAGTTGAAGACAACGAGTTGTTGCGGATCTTTCACTGGTATGGAGCGCAAGAGCACGGCGTCGATGAAGCTGAAGATGGCGGTGTTGGCGCCGACGCCGAGGGCGAGGGTGAGGACGGCGACGGCGGTGAAGCCGGGCGATTTGCGCAGCGTGCGGAGGGCGAAGCGAATATCTTGCAGCAGGTCTGCAAACCAGCGCCCACCCCACGTGTCTCTCGTCACCTCTTCAGCAAGCGCGATACTTCCGAATTCGTGGCGCGCAGCAGTTTGCGCATCCTTGGGCGCCAGGCCCGATTCCATGTTCTCGCGCGCGGCGAGTTCCAAGTGACCCTGAATTTCTTCGTTGAGTTCTTCATTACGCCGCCACCACCAGAAAGGAAATCTCATGATTCGCTCTCCTGCTTTGCCGGATTCAAAATGCCTTCAATGGCTTCCGTCAGTTGGGCCCAGCGGGAGCGTTCCACAACTAACTGTTTGCGCCCGGATTTCGTCAGGCGATAGATCCTCAACCGCGGGCCAAATTCCGAAGCTTTCCATTCGGCGGCGATCCAACCTTTGCGTTCCAAGCGGTGAAGGGCTGGATAGAGGGATCCGGTATCCACCTTTAGAATCTGACCCGAGTCTGTGCGAATGACCTTGCTGACCGCATATCCATGGCGCGGCCCCCAGTGGAGGACCTGGAGGATGAGCATGTCCAAGGTACCTTGGAGGATTTCGGTGCGACTTTGATACTTTTCCTTGGCTGAGGTCATAGGCTTGGTATGTAGAAGTCCTCCTTACCTGTACGTAGACTATCTACATACCACAAGAGGCTGGCAAGCTACAAAGAAATATCTGGAGAAGGCGCCTAGCCCAGCGCGACGGGAAAGCTACGCGCATCAGTGGGTAGCAGATCAAGTCGGGACGAACTAGACGATGAGCCCAGGCGCGAGCTGGGAGAAATTGAGACTTCTCAGGACATTGGGAGCAGTAGAGGCATCTTCGAGGACGTCGATACGTAGAAATTCGCTCGACTCTGGCGGCGCAGGGAATTATACGCTCTTAATGGGCGGATAGTCGGCTACAGGCTCGAAAAATCACTGCGCTTGTGCTTGGCTGGGTTGAGGATTCGGGGGCTCGATCCGATAGCCAAGACTTCGGAGTTGCCGGATCATTCTCGCCGTGCGCCTTTGTTTCGATTGTTTGGTGACGGCTGGGCCGCGTTCTTCGTAATGAACTCCCTGGTGCAGGATCAACCAGATCAGCCGGCACTGTCGATGGGCAATGGCCCCGATGGCTTGGTTGTGTCCCATGCGCGGGACCGAGCGGCGATACACGATCTCGAAGATGCTTCCTTTGGTCCTGGCCGCGGCGTTAGCAACCTGATTGAGTAAGCGTCGCATGAGACGGTTGCCCTTTGGAGAGCGGTGGCTGTAGTTTACGCCTGCGCTCTCTTCGTCGCCGGGGCATGCACCAACCCAGGAGGAGAGACATTTCTCGGAGGGAAAGGTCGCTGCGGTCGGGCCGACTTCGGCAATGATCTGCTGCGCTGAGTCCGCTCCCAGACCGGGCACCTCCGCGAGCCGCTGAACGGCATCTTGGTGCTCGCTGAGCAGACGAGTGGATCCGAGTCCCGCATCCCGAACTGGCCATCGTGTCGACTGAATTGTGGGATCGCGTGCAAGCACGCCTCGACTATTTCGGCCGCAAACCGTCAGAGGGCCGACGCCGCGGGCTCCTCTCTCGTGCCTCTACAAGCCCATATCTCTTCAGCGGGTTGCTGAAGTGTGGTGAATGTGGTGCGAATCTCGTGATCGGCACCGGTGGCGGGACCCACGTTCACAAAAAGTACGTCTGCGCGAACTACTTCAACCGCGGCACCTGCGAGAATGACCTCTACATCCGTCGCGATATCCTCGAAGAGCGCCTGCTCGGCCGTCTGCAATCAGAACTCCTGCAGCCGGAAGTGATCGACTACGCCGTGAGTGAATTCGGTCGTCAGCTCCGGACCGCACTTGCGACCCTGTCGGACGATCTCGCAGCTATGCGCCGGCGCAAAGAGCTGCTCGAAAAAGAAATCCAACGTTTCGCGGCCGCGATCGCGCATGGCGGTCCGCTCGATTCTCTCGTACAAGAGATCGCCGTTCGCGAGGCGGAGCTCAAAGGAATCACGAACCGCCTGCTATCGGCGAGCGCAACATCAATCGATGGTCAGCTGCGCGAGATTCGCGAGTTTGTCGAGAAGGGGATTTCCGACTTGCGCGGTTTGCTGAATCGGGACGCTGCTCTCGCGGAGAGCGAGCTTCACAGTCACTTGAGCGAGATCCGGATGACGCCGGCCGAGAGACGCGAAGAGTGGCACTACGTAGCGGAGGGGACTTGGAACTTACTCGGAACTGGCCCGAACGCGCCAGTTCTAGGACTGGCGCATTCGGATGGTTGCGGGGGGCAGATTTGAACTGACGACCTTCGGGTTATGAGCTCGACGATCAGACTCTAAGTCCCGTTGATTCAATTGCCCTTATTTCAATGAGACCCCGAAAACCCTCCTAAAAAGCCGAGTTTTGGACCCCAGTTGGACCCTGGAATTGCGCATTCCAATGTGTGAGCCGGGAACGATTGTTTTGTCTGGGTTCAGGGTTCAGGCCACTACGACGGACATTTGACCGTGGTCTTTGCGCGTCGGCCGCACGGTTATTTCAACGTCCTGGCCGAGAGCGGTGAGGAAGTCAATAAGGCGGCCTACCGAGAAGTTGCCCGAACGATTGCGCGCCAACGCCGAGACATGGGGCTGCGGAATGCCGAGGATTTTCCCAGCTTCGGTCTGGGTGATGCCGCGCTCCTTGATGATGCGGTAGATTTGTAGCGTCAAGCGCGCCTTCATAAGTTCCTGGTCAGCGTTGGGCAGGCCGAGGTCGACAAAGATGTTGCCGCTGCCTTCGGTCACGCTTGCGCTTTTAGCGGTTTTTCTTTTGGTCTTCATGTTCGTTCTGCCTTTCTTTGTAGTCTCGTTCTGCGGCTGCCAGCCGTTGGTAAATCAGGTCGATGTCTTTCTTCGGGGTGGCGATGCCCGACTTGGATTTCTTCTGGAAAGCATGCAGGACGTAAACAAACCCTCTAAAGCGGACGGTATACACCGCGCGCCAAGTATTGCCGTCGAATGGCGCGACGATCTCCATGACGCTGACGCCACCGAAACCCTTGAGCGGCTTGGCCGCCGGGTCTGTGTCGCCTTGTTGCGCCGCATAGAGCGCGTGTCCGACCTCGGCTTTGACCTCAGGCGGGAAGGATTTGAGATCTTTCAGCGACGAACCGACCCACCTCACAGGGTTCAGCTTCTCACTGTCCATTATACTATTATACGTATATCTGTATATCTGTCAAGACCACGGGCGGCCAGAAGCCCAAACTTCTTTCCCAAATCTTTCCCACGCGACCTGACGGTATAATCCGGACTGAGGGCCTTGACTGGTGAAGAAGAGGAAGCACGGAACTGTCCGAAAGCTTCGCGACCAATCGCGAGAGTATCCTGTCCCTGGCGAATTGATACGGTGCAAGTTTCCACGCAACGTAACATTGCTACATTGCAATCGCCTGACTCGCGAGGCGCAGTTTCATGTTCTTGAATGTCGTTGATTTCAAAGGCGTTCGCGCCGTATAAGATTTTCAGTAGGGACTAACGATTCAGCGACTCAGGAATCGATGCCGCCATTTGCCGTATACAATCGGCTGTCGAAGCGCCCATCTTCAAAAACCGTTGAAACAGTGAGATGCCGCCATTTCTCAGCCTCGCTTGCACGCGCAGCTTCCGCTTGTTGTACCCGCTTTTCCGCATCTACACCGAGGATCAGCCGCAGCGGCACATCGTCGCTATTCGCCAGTCGCACAATTACATCCGCGATCTTCCGCGGATCGCCTTCCGAACGCCCTTCGAGGCTTCGCAATATCTTGAGTGTCGAACCGACCGAGGCCTCGTAGTCCGGCAGCAGGTCGGGTGCACTCTGACCAGCCCGCCGTTGCCAGTTGGTAAACACAGGGTTTTGGACGCCAGTTGGACGCCAACTCGATTGCCCAACTCGCGTTCAATGTGCACGAGTCACGTGACCGGCCAGATGCCCACGACGTCGAAGATTGGCTGCATATCGAGGAGGAACTCGGGCGTTACGCGTAACTGCGAAGTGCCGAGGAATATAAAGCCTCGCACGGCGCATCCCTTACGCGGTGTACTTAATGTCGAAGCCGGTGTGGTTCAACGCTTCTGGTACGGGTGGAAGATGTAGTCCTTCGCCTTCACAGCCACATGGCACGAGTGTCCGCAGTCTGCGAGGCTTTTCTCATCGGCCGTGAACTTGTCCGATGCAGCATCGTAGTTGAACACCGCGTATCCCCACCCGCCGGTTTTCGGAAATCTCTTGCTGTCCTTTTCCATGACGAAAGCCTGCTTAAAGACGTCGGGCACATCCACGACGAAGGGGGCTTCTGCGCTCTTCTTCGGCTTCCACTGGAGTTTCACGATCATGGAGCCTTCGGGGAAAGGCTGGCCGTTGCCGGGAACCCCGGCCTTGTATGCCGTGATCATGGTCGGATTGCCGACGATCACCTTGAGCACTTCGTCGGTCCGCGCGGAAGAGACGACAGCCCAGTCCTCGTATCCCTTGAAGTCGGAAAACGCGATTCCGCTCGGCGATTTCAGCGAGTATTTGTCCTGTGCGTAAACGGCCGTAGCGACGAGGACGGCGAGCACTGCGACGGCGGTCACAACAACGGTGAAGCCGGCGACACGTTGCGCGGCGGTGCGTGTTTCTATCTTCTGTCCTGGTTGTTCTTGCGCCACAGATTTCGTCACGAGTTCAGACATGGTGTGTTCTCCTTCACAGGGAAAGCTTTCTAAGGTCGAGTGGCTCGGGTTGGAATCGCAAAGATGACCGCCGGGGGATGGTACCACACGCGTATGTTCCGGGAGTCTAGCGACGCCGCGGGTGGTCCTCTCCGGGCTGCTACGCACGGTAGTGGGTCAGTTTGGATTTTTTGGTTCGTGACACAATCGTTCAAAAATCCAAACTGACCACTACCCAACGCACAACTTGTTTTGCTCGGAAGGGCTCTTGGGTATACAAGGGTGCCCACCCAGGAGCAGAATGGGATTCCCAGTTGAGAGGGGCCGTCAATGAGCAGTGTACAAATCGAACAGAAGAGCTATGAGATGCCTCCGCGAGAGGGGATGAGCATCGCGCAATTTCTTACCGTCGCCGACATCGAGCGATCGGCTCACTACTACGAAAAGGTCTTCGGCGCTCGCATTCTGACCCTGGGCGACGGCAACGCGCCTGCGTACCTTCTGCTTGCGAATATCTGGATGATTCTGAACGTTGGAGGCGGGCCGACCCCGGATAAGCCGACGGTAACGCTCAGCGTTCCCGACCCGAATCACATCAACAGCTTTATGAATTTCCGCGTTGCGGATATTCAAGCTTGCTATGAATTATGGAAAAGTCGAGGAGCGACTTTCATCACGGAGCCGATCCCCAAATACGGCGAGACGCGCTGCTACATCCGCGATCCTGACGGATATATTATCGAGGTCGGACAGAGCACAGACCTCACATACGGTTAACGCTCGGCCCGGATGGTCCGTTTTAGTGCCGCGCGAAGCGCTCCGCGGCATTTCCGACCGGAGCGC
>DATFZQ010000099.1:0-14840 GCA_035314345.1 Candidatus Acidiferrum sp.
CGCGGTCCGTTGGCTTTGGCGACGGCTTCAAATACGTCGAGCGCCACGCGGTTAGCGTGGTCACCGATGGCATGAAAATTAATTTGGAAGCCGGCTCTGTCGCGCTCGATGGCCATAGCGCGAAGCTTATCCGGATCGTTCGTCAGGATTCCGCTTGTGGACGGATCATCCGAGTACGGCGCGAGCATGGCAGCCGTGCGTGAGCCGAGCGCACCATCGGTAAACCCCTTGAGCGCACCGGTCCTTAGCCAGGGATCGCTCGTGCCTCCCTGCGCGCGCATGTTCAGCAGTTGGTCCATGGGCTGAAGAAAAGGCAGCCATTCGGTGATACGCAAAGTGAGCTTCCCTTCTTCTTTCAATTGCACATAAACGAGATAATCCGCCCATTCCGAGAAATCCTGTGCCGAGGTCACGCCGTTTTTTGCGGCATCGGCGAGCACCATTTGAATGCCGCGGCGGCGCTGGTCGGATTTCAGGTCGGGAATCCTGGCAGAAACGAGGCTCATCGCGGAATCTTCTTCGAGCATGCCGGTGGCTGCGCCATCCGCATCGCGTTCGATCATGCCGCCGGGCGGGTTGGGGGTGTCCTGCTGAATTTCGCCATGCCGTAGCGCCAGTGAATTGGCCACTGCCACATGACCCGAGACGTGCGTAAGAAAAACGGGATTTTTGGGGGCGACGGCATCGAGTTCCTGTTTGTTAGGGAATTTTTTATCTGCCCAAAGCGTGTGATCCCAGCCGCTGCCGGTGATCCATTCGCCCTCTTTGTGCTGTGCAACAGCGTCGGCGATGCGCTTCTGCAACTCCTCGATGCTCGCGACACCGTTTAGCCGTACGGATAGCATATCCGCACCCGCGCCCCCGAGGTGCACGTGGGCATCATTAAACCCGGGCATCACGAACTTGCTTCGGAGCTGGATGGTTTCGGCGCTTGGATCATTTCCGCCGCATTCGAGAAGGACGAAATCGATTTTGCCGACGCAGCGGATTTTGCCGTCGCGTATGGCCATCGCATCGGCCCACGGCTGCGCTGGATCATTCGTATAAATCCGGCCATGAAGATAAACGACGGTATGCGACTCACTCTGGGCCGATTGGGCCTTCGCTCGCGGAACAAATATCCCGGCACAACAACTCAAAAGAACAATTCCACTCAAATAAAGCAAGCTGGTCCCGCGAATCTTCATCTCGTTTTCTCCGGCGCCACGTCTGCCATTCCAAGCAGCGTGAGCAGGGCGCGTTTCAATCCCATTTCGCGGCCTGTTGGGTCATACCATTCCTGAAGCGAGTGCGCGCCACCGCCGTTGCCTCCTGCGCCGATGGAAATCGCGTCGATGCCCTGCGAGAGAGGGATATTTGCATCGGTGGAAGAGCGCTCAATCCGTGACTCGTTTACCACGATAACATCCGCCGCGCGCAACGCCGAGAGAAGCGGAGACTCTGCCGCCAATTCGCCACCGGGGCGGCTTCCAAGCAGCTCGACCTTCCATTCGAGCTTGCCCTTCGAACGGTCGCGGGAGGACTCCATCTCGTCGCGAACGCCGGCGGCTACGCACTCGCGCAGAGCGGATTCAAGACGCGCGAGTTCGCTTTCGCTTTCCGAGCGCACATCGACTTTGAGACGGGCCTCGTAGGGAATGGAATTTATAGAAGTGCCGCCGTCAATTTGTCCGAGATTGAACGTAGTGCGCGGCGATGCCGGAACTTTGGTGTTGATAAAACGCACGGAGCCGCGAACTAGCGCATTAATGGGATTGGGCATGCCGAAGTCCGACCAACTGTGGCCACCTGGGCCCGTTATGACGACTTCGAGGCGCCGCGAGGCAAGCGCGATCGTCGTCACGTGATCGGTGCCCGCGCCGTCGAGAACGATCACGGCTTTCAACCGGCCATGGTAGGCGTCGACCAGCGCGCGCATGCCGCGCAGATTGCCTTCGCCTTCTTCGCCGACATCGGCAACGAAGAGGATGGTGCGCTGCGGCTTAATTTGCGTTTCGTGAATCGCGCGGGCAATCGCCGCCAGCGCGGCGAGGCCGGTGCCGTTGTCGGAGATTCCGGGCGCGAGCATGCGGCTGCCTTCATGGCGCACCTTGACGTCTGTTCCCGCCGCAAAGACCGTGTCTAAATGTGCGGAGAGCACGACAATTTCCTTTTCGTTCACGCCGCGCAGCTCTCCGATCACGTTACCGGCTGCATCGACCTGGACGTTCAAGCCGGCCGCGGAAAGCAAAGCTTTGAAGGCCGCCGCACGCTGGCCCTCCTGGAACGGGGGCGCGGGAATCTCGGTTAGGCGCGCCTGCTGCTCATTGATCCAATTTAGATTGGGCGCGAACCACGCCAGCGCCGTGCGCACCTGCGCGTTTTCACCAAGCTGGAGGGAGGAAGCGGAACGGTTGGTGTGTCGGGCGAGAGAAGAGCGAACCGGCATAGCGAAGAGGATAACCCAAACAAGGACCTGTTTCACTGTCCTGCTCCGCGCTGTTGCGATGATCAATGCCGTGTGGCCTCGGAGCAGAGTGCAGAGATTTCCGCGTCGGTCAGCACGCGCGCTGATTGCTTCGCGGCATCGAAGATGCGGTTGACGATGGTGTCGTCGGCTGGAATTTTGTGACGCTCGAGCCAGAAAAGCACGTTGGATTTGCCGCTCATGGGCCCGATTTCGATGACCTGCTCAAGTCCGAAAAGATGCGAAGGCACGCCACTATAGACGGAGTCAGCGAGCGATTCGTTTCCTTTGCGAAATGCTTTGATGATCGCGGCGGCGTGGACACCCGTTGCCGTGCGGAAGGCATCGCGGCCAATGACAGGATAGTTCGGCGGAATGACCGTGTGCGTGGCCTTGGCGACTTTTTCGCAATACTCTCTGAGCCGCGAAAGGTCCTGGCGTATGACGCCCATCAAGCGCAAATTCACCAACATCAATTCCATTGGTGTGTTGCCGACGCGTTCACCAAGCGAATTGGCGGCGGCGTGTACTTGATCTGCACCCGCTGCAATCGCCGCCAGCGAGTTCGCAACGGCCAAGCCGCGATCGTTGTGGCCATGCCAGTCCACGCGGATTTTCTCTCCGCTGGGCTTCACGACTTCTTCGATCACGAATTTCACCAGGTTGTACGTGCCATTAGGAATGGCGTGGCCAACGGTGTCGCACAACACGATAGCGCGCGCACCACTGCGAATTGCCGTGGAGTAAAGGCGCTTCACGGTGTCGGGGTCAGTGCGAATCGTATCTTCCGTAACGTACATGGACGGGAGGCCGTGCTCGACCGCGAATTTTACGGCCTTCTCAGTGGTTCGCTCGAGGTGATCGACGGTCCAGTCTTCAACAAGACGCCGGATGGGGCTTGATCCCAAAAACGTTGCTGCTTCAATCGCCATGCCCACACGTTGCGAAATTTCCGCGATGGGGCGAATATCGGCTTCCATCGTTCGCGCGGCGCAGTTTGGCTTAATCTTCATGCGCTTGTTCACGATTTCGCGAGCCAGCGCTTCGGTGTGCTCGACGGCGCGCGCCCCCGCACCCGGCAATCCAATATTCAGTGAGTCGATGCCCAGCGCTTCCATCAAGTGCAAAATTTCGATTTTTTCTTCAATGCTGGGATCGTGGACGCTCGGATTCTGCAAGCCGTCGCGCAGCGTTTCATCGTTTAGCAGGACGCGTGTGCCCGACGCAATGAGCGGCGCCGCAGCCATGTTCCAGTCATAAATCCATTCGTTCTGCGTGGGTCCAGTCATCTGTTCACTTTCTTATGAGCAACCAGCTGTGGGCGATCACCCATGAACGCTTTCATTTTGCATTTAACGACATCGCCTATCGAGAATGCCCACACCTCATCATCCGGTTTTACTACGATAATGCGGTAGAGTTCATTCCCCAAGTATTCTGACTCGACCGGCCGACAGCCCTTCTTCCAGCAGTTCAAGGTAAATTGTTTGCTTGTCGGTTTTGATCATCGAAGTCCGTGATCTCGGAACATCGTCTTAAGTGCGCTGCGGGCGTTCCGCAATTTTGCGGCGAAGCCCTCGCCAAACTCAAATTTCAGAAACCCGTCGGCCGCCTGCTCCAAATCCGCGCCATAACGATACCACCAAGGCTTTTCGCGGCTAGGCAAACGGTCCACATCGATATATTTTGGTTGGACCATTTCAAGCAAGCCCGCTTTCCCGTGCGTGCGGCCCCAACCGCTTGCACCGCAACCTCCGTGAGGTGCTTCCGCGATGCCGAAGTAGCTGATCGCGTCATTGACCATGACCGCTCCCGCGCGCAATCGTGCGGCAATGCACCGCCCGCGTTTTGCATCTCTCGTCCAAACGCTTGCAGCTAGCGCAAAGATCGAATCGTTCGCCCGCGCGACCGCTTCTTCACCGTCTCTAACGGATTGAACGGCAAGTATGGGGCCGAAGGTCTCTTCTTGAAAAAGTTTCATCGCGGAATTGACGCCGGCAATGACCGTCGGCCCAAAAAAGTTCGCGCCAATGTCGGAACGTGGTTTGCCACCGCACAACACGCGAGCGCCGCGCGCCACAGCGTCGTTCACCAAATCGCTCATGCGCTGCACATGCTGCGGCCGAATCAGCGGACCAACATCCGTTGCCGGATCGCATCCCGGACCGAGACGCAGCTTTTTAGTTTTCTCGACGCAAAGCGCCAGAAATTTTTCCTCGATGGCCTCTTCTACGAAAAGACGCTCAACGGACAGGCACACCTGTCCGCAATTCGTGTAGCTGCCCCAGACCGCAGCGCTCGCCGCGACATCCACATTCGCGTCCGCAAGCACAATCATCGCGTCTTTGCCGCCCAGCTCAAGCACGCTCGGAATCAGTCTCTTGGCACAAGCCTCGGCGACGTGGCGGCCCGTGGCCACGCTTCCGGTAAACATGACTTTGTCCGGAGCGGCATCGATCAGCGCCTGCCCCACTTCCCCGCCACCTTGAATGACCGTCACGAGGTTTTTCGGGAAACCCGCTTCCGCGAAGAGTTTTTCGATCAGCGCGCCGCAATGCGGAGTGAAATCACTCGTTTTGCAAACGACAGCGTTGCCCGCAACCACGGCCGGAATGATTTGGCTCAACGGAATGGCAAGGGGATAGTTCCACGAACTGATGATGCCGATCACACCCATGGGGTCGTAAACCAAACGACCGGCCTTTGTTTTACCCGCGCTGCTATGGTGCGGCACGCGTTCAGACTGCAAAAGCCGCGCGCCCTGTTTCGAGAAGTATTGCGCGGTATCGAGCGCGACAAACAAATCGGCGAACAGAGCTTCAACGCGCGGCTTGCCAGACTCCGCGACAACTGCATCGGCCAGAGCATCTCGCGATGCCATCATGCAGTCGCGCAACACGCGAAGTTGCGCGCAGCGCTTTTCGATCGGCACCACGGACCACGCAGATTGTGCTGCACGCGCTCGCGCCAGAATTTGCGGCAGCTCCGCCGGCTGGGTCTTCTCAAACTGTCCAAGGATTTTGCCAGTAGCAGGGTCAATCGACGGAATCGTCTCAACAGGGATGGCCGTGGCCGCCATAAGCAAATTCTAGCCGAATTTCACTCGAAAGAGTTCGCGACAAACAACAAAGATCCCGGGTGACCATCGCGGCGTTTTCTACTTGTGATTGAGCCATCAATACCTGGTCAAATGGATCTTTGTGACTCCGCTCTAGAGCTCCGGCCCCTACTAGCCACTATTGTGCGGCCTTGGGAACAAACAAGGACAAATTTTCAGCTTTCCAGCGCATGGCGGCCCTAATGCGATTCCGCCCGCTTGGGTGGTCGAAGAAGACCCATTCCTCGATAGGGCTGGGGCTCATCTTGCGATACTCGCCCAAATGGATCGCAGCTCGTGCGAAGCCATCTGGCTGCCGGCTGGCGTTCAGCCCGTACATGTCCGCTTCATATTCGTTCGTGCGGATGTGCGTGTTGAGAAAAGGCGTGTACACAAAACCAAACAGCGAACCCAGCAACAAAACCAGAGGCAGCACTGCTGTGTCCCCAATGCCGCGGATCTGCCAGCGTTCGCCCCAACGTGCCAAAGCAGCTTCAAGAGACCAACGCAGCAGCGCAAAGAAAACAAAAATGACCACGGAGAAATACAGTATGTCCTTTCCGATGTGATGAAGGACGAAGTGGCCCATTTCGTGACCCATAACGGATTGAATTTCTCCCGGAGTGCCGCGGTGCAGCAGATTGTCATTCAGAGTGATGCGCATGGTGCTGCCAAAGCCGCTGACGTTCGCGCTCATCCGCGTGGTTTGCCGCGAAGCATCCATCTCATAGACCTTGTCTGCGGCAATGCCATTCGCGTGCGCGAGGCTGAGGATAGGTTTCGTCACGCGAGGGTCGTCGAGCACCGTGAACTTATTAAAGATCGGAAACACAAGAACGGGTCCGATCATGACCAGGAAAACCAGAAAGCACATGGAGACGATGGCTCCCCAGATCCACCAGTTGCGCGAAACGCGGCGAACAACGCCGAAGAGCACCATCATGGCTATCCCGCCGATGACCATGTTCACGAGCAGCATTTCAAACTGCTCGCCCATCCAGGGGCCAAACGTTTGCGTGGCCAGCCCGTATTGGCGCTCCCGGAAATAACCCTCGTAAATCGCAAGAGGAGCGCCGAGGATGGTCGTAACGATGAGGAATTCCACCCAGTAGATCAGTGTTTGCAGCGGTTTGAAGCGCGTGATGCGTTCCGCGAGATTGAGCATCATCGCGGACCAGCGAAAATGCAGCAACAGCAGGTACATGACAGCGCCGTATATAAAATCCCAGAGAATCAACCAGTAGCCACCTTCAAAGTAGTCATCGGACTTGGCTCGCGCACTTGCAGGAATTTCGGCGAGGTACGCGTCAGTGGCCGCTTCCACGTTGAACTGGCTGGAAGGCTGCGCCGCAGGGGGAATCGGTATTTCATCCGGCATGGCCGTGGCGGGTTTTGCACCAGGGCCGGGGGATTGCTGCGCTTGCGAGCCCTTCGCCCCGGTGAACAAAGTGAGCGTGAGACACACCAAAATTAGGATCTTGCAGTGACTCATGATTTTTCCTCAATAAAACGATTGCTTCGAACGTGTGCAAGTCCAATACGGACATGCCGCCGAAAAAGTCTCCCAGGAACCATCCTTCTTAGGGAACAATCACTAGACGCTCAATCACGCCGAAGATTTCTAGGAGGCCTTCAGAAATTATCGCGGGCGGATCGCTAGGGCTCACCGACGCGCCAGGCTTCGTCGTGCATCACCTGTACCATACACAGCCCTTGCGGAGGAACCGTGGGCCCCGACTTGGAACGATCTCGCAATTGATAGAGGCGCAGAATATCGTCGGGCACGAGTTTGCCTCGGCCAACATCAAGCAGTGTGCCTACCATCTTGCGAACCATAAAGCGCATGAACGAACGGCCGCGCACCGTGTAGACGAGTTCTTCGCCATCGTCGCTGCGCACCAACTCGCTAGCATAAATCTCGCGCACCGTCGAGCGTTCTTTGTCGTCATCCTCCGACCCCGTGGACGCGGCGAACGCAGCGAAATCGTGTGGACCGACAAAGCGCGAAGCGGCAATACGCATCGCGTCTTCATCAAGCGGAAACGGATAGTGCAGTACGTAACGCCACACCGACGGCGGAACGACTTTCCCGCGATACAAACGATAGCGATAAATCTTCCCACGCGCCGACCACCGAGCGTGAAAATCCGGCCCTACTTCCTCAGAACCGACGATGCGAATCGCAGCAGGCAGCAGCGCGTTCAACGCGCGTTGAAACTCGCCGGCCGATAGACCCGATTGCGTTCGAAAGCTAGCCACTTGCCCAAGCGCGTGCACGCCCGCGTCCGTGCGCCCCGCGCCATTCAGCATCACATTCTCCTGGGTGAGTTGCCGTAGCACGCTGGAAATCTCTCCCTGAATCGTTGGCTTATTGGACTGAATCTGCCAACCGTGAAAGTCCGTCCCGTCGTAAGCAATCGTGAGCTTGAAATGGCGCATGAATGGAAAGTGTTCTACCTACAGCAACCAATTTTCAGAAGAGTTGTCAGGTTTGGCAAGTGTTTTGGGTGGATCACATTTAGGGAGCCGTACGCGCAAAGCGGCTGCCAGGCTTAACGGCCGCGCCGCCTTCGCGGCACAGGGGACAATCCTCAGGTTCATACTTGGCGATGGGAAGGTCCAGTAGGGCCTGAGTCTCGACCCCGAGTTCCAGCGTGCCGCCGCTGCGGTCGATCAAAGCCCCAGCAGCAACAACTCGCCCGCCGGCTTCTTCAACCACTTGAATGGTTTCCTGCGTAGAGCCGCCGGTCGTCCAGACATCTTCGATCACCAGGACGTGCTCGTCCGGTTTGAGCGAAAACCCGCGCCGCAGTGTCATCGTGCCGCTGGCGTCCCGTTCCGCGAAAATAGCAGGAACTCCCCTACCCACGCTGCCCTTTGGTTCTGGCAAAGCCCGCGCCACTTCTTGCCCGATAATCACACCGCCCAAAGCCGGCGAAACAACAGCCGCGATAATAGCATCGGAAAAGAGCGCGGCAAGCACCTGCCCAAGTTTCTCGGCGAATCGAGGGTACTGCAGGACGAGCGCGCACTGCACGTAAGTCCCGCTGTGCAGGCCGCTGGTAAGCTCAAAATGGCCATGCCGGATGGCTCCAGCAGACTCAAACATGCGCAGCAGTTCTTCTCGTGAGAGCATCATTTTCGGCCAGCCGCAATTTGTCTCTAAATATCGATTCCTGAGCAGCCTAGCCGCGGTGCGCCGCGTTGTCAAGGAATGGAGCGCCTGTTAAACTGCGGGGCAAGTTCCGGGCCGCGCCACTGCTTTCCGGCTGCTTCCTGGTTCAAAACGGTGATGGATTCCCCCTGAATAGACCTATCTCTCAGCCTCGACCCCGATGTTTTGGTTCCGCGTGGCAAGAAACCTCCCAACAGAGTGTACCAACACCCGTTCAGGGCACGTTCCACACTGTCAGTGTGAAACAAGCAAGTTTGAAATAAATACGTCCCGCAGGGACAGAATCTCGAGGAATAAAATTGTCATGCCAACTTTATGGGGACGCATTAAGAATTTCTTTTTGGTCGCAAACGAAAAGCTATCCAGTTTGCTTTCGGCCAGGAAGCGGCAAACTTTGCTCGCTGCCAGGTCTCTACTTGCCATCCTGATGGCCGCGCTCCTCGTCGTGGGCCCGCTCTCGCCCGCTTTTGCACAAAGCACTGCGCAGAATCCTCCGCCGAATCCTGTCCCCCCACCCTCCACGGCGGCGCAAGACTCGGCCATCGCTCCCGTAAGCTCTCTGGGCCTCGCGAAGTACAATTTCACGAACGGACCACGGGCCTTCCCAAGTCTCCTCAAACCCTATCAACAGATTCAGATCGCTCAACCGGTCATCACCAATTCGCCGCGGCTCGATCAACTGATTCACGATGGCAAGCTGGAGCTGACGCTGCAAGACGCGGTCGAGCTGGCGCTGGAAAACAGTATGGACATCGCCGTCCAACGCTACTATCCCTGGATTGCTGATGCCTCCATTCTCAAAGCCAAATCGGGCGCCTTGGGTTATTCGACGCCTGGCAGTTCGCTTAGTTCGTCGACGGCAAACCTACCGAGCCCCTCCTACGAGCCCACTCTCACCGCCGGAGTCGGCATCAGTGATTCCTCCACGCCCGTAAATAATCCGTTCACCTCCGGAACGGGCGCGGCCGGCGTCCTGGATTTGGTCACCCATACCACGCAGTTCAATACCCAGTTCTCCCAAAACTTCGAAACAGGGACAAACCTGTCCGTCAGTTGGGGCAACACCCGCAGCAGTACGAGCTCCACGCAAAACTTTTTTAACCCGGCCGTTCAATCCACCTTGACGATCGGTTTCTCTCAAGCGCTCTTGAACGGCTTCGGAATCGCCGTGAACACGCGCAACATCCGCATCGCAAAAAACAACCGCAAAATCGCGGACTGGGCGTTCGCGCAGCAAGCCATCACCACGATTACTAGCACCATCACGGCGTACTGGGAGCTTGTCTACGCTCGTGCAAACGTCAAAGTAAACGAGCAGGCCGTCACCGTTTCTCAGAAACTTTACAACGACAATAAGAAACAGCTCGACGCAGGAACCATGGCTCCGCTGGACGTAACGCGCGCTCAATCCGAACTGGCAACGGACCGCCAGAATCTCATCGTGGCGCAAACCGTTCAGCTACAAAATGAACAGATCCTGAAAAATGCCATCACGAAAAACCCGCTGGCCCCCAATGTTGTAAACGTCGAGATCATTACCATCGACCAACCGAAACAACCGGCCGCGATCGAAAATCCGTCGTTCGAGGATTCCATCAAAGAAGCGTTCGACAAGCGCCCGGAACTTCAAGAGCAGCTCTACAACTTGAAGAACGCCGATATCGATATACAGGCCACGCGTAAAGCGCTGCTGCCCATTCTCACGCTGGGCGGACAATACAGCTCTGTCGGCCTCGCGGGCAATTCTCCGATTCCCGGAGCGACAACCTTTACTAACAGCAACGTGCCCATCGTGGATGCAAATGGCATTCCGGTCACTGTGGACATTGGAGGCGTCCCAACTCCTATCTTTGAGCCTATTGTGAATACCGCGGTTGCAGGCACGAATCAGCAGGGCTTCGGAACGGCCCAAAGCCAAATCTTCCACAATCGCTTCCCCGAGTATGCCGCGCAGTTGACTCTGAACCTCCCCTTGCGGAACCGTTCCTCTCAGGCAGACAGCGCCCGCGCCATCCTCACCCAGCGCCAACAGGAAGCCCTGCTGCAGCAATTGAAAAATGCCGCGCTACTTGATGTTCGCAACACCTATATCGCGCTCACACAAGACCGCGCGCAAGTAGATGCCGCCAGCGAAGCCCGCCAGCTTCAACAGGAAACGTTTGACGCCGAACAGAAGAAATATCGTTTGGGCGCGTCGACGGTTTACAACGTCATCTTGACGCAGCGCGACCTCATCACCGCACAAGGCACGGAACTCCGTGCACTGGCCAATCTCGAGGAGGCCAAAGCCAATTATGAACGTGCGCTCGGGCGCACTCTGGACGCGAACCACGTCTCCATTGCCGAGGCGAAATCCGGCGAAGTCGAACCCGAGACGCTGATACCCGGGACGCTTCACGGCAAAGTGGTAGGCACGGAAGACCTCTTCCGGAGCAGCGGCATGCGCTGACTTCGGAGCGAAGCCGCGCTGGGACTTCCTCCGGCCTAGACCGGCCCGGCTTCGCTCCCCGTTTGAGGCGTTTGTTCCTGGCACCACCCTGCGTTTACCGAACAGAGCCTTCCTCCTAAACGCCGCAATTTGTTCCGGAAGTACTCCAAATCCTTGTCTTGCCTCCCCCTGGTCCATTATCCTCGTTATACCTAACGCGGTCGCGTTTCTGGTTCACGGCACAGGGTTTATTGCCTCGCGTGCCTCCAAATCCAGTCCGCAAATGAAACAAAATCCATGGTTCGAGCGTTTTACAGAGTTAGGTCAAAATACAAACGTCCCGCTGGGACAGAATCTCGAGGGGAATAGATCACTATGAAGACACTGAGGGCGACCTGGAAGCGGTCGATTTTAGGGGCCGTCACCCGTAGGACAGCTTCGCAATGGGCCCGATCTCTGTTTGCAATCTTTTTGGCAGGCGTCCTTGCCGGAGGACCACTTTCGCCGGTTTTCGCGCAGAGCCCCGCTCAAAATCCGCCGTCCACACCTGCGCCCACCGGGCCCACCATCGCACCAGTCTCTTCTTTGGGTGTTTCGACCCACAATTACACCCACGGTCCCCGGGCCTTTCCAAACATTCTCAAGCCTTATGAGTCACAGCACGTCGATCCGCCCGTGCTCACGAACTCACCTCGCATCGATCAGCTCATTCATGACAACAAACTGGAGATCAGCCTCCAGGACTCCGTCGAACTGGCGCTCGAAAACAGCATAGACATTGCTGTCCAGCGGTACTATCCATGGATCTCCGACGCCGGCCTCCTCAACGCCCAAGCTGGCAACACTGGTTTTGGCACGCCCGGGGTGCAGATCGTCGCCTCCTCCGCCGCGATTAACCCGTACGTCTTCTTCGTTCAGAACTTCGATCCCCTGATCACGAGCAGCGCTTCGGTTGCTGATATCACCGCGCCAATCAACAACCCGTTCACTTCGGGCGCCGGCACCACTACCGGCGCTGCATCCGTCACTTCGCACTCCACTCAATTTAATAACCAGTTTTCGCAGACCTTTCAGACCGGAACGAACCTCCAAGTAAACTGGAACAACAACCGTAGCAGCGCCAACATCGCCAATTTCTTCAATCCTTATGTGAGTTCCGCGCTTTCAGTTTCTATCTCTCAGCCACTTTTGAACGGCTTCGGCAAGCAGATGTGGACTCGCAACATTCGCATCGCCAACAACAATCGTCAAATTGCCGATTGGGCGTTTGCCCAGCAGGCCATCACTACCATCACGAACACCATCACGGCTTACTGGGAACTCGTTTACGCGCGGGAAAACGTCAAGGTCAACCAACAAGCGGTCAACGTTTCTCAGAAGCTCTATGAGGACAACAAGAAGCAGCTCGAAATCGGCAGCCTCGCGCCTCTCGACGTGACTCGGTCAGAATCCGAAGTCGCTACAAACACTCAGAATCTTATTTTCGCGCAGACGATCCAGCTCCAAGACGAGCAAACACTGAAAAACTACATCTCAAAAGACCCTCTCGCTCCGAATCTTATCAACGTGGAGATCATTCCTACGGACAAGCCATCGCAGCCGGCTGCGATTGAAGCAGCATCCTTTGAAGATGCTATTAAGGAAGCTTTTGCCAAGCGGCCGGAACTTCAGGAAGAGGTCTACAATTTAAAGAACGCCGACATCGACGTTCGGGCTACTAAGAACGCCCTTCTCCCCTCGCTGACCGCGAACGCGTTTTATCAATCCAACGGCCTGGCAGGAAACAGCCCCATCCCCGGCACCACCTCCAGCACCATCAGCACGGGCGTTCCCATCGTCGACACCAACGGCAATCCCATCAGCGTGGATGTCGGTGGCTTGCCGACTCCCATCTTCGAATCGGCAACCGTCACCCCCAGTACAGGCACTCTCAAGCAGGGCCTCGGTACAGCGCAAAGCCAAATCTTTCACAATCGCTTCCCGGAATACGCCGGCCAGCTGACCTTGACGCTTCCTCTGCGCAACCGCGCGGCCCAAGCCGAACACGTTCGTGCTCTCCTCACCCAGCGGCAGATGGAAACGGCGATGCAACAGCTACGGAACGCCGCGCTTCTCGACGTACGCAATACCTTTATTGGGCTCACACAAGGGCGCGCCCAAGTCGCAGCCGCTGTGAAAGCCCGGGAGCTCCAACAGCAGACGTTTGATGCGGAACAGAAGAAATACCAACTCGGCGCTTCGACTGTGTACGTCGTCATTCAGACGCAGCGCGACCTCATCAACGCTCAAGGCCAGGAAATCCGCGCCTTGGCCAACCTCGAGGAAGCCAAAGCCAACTATGAGCGCGCTCTCGGGCGCACGCTCGAGGTGAATCACGTCACCATCGCCGACGGCAAGTCGGGCGAAGTCGAACGCGAAACACTGATCCCCGGCACTCTCCACGGAAAAGTCGTAGGCACGGACGAGCTCCTCAAGAGTCTGAGTGATGGAGGGCGACGGTAATTTCTCCTGCGAGGCCGTATGAGGACACCTAACCTCTTCGGCCTCGCTCCTTTTTTCTGTGCTGACTTCTGCGCCTCGCCGGTTTCCAGTCCTCTTGCTCCGCTTTTCGCTTTCGCATAGCATGGAATTCTGCGTTCTTTGTACCTAGTCTAAGAACGCGCAAACTTTGGGAGCGCCAGACCATGAGCGATAAGGTCAAGGGAACGACTACGACCATCACGACCGGCGACGCTCCTGCCCCACCTCGCGAACCTTCTGCGCAAGAACGAGCCTGGGAAGAAAATACACTCCGCCCGACACTGGAAAAAAGTCCCGAACGCCAAACGGAATTCACGACCATTTCCGGATATCCTATCCGGCTCCTCTACACGCCCGCCGATTTGCCAGGATGGGATCCGAATCGCGACTTGGGCTTTCCCGGCGAGCCTCCCTACACGCGCGGCATTCATTCCACGATGCACCGTGGCCGGCTCTGGACCATGCGGCAATTCGCCGGCTTCGGCACTGCGGAAGACACCAATCAACGTTTTCGTTACTTGCTGGCGCAAGGCCAGACGGGCCTCTCGACTGCCTTCGATCTGCCTACTTTGATGGGTTACGACTCCGACCATCCGCTCTCTGAAGGCGAAGTCGGCAAATGCGGCGTGGCCATCAGTTCCCTCGCCGACATGGAAGTACTCTTTGACAAGATTCCGCTCGCGAATGTCACGACTTCGATGACCATTAATTCACCCGCCGCGGTCATCTGGGCGATGTACCTTGCCGTCGCGGAAAAGCAAGGCGCCGACTGGAAGAAACTCTCAGGCACTCTGCAGAACGACATCCTGAAGGAATACATCGCGCAAAAGGAATACATCTACCCGCCCGAGCCTTCGATGCGGCTGGTGATCGACACTTTTGAGTTTGGAACGAAACACACGCCGCGATTCAATCCCATTTCCGTTAGCGGCTACCACATTCGCGAGGCGGGATCGACGGCCATCCAGGAGCTGGCGTTTACCCTGCGCGACGGCATCGAGTATGTGGAGGCGTGCCTCGAGCGCGGCCTCGACGTGGACGAATTTGCGCCGCGGCTTTCGTTTTTCTTCAACGCGCACAACAATGTCCTCGCGGAAATCGCCAAATTCCGTGCGGCACGCCGCCTGTGGGCGCACATCATGCGCGAGCGCTTCGGTGCGCGCGACCCCCGCTC
>DATFZQ010000100.1:0-5948 GCA_035314345.1 Candidatus Acidiferrum sp.
GTTATGCTCGCGTCGCTCCGACATCTCCTCGGCTGGATGCTCATCGCTTTCAGTTCCCGGGAGGACCTCGTTCTCGAAAACCTAGCTCTCCGTCAACAATTGCTGGCTCTGCAGGCGCAACGACCTCGCCGTCGATGGACGGCGCTGCACAAACTGTTCTGGGTTGCGTTGAGAATGTCCTGGTCCGGGTGGAGACAGCCTCTCGTCTTGGTCACTCCTAGAACCGTCGTGAACTGGCATCGAGCGGGATTTCGTTTGTATTGGACGTGGGTCTCAAAAGTCAGACAAATAGGAGGACGGAACGCGCACGGCCTTTCGCAGCCCGTGGCAGAACGGTGTTGCGGAGCGCTGGGTTGGAAGTTGCCGACGCGACTTGCTGGACCACGTGATTATCCTGAATGAGCGCCATCTCAAACGGCTGATGTCCTCCTACCTGCTCTACTATCACGAGGACCGGACTCATCTTGGACTCGCGAAGGACACGCCAGCAGGTCGGCCTACGGAAATCCGCTCTGCGCGTCAAGGCCAGATTCAATCCCTGCCCAGACTCGGCGGGCTGCACCATCGTTACAATCGAGCGGCCTAATTCGGATCGACTTTCAGCCCATCCTTACATATATGTGCGCTGCACGCGCACACGGGTTCCAGCCCTCCAAAGTCTTCGCGCTGTGTCGAAGCCAGGATCATATTCAGGGATTCTCTACCAAGAACGGTCCCGTTTTCGGTCTCGGCTAAGGATTTGGCGAACCACAGGTTTAGAGTGCTATCGTTCGCTGGATAGGAGTGACTTAGATGAAAATGAACTCGGAAAATCGGATTGTTATTTTGGCGAGCGCCGTGGCGGCAGGATTGGTTGGCTGGGGAATTTTACATCGGCCGCAATCCACATCACTATTCGACATGCTGAACGCCGACGTGCGCCGGTTTTTGCAATGGCCGCTTTTTACCATCGGAAAAGTGCCGCTAACGCCGCTGTTTCTGATCAAGTGCACGGTGTTCTTAATCCTGCTTTCACTTTTTTCGCGTCTATTTCGGAGATTTCTCGCTGAGAAAGTTCTGACTCACACGTCGATGGACCGCGGATACCAGCACGCGCTTGTGCGGGGGTCTGGCTACATCATTTTCTTGCTGGGCTTGATTATTGGCCTGGACACGACTGGCTTAGATTTACGCAGCCTTCTGGTGTTGGGCGGTGCGCTGGGAGTGGGCATCGGATTCGGCTTGCAGAACATTGTGGCTAATTTCGTAGCGGGTATCGTGATTCTGTGGGAAGGACCGGTCAAGGTCGGCGATATCATTGATGTGGGCAACACGCACGGTCGTAGCTCCTGTGTAGTCGCGTAACCGGACATCTGGCTTGAGGCGATTTCACTTGTACGGTAACCGCGTTAATCAGGACTTGAATTTTGCAGTGCGTGAGTTCTTGCATCAACCCCTCCCGTATCACCGGCAAATTTGCGCTCCCCCAGCACTTCCACAATCGCTCAGTGCTGAACTTGTTGCGAATCGAACCGAGCAAGGATGGTTCCTAACTTGCGAGATGACGCTAGTCATCGTCGGGGTCGGTAGGAGGGCGCTTGTCGTTGATGAAGAAGGCGGCCTTGAGCGCCGCAGGGATGGTGTGGAAGTTGACCGGGGTATGGGTAAGGTTGAAACAATCGGAAAGGTCGTCGGCTGGGCCATCCGCGTACCCGAGCGAGGGCAGGTTGTAGGTGGTCTCGATGAATTTCAAAATGCTTCCAAAGTCGTGCGTTGTGTGCGAAATGTAAGCAGTCTTCGCGTACGGTGAAACCACAATCAATGGGACCCGGAAGCCATACACATATCCCGATCCCCAGCTAACGCCGTCGTTGATCACCTTCGGTGCCACGTGATCATACCAACCTCCCCAATCGTCCCATGTAATAATGATCGCGGTGTTGGCCCAATACGGGCTATTCCCAATCGCGTTGACAATTGCGGATACCCACGAGGGACCGCTCCCATCGTTGGCGACCGCATGATCAGAGCTCAGGCCATTGGGAATGATCCAGCTCACTTGAGGTAGTTGGGCGTTTGCAATGTCCACCAACACTTGCGATTGCGGGATCACCACGTTGTTAACCCAATCCGGGCCCGTGCAGGTAAGCGTGCCGTTGACGGTCTGCTGCTGGCAGATGTGCTGAATAGCGTCCGGCCCCGTCCAAATCGAACCCGCAGAGGGCGCATAGTAGCGCCAGCTCACACCCTTGGTATTCAGATAATCGGTCAGCGTCGGATGGTCGAAGCAAGGATACTGGGAAGCCGGTTTGCTTTCGCTTCCGGTGGGATCGATCATCTTCACCCGATTCGTCAGTGCAGCAATACAGCCTGCGGGGCTCAGGGCAGGGTTTTCCGCGGCGAAAAGATTGCTGCCCGTGCTGGGAGCCGATGTACCGGAAATAATGAACTGGTGCGCCGGAAAGCTTGGACCTTCGTTGGTCTGAAACATCCGATCGCCAAACGTGTACTGCTCCGCCAGCGCGAAGTACGGCTGAACGTCAGCCGGTTTGACGTACATGTACTGCGGGTTGGGATGCGTGTTTGGCGGGCAATTGGCCGCCGGTGAGCAGGGGATCAGGTTCGCTCCGTCCATCTTGCCGTCGTCGTACATGGAAACGAAAGCGGCATTGGCATGGCTGAGGTCGTAGTTTTGAGGGCTCGACCCTGTTGTGCCCAGGTCGATGGGACTGAGCGGAATAGTCTGCCCCATGGAATTCAAGCCGCTGCTGGCGATGTCGGCGCCGCGGGATATCAGCACCGGATCCTGGAACAAATTGTCCGGCGTGCGGTTTTCTTGAAAGATGACCACGATGTGCTGGAATACAGCGGCCGTCGTCAGGGTCAGCGACTGAGGGCCGTTGCTGGGAGCCATACTCTTGGCGTCGCTTCCGGTAAGGGTGATGGTGTAGTTCCCGCCAGGAGTCCCGGTCGAAGTCGATACCGTCAGCATAGAAGTTCCTGGAGTACTGCCGCTGATGGTCACCGGAGACGTGCCGAAGGAGCAACTGGGAGCCGGAGTGCCCCCGCTGATCATGCTGCACGAAAGGCTGACGCTGCCCGTATAGCCGTTTGCCGGAGTCAAAGTGATGGCGGAAGTAGATGTATTTCCGGCGGTGACGGACTCTGGGTTCAACGGTGTGGCGCTAAGCGTGTAGCTTGGCTGGCCCGTTGACCCCGTGGACGAGCCGGAGTTGCAACCGCTGAGGCCGAAGAGTACCGCGCCCAGGGCGAGGAATGCGCCGGAGACGAATAGGTGGCGAAGAGGACTCATTGGAAGATCTCCTTGCAATTGGGGGATTGTACTTCGTCGAATATCAACACGGCTGGCGACGAATCGACTCGGACAAAGCAAAGTTTCCCTGAGTCCCATCTCGTCGAATCAGAGAGCCAGGTCTTGGGCCTGCCTGCTGGCTAGGAGCCCGTCTGAAAATTCGCGTAGTATCTAGGTTCCGTTCCGCTATTCTTGCCGATTTGGCCATGCGCGGCTTTGCCATTTCCGTCTTGACGCTGGCACCTGTCGCTTCGCCTAATCTTTCTTGGCTTTCTTCTTCATCGAACATCCATCATGACATCGAGACCGAAGCAATACAGTCCGATTTAGGACGGTGCCAACAATCCGCGTCACCAGACCGGACTCGATCATTCCAAAAAGGCGTTGGAATATTCGAATAAGGCTTCTCAGTTGTCGCAAGAAGCTCATCGAAGGTCCGAAGAGTCAACGGGGTAGGAATAAACAGCTATTCAGTCGGATTACTCCTTTTGAACAACAATCCAATACGCGGCAAGCCCTGAGCCGGTGTGATCTGGTGAGTGCAATTTTCCGATAGGGAGAGTCTGCTTACTCGTGCAGCACGACGCTCAAAAGAGAAGTGTTGATCTGAAGTCCGCCGTTGTATTTGATGAAGCCCAATTTCCGGAACTTGTTCATGAAAAAATTGACGCGCGAGCGTGTTGTGCCAATCATCTCGGCCAGCGTTTCTTGCGACATCTTGGGGAGAACTCCCTGGGGTTGGTCTTCTTTGCCGTAACGGGCAAGCAATAGAAGAGTGCGGGCGAGCCGCTTCTCGCTCGAATTGAATAACTGATCGACCAGGTCAGCCTCGATTCGGATGTTCCGTGCGAGCATGAACTTGATGAACAGGTCGGAGAGGCCATGCTCCGCGTGAAGCACCTTGAACATCTCACTCTTCTCAATGACGAGCGCGGTGGTAGTGGTAATCGCGGTAGCTGTTCCCATGCGAACGGGTTGACCTGCCAGAGAGCCTTCACCAAAGAAGTCACCCGGCCCCAAAATGGCGACAACCGCCTCTTTGCCCACTTCATTGATGACGGTGAGCTTCACACCGCCGCTCTGTAAATAAATTACGCTACTCGCGGAATCACCTTGAGCGTAGATGCCCTCCGCTCTTTTAAACTCTTTGACTCTTCTCGATACCCCAGCAGAATCGAGAAAAGTTTGGGCATCAAAAGCGAGCTTCTGCTTGGGTTTTCTGTTGGATTTAATGCTGCTTGAATTCCCACTTACTTTCATAACGCTACCGCTCCAGGGCCGAGTCCTACATCATGACTGGAGCACAAACGGGGCAACAGATTGCTAGGTTAACATAATCATGAGGCTCAAACAAGATCAACGATTGACGGGTGTCAAACCTCTTTAGAAATGTCCCCTTCCTTACCTCATTAGAAATGTCCCTTTTTCTTTTGATTTGCCTGTTGTCGTTGGGGTGTCCGCCGGAGCGAAGCCCTGCGCCGCGGTTTGTGCGGCGCGTTTAGGGCGTAGCGGAGACGGACACCCCAACGAGTGCTGACTCCTGCGATCGATTCAACCGCTGCAACTTCATTCTCTGCTCACATAGCCTTGCCGCCAGGGATTTTCCTGCGCAGGTTTACTCCTTGCGTGCTTGGCCGGCTCGCGTGGCGCGACCTGCTCCGCTCGCGGTCGCACTACCAGATCTTCGTATTCCATGCGTTCTCCGCGATAGTGCACTTCTACCGCTCCATCTTCTCCCTCATAGACCTGAGCCTTGGCTTGTGTCGGCCCATAGCGCTTATTCTGCGGCTTTCGCACCGGCTCGCGCGACTACAAGCAGCGAATTCCCTCCGGCAGACGGAATTCGATCCCTGATTGACAACGCAAAAGAACTCAACGCGGCTATGCCCGCTGGAGTGCCATCCACAATTTATTCGCCGGCACCGTTAAATTCCGCGAGCGCGTACCGCGAGCCGCAGGTCGCCTATTCCGCGGAGTTAACTGTGGCAACGCGGGAGTTCGCGCATTCGCGCGCCAGCCTGGAAGAAATTCTTGAGCGCCACCATGGCTACGTGGCCAAACTGCGCATGGTGGGGGAGCCGACGGGGAGCATCCTTTCCGCGACGCTGCGCGTCCCTTCGTCGGAATATCGCTCCGCTCTCACTGAACTGAAAGGGGTCGGCGTGGTGGAACATGAGGAAGAAGCTGCCGACGAAATCACCCAGCAGCACAGCGAACTCGAAGCGCGCCTCGTGAACGCGCAGAACGAAGAGCAGCGCATCCAGCGAATTCTGCAGAATAAGGACGACAAATTCAGCGATTTTGGTTCCCTCGAACGCCAGGTGGCGACACTGCGCGGCAAAATTGAGCGCATCGAAGCGGAGCGCTCTGCATCCAGAAGCCGGATCTCTTTCGCCAACGTTTTCTTCTCCCTGCGGGAGGAACACACCTCGACTGCCGAGACGATTGGAGCGAAACTTCGCAACGCCGCGATCGGCGGTTTGAACGATGCTCTCGACAGCCTCTCCTCTATCCTATTGTTCGTGGCAGGCCACGGCCCGCTCTTCGTTTTGTGGGCGGTACTAATTTATTTCCCGGCGCGCTACTTCTGGCGCCGCCGTTCGCAGTTGGCCTTCAGCGAGGCCCAAGCTCCCAAGAATTCCTAGGACTTCACATG
>DATFZQ010000101.1:0-104899 GCA_035314345.1 Candidatus Acidiferrum sp.
ATCTGGTAGAGTTGGCATCAGGAGGATTGTCTCTGATGCCGCGACAGAGCCCCTTTTGCGTTGTTTTGTCTAAGGACGAACGTCAACATCTGGAGTCGATCGTGCGCCAATATACGTTACCGTATTGTGATGTCATTCGCGCCAAAATCATCCTGCTTGCCTCCCAGGGCCTCTCCAATGATGTAATTGCCTCGCGACTTGACACACCACGCCAGATCGTCAGCAAGTGGCGCAAGCGCTTCTGTCTGGCCCGCTTACCCGGCCTCGAGGATGAACCGCGAGGCGGGCGTCAGGCCCGCTTTTCCCCCCAGTCTCGTCGTGCAGGTAAAAGCTCTCGCTTGTGAGCTGCCGCGTCGCAAGGGCCTGCCCCTCTCTCGCTTCTCGATTGCCGACATCCGGCAGGAAGTTCTCGCTCAGGGGCTGGTAGCGGAGATCAGCGGAGCCACCATCTGGCGCTGGCTCAGCCAAGACGCCATTCGACCTTGGCGTTATCGAAGCTGGATTTTCCCGCGCGATCCATTGTTTCTGGAAAAGGCGGCTCCGATCCTCGATCTCTACCAGGGTGTTTGGCAAGGACAACCCCTGGGTCCTCAGGATTTTGTACTTTGCGCTGACGAAAAGCCGAGTATTCAAGCACGACGTCGGAAACACCCTTCGCTTCCTCCCGCCCCTGCCCTTGCAGCTCGCATCGAGCACGAGTATGAGCGCAAGGGAGCTTGGGTCTACCTCGCCGCCTGGGACGTCCGGCGCGCCAAAATCTTCGGTCGTTGCGCACCCCGGAATGGGATCCAACACTTTGATGGTTTGCTCGGCGAGGTCCTGGACCAAGAGCCCTATCGCTCGGCCAAACGTGTCTTTTGGATCATCGATAATTGCTCCGTGCACCGCGGGCAGAAGTGCGTCCAACGACTGCAAGCCCGCTGGCCTTCGATTGTTCCGGTGCACACTCCGAACCATGCCAGTTGGCTCAACCAAGTGGAGATCTACTTCTCCGTCGTTCAGGGCAAAGTTCTCACGCCCAACGATTTCCACCTCTCTGGCCCAATTGGAAGAGGCGCTACTGGCCTTCCAGCAACGCTATGAGAAGTCCGCCGCTCCGTTCCAGTGGACCTTCACCCGCGAGGATTTGGCAAAGCTTATGATCCCTCTCCGCGCCAAGGCTCTTGCTACCGCGGCTTGAACCCCCACAAAATACGTCACCGTAATTCCGAACCACGGTACTAAGCTATCCATCCCGCCCGTCTCCTAGGCCAAGCTGACGTTTCTCAACGTCGCGCCTGCTCACTTCCTGTGGTACATTGGCGACACTGAGGTCCAAATCGCGTAGTTCCGCCTTCTGGATGGTGGTCCTCTGAAGGTTGCGCGGTTTTGCTAGGTGGTGGGGCGTGAAAGACGTTGCCTTAGGGCGGAGCCGGGTGGGCGTTTTGTTTTGCACGTGGGCCCTGGCCATCTGCTCCGTGTCCACTG
This sequence comes from Candidatus Acidiferrum sp., assembly GCA_035314345.1. GTDB lineage: Bacteria > Acidobacteriota > Terriglobia > Acidiferrales > UBA7541 > Acidiferrum. The sequence continues at coordinate 1,468 of DATFZQ010000101.1, forward strand.
CCCAGCAGCCGTCGTGGGACGCGCTGATGGCCGCGGCGGGCAAAGCCTATCAGGACAGGAACTTTCCCGAGGCGGAGAAGCTTTACGCCAATGCCCTGCAGCAAGCAGAAACATTCGGACCGTCGGATCCTCGCCTCGCAGCTAACCTAAACAACTTAGCTGAGCTTTACAGGCAGCGCGACCGATTTGCCGAGGCTGAGCCCCTCTATAAAGGGTCGATCGACATCTGGCAAAAGGCGCGCGGCCTCCAGTATCCTTCTCTGGCTCCCGTGCTAAGCAATCTGGGCGAGCTGTACCGCCAGACGGGTCGCTATCCCGCGGCGGAACCTCTCTTCAAGCGCGCGCTCGAAATTCGCGAGGCTGCCTACTCCGCGGACGATCCACGCGTGGCGGCAAGTGTGAGCCTGCTCGGCGCGCTCTACCGTCTGGAAGGAAGATTCCCCGAAGCGGAGGCGCTGCTCAAACGCTCGCTGGATACGCAGGAGAAAGCGTCAGGGCCCGCTAGCGCGGCGGTAGCCATGCCGCTCAGCAGTCTTGCCGAACTATATCGCGCGATGAACCGCTATCGCGACGCGGAAGAGTTGTACTCGCGGGCGATTTCCATTCAGGAAAAAGCGCTTGGACCAGAACATCCCGACTTAGCGGTCACCCTGAATGACTTGGCGGAGCTTTACCGGAATGAAGGCAGGCTCGCCGAAGCCGAACCGCTCTACAAACGTTCTCTCGCGATTCGCGAGAAGGCTTTTCCTCCCGGCGATACTCGCGTGACAACCGCAATCAATAATCTCGGCCTGCTGCGCGAAGCGCAGGGCAACTACACCGATGCCGAACTGCATTTTCGCCGCGTGCTTGAACTGCGCGAAAGAGCGCTGGGAGTCGGTCACCCGGATCTTGCGACGCCGCTAATTAATTTAGCGGAGCTATATAAGAACGAAGGCAAGTACTCCGACGCGGAACTGTTCTACAAGCGTACGCTGGATATTCGCGAGGCAGCGTACGGCACAGAACATCCTGATGTAGCGGCAAGCCTCGTAAACCTCGCACAAGTGAAGCAGGCGCGGAAAAAATATGGCGAGGCCATCGATCTGCAGCAACGCGCGCTGGCGATTCGCGAAAAAGTGTTCGGCCCGGAACATCCGGTAGTGGCTTCGAGTTTGAATAATCTCGGCGAGCTGAATTTTGCGCGCAAGGATTATTTTGAGGCGGCCGCGCTGTATCAGCGGGCGCTCGCGATCCGGGAAAAAGCACTGGGGCCGGAACATCGTGCCGTGGCGCAATCGTTGCACGATCTCGGGGACTTATACCGCATCGAAGGAAGATACTCAGACGCAGAACCGTTGTACGTTCGAGCGCTAGCCATTCGCGAAAAAATTCTTGGTAAAGATCATCCCGACGTGGCCGCGTTGCTGGAGAGCTACGCGCTTTTGCTTCGCCAGACCGGCCGGCCAACCAAAGCTGAAGATATGGAGTTGCGCGCGAAGCAAATTCGCGCGGAATCACCGAAGACGCCATCAAGATTCGGATCACCGTACACTTGATTCATCCCTGATTTGCTTGCCATCTGAGGAATATTGCGGCGAGCGGAGGAAGCGTGAGGCACAGAGAGTGTGCACGGCCTTGTGAAGGCTGGTTTGAGGCGTTCTGACCGCCGAGATTGCCTACGTTTGAGCCGCCGTAGGTGGCGGCGTCCGTGTTTAAAATCTCCGAGTAAAAGCCTGGTTGGGGAACGCCGATGCGGTAGCCTTCGCGCACGACCGGCGTGGCATTGAGGATGACGATCAGCAAATCCTCTGGTTTTTTGCCGTGGCGGGCGAAGGCAAAGACGCTGTTGTCGGCGTCGTTGGCGTCAATCCACTCGAAACCGTGCCAGTTGAAATCGACTTCATGGAGAGCTGCTTGCGCGGCGATCAGTTTATTTAAGTCGCGCACCAGGTTTTGCACGCCGCGGTGCGAATCGTATTGCAGAAGGTGCCAGTCGAGGCTGGTCGCTTCGCTCCACTCGTGGCGTTGCGCGAGTTCCTGACCCATGAAGAGGAGTTTTTTTCCGGGGTGGGCGCACTGATAGGCGATCAGGAGGCGGAGGTTTGCGAATTGCTGCCACAGATCGCCGGGCATTTTGTGCAGAAGAGAGTTTTTTCCATGGACGACTTCGTCGTGAGAGAAGGGAAGCATAAAATTCTCGCTGAAGGCGTACAGCATCGAGAAAGTCAGCTTGTTATGTTCGTATTTTCTGTGGACCGGATTCGCGGAAAAATATTTCAGAGTGTCGTTCATCCAGCCCATGTTCCATTTGAGGCTGAAGCCGAGGCCGCCCAAGTAGGTGGGGCGCGTTACGCTCGGCCAGGACGTGGATTCCTCGGCGATGGTGAGAATGCCGGGGAAGCGGCCGTGCGCGACTTCGTTAATACGCTTAATGAATGAGATGGCGTGAAGATTCTCGCGCCCGCCGAACTCGTTGGGAATCCACTCGCCGGCCTTGCGCGAATAATCGAGATAGAGCATGGAAGCGACGGCGTCCACGCGAAGGCCGTCGATGTGGTATTTGTCGAGCCAGAATAAAGCGTTGGAGATGAGGTAGTTCTGGACTTCGTTGCGGCCGTAATTGTAGACGAGCGTGCCCCAGTCAGGATGCGTGCCCTGGCGCGGGTCGGCGTGCTCGTAAAGATGGGTGCCATCGAATTGGGCGAGGCCGAAGGTGTCGCGCGGGAAATGCGCGGGAGTCCAGTCCAGAAAGACGCCGATGCCCGAGTGGTGGCAGCGGTCGATAAATTCCATGAATTCAGCGGGAGTGCCGTAACGGCTGGTCGCTGCAAAATACCCGATTGTCTGGTAGCCCCAGGAGCCGTCGAAGGGATGCTCCATGATGGGTAGCAGCTCGATGTGTGTGTAGCCAAGATCTTTTACATAAGGAATGAGTTGATCGCCGAGCTCGCGATAGGTCAGCCAGCGATTGCTTTGTTCGGGAACACGACGCCACGAGCCGAGATGGACTTCGTAAACGGAGATGGGCGACTCGAGCCAATTTTTCTCGGAACGATGGTTCATCCACTCGGTGTCGGTCCACTGATAGGTGTCGAGATTGACGACAACGGAGCCGGTGTTGGGGCGAAGCTCTCCGCGGAAGGCGTAGGGGTCCGCTTTGAGCGGGAGCATGTTTCCGCTTGCGCCGATGATTTCGTACTTGTAGATGGCGCCTTCGCCGAGTTCAGGAATGAATAGCTCCCAGATTCCCGAAGAGCCGCGTGCGCGCATGGGATTGACGCGGCCATCCCAGCGGTTGAAGTCGCCGACGAGACTTACGCGGCGCGCGCTAGGCGCCCAAACGGCGAAATGCACGCCACGGACGCCTTCGAGGGTTCTCAGATGGGCACCGAGTTTTTCATAGGTGTCGTAGTGGCGGCCTTCGCCCATGAGATGGAGATCAAACTCGCTCAGCAAATAAGGAAAGGCGTAGGCGTCGAAAGTTTCAATGGTTTCGCCGTAGCCGGTGCGATAGCGGATGCGATAGTGAGACGGAGCGGGCGAACCCTGGTGCGAATCCGGAAGTGTGGCCTCAAAAAAACCTTCCGGGCGCAGCTTGCGCGCGGGGATGGGCTCGGCAACGCCTTGAACCAACACACTCGCGTCGGCGGCTCCGGGCCGGAAAAAGCGAATGGCCCAGCCGTGGCCCAGGGGCGACCAAACGGGGTGCGGACCGAGCACGGCGAAAGGATCGGCGCAGCGTCCGGCGAGCAAAGCGTCAATCAGCGCGTCCTTATTGGAGTCGGAGGCGTTGGCTGGAGGGGCCGAGGTCAGCTTGTTTTCTTCAGGCATGGGGCTTGGCTCCGCAGGGGCCGGTCGAAGCTAATGGCGGAGGGGAATAGTGTACAAGGAGGAGTGAGTAGTGGGTAGTGAGTAGTAAGTAGAGGGAGACGAGCGACCCCTCGGAGTCCGGGGTAAGCGAGTGACAAGATTGGGATACCCCACCCCCGGTGTTTTGTGCAAAGAGTGCGGAAGTGACTAAAAATGCGAGTGTTAGCATTTCGCGCAGTGCAAAAGAGTGCGTAAGAGTATGAAAACAAAGTATGGCTAATTGGAATGGAATGATATTGATGCGGACTCTTTGGGAAAGAAGGACAGTCGACTGTTGAGAGTCGAAAGTTGAAGGAATCGGAGAGTCCATCGGAGGGAGACTCACGGCGTACCTAAGGGTTCAGTCTGAGATGGAGCATTATCGGGGAAGTTGCTCGTGGTTGAGGTTAACCGCACACGCATTCGAGAGTAACAGCACGCGGGAAGACACTGTGAAGAAGAACACCGAGAAACGAGAATGGTGTAGCGAAACTCGCCAAGCTGATCGCGTACGAGGAGAGGATTTCACTTTCTTAATTTACCGGGAGGCGAAGAGAGCAGGTTGCCTCTGCTGACGTCCCGGGCTTTATGAAGATAGCGCGGCGAGGTGGCCTAGTTGTTGGAACATGCCGAGGTCGTCGCGGACGGCGAAGTGTTCGACGATTTTCCCCTCTTTCAAACGGAAGCGGTGGATATGCTTCACTTGGAAGGACTTGCCGTTGGGAGGCAGGCTCGGCCCTTGCAGGGGCGGAATGAGCGGGAACACTCCTAGATGCGTCCCCTGAAGAGAGACCTCGCACATGACCACGTCGCCTTCCGCCACCAGCGAATCAACTGTAAAACGCAGATCGGGGAACGCGGTGCGCCAAACGGTGACGATGTGTTTGATGATCGGGCTGCTGTCTTGATATTGATGGCCGAAATTCATGAAGTCTTTGTCGAAGAAATCGTCAACGCGATCGAGTCGGCCGTTGTTCCATAGTTCCTCGAAGTGACGGCGGACACAGGTTTTGTTGGCGTCGTCGGACATTTCGTTGCTCCTCCCACTGGTTCGATTGGCGCGCGGAGAAAATCGGATTTTTCCGATTCCGATCAATATTGCATCCCGAGGCGCCCAGCCTACTACAGCTATCAGTACTTGCAACCTAGGGTTCACGGATTCTTAACATGGCGGAAAACCTTCATTCGACTTGGCGTGGGACTATGCGAGCGCCTTGGAGGGCTACACTTGTGAAAAAACGGCGTACTTTGGCGGTTTTGGCAGTGGCAACAGCGTTTGGATTGGCGGGAGGACTTTCTGTGAGCAGGATGGCTGCAGACGATGACGATCATCACGATCGGCATTTTCGATTTGCACCGGATAGTTTGGTGTTGAGCAAGAGCGTCTATGTGGGGAACGCTTCGACGGTGATCGCCGGCGAGGCTTTGCCTCCGGGATGCATGGGAGGTGCAACTGGACTGACGGTGCAAGTGCCATTGATCGCCGGAGGCACTACGCCCGTGGCGGTTCCGTGCGGGTTTGCCAGCGATAACGGCGAATTTCCCAACGATCAGGACACGCACAACGTCTGGAATAACTCCGGCAGCGATGGCAGCTTTGGAATCACTTCACCGATTTTTCTGGAAAACATTACCGAGGATGGCTGGGTATTGGGTACGTTGCCGATCCCAAGCAACAAGATCGTAACGAGCTTCAGCTCGAAGTCGGAGCTGGCGCTGAACCTCTCTGTGGACGGCAAGTCGCTGACTTTTATGGGCTATCACGGCGGGGTGGGATGCGGAGGCACTGACGTTTCGCCGACGGCGCCGAATTTGATTGACGTTTCGGCTTCCAATACGCCGGCGATATGCGATCCGACGAATCCGGTTACCTCCAGCTTGCAGGCTACGCCAAATATCACCACATCCTACTATCGCGCGGTGGCGGAAGTGGATGCGCACGGCCACCTCAGCATCACCGATGGAAATGCGTACAGCGGCGACAACGGGCGCGCGGCGATCAAGGGCAGCAACGGCATCTACTACATGGCAGGCAACGACAACAGCGGAAACATCGGGAAGAAGCAGCTTCCGTTGACGATCCCGGGATTTGAACTGATCAACGCGACGGGCGCAGAGCTACGGATTCCGGGCACAACACCACCTGTACCTGCTACACCGCCGAACCTGGGCATCGACATGATTGGCAGGTTGGAGTTCCTCTCCAGCGACAAGCAGGGCAAAGATACAAACTTCCGCGGCATTACGATTTTCAACAGCACGGTGTACGTCAGCAAAGGCAGCGGAGGCAATGGAATCAATTCAGTGTTTCAGGAGGGAACCGCAGGCACGTTGCCAACGGGCACGCCAGCGGAGCTGGCAACGATACCGCTGACGATTTTGCCCGGCTTCCCCAACACGGAAGCAAGCACGGGCACGAATTTTCCATTCGGTATGTTCTTTGCCAATGCGAACACGCTGTATGTCTGCGATGAGGGCGACGGGACGTTTGTGGCGCCGCCGGTGAATGGCAACGTCGCGGACGCGCAGTCACAGGCAACGGCGGGCTTGCAGAAATGGGTGCTGCAGAACGGCGTTTGGACCATGGTTTACGTACTGCAGAATGGCCTGAACATCGGCGTGCAATATAGCGTGGATCACTACCCGGCTTCGATTTTTCCGGCGACCGGTGGTTGCCGAAACATCGTCGGACGGGTGAATCGCGACGGGACGGTGACGATTTGGGCCATTACGTCAACGGTGAGCGCCAATGGCGATAACGGAGCGGATCCAAACAAGCTGGTGAAGGTGACTGACGTAATCTCCGCAACCACGCCGCCTACCGGTGGCTGGTTAGGAACTTTCCAGACGGTGCGTTCCGCGCGTGCCGGAGAGGTGTTCCGAGGAGTGGCGTTTGCGCCGAAGAGTGATGACGACGACGATCGAGGCCACAACTTCTAAATCAAGAAGTGGCGCAAAAGCAGAAAACCTCCTCGAGCCGCTGAGCTTGAGGAGGTTTTCCATTTTGGCGGAGACTGTTTGAGTTGCGGAGATTGGGATGGAACTTTCCGAGTAACGCCAGTGAGGGAAATTAACGTAAGATGCGTGGCGCACTTCGAGTTCGGTGGAGAGGTTGAGGAATGATGAGAGTTGACGCGAAGCAGTCGGTTTGCGGTGAGGGTCTGCATCTGACTCGATTTTTGTTGATTGCGGGGGCGACGTTGATGCTGACGGTTGGTGCGCAAGGGCAGGACCGCGGGCAGACGCGGTCGATGGTGATATCGCGGAATGGGATTGTGGCTTCGGAGTCGCCGCTGGCTTCGCAGGCGGGGGTGCAAATCCTTGAGCATGGCGGGAACGCGGTGGATGCGGCGATTGCCATGAACGCGATGATGGGCGTGGTTGAGCCGATGATGAACGGGATCGGCGGAGATTTGTTTGTGATTGTGTACGACGCAAAGGCGAACAAGCTTTATGGATTGAACGCAAGCGGCTGGGCGCCGAAGGGATTGACGATTGAATTTTTGCAGAAGCAGGGATTGAAAAGCATGCCGCAGACGGGCGTGCATTCCATAACTGTGCCGGGTGTGGTGGACGGTTGGCAGAAATTGGCGGACAAGTTTGGGCGGAAGAAATTGAAGGAGGATTTGGCGGCGGCGATTCGAACGGCACAGGATGGTTTTCCCGTGCCGGAGTGGGATGCGGCGTATTGGGCGATGGAGGTCGATCTCTTGCGCACGGATGATGCGGCGTCGAGTCTTTATTTGCCGGGGGATCACGCGCCAAAGGTGGGGGAAGTGTTCAAGAATCCGGACTTGGCGGCGTCGCTGGGGCAGATTGCAGAGCATGGGAAAGACGCGTTTTATAAGGGGGAGATATCGAAAAAGATTTTGGACGCGATGAAGCGGCATAACGGGACGATGACCGAGCAGGATTTGGCGCAGTACTCGAGCGAGTGGGTTGAGCCGATTTCGACGACCTATCGCGATTGGACGGTATACGAGATGCCGCCAAACGGGCAGGGAATTGGCGCGCTTGAGATGCTGAACATCATGGAGACGTTTCCGCTGGGGGAAAAAGATTCGGGATTTGGGTCGACGAAAGCGTTGCACACCATGATTGAGGCTAAGAAGCTGGCCTACGCAGACGTGGCGAAGTATTTGGCCGATCCGCGGGGGCAGAAAATTCCAACGGCAACGTTGCTTTCGAAAGCGTGGGCGGTGGAACGGGCGAAGTTGATCGATCCCGACAAAGCGGCGTGCGATATCGCGGCGGGAGAAATTGCGGGCGGGAGCGATACGACGTATCTGAGTGTCGTGGATCGGGATGGGAATATGGTGTCGCTGATTCAGAGCAATTATTCAGCGTTTGGGTCGGGGATTGTGCCTGCGGGGGCGGGATTTGTGATGCACAATCGCGGCGGGCTGTTCACGCTGGATCCAACATCGCCGAACGCGTTGGCGGGACGTAAGCGACCCCGGCATACGATCATTCCTGGATTTGCACAGAATGGCGACAAGCGTATGGCGTTTGGAATTATGGGCGGTTGGAATCAGGCGCAGGCGCATGCGCAGTTCATCGCGAATATTGCGGATTTTAAGATGAACATTCAGGCTGCGGTGGAGGCGCCGCGGTTCACAAAATATACGTTTACGGGTTGCGATGTGGAGATGGAGAACCGGTTTAATGGAAAAGTACGAGATGAATTGACGGCGAAGGGGCATCAGATCAAGGTGCTGGGGACGTTTTCGAGCAGAGTGGGGGGCGGGCAAGTGGTGTTGCGGGACTTCGCCACAGGCGTGAATTATGGCGCGTCGGATCCGCGGAAGGATGGTCAGGCAGCGGCGGAGTTACCGTTTGAGTAATTAGATAAGATCTATAAAGGGTTGAAAAGGCTGGGCGAAGGGTTGCAAGAAAACTCCCGTGGAGTGTGAAAAAGGGGAAGGAATCTTCCCAGGCCAGGGTGAAGTACAGGTAGAGGAGTTTAGTAAATGGTGTATTATGAATGGATTGCAAGGTACAGGCTTGGCTCCCGAGTTGCACCTGTACCAATGGCCAGGGACGGTGCCCCGCAGCAACGCGTCCTGGGTATGGAGACCCAATGGGACTCGAACGGGTGGCACAGAGCTTCTTGAGGTATGTTTCCTTCTCAGTGTTCTGTATGGTGGTAAATCCTTCCGCAAAAGCTCAGACAGTGGACGTTTCGGGCAGTTACCAATGCACGCAGGCGATGGTGCAGGGGAAAGTGATCGCTTGCACAGCGGCGCCGTTGATCCTTAGAAATGATGGGCGGTTCGAGTTGCGAGGCTGGGAAGGGAGTTACCTCGTGGATGGGCAGTGGGTGACCCTCTCGGATTCCTTGACGAAGGCGCGGGCGAAGATCGTGCCGGGACACAAGATTGTGCTGCGCTATTACGGGAAGCATGGTTGGGCGGAAATGACTTACGAGCGGCGCGTGGCGGAGATGGGCAAGGCGTCGCTAAGTTGATTTGACAGCCGCCAGGAGTTCTTCGGCTTGTAGCGGACATTCGGGCAAATCAAAGTGCATGTAGTAAGCAAAGACCTCGCCGTGCTGAGCTAAACTTCGCACTCGGCGCTCGATGGCTTTGCGATCGTTCGCTGAATACCCCTCCTCTCGCAAACGCAAATAGCAAAAATCAGCGGTTCGCTTGTCCGGCGTGACTAGGTCATCGCTTTCGGCCAAGCAAAGTGCAACGTTTCGCTTGGTCAGAGCGCTAAATACATCCTCGACAAACCAGGATGGATGCCGAAATTCGATGGTGCAGCGGGTGTTATTCGGCAGTTCTACTAGGAAGTCTTGCAAGAGTTTTAAATCTAATTTCAGATTGGGCGGCAGCTGAAACAGCATAGGGCCAAGTTTGTTTGCTTCTTGCAAAGGTTTTAGAGAGGCGATGAATTTCGCGGTCGTTTCGGCCACGTTTTTGAGGCGCCTGATGTGTGTGATGCTTTGATGCGCCTTTATTGCGAATTTGAAATCGGGGGGAGTTGCAGCAATCCAATTGTCCAGCAGTTTTTCAGAGGGAAAGCTTCGAAACGTATAGTTTACTTCCACTGAGTTAAGGCGGCTGGAGTAGTAGCCCAAGAACTTGGCAGAAGCGAGCTTCGCCGGGTAGAAATCAGGTTTCCATTTGGCGTAAGCCCAGCCTGAAACCCCGCAAAAAACTTCTCCCATATTAAAGCGTCCACTCCCTCGATCTCTAGTGTACGTCCTGTTGGTAGCCGCGGCCGCGGAGGACTTTGCCGGCGGTGGCGCCGGTGAGTTTGCCGTGATCGTATTCGATTTGGCCGTTAACGATTGTGTAGGCGATGCCTTCGGAGAGCTGCGGAGGGCTTACAAAGGTGGCTTTGTCAATGATTGTTGCGGGATCGAAGATGGTGACGTCAGCGAAATAGCCGGGTTTGAGGAGGCCGCGGTTTTCGAGATGTTCGCGTTGCGCGGGGAAGGAAGTGATTTTGCGGATGGCGGATTCGAGAGGCATCAGGTGTTCGTCGCGAACGTAGTGTCCCAGGAAGCGCGGCATGGAACCGAACGCGCGGGGGTGCGTGTGCGGCTCGAAGATCGGGCCGTCGAGAGACATTTCGTTGGCGTCGAGGCCGATGCTGGTCCAGCGCTGTTCGAGGCCGGTGCGGATGTCTTCTTCGCTGGCCATGAAATAGAGGGCGCCGGTTTGCGCGGAATCGGCGATGACGAATTCCATCAGGGTGTCTTCAGGGGATTTGTTCCAGACTTTGGCGATGTCTGCGACGGTTTTGCCTTCGAACTGTTTTAGTTCGGGCTTTTCAATGGAGGCAAGCAAGACGCCAGCGCCGCCACCGCAATCGTAATAAAGATTTTCCCAGTTGGGATGATCGCTCTTCAATTCCTCTTTGATGCGTGCGCGCACGGCAGGATCTTTCAGGCGGGCGAGGAGTTTCTGTGTGCCGCCGTCAGCTACCCACGGTGGGAGAGCGGAGGCGAGGGCCGTGCTGCCCGCGGGATACGGATACATACTCGCGGCGATATCGAGTCCTGAATCACGCGCAGCCTGAATGGCTGCAACTACGTTCTTCATGTTGCCCCAGCGTGCTTTGCCACTCACTTTAAGATGAAAGACTTCGACGGGCAGATTGGCTTCGCGGCCGATGCGAATGGCTTCGGCTAACGCCTGCATTTCGGAGGCGCCTTCGCTGCGCATGTGCGTGGCGTAGAGGCCGCCGTATTTTGAGGCGACTTTGGCTAGGGCGATGAGTTCATCGGTTTTCGCGTAGATGTTTGGCGGATAGATTAAGGCGCTGGAAACGCCGAGGGCGCCGTCTTTCATGGCTTGCTCGACGAGAGATTCCATTTGAGTGAGTTCAGCGGGGGTGGGAGCGCGATCGTCATCGCCGATGACAGCTTCGCGGACTTGCGCGGAGCCGACGTAAGTGCCGATGTTGAGTGGAGTGCCTTGTTTTTCGAGGCGCCGGAAGTAGCCGTCGAGCGTGGTCCAGTCGACTGTGAATTTGAATTGATCGAGGAAAGGTTTCAGTGGGGCGAGAGTTTTTTCGTTTTGCGGAGCGATGGAGCCGCCTTCGCCGGTGATTTCCGAGGTGATGCCTTGGGAGAGTTTGCTGAGAGAGCGATTGTCGAGAAGAAGAGCGGATTCGGATTGGCCGAGCATGTCGATGAAACCCGGAGAGACGATTTGGCCTTTGGCATCGATTTCGCGTTTGGCGGTGGCGTTGCTGAGGTTGCCGATAGCGGCGATGCGATCGCCTTGGATGGCGACGTCGGCGGCGTACCAGGGATTGCCAGTACCGTCGATGATGTGGCCGTTGCGGATGATGATGTCGTACGTTCCGGGCGCGGAAGGCGAGCCGGACTTCGAAGCTGATGCCGTAGGTGCATTGAGTGGGGCGTTATAAGCTGCTGCGGCGATTTCGCCGAGGGCTTGGCCCCCTATTTCTTGAGCGGCGTCAGGATCGGGCGGGATCGTGACGTGATTGACGTACGCTGCGAGGGCTAGCTTCTGGCCGCTGGCGGTGATAACGAATCCGGCGAGCCCTTTGCCATTGAGCATCATTTTGCCGTTGAGCTTGTCCTCGGAACCGAATGTGCCGGTTTTTGCAAAGACGTGGCCTGCACCGGGATTATTGACCTGAATTTTCGCGAGCGTGCCATCCTTGCCAAGAATCGGCAGCGCTTTGAAGAAAACTTGGAAGTCGGGACGCGTGCTCCAATAGGACATGTAATGGGCAATGAAATCCGGGCTGAATAGGTCGGCCCAATCACCGCCTTCGCCGTCGCCTTGCGAGGCGCCGGAAAGATCGAGCTTGGCGTCTTGAAGAAAGGCGCGCTCAACTTTGAAGCCTGCATGGACGGGATCAGTGAAATTTTTCGCAACGAGCACGCCGAGAAGATAGGGTCCCATGCTGGCATGAAGGTTTTGGCTGACTTTGAGTGTGACTTTGATTTCTTCAGCGAGGGGAAGGGAAACGTGCTCGGCGACTTGGTTGTCGGGGGTATAGAGGCGCGTGAGAGCCTTGAAGTCTGGCGCGGCGAATTTTGACGGAGCTTTGATTTCCACGCCAGCGGCGGTGAGAGATTCGGCGAGGACTGTTTTCGCAAATTTTGTGGGTGAGGGGACTGCGTAGGGCGCAGTGAGAGGATGAGAGTCGATAGGGAGGGCGCCGGTCAGCGTGACGGTGACAGTGCCGTCGGCGTTTGCGACTGTCACCGGGTCCTCGATATCGGGCTTAGCACCAGCGGCAGACGTGGTGAGGTGATTTACGAATGTGGCGTAAGAGGTTCTTGGAGAGACGTTGAGAGAAACGGGATCGCCGGCTTTTGCGCCGGGGGTGGCGACGAGGTCGATGACGTTGTCGTTCACCACGATGCTTGAGATTACGACGCCGGTGCCGCCTTCGCGGCCGCCGTCGGGAAAGAGGCTGGCGTCAACGAAGACGCGGCCTTCGATTTTGCGAATGCCTTTGGCGGCGACCGCTTTGGCGAGCTCTTTGATGACGGCGAGTGGATCGCCGCTGACGGCAGCGCCGCCGTAAGCGTGATCTTCATCGACGAAGGAGAGAGTCCCGTCGGGTTGAATGCGATTGGAAAGATTGGGGTCGCCGCTGGCGACGAGGATGAGGTCGCCCTTGAGAGTTCCTTTTTTGTCGATGGGGCCAGTGCGGTAAATGATAGTGTGAAAACGGAAATCGGCGCCGAGTTTTGCAAGAACTGTGCCTTCGGTGAGAGTTTTGGTTGTGGAAGCAGGGACGAATAGTTTATTGGCGTTGAGCGAATAGACGACTCTCCCGGTGGCAACGTCGTAGAACTCGATGCCGAAATTCGCGTGAGCGAATTCGGGACGTTCCATTACTTTTTGAATGCGGTCGGCGAGAGAGGCCGTTGATTGTGCGCGAAGCGGTCGCGGCGCCACGGCAAATAAAATTGTGAGAGAGAGTGCAACGGCGAGCTGGAAAAAGCGGCTTCTGCTGTGCAAGGTAGAATCCTCCAGAAAGACGGCGGGGACTTCCGCGCGCTATTGGGCGCTGGCGAGTCCTTGGCCGGAATGCAAATCTTCAAACTTGATGTTCAAGATCGGATATTCGTGCCAGTCTTTAAAATCGAAGTGCCACCACTCGTGCTCATAAACAGTGAAGCCCTCCGATTCCATCGCGCGGCGGAGCAGGTCGCGGTGCCAGCGCTGGAGAGAAGTGCCGCCGGGATAATCGGGGAACGAGCGAGGAGACATTTCATCGTACGTGCCTGGCATTTCGATGGGCTTGCCGGAGGCGAGATCGTACAGCGTAAGGTCGACGGCGCAGCCGCGATTGTGGCGCGAGCCTCGGGACGGGTCGGCGACGAAGATTTTGCCTTCAGGAGGAGTGGCCTCCCAGAAGATTTTGGTGACGTACCAGGGGCGATAGGCGTCGTGGATGAGCAACCCGTAGCCGAAAGGCTGAAGTTTGTGAAGAGCGCGGACAAGAGCTTCGGCGGCGGGACGTTGCATGAACGCGCGGGCCTGGGTGTAGACGGGCGTGCCGAGAAAATCGTTTGTCGTGGCGTAGCGAATGTCGAGATGAATCGCAGGATCGAGAGTCGTCAGTTCGACGAGTTCGGGCTTGCGAAAGTTGCCATCTTCGTGGGGCGGGGAAGCCGCCAGAGCGTCGTGTCGAAGTTCTTCAATTGGCCTTGTAGGTTTTATCACCACTTGCGCAGTGGCGTTCGCCTCCGGCGAAAGCCGTTCTTGAACGCTACGGATGCTGAAGCCGGTCTCACCATGCTCGTCGACGCCAAGGTTCAATCCAGATTTCCAAATATCAGGAGGCGGTGTATTCGCCGGAAATTTCTCAAATGTATGGTAGTGAGCACCGTCGGACTTGAGCGCGCGCAGCAGTATTAGGATGACGCCGTCCTTCTCGCTGACCACGAAGGCCGTGCCGGTGTTTTGGTTCGAGGCTGAGAAGCCGTATTCGCCGATCCAAGGTTTCCACGCTTGCGGGACGTCAGGTGGCTTTGGCCCGAGAGCGAGAGGTGCAGAAGATTGACCGGTGATGATGCCAGGTGCCCAGAGCAAAAGCGCAGCAAGCAGCAGAGGCAACAGTTGGAAGGGAAACGCGAGTCTTGATTTTGCAGGCGTGCTCATCGCTCTGACTGGTTTGCTGCGAAGCATTTGCGTGTCCCTTGTCCGACCAAGGTGTCTGCTACAAGCGGTGAGACATAATAGCCGAGAACGGGAATCCGTGCGAGATACAAATGTTGCCAGACTATGGTTAACCCAGCTTTTGGAGAGCCGCGAAGCGCTAGAGTGGCGCTGTAATAGCGATTTAAGCAGTGCGCATGTAATGGAACGCAGAAACGTTTGTTGCACTACGACCGAATAGAGGTCAGACGGTGTACCAGCGGAAGCCTTTGCGCTGCTCTTCGGCTATTTCTTTGAGAATCGCGAGCGTCTGCGGCCGGCGGTACTGTCCGCAAGCGGCTAAGATGGCGTTGACGAGCGCAACGGGTGCGGAATACGAAGCGCCAAACGAAGTGGACTCGACGCTAGCGAGAAAGACCTCGTCGCATTCGCGGGCGAGGGGGGAGACATAGGTGTCGGTGATGCCGACACAGTAGGCGCTGCGTGCGCGCGCCAGGTGCACGCCCTCTACAGTTTGGCGCAGGCCGCGGCGAAAGCTGATTGCTAGCACCAAGTCGCGCTGGTTTACAGTGCGGACCAGGTGAGCAATGCGGCCAGCTGAAGTGGCTGTGAAGACCGGTAAGCCGAGAAGTGTAATTTGGTACTCCAAATAATCCGCCAAAATAGCGGCGAGATCGCCGGCAAGAAGGACGATGCGCCGCGCGTCGTAGAAACGCTTGGCGAGGGAGACCAGGCGCGGTGCATCGAGACTGTTCTTCAGCCCGTGCAGATTCTTGAGGTCTTGTTCGAGGGCGTCGCGAACATAAGCGGGCATGCTGGTGACCTTGCCCGCGGATTGCATGGTGTCGAGAGATGTGGCAAAGGCGATGGAGAGGTCGTGGAGATGGCGCTGAAAGTCGCGATAGCTGGCAAAGCCGAGGCCGCGGACGATGCGAACGACAGTGGCGGGGTCCGTTTTGAGGCGCTTGGCCATCGCGCGGACGCTTAAGAGGACGTAGTCGCGGGGATGCTCGAGAATCGGGCGAATAATCTCCTGGCGCTTTGCGCTGAGCAGTTCGATGCGCTCCGCGAGCGAGGGAGCCGAGGCCTGAGGGGGAACGGGTGGTCGTTTCATGGCGCCAGAGAATTGCCTAAAAGCTCCGTCGTGTCAACTATGCTGAATAGTTAATTCGAATAACGATTTGAAGATATGACCAGTCTCGCCAACAGATGATGCTTTCCGGTAGCCATGCGAAACGTGCGTACCGTTTCAGATTCACAATCCACATTCAACTGAAAAGGACGGAATGAAAGGTAGTTCCGTTACATTTTATTTCTTTGAGGCTGCGGCTTTTTCTTCGAGGCCCGGGGCGATGACTGGCTGAAGAAAAGGCATCATGGCGCGAAGTTTGGGACCGAGTTGCTCGACTTGATGGCCTTGCTCGCGCTTGCGAGTGGCGAGGAAATTCGGGCATCCAGCTTCGTTTTCCGCGATCCATTTTTTTGCAAAACTGCCATCGCGAATTTCGGCGAGGATTTGACGCATTTCGTCGCGCGTTTTTTGCGTGATGATGCGCGGGCCGGCGGTATAGTCGCCGTGCTCGGCCGTGTCGCTGACGGAATAGCGCATGTAGCTGAGGCCGCCGCGGTAAATGAGATCAACGATGAGCTTGAGCTCGTGCATGCACTCGAAATAGGCGACCTCGGGTTGATAGCCCGCCGCGACGAGCGTGTCAAAGCCCGCTTTGATGAGTTCGCTGACGCCGCCGCAGAGGACGGCTTGTTCACCGAAAAGATCGGTTTCCGTTTCCTCTGTGAAAGTTGTTTCGAGGACACCAGCGCGCGTGCAGCCGAGACCTTTGCCGTAGGAGAGCGCGAGGGCTTTGGCGCTGCCGCTCGCGTCTTGTTCAATGGCGATTAGCGCGGGCGTGCCGCCGCCTTCGGTGAAAACTTCGCGAACGCGATGGCCGGGGGCTTTCGGCGCGATCATGGAGACGTCGACAGTCGCCGGGGGCTTGATGGTGCCGAAACGGATGTTGAAGCCGTGCGCGAACATGAGCGTCTTGCCTTTAGAGAGGTGCGGCTCGATTTGTTCGCGATAGAGTTTGGGCTGCTTGGTGTCTGGCGCGAGAATCATGATGACGTCGGCCCATGCGGCGGCTTGAGCGGGCGTGTTGACGGTGAGGCCTTCTTTTTCGGCTTTGGCGCGAGAGGCGCTGCCTTCCGGGAGGCCGACGCGGACACTGACTCCGCTGTCGCGGAGATTTAGAGAATGGGCGTGGCCTTGCGAGCCGTAGCCGATGATGGCGACTCTTTTGGACTGGATGAGAGCCAGGTCCGCGGAATCGTCGTAGTAGAGATTTGCCATTTTTTCCTCTTGGGCCGGGTTACGGCCGGGATTTAGAATCTTCGAAACTTGAGTTTGCGACGGTCATCCGCCGAAAGAACTGAGTGAGCGCCGCCGAATCTGCGCGATGGGATATTCGACCCCTCCCCCACTTTTTTGTGAAGGTTGCTGATAAAGGACTTAGAGTTGGTGCAAGTCTTTTAGATGCAACACTTACGGCGTAGGGTGTAACCGCTGATTTTAAAGGGGTTACCCTCTCTGTGGTCCCCTCCACGAAATTACCTCGTCACCAGCGTCGGCGCGGGAGCGGTTGACGCGGTCAGCGGACGGAGCAAGTCGCCTCCGCGTGTCATGCTGATGCGGCCGCTGCGCGCCATTTCCAGAACGCCGAAGGGGCGGAGAACTTCGAGAAGGCCGTCGATTTTGTCGACAGTTCCGGAGACCTCGATGATCAGGGATTCCGGAGCGACATCCACAACACGCGCACGAAAAACTTTGATCAGCTCCATCAGATGCGGACGCGACTGTTGGTCGGCGAGAACTTTGATTAGCGCCAAGTCCCGCTCGAGTAAGGAGCGCTCGGAGATATTTTCTGCGAGGAGAACGTCGACTAGTTTCTCCAGGCTGGCTTCGAGACGATGGCCGCCTTTTTCGTCGGTGTGCGCGACGATAGTCATGCGCGCAATCTGCGGGTCGTCTGTTGGGCCGACCGTCAGCGAATCGATGTTGATGGCGAGGCGGCGCGCCAGCGAGGAGACGCGGTTGAGCACGCCTGGTTTGTTTTCGACGTATGCGACTAGTGTCTGCATGTGCTGTCCTCTTTGCTCATAACCCTCATGGCTCAGTTGCCGTTTCGACGAGCGGATTATTCGGCCGGCGAATCATTTCGTGGAGCGATGCGCCTGCGGGAACCATCGGATAGACGGAATCTTCCTGCTCGACGCGGAAGTCGATGAGAACGGTTTCTTTGGATTCGCGCGCGGAGCGAATCGTGGGGAGCACATCGCCGCGTGTGGTAATGCGCTCGCCGCGGATGCCGAAAGCGTTTGCCAGTGCGGCAAAATCGGGCGCGACGAGCGGAGTGGCAACGTAACGCTTGTCGTAGAAAAATTCCTGCCACTGGCGAACCATGCCGAGATAGCCGTTGTTAATGATGGCAATCTTGATGTTGATTTTTTCCTGGACGATGGTGGCGAGCTCGCACATGGTCATTTGGAAGCCGCCATCGCCGACCACGACCCAAACTTCGGAGTCGGGCTTGGCGAACTTGGCGCCAATCGCCGCGGGCAGTGCAAAACCCATCGTGCCCAAGCCGCCGGAAGTGATGAGTGTGCGCGGCTGATTGTGATGGTAGTACTGCGCTTCCCACATTTGATGTTGGCCGACGTCGGTGACGACGATGGCTTCGCCACGCGTTTCTTTCCAAAGGTCGTTGATGACGTGGGC
The DNA here is from genome assembly GCA_035314345.1 of Candidatus Acidiferrum sp. Lineage (GTDB taxonomy): Bacteria > Acidobacteriota > Terriglobia > Acidiferrales > UBA7541 > Acidiferrum. Next base: position 19,675 of record DATFZQ010000101.1, read on the forward strand.
GGCGTAAAGGTGGCCGTTATCGGGGAGGCTCTGGATGTCGCGAACTGCGGAATCACCCTTTAGTTCTTTGATGTGAGCGAGCCACGGGCCGCGGTCGGGATTCACGATATGCGGCATCAGTTTTTCGAGCATTTCCCGCGCATCGCCGATGAGAGCCGCATCCACCTTTACGTTCTTGTTGATTTCCGCACGGTCGATTTCAATATGAATTTTGCGTGCGCCCTTCGCATAGGTGCGGAGGTCGCCGGTGACGCGGTCGTCGAAGCGCATGCCGACGGCGATAAGCAGGTCGGACTCTTGAATAGCGTGATTGACCCAGGCTTCGCCGTGCATGCCCATCATGCCGAGATTCATCGGATCAGAAGCAGGAAAGCAGCCAATGCCGAGCAGTGTCATAGCGACGGGAATGTCGCAAGTGCGAACAAATTGCTCAAAGGCGCGCATCGCGCCGGAAAGCATGATTCCTCGGCCGGCAAGAATGATCGGGCGCTTCGCCGTGTTCAGCAATTCGATGGCGCGATCGAATTCAACTTGATTGTGATTATTGCGCACGCGCTTCTGGGGAAGTTTCGGAGTGGAGGCCTCCCAATCGAATTCGCAGGAAGCTTGTTGCGCGTCTTTGGTGATGTCGACGAGCACGGGACCGGGACGTCCGGTGTTAGCGATGACAAACGCTTCGCGAACCGTGCGCGCGATGTCCTCGGCGCGGGAAACGACTACGTTGTGTTTTGTGATCGGCATGGTGATGCCGGTAATGTCGATTTCCTGAAAGGCGTCGGAGCCGAGCAGCTTGCTGCTCACCTGGCCGGTGATGCAGACGACGGGCGAAGAATCGAGCATGGCAGTGGCGATGCCGGTGACCATGTTCGTTGCGCCTGGGCCGCTCGTGGCCATAGCCACGCCGACACCGCCAGTGGCGCGCGCGTAACCGTCGGCCATGTGCGTGGCGCCCTGTTCGTGGCGCACAAGAACGTGATGGAGCTTGGATTTGCCCAAGGCGTCATAGACGGGAAGAATCGCGCCGCCGGGATATCCGAAAATGTGTTGCACGCCCAGTTTGGTGAGCGATTCGCAGAGAATTTCTGCGCCGGTGAGCTTCATAGGGTCCTTCCCAATTGCGCGTGTGCAGGATTCGGCGCAACTGTTTGAGGCTGAATTTGCGATGCAAAAGATGCGGGCACGACGGTGACCGCGCCGATTGCCGCGGAAGAAACGAGCAAAGCGTATTTGGCCATCACGCCGCTGGTGAAACGGGGAGCGGGCGGTTTCCACGAAGCGAGGCGCTTTTGAATTTCGGCGTCCGTCAGTTCGACGTCGAGCTTGCGGCTGGGAATGTCAAACACAACGATGTCGCCATCGGCGACGGTCGCAATGGGGCCACCGTCCGCTGCTTCGGGCGCAACGTGGCCAACCATGAAGCCATGCGTGGCGCCTGAAAAGCGTCCATCGGTCAGCAGAGCCACGGAATCGCCGAGACCTGCGCCGACGAGCGCGGCGGTGACGGCAAGCATCTCTCGCATGCCGGGGCCACCTTTGGGACCTTCGTAGCGGATGACGATGACATCGCCGGCCTTGATTTGATTTTTCTCGATGGCGGCAAAAGCGAGTTCTTCGTTGTCGAAAACGCGCGCCGGTCCGCGGAAATGTTGGTAATTGTGACCGGCGACTTTGATAACGCAGCCGTCGGGTGCGAGATTGCCTTTCAGAATGACGAGCCCGCCCGTGGGCTTGAGTGGCGCTTCGATTTTTCTCACGACTTCCTGATTGGGTGTCTCTCTTGCTGCGGCCGCTTCTTCCGCGATCGTGCGGCCAGTGACGGTGATAGCATCGCCGCGAAGGAATTTCGCGTCGAGGAGGCGTTTGGCTACAAGCGCAGTGCCTCCGGCCGCGTAGAGATCGGTCGCGACAAAACGTCCGCCAGGTTTGAGATCGGCAATGATGGGGACGCGGGCGCTGATGCGGTCGAAGTCATCGATGCTCAGTGGAATGCGCGCTTCGTTGGCGATTGCGAGCAAATGCAAAACGGAATTTGTCGAACCGCCAGTGGCAGCGACTCCGGCGATGGCGTTTTCTATGGCCGCTTTGGTGATGATTTCGGATGGCGTGACGTTGCCGCGCAAAAGGTCCATCACGAGCTCGCCAGCGCGATGGCCTGCATGCGCTTTGCCCGAATCCGTGGCAGGCACGCTCGAGAGTCCCATCGGGGCAATACCGAGAAATTCGCAAACGAGAGCCATGGTGTTTGCGGTGAACTGTCCGCCGCATGCGCCCGCTCCCGGACATGCTGTTTCTTCAAGCGCCTTGAGCCGCGCGTCGGACATATCGCCATGCGAATGACTGCCGATGGCTTCGTAAACATCCTGAATCGTGACGGAATGGCCTTCAAATTTGCCGGGAGCGATCGAGCCTCCGTAGAGCACGAGACCGGGGATATTCAAACGAGCTAGCGCCATGATGCCGGCGGGGATGGTTTTGTCGCATCCAACCAGGACGATGAGCGCGTCGAACAGATTGCCGCGCGTGACGAGTTCGATGGAGTCGGTAATGACTTCTCGGCTGATCAAGGAAGCACGCATGCCCTCCGTCCCCATGGTGATGCCGTCGGAGATCGAAATCGTGTTGAACTCGAGGGGAGTGCCGCCAGCGGCGCGGATGCCTTCCTTCACGTGTACTGCCAGCTCGCGAAGGTGATAGTTGCACGGGCCGATCTCGATCCAGGTATTCGCAACGCCGATGAGAGGCTTGGTGAAATCGTCATCGCGAAGCCCGCATGCACGCAACATGGAGCGCGCTCCGGCGCGATGGGGGCCGTCGATCAATGCGCTGCTACGAGACTTTAACGAAGATCCGGTCACAGTTGCGTTCTCCTCCGCGGGCTTTCTGAAGCGTTCCTTTGCGATACCAAGCCCAAAAAAACTTGAGGCCATCATCTTGGTTTTGATGATGGCCTCGAAACCCTTAAGTGGTGCTGTGCTAGGCGGCCATCATCGATGTGTTGCTCCCCGTACGATGACAGGGATAATTCGCACGACCACGCTAATCAACATGCCCTGCAAAAACGATGCAGAGCCGGGCCGATCCTTTGAGATGGCGACAGTAAGCATAACTAACCGCCATGAAGATAACAGGATGGGGGCGCGGAAGTCAATCAGTCAAATTAATACTTCTGTTAATAGAAATAAGTATGGCTTATGCAGGAAACCGTTAGAGTTTGCGAACCGAGCGGATTTTATAGTTGCGAGGCACACTTTCAGCGCTAGAGAAGCATCCAAGATCAAGACACTGAGGTTTACACGGCTAAGAGCGGGGCATCTTAGGAGCGAAGCATACGGCTGTTCGTTTTTGTGCGCTCATAATGTCTGGTCACAAGTGCACAGGCGCTCGCTCCAGGGACCGCCATAATTATGATTGGATTCGATGCAACCGTGGCGGCCATGTCCCTTGCGGAGTGACTGCACACGGTAGTCCGGTCGGGCCTTTGCAGTTTGACCGTCTGGAAGCTGCCCTTGCCGCCAGGTTCCATCGAAATGCCCTTAGTTGTTAACCCTTCCGATCTGCGCAGGAAAGCCAGCCTTTGCAGCAAAGGAGCATGCATGGGGTGTGACACGGATGTGTTCGTTGTGGGCGGAGGTCCAGCAGGGCTTGCCGCCGCCATTGCAGTTCGCGAGCGAGGTTTTCGAGTCATCGTTGCGGACGGCGCGAAACCACCCATTACAAAAGCATGTGGAGAAGGCTTGTTACCTGATGCGCTAAAGGCGCTCGGTGAACTCGGGGTTGAACTACGCGAAGTCGATGGCTATGCGCTTCGGGGCATTCGATTTGAGGATGATCGTTCGTCGGTGAGCGCCAGTTTTCCAGACGGACCTGGCCTTGGGATGCGCCGGGAAATGTTGCATCAGCGAATGATCGAGCGAGCGCGCGATTGCGGAGTTTTCTTTCTGTGGAATACGCCAGTGATGGGACTCTTTGAAGAGGGAGTCGTGGCCGGCGGGAATAAAATAGGCGCTCGATGGGTCATAGGCGCTGACGGAGCCCAATCGCGCGTGCGGCGATGGAGTGGGTTGGAGAGGTTGGCGCCGCAGCGAAAGAGGTTTGCGTTTCGGCTGCACTGCCGGTTGCAGCCGTGGAGCGATTTCACGGAGATCCATTGGGGCGAAGATGCGCAGGCCTACGTCACGGCCGTGGGCGCGCAAGAAATATGTGTTGTGCTGATTTCAAACAAACCGGATTCGCGCTTTGATGAAACTCTTCAGAGATTTCCGAAATTGTGCAGCCGGCTCAAGGGCGTGGCGCAGGTGGGCCCCGAACGCGGGGCTGTGACTGGAATGTTTAACCTTGATCAGGTATGGCGGGGGAATGTCGCGCTGATCGGAGATGCATCGGGCAGCGTGGATGCAATTACCGGGGAAGGACTTTCTCTTAGTTTTAGACAAGCGGCGGCGCTTGCCGATGCTCTGGCGTCAAGCGATTTACAAAGCTACCAGAGGGCGCATCGGCGTTTGCTCCGGCGTCCGCGACTCATGGGACAAATGTTGCTTTTGCTTGATCGGCGTAACGGTCTGCGAGAGCGTACCATGCGCGCCCTCGAAGCCGCCCCGCAACTATTTGAACGCATGCTTGCCTACCACGTGGGTGAGACGCGGCCGCTGCAGCTTGCGACAGCCGGCGCAGTTTTCGGCTGGCGATTTCTGGCTGCTTAATTCTGAAGGGGATAGAGATGAGACACAGTCGGTACGGTGTGCGTGTGGCCGGACGAGCCTGGATTTTCGTGTTCGTCATTTTTGTCGCGACTCGCGCTTCGTCGCAAACACCACAACCCGCACTCCAGACGAATCCCAGAGAAGTAACTCTGAATTTGGACTTAGCTCAGAGCAAATTACATTGGACGCTCGACAGCACGCTGCACACCGTTCATGGGACATTTACTCTGAAACGAGGCGCTGTGATATTTGATCCTGCCACCGGCAGCGCCAGCGGTGAATTCGTCACCGATGCCACCAGCGGCCAAAGCGGCAACGATGGGCGCGACAAAAAAATGCACACTGAGATTCTCGAGAGCGCGCGCTATACCGAGGTGATCTTTCGCGTGAAGCGGATCGAAGGGAAAGTTTTGGCGCAAGGATCATCAAACGTGAAAGTACACGGAACGTTCGTTCTGCACGGCGCGGAGCATGAACTGACGGTACCCGCACAGGCAGAACTGAACGGCAATCGCTGGAAGGGGTCGGCAAAATTCAACGTGCCGTATATCCAGTGGGGATTGAAAAGTCCGAACACATTTCTTTTGAAGGCGGATCCCACGGTAGAGATTGTGCTGGAGCTGAGTGGCACGCTGCAAGGAGCTGTCGCTCCGTAAGGTTTGTTATTCTTCCGCTTCCTGCGTAACGATGTGAACGTCCACGGGCGGAGATTCCCGGAGAAACCGGTGTACAGCAGAAAGATAGAAGTACTTGCGCCAGTCGTGAATCGGCGCGCGTCCGAAGATCACCTGGGTAATATGTTTCGAGCGGACAAAGTCCGCTACAGTATCGGCGACGCTCCGCCCCTTTAAACGAATCACTTTTGCGCCCAGGCTTTCGGCAAAACGCAGATTTGCGGCAAGCGCGGTGGCATTGTGCTCTTTCAGACCCAGCTCCCGCTCGACATGAACGACATACAATTCCGCGTCCATGCGCCGAGCCATGCGCGCGCCCCTAGCGACCAGATATTGGCCGGCTGGATTCCCAGAAATACAAATGGCCATGCGTTCGCGGACACCCCAGTTTTTGCGGATGTCCTCGTCCTCCATGTAGGTTTCGAGACTGCGGTCCACTTGCTCGGCGACCTGGCGCAGGGCGAGTTCGCGCAATGCGATCAAATTTCCGCGGCGAAAAAAGTTTTTGAGCGAGCGTTCCACTTTTTCCGTGCTGTAGACGTCGCCGCGCTTCATTCGGTTATGCAGAGCTTCGGGAGTTAAATCGACCATGACGGTTTCCGTGGCCGTCAAGGGCACCCAGTCGGGAACGGTTTCCCGCACGGTGATTCCTGTGATCGAGCGCACCACCGGCGCAATGCTTTCAATGTGCTGAATATTCAGGGTAGAGACGACGTCGATCTTCGCGGCGAGAATGTCCTGAATGTCTTCGTAGCGTTTGCGATGCTTGCTGCCGGGAATATTGGTGTGGGCCAGTTCGTCGACCAGCACCACTTCCGGCTTTCGCGCAAGAATGGCATCCACATCCATTTCTTCAAAGACGGTTCCCTTGTATTCGATTCTTTTGCGCGGGACGGATTCGATTTGCGAGGACAGCTCTTCGATGCCCTTGCGGCCGTGCGTCTCCACGACGCCAATGACCACATCTTCGCCGCGGCTCCGGCGGCGGAGCGCTTCGCTCAGCATGCTATAGGTTTTTCCGACGCCCGGAGCGTAGCCGAGGAAAAGCTTAAATATGCCGCGCGCTTTCTGCGGCGGCGAAGCGACTTCCAACCAGTCCTCGGGCTTCTTAGGCAATGTGTTACGTTCTCCGTTTCAAAGAGTGCGCATACGATAGAATAGCAAGATGCAGAGATTACTCGCCGGCCGAGCCTTCGGATTTGCCGTGTCGCTGGCCATCGTCGCCGTGATCACTGTGTTCTTTCGCCACGCGCGCGACGTCAATCAGACAACCATCGCGCTCACCTTTTTGCTGGCTATTCTAGCAGTTTCGGCAGTGTGGGGGATGGCCGTGTCGGTCTTTATGTCCGTCGCGGCGGTCCTGACGATCAATTATTTTTTCCTTCCACCGGTTGGAACGTTTACGATTGCCGATCCGCAAAACTGGGTGGCGCTGCTCGCGTTCCTGGTGACCTCCATCATGGGAAGCCAGCTTTCCGCGCGGATTCGCAAGGAAGCCGATGAAGCACATCAACGCCGCCGTGAAATCGAGCGGCTGTATAAGTTCAGTCAAAAGCTCCTGGCGGAAGGAAACGTCATTCAGTTGATGAACGCGATTCCAAATTACATCGTGGAGAGTTTCGAAGGCGGCGCCGCCGAACTTTTTCTGCCGCAAAAAGACAAATTCTACAGGTCTGGGTTTGGCGCCGCGCACCTGGATGAAGAAAGAATGAAGTCCGTCTTTCTTCGCGATGAGGCCGTGTTCGAATCGCAAGAAGGGCTGTACTTTATCCCGGTGCGGATGGGCGTTCGCCCCATTGCGAGCTTGGGGATTTCTGGATCGCGGCTTTCGCGCCAGACGTTGGACGCCGTGGGCAGTCTCGTAGCGATTGCCATCGAACGAGCGCGGGCCGTCGAAAAGCTTGGAGAGACGGAAGCAGAGCGCCAGGGAGAGCGGCTGAAGTCTGCGCTTCTGGATTCAATCGCGCATGATTTTCGCACGCCGCTGACCTCGATCAAAGCCGCGACGACAAGCCTGCTGGCTGAGGAAACTCCTGATCGCGGACAGACTCGCGAGCTACTGACGATCATCAATGAAGAGTGCGACCGGTTGAACCGTCTCGTCGAAGAAGCGGCCGAGATGTCGCGACTTGAAGCCGGAGAATTTGAGCTGGATCTAGCTCCGACAAGGATCGGAGACATCATCGAGGCGGCTCTGGCACAATGCAACACGGCGCTGGCGGGTCGACGCGTAGATTTGAACGTGAGTCCCAATCTTCCCCCTGTGCGAGCCGATTTGAATCGCATCAAAGATGCGCTCGTCCATCTGATTGACAACGCCAACATTTATTCACCGAAGGATCAGCCCATCACCATCTCCGCGGAACTAATGGGCGAAACCGTCACAACCAGCGTGGCGGATCGCGGCCCTGGCATCGATGATTTCGAACAGGGCATGATCTTCGACAAGTTTTATCGCGGCAAGGATCAGCGCTATCTGGTGCGCGGGACGGGCATGGGCTTGCCGATCGCGAAAGCTATCATCACGGCGCACAAAGGCACGATCTCCGTGACCAGCCAGCTTGGGCATGGCTCAGTGTTCTCGTTTACGCTGCCTGTGGACCGCAACGCGGGGGAGATTCGATGAACGCAGCCGCCATTCTTGTGGTCGATGATGAGCCGCAAATCCGGCGCGTCATGCGCACCACGCTCTCCAGCCACGGCTACGTCATCCGAGAGGCGACGACGGGCGAAGAAGCGGTCGAAGCGGTGCGCAAGGAACGGCCCGACCTGATCTTGCTCGACGTCAACATGCCGGGAATCGGGGGCATCGAAGCGGCTCGCGAAATTCGCGAGATGTGCGACGCGCCGATCATAATGCTGACGGTGCGCAATGCAGAGCGCGATAAAGTCATCGCTCTCGATGCCGGCGCCGATGATTACGTGGTCAAACCGTTCGGAATCGAAGAGTTGCTCGCGCGAATTCGCGCCGCTCTGCGGCGATACGCGCCCGGAGATGCGATTCCCACGTTTATCGCGAAAGATTTGACGATTGATTTCGAAAACCGGCAGGTCGTCGTGCGTGGCCGCGACGTTCATTTGACGCCGAAAGAGTTCGAAGTGTTGAAGCACCTGGTCGGCAATTTGGGAAAGCCGCTTTCGCATCGCCGATTGCTGCAATCGGTCTGGGGACCGGAATACGGTGAAGAGACGGAAAACTTGCGAGTGGTGATCAATCAGTTGCGCAAGAAAATTGAGAGCGATCCGGCACGTCCGAAATATATTTTGACGGAACCGTGGGTGGGATATCGGTTCCAGGCGCCCAAGGGTGCTCCCGCAAAGCCAGCCTCGCGAAAGAGTTAAAAATTATTGTTTGAGATGCGATGCGTCGAGATCGTGATTCAACTCGACGACACTGACGCACAGCCCGCCGAAGTAAGCCAAACTGCCGCCCCAGCCTGTGCTTTGCAACCAACGCGCGTAGATCTGTCTCTGCAGAGAAGCTACTGCATTTTTCCGAAGTCCGGTCGCGCGATCACAATCCACACAACCGAGCAAGGTCTCTTAGATGGGCAAGCGCAACTTTGCTTCGCAGCCGCGTCCGTCGCGACGGTTTTGCAGCGTCAACGTGCCACCGTGGGCTTCTGCAATTTGGCGGCTGAGGACGAGACCGATGCCGGAACCACCTTGTTTTGTCGTGAAGAAGGGAACGAAGAGGTTTGCCGTGTTTGAGATTCCAGGACCTTCGTCCAGCACTGAAACTTCCAGAAAGGAGCTGTAGCGGGACCAAGTTACTGTTACACCGCCTCCCGTTTCGTGCGCTGCGTCGGCGGCGTTTTGCACGAGGTTGATTAAAAGCTGTTCAAGCTGATCGGCGTCCGCCGAAATAACCAGCGGCGGTCCTTTTTCCATGCGCACTTTGGCACGTGCTTCAAGTTTTGCGACGCGCGTGATCCATTCCGTCACATTAACCGGAGCGAGCGTTGGTTGCGGGAGCCGCGCGAGGCGCGCATAAGCGGCCATGAAGCGGCCCAACGCTTCCGTGCGAGACCGGATAATGCTCAGGCCGTGGCGCATGTCTTCCAGAATCGACGCTGCCGCGCCAGTCTGAAGCTCCGGCACGTTGGCCGTCCCCACGAGCCCGCTTTCCAAGCTCTGCGCTACCGATTGGATAGGCGCCAGCGAATTGTTGAGTTCATGGCCGAGAACGCGGATGAGCCGTTGCCAGGCTTGCCGCTCTTCGTCACGCAACGCGCGGCTTAGATCGCTGAGCACGATTAGATCGTGCGGCAAACCGCCTTGGCGGAAGGCGCCACGACGCACGCCCCAACGGCCGGCCCCGCCTGGAAAACTCAATTCCATGGTGCGAGCCGGGTCGCCTTCGAGGCACGCTTCCAGTCCAAGCTCCGCGGCAGTGAAGCCGAGGAGCCGCTCGCTGGGCCGAGAAAGAAGCCGTTCGCCGGCACGATTGACGAGGCGCAGCTGCCGATGGTTATCGAAGGTAAAGATGGCCACGTCGATTTCTTCCATTACCGCGCGAAGCAAACCGGTGGCTTCGAGCGCTCCCAACCGTTGTGAACGAAGCGTTTCGCTCAGGGCATTTACTTCCAGCATGACTTCGCCGAGTGCATCATCGGAACGTGCTTCGCGCGCGCGGAAGGAAAAATCCTGTTCACGCATCGCGGAAAGGAGATTCGACAGCGTTTGCAGGGAGAAGACCACGCGATGCCGCAAAGAAAGCGCGAAGCCTAGCCACAAACTAAGGATAAAAAACGTTAGCGTCCACGCCGTCCGCGATGAATAAGAGCCGTTCCAGAGCAGAATCAGGGAGATTAACGATCCGGGTAATCCCGCCGCCAGCGCCAGAAGCTGGATGCGACGTTCGTACGTGAGGCGTCTCATTCCAATCCGTGTTTTTGCAGGCGGCGGTACATCGCGCTGCGGCTGAGCCCCAAGGCTTTAGCTGCCTGGCTGACGTTTCCATCGTGACGAGACAACGTGCGCTGAATTAGGTGGCGCTCCACTTCATCAAGGCTCATTTCCTCCAGACGCACTGTGCCACCCGCGCCGCCGATGCGCAGGCCGAGGTCGGCAGAACGGACCAATTGCCCTTGCGCGAGCAATACTCCACGCTCGACCGCGTGATCGAGTTCGCGAACATTTCCGGGCCAGGGATGGTCAAGAAGAAGCTGCGTCGCGCCGGGATCGAAGCCCGAAATGCTTTTGCGATAGCGTTGCGCATAGCCGCGGAGGAAGTGGTGCGCCAGTAAGGCGATATCTTCGCGGCGTTCGCGCAGCGGCGGAAGGTGAATCTCGATCGTATTCAAACGGAAAAGCAGATCCTGACGGAATCGTCCGGAGGCAGCTTCGGAAGTCACGTCGGCGTTAGTGGCTGCCAAGACGCGGACGTTTACGCGTCGTGTCGAAGAGGAACCGACGCGCTCAAGTTCGCCGGTTTCGAGCACCCGCAAAAGCTTGGCCTGCAGATTCAGCGGCACGTTGGCGATCTCGTCCAGAAAAAGTGTGCTGCCTTCGGCAAGTTCGAAACGCCCGACGCGATCGTTTCGCGCGTCGGTGAATGCTCCTTTCACGTGGCCGAAGAGTTCGCTTTCGAAAAGGCCTTCGGAAAGGCCGCCCGCGTTCACAGTTACCATGGGTTTTCCAGAGCGTTGCGAAAGCGCATGCAGAGTTTGCGCTACAACTTCCTTGCCAGTTCCGTGCTCGCCGGTGATTAGCACGCTTGCGTCCGATGGCCCCACGCGCCCGATCAAGTCGAGCACGGGCTGCATCACGGTTGCTTCTGCTATGAGCGTGGGGCGCGATTCGGCGCGCAGCAAGCGGTTCTCGGCTTCGAGCCGCGAGGCCTGCCGCAGCGCGTTGCGAAGATCGATCTGCGTGCGCAGGATGGTCAGCAGCCGCGCATTGTCCCAGGGCTTTTGTATGAAATCGCGAGCGCCGCGCCGCATGGCCTCCACGGCGACTTCCACGCTGCTCCAAGCGGTCATCACGACCACGGGCAGCGTCGAATCCGCCGCTTGGACGCGGCTCAGCAAGTCGAGCCCCTCCTGGCCGGAAGTCGTGTCCCGTGCGTAGTTTAGATCCATGATCACGGCGTCGAACTCGCGTGATTCGATGGCCGCGAGCGCTTCGGCGGGCGAGGCCGCCAATTGCGTCTCGTAGTTTTCCCGTTTGAGCAACAGGCGCAACGCGTCGCGGATATCCGCCTGATCGTCGGCCACAAGGACGCGATAGGGATGAATGGTAGGGTTTTTCATGCGCGTCGGAAGCTGTTATCTATACAAGGTGAGTTCGTATTCATCCAACTGGTTGAATACAGACCCGCCGGAAACCGTTGCACAGTTTCACTTATATCCAATAAATCAGTAACTTAACTCGTGAAATCCGTTCTAGTTTTTGCGCGAAACCGTGTCCGATAATAAACGTGAAGCTGACTCTTGCCAGCTTTCAGCCGACCTTGGCCGCGTTGCTGGTTTCGCTGACCACCCAGCCGTCTTTGAGCTGGATGACCCGATGGCTGTAAGCGGCGTTCCGCTCCGAGTGCGTTACCTGGATGATGCTGGTTCCGGCTTCGTTCAGTTTGCGGAAAAGCTCCATGATTTCTTCACCTTGCGCGGAGTGAAGGTTGCCGGTGGGCTCGTCGGCCAGAATCAACTTGGGGCTTTGGATCACAGCGCGGGCTACTCCGACGAGCTGTTGTTGTCCGCCGGAAAGCTGGTTGGGGAACAGATCCTTTTTGCCGACGATATTGAAGCGGTCAAGGATGTCACAAACCAGGCTGACGCGTTCTTTGTGGGGGACGTTTTTGTAGGACAGGGGGATTTCAAGGTTCTCAAAGACCGTCAAGTTGTCAATCAAGTGGTAGCTTTGGAAGACGAAGCCGATGTTGGCTTTATGAAGCTCATTGCGCTTTTTGACGTTGAGCCTGTGGACGGGCTCGCCATTGAAATAGTATTCGCCGGTCCAGGAGCCATCGAGCATCCCGATAATGCTCAGGAGCGTTGACTTCCCGGCTCCCGAAGGGCCCATGAAGGTGACAAACTCGCCCGGCTGAATCTCTAGCGACACGCGGCGCAGGACGTAAAACTTACTGCCGCCCGCTTCGTAAACCTTCTCCAGGTTCCGTAACTGAATCAGAGGTTCCACTCTCGCTCCTTCGGCGCCCTTAATAAGATAACGGCGGAAGACATCTTCCGTTTCGAGACTATCACATTTAAATCCACTCGTAGCCGTCCCTGCGGGGGACAAACAAACCGTGGAGGCTCGCCGATCCACCGAGTCAGCGGACCTGTGACTTGCGGCGGCTATGGACTATTCGGACGGGGCCCTCGCAGGGTAAACAAGCCCCCTCCCCTAAAAAGGCCTGGGCCGGCCAGTCTTCATTCGTAGCGCAAGGCGGTGAGTGGATCCATGCGCACGGCGCGCCGCGCGGGGAGGTAGCAGGCGACCGTTGCGACCCCGGCCAGCAGCAAGGGCAATCCCAGAAAGGCAAGTGGATCGGCAACCTTGACGCCGAAGAGGAGGCTCGAAAGAGCATAGGCAAGCCCTAAAGCGATCGGCAAACCGATGGCCATGCCAACTAAGGTTAGGAACAAACCGTTTCTCAGGATCAGTCTCTGAACGTCTTTAGATGTCGCCCCCATCGCCATGCGCACACCGATCTCATGCGTGCGCTCGCCGACGGAGTAAGACATCACTCCATAAATCCCGACCGATGCCAGAACCAGGGCGATAAGCCCTAGAATGGCCATCATCGCCGCTACGTAGGCGATGCCCACGATCGAGTTCGTGATCACCCGGTCAAACGGCAAAACATCGAACAGCGGCAGGTTTGGATCGACGGCGGCAACCGCACTTCGTACTGCCGGAATGAACGTCACCGGTTCGCCATCGGTCCGCAAGACCAGGGAATTGTAGTAGGGAGGCGCTTGACGATAGCTGCGATAAACTGTGGGATATTCTTGTTTATCGACCCAAGTATAGTGGACATCGTCCACGATTCCCACAATCGTCATCCAAGGGCTGTCCGCATTGGCCTTGCCGATTTTAAGTTTCTTTCCCATCGGATTTTCCCCAGGGAAGTAGCGCTTCGCCATGTTCTTGCTGATCACCGCTACGGGCGGCGTGCTATCGCCGTCCGAATCGCTCAACTCGCGGCCATCTCGCAGGCCAATATTCATCAGACGAAAATAATTCGGGCTGATCGTTTCGACGATTGTGCTCGTGGTCTCGCCTCGCTCTTCCGGCGCGCGGCCTTCAATGGCGAAGGGACTGACGCCCGTGCCACCGCCGTTTGCATAAGGCACGTACGTGGCCAGCGCAGCCGATTGGACGTGCGGGATGGCAGCAAGCCTCTGCAGCACTTGTTCGTGGAACGCCGCGCGGCCGGACTTTTCCTTGTACTGCGTTTCGGGCAGATCCAGGCTAAGCGTTAGCACGGAGGCGGGACGAAAATTCTCATGCACCACAATAAGGGCGCGAAAACCCTTGACGAGGAGGCCGGCGCCGACAAGGAGAATGAGGGCGAGCGCAATCTCGGCAATGACAAGAGCGCTCCGCAATCGATGCCGCGATCGACCTGTGCTTCCTCCCCTGCCGCTTTCTTTCAGAGTGTCGCTAATGTTCGTCTGCGAATGGAGCCAGGAGGGGGCAATCCCGGAGACAATGCCGCTGGCAATCGCAACGGCCAGTGTGAACAAAAATGCGTTGGTATCGAGGCTTATCGTATTCCAGCCGGCGATGAATCTCCCGACTTCGGGAGGCATGTGACTCACGATCAAATAGACCCACCACATCGCGAATATAAGTCCCAGGGTCGCGCCTGCCAGCGAAAGCAATACGCTCTCGGTCAGCAATTGGCGTATGATCCGGCTCCGGCTTGCTCCCATGGCGGTGCGCACAGCGAGTTCCTTGTGCCGGCCAGTGACTCGCGCAAATTGCACATTGGCTACGTCCGCGCAGGCAATCAGCAGAACGAATCCCACCGCGCCTAACAACAAGAAGGTGTACTGCCGTGTGAGATCGTCGGTCGCAAAATTAGGAATCGTCAGCACGCGAAGATTCCAGCCTTTATATGGATCTGGATAGGCTTGGGCCTGCTGCGCCGTGATCGTGCGCATCTCCGCTGTGGCCTGTTCCACGGAAACTTGCGGCTTTAAATGCGCCAGCACCCACAAGTAGCGTGAATCGCGAATCGTCCGCTGCTCGGCGTTAAACGAAAGCGGCACCCACGCTTCCGCCGGCTTTGGATAGTCGAATCCTTTGCGCATCACCCCGACAATCTCGAAGGTCTTGCCATCCACTTTGACTTTCTTGCCAAGAATATGCGGATCGGAAGCGTATCGCCGTTCCCACAGACCGTAGCTGAGGATGATGACTTGATCTTTTCCAACTTGTTCTTCTTCGGGCAGGAAAGTCCGGCCCATCAGGGGATGCACGCCGAGCACGTCGAATAAATTCGCGCTAATCGCGAACCCTTGTGCTTTTTCCGCCTCCCGATCGCCAGTTAAGTTGATGGAGTCCCAGATGTACGCTCCCATCTCATCAAAAGAGCGCGCTTGCGCCTTCCACTCAAGATAAGTAGCTGGGGCGACCGAATTTGTGTCGATGCCTTGGGACGGGCGCGAGTCAACCAGGGCGACAATGCGGTTTGAATTCTCAAACGGGACTGGATGGAGCAAGAACGCTTCAGCCACGCTGAACATCGCCGTGTTCGCGCCGATGCCCAGCGCCAGTGCGGCGACGCACACCAAGGTGGTAAGCCGGTGCTTAACGAGCATCCGCACGCCATAGCGGATGTCCTGCCCAATGGTTCCCATGGAGCGCCCCTTGGCCGGACGCCCTTACGCGCTTACGCCGGCTTCCTTGGTCTCTTCGACGATGCGGCCATCAAACAGGTGAATGGTGCGTTCGGCGAAATTTGCATAGCGCTGATCGTGGGTGACCATGCAGACCGTGGCGCCGTTGCGGTGCAGGTCGCGAAGCAATTCCATGACGGCTTCGCCGTTCTTCGAGTCCAAGTTACCAGTCGGTTCGTCAGCCATCAGGATGAGAGGATCGCCAACCAGTGCGCGAGCCACAGCTACGCGCTGTTGTTGACCGCCAGAGAGTTGCGAGGGATAATGCCGCAGGCGGTGCGCCATGCCCACGCGCTCGAGCGCGTTCTGCACCTTCTGCTTGCGTTCCGCTGAGCTCGTGCCGCGGTACGTCAGCGGCAGCTCGACGTTCTCATAAACCGTGAGGTCGCCGATCAAGTTAAACGCCTGGAAGATGAAGCCGATCTCGCGATTGCGGATACGGGTGCGCTCGCTGATCGTAAGCTTGCCGACAGGCTGCCCGTTCAGCATGTAGCTTCCGTCGGTCGGCGAATCGAGCAAGCCCAGAATCGAGAGCAGCGTCGATTTGCCGCAGCCCGAAGGCCCAGCAATGGAGATGTACGTACCTTTCTTGATCTCGAGGTGGATTTCCTCAAGAGCGTGAGTCTCCACTTCGTCCGTGTAGAAGACTTTCTTTACGCCTTCCATTTTGATGAGTGTAGGTGCATCTGACATTTCGTCTCCTTAGCCAAGTTTAGTCTTGAAACCCATTCTGCAAATTCGTTTTACCAAGCCCCGACTGCCGTGCCTCCTGCCTAAAGCCGTTTCACTTATTGATAGCGCAGCGCCACCAATGGATCGACGCGCGTGGCACGCCTAGCCGGAATAAAGCAAGCGGCTAGCGCTATAAGCGCGATCAATCCCAGTCCCAATGCGTAGACCACGGGGTCTCCCGCGTGGACGCCATACAACAGCGATTCGCTGAATCGCGCCAGCCCGTAGGCCAGCGGAAGGCCCACGCCTACACCTATCAGCACCATCGATCCAACTTCCTTGAGGATTAGCAACCGCACGTTGCTGGCTAGCGCCCCCAGCGCCATGCGGATACCGATTTCCCTCGTTCGCTGCACAACAACATATGCCAGTACGCCGTAGATACCTAGCGCGGCCAGAAGCGCGGCAAGACCAGCAAAGGCCGCCGACAGCACTGCCACCATCCGCGCAGAGAACAAATCTTCGTCCACAATACGGTCCATCGTCTTCAAATCGTATACGGGCAAGTTCGCGTCCCTCTCGCGAACTTCGCTTTGCAGCGATGATCCCAGTTGCAACGGGTCCTCTGTCGATCGAACATAAAAGGTCATCCCCGTTATTTTGGGCCTTTGAGCATAGGGAATATAAACGTAAGGCTGGGTCGCGCTGCTCACGTGCTCCTGCTTGACGTCCTTCACGACTCCCACGATTTCGATGTCCGGCTTTACTTTGTTTCCGCCGCCAAACGCAAAGTGCAGGCCGAGGGGATTTCGTCCGGGGAAAAAGCGTTTCACCATCGCTTCGCTGGCAATTGCCACTTTAGGAGCCGTAGCGCCATCGGCCTCGGTAAATTCGCGGCCAGAGAGCAGTGGAATCCCTAGAGTAGAGAAGTAGCCGGGGCTGACCGCGTCATGGTCCACATTCTGCAGTTCTTCGGCGAGTTGCGGACCTCCCTCG
This sequence comes from Candidatus Acidiferrum sp., assembly GCA_035314345.1. GTDB lineage: Bacteria > Acidobacteriota > Terriglobia > Acidiferrales > UBA7541 > Acidiferrum. Next base: position 36,571 of record DATFZQ010000101.1, read on the forward strand.
GCGGTGACATTGCTTCCTTCGTCGTCCCCGGTAAGTGTGGGAACATCGCCTGTGCCGACAGACCTGACTCCCGGCACTGCTGCAATCTTGGCGCGCAGTTGATCGATCAGCGCGACCGACCGCGCAGTGTCATATCCATTGAGAGATGGCTGGATGGAGAACGTAATCACGTTGTCCGTTCTCATGCCCAGGTCTTGGCTTCGCAGATTCCATAGCGAACGCGTAAAGAGCCCAGCCCCGGCGAGAAGCAGCATCGTGAAAGCCACTTGTCCTGCAACTAGCACTTTTCGGAAGCCCACGTGAGACACGCTGGCGGAAGAAGTCGAACCCTGGTCCTTAATTACGTCCGAAACTCCCATTCGCGTTACGCGCCAGGCGGGAATCAAACCAAAGAAAACTCCGCAGAGCAGTGTCACCCCGATCGCAAAAGTCAAAACGCTTGGGTCGAGCTTTTCCGTCAGTCCATGGACCCCTGCGTTCGCGACCACGATGGGAGCCAGAATTTTCATCAGCCAAGTGCCAAGCAAAATGCCAAGACCGCCGCCGGCGAAAGCGCAGAGCAGGCTCTCGGCCAGCAGTTGGCGAATCATTCTGCTCCGGCTCGCGCCCATAGCCGTTCGAATGGCAAACTCGCGCTGCCGCGAAGCTCCACGAGCCAGCAATAAATTCGCTACGTTTGTGCACGCGATCAGCAAAACCAGCGCGACCATCACAAAGAGCGTGATGATTTGTCCGACAGAGTTGCTCTGCAGGACCGTGCGTCCCCTGGCCCCGGACGAAAGCAAAATCTTCTTGTTGAGAAAACGCTGACGCTTCTCCTCATTCCATCCAGACTTAATTAGTGGGAGTTGCTCCTCTAGGAGCGGTCGGTACGCCGCGCTAATCCCTGCTTCCGCCTGCCTCTCCGCAATTTCAGACTTGCGTCGCGCCAGGACATTCATCCAATAATCGTTCCAATCGTCGAGTGTCTGGCCGTGCGTCGTCATCTGTTGCGTCATCATCATCGGCACGAAGATATCCGGCGCTTTGCCTATTTGGACCCCGAAAAATCCGGCCTGCGAGACGCCCACGACAGTCATTTCGACGTCGTTGATCAACAGGACCTTGTTCAGCACGCGCGGATCGCCGCCGAAATGGCGAGTCCAGTAAGAATGGCTAAGCACCACAACGGGCTGCGCTCCTGGCACTCGGTCGTCGTCCTGGCTGAACACGCGCCCGACCGCTGGCTGCACTCCCAACACCTCAAAGTAATTCCCGGATACCAATTCTCCCGATGCCCGGTCCGTTTGTCCGCGGCTCGCAACACTCGCGGAAAAGCCGTATCGCGCCAGCACGCCGGAGAAAACCGAGTTGTTGTCCCTCAAGCCCTTGTACATCGGGTAGGAAAAAGACTCGGTTTCATCGTTGTCTGTGGAAATATGTCCCGTCATCGGTCCAGGGTCGCGCAGAATGACTAACTCACCGGGATTCTTCACCGGAAGTTGCCGCAGCAGAATCTGGTTCATCAGAGAAAAGATGGCGGTGTTCGCACCAATGCCTAATGCCAGCGTAATCACGGCAATAGCCGTGAAGCCGGGGCTCTTCGACAGCATGCGTAATCCAAACGTGATGTCTTTCCAGAGGTTCTGCATTACGCGTTCACCATCGCGCCTGTCCTAGCCCCAAATCGGGTTCCAAACCCTTTAAAAGGCGCCTCGCTCCTCCCTGCGGACGAGTACCAGTACTGAGACGAAGACTGCGGTAGCAGCCTTTTCTCAACCGTCGATGGAATTTGAGACATGGCCACCCGCAACACTCCACGTATTTGACGTACAAACCCTTGATATGTCTGGCGCACCACACTCAATCCTTCGTAACAGGGAATACGCAACGCCTCGCCCAATGGTTCCCCCAATCAGCCCCAATTTCAAAACTATTCGTATCTCAGCGCCACAACGGGATTTACCTTCGTGGCTCGCCGGGCCGGGACGTAGCTTGCCAACAGCGCGATTGCCACCAAAAACGACGGAACAAACACAAACGCGATGGGATCGTGCGCGCTGATTCCAAACAGCATGCCAGACAGAACCCAGGAAACTGCCGCGCAACCAACAATCCCAATCGCGCCGCCAACGAGTACGGGACGCATACTCTGCCGCAGCATCAGGTTCGTGACATCTCGCCCGTCCGCTCCCAGCGTCATGCGAATGCCAATTTCACGCGTGCGCCGACTGACAGCATAGGACACCACTCCATACACACCGATCGACGCGAGTAGCAGTCCCAGCGCACCCAGCGAGCCGGCAAGTGCAGCGACGATCCGAGCCGGCGTCCGCCAAACTTCCAGATTGTCCTCGAGCCGGGTCACATCCACCATCACATCCGGATCCAATTCGCTCGCCGCACCGCGAACGGCCGCGGCAACCGCAGCAAATCCGCCGCCTCCACGAATCAGCAGATGGAGTTGCGATTGTTCCTTCGGTCCTGCAGGCAAATAGACGTAGAGCTTTGCCTTTTCACCCAGGTGCGACACTTGTGCGTCTCTGGCGATCCCTACGATTTGCAGATCTGTGTTCTTTCCTTCGCGCAAAATCTTTCCGATCGGATCCTCTCCAGGCCACAGGCTTCTCGCCGTCGTTTCCGTGACGATTGCCACTTTGGCCCCGGCGTGCACCTCTTCTTCGGTGAAGTCCCGTCCGCGCACGATGGAAATCCCCAGCATCGAAAAATAACCCTGCGAAATCGCGTTGTCTTCGACGTCATACTCATCGGGCTTGCCGGGAATGGAGAAACCCGTGAAGTTATGATCGTCGCTGAGAGGGGTCTGGGCCGCCTCGACGACTCTGTCTGCCCCAGGCAACGCCGCAACTTTTTCCTTCAGCCGGTGCTCGAACTCTGCCGCGGGTTTCTCTTTGTATCCCTGCGTCCGCAGGTCCAGAGACACAACCGAAATGCCATTCATCGCGAATCCCGGATCGACGGTCTGTGCAAAATAAAGTCCGCGCAAGAGCAATCCCGCGGCGATCAGCAGAATCATGCAAACCGCTATCTGCGCTGCAACCAGAGAATGCCGCAGGAGTCCGCCGCCTGCGCGACCACCAAGTCCGCCGTCTATGCCTTTCAATGCCGTGTTCAAGTCTGCTCGAGATGCGTGCAGAGCGGGCACCAGTCCAAACGCCACTCCAGTTACCAGCGTGAGCAGCAACGCATATCCCATCACCCGCAGGTCTGGCGTGAGATTCAGGGCTAACGGCGGGAACCCGTGGGGTAAACGGGAAATTACAAAATGCGAAATTCCTTCGAAGGACCAAAAGGCGAGAACTGACCCGAGCGCGCCTCCCATTAATGCCAGCATCACGCTTTCGGTCAGCAATTGCCGTATCAATCTCCACCGGCTCGCACCCACCGAAAGTCTTACCGCAATTTCCTTCTGACGCGCGCTGGCCCGCGCCAACATCAAATTTGCGACGTTCGCGCATGCGATCAGCAGCACCAAACCAAAGCCAAACAAAATGACGGCGGCCGCTCCCGTCACAAAATTGTGTTCTTCCGGCCTGCCAAAAAACGTCGCCGTTCGAATCGCCAAAGATGTTGCACGTCCCGGATGCTGCTGATCAATCCGGCTGGCGATGATGCTCAGGTCCGCACGCACTTGGCTCATCGAAATACCCGGCCGCACTCGCCCCAGCAGCGACAACCAACTCACGTTGGCATCTCCCAGAAAATCGCGGTCGGGCTCCATTGCCGCCTGCATGGTGATCGGCACCCAAAACGCGCTTGGGATCGGCTCTGTGCCCCCAAATCCGTGTGGCGCAATGCCGATTACGGTGAACGCTGTGCGATTCAAGATCACTCGCTTGCCGACGAGCGAAGCGTCCGCCCCAAAGGCGCTTTGCCACAGCTCATCGCTCAGCACCACCACGGCACCTTCGCCTGCCGCGGCGCAATCCGTTTCCACAAAGCCGCGGCCCTCCGCGGGGTGCACGTTCAGCACATCAAAATAGTTGCAAGAGGTGAGCTGGCCGTAGAGCTGCCGCGCTCTTCCGCCCGCGAGCGTTGCGCTCAAGAAAGGCTCGTAGGCCAGCAAGCCGGAAAAAACATGGTTGTTCGCGCGATAGTCCTGGAATTCGGAATAGGAAAAAAGCGTCGGCTCGCCGTGAACATTGCGCGTCGTTTTTCCGTGAAAGATTTGGTCCACGCTGACAATCTGCCCGGCGCTAGGAACCGGGAGCATGCGCAGTGCCGCGCCATTCAGCACGGAAAAAATCCCCGCATTCACGCCGATGCCCAGCGCAATCGCCAGCACGGCGACGGCGGTGAACCCCGGGTTTCTCCCGAGCATCCGCAATCCGTACCGGATGTCTTGCCATAGGATTTGCATCAGCTCCTCCTACTCATAGCGCAACGCCACCATGGGATCGACGCGCGTCGCACGCCGCGCTGGGATGTAACACGCTGCCAGGGCGACGATCGTCAGCAGCGCGCACACGGCGAAAAACGTAATCGGATCGCTTGGCCGCACTTCATAAAGCAGACTTTGCAAGGAACGCGTCACGCCGATCGCGGCAAGAATCCCGAATGCCATTCCGAACGCAACCAGCACTAATCCTTGTCTTCCCACCAGCCGCAGAACGTCTCGGTTCTGCGCCCCGAGAGCCGCACGGATTCCAATCTCGCGGGTACGCCGCGCTACCTCATAAGACAACAATCCGTACAGCCCGATGCACGCAAGCAAAAGCGCCAGCAATCCAAACAGGCTCGCCAAACGCGCCAGCAGCCGCTCGTTGAAGAGCAAGCGCTCAATTCGTTCTGTTTGTGTTCTAACGTCGAACAGCGGCAAGTTATTGTCCAGATCACTCACGACTTTGCTCACCCCAGGAAGCAGGGCTTGTGGATTTATCGCCGTCCTCAGCGCAAAGTGCGCGTCGCTATCTTTGAAGGGAATGTACGCTGTGGGCGCGATCTCATCGCGCAAGCCGGCATATTTCGTGTCTCCCACGACCCCAACAATTTCGTACTGCGCACTCTTGGGGTCGTCAGCGCCAAAGTGCAATCCCAGCGGTGCGCGATTCTCCAGAAATTTCTTAACAAACTCCCGGTTCACAACAGCAATATCTCGCTTGGACTGCGAATCCTCGTGAGTCAACGTCCGGCCGGTCATCACCGGAATTTTCATCGTCGAGAAAAAATCCGGCCCAACCGCCAGCATTTGCGTTTCGACCGTGGACTTATCGATTCGCCCTTCGATCTTGACGTCCTCCGTCCACAAACCCCCATCGAGCAGCGTATCCGACGAATAACTAACGGAAATGACCCCAGGCAGACCGCTGAGCCTGCTCTGCAGCTCGCGATAGAGCGGCTCAACTTGCTCGCTTTTGTAATAGCCAGTGAGAGTTGGATTGACTCCAAACTGCAGCACGTTTCGCGTGTCAAAACCCGGATCAATCGCTTTCAAATTCGCCAGCGAACGAACCACCAGCCCGGCTCCGGCCAGCACAATCACTGAAAGAGCCACCTGCGCGACGACAAGCCCGCTGCCCAGTCCAAATCGACGGTTTCCGCCAAAGCTTGTTCCGGACATACTGCCCGAATTCTCTTTGAGGGTCGGCGCGACGTTGACGCGCGTCCCTCGAAACGCCGGCGCAAGTCCAAACAGGATGCCTGTTAGCGCGGCCACAGCCACCGTGAGCGCAAGCACTCGCACGTCTGGGTCTGCGTTGATCTGAAAATTCGAATACCGGTTCGCGGAGGCAAATGCCGCCAAGGCACTCGCGCCCCAATACGCCAGCACCACGCCGACGGCTGCTCCAGCAAAGGAGAGCATCACGCTCTCCGTCAAAAGTTGCCGCATCACGCGTCCTCGCCCGGCTCCCAGCGCCAGCCGCACCGCAATCTCTTTTTGCCTCGCCGATGCTCGCGACAACATCAGGCCCGCCACGTTCGCGCACGAAATCACCAGGACAATCCCGACCGCTACCATCAAAATGAAGAGCGGCTGCTCGAGATCTCCGCGAATCCCGGAAAGCCCTTTCTGTGCCGGCGTTAAGGTAACTTGCGGGTCGTCTTCGGCCTTAAGCTGCTTTTCCTGGATAATTTCATTATGAAATAGCAGACTCACGCCAGACTCAGCTTGCCCCAGAGGTATTCCTGGCTTCAGCCGGCCAACGACCGTGAGCCACCAGTTTCTTTCATCGTCCGTCCCGCGTCCCCAATGGAGCCGTAGCGGAGCAAACTGTGAGAGCGGCAGCCACATGTCCTGCGTGTGTCCCGGCGTTAGCCGCGTGAAGCCAGGGTCCGCCACGCCAACGATCGTGAACGGCAGGTTGTTCAGCCTAATGGTTTTTCCGATAGCGCTTTGGGCGCCGCCAAATGCGCCTTGCCAGCAGGCATAGCTCAGAACGGCCACGGCTTCCGCGCCAGGCCGCTCGTCGCTGGGCTCTATCGTTCGTCCCGCCGCAGCCTGAACTCCGAGCGTCCGGAAGTAATCGCCCGACACAATTTCTGCGCGCGTTATGCTCGCTGTTCCGTTGCCAGTCAAATCCAGTTGGGCAGGTCCTGCGAATGCCCCAACATTAGAAAAAGCTTCGGCGTGTTCGCGGAATGCCTTGAACATCGGATAGGAGAAGGAGCAGCTGCCGGAAACCTTATCGGTCCACTTCGACCATTGGCAATCGCCATAGCTGCTCGAACCCGCGTCTTGAGGATGTCCGTGCGCCGACCAGCGCAGGACGACTAATCTTTGGGGATCGCGAACCGGAATCGATTGCAGCATCACGGCATTCACAAGACTGAATATCGCGGTATTCGCGCCAATGCCGAGGGCCAGCGTGGCAACGGCTACTGCTGTGAATCCCGGATTCTTCGCTAGCATTCGCAACCCGTAGCGAATGTCTTGCCAGAGAGTCTGCAACTGGGCCTCCGCAAGAAACGCAGAACTACCATCCAAGGAATGAGAGAAATAAAACCCCGAACTCGTGTGCGGGCCGGCTGCCGCCGCGAATTAGCTGCTCTACTTCAGCCGGATGCGGTCGAAAGCGTCCCAGGCCGACATGTCGGACAAAATCACCTTGTCGCCCACTTTCAAGCCATCAAGGATTTCAATTGTGTTGACGGAACTCCGCCCCAATTTCACGTTCACGCGCGTGGCCTCCGAGCCATCCTCGGTAAGCTTAAAGAGTCCAATCGTGCTATCGGACTGACCGTGTACCGGCCTGCCGACATACAACACATCCTTCAAATTCTCGAGTGTAATCGTCCCGTCTACGCTTAAATCCGGCCTCGCGCCTGGCGGAAGAGGATCATCGATTGTCACGTCAACTGTTACCGTACCGTTTATCACCGAGGGGTCGACTCGCGAAACGTGGCCGTTTACGATTCCATTGCGCGTGTCGATCGACGCCTTTTGCCCCGGAACCACATCTTTCGCTTGCGTCTCGGCAATCTTTACTTCGGCTCTGAGCCTCTTCGGGTCCGCCACACGCGCGAGGTTCATTCCCGGTGTCACGTGCTGCCCGACATCCACCGGCAGAAGCTGTAGCACGCCGTCGATGCCCGCTCGCACATGCAGTGCTTCCACCTGGCTCTGCTTCAACCCGTAGAGCGCCTTCATCTGCTCGACCTTTGCTTGCTGCGCCGCGAGCTTAGCGTTCGCCGAATCCGACGCGATTTTCGTGCGTTCGGTTTCCAGCTCCAGGCGAATCTTCAGCTGCTCCTCCGTGACTCTCGACTTCTGCTCGATAAGCACTGACGTGAGCCCTTCTTTCACGAGCTTCACATCAGTATCGTGCTGAATTTTCGCCTGCTCGTAGTCGCTGCGCACGGATGCTTCTGTCGCCTTCTGGCTCATCAAGTCGCTGTTAACCTGTACTCTTAGGTTCTGGTAGTCCGCTTCCGCTCCCTTTAGCTGGTACTCCGCGTCGACCGCGTCCTTCTGTACTGTCGGGTCGCTCAATTCCATAATGATTGAGTTTGGCTTGACGATGGCTGGTGGCCGCAATACCCATTTGTCGACGTGCGCATCTGTCTGCGCCGCGACCCACCGAATGTCTTCGGGCACAAGCGTCCCCAGCCCGCGCACTTCGCGCAGCATCGGGCCGCGCTTCACAGTGTCCGACCAGACCGTGCCGCCATCGACCGATGGCGCGGCAGGCTTCAGCTTCGACAGGGCGTAAGTGACCCCGCCTAGTAACATCAGTGCGACGGTGCCGTAGGCAATCCGTCGGATTTTCTTGGCTCTTGCGTTGGATGGTCTTTGGATGTCCATAGTAGTTATCGCCTTTCCTAGGCGCAAATCCCTTGCCCAACAGAATTCGCCTAAAGCCTCGCTTTGTCAATGGCTTACGGCACATCGCCCAGGAAGGAATCCCGCCTCTCTGGCCGTATATGGGAATCTGTGTCCCATGACCGGACACTCCCAACCGCCATTTATAACTCCCTTCCTACTCTTGACGCTAGATATAAGGATACGTCCAATTCGCCACATTGTTCGCATTTACCTTGCCCCTCGCGGAACACCCGAACTCATGATAGCCTCCCGCTACAAATCCTCTCGGTAGGAGGGTAGCCATGGGTTTTTCCCGGCTCCTATTGTTGTTTTCTCTCTCGGTCACTCCCCTGTTGGCACAGGTGCCGGCGGAGGGCCCCACCAGCGAGAAGGCACAGAAGTCTTATAAAGAAGCTCTGGAGGAAGTACACAAACGCAGAACGGACATTGCCTTAGACGGCTTCAAAAAGGCCGACAAGCAGGACGAAGGGCGCTGCATCGCCTGTCAAAGGAAAATGATCGAATACGGTCTTCAACTGCAGGAATGGAAAACCGCCCAAATTGCCGCCGAGGAGATGGTTGCCGAGGCTCAGAGCGACAAAAACATCGCTCTCGCGCATTTCGAGCTTGGCTTTGTCTTCCTTGAGGAAGGATTGGACAAGCACAAGGACGAACTCTTCACTCGCGCACATGAGGAATTCACCAAGGCGCTGGCCGCCGCTCCGAATTTCCCCGACGCGGTCTTTTCCGATGGCAAGGCCCTCGCCCACCTGAAACAGGACGATGCCGCCAAAGCCCAGTTTGAGAAATATGTGAAGATGAGGCCCGACGGCGATCCGCAACGCCAGCGCGTCCTTCGCTACATCAGCGAGCCGGGACTCGCTCGCGCCAGGATGGCCCCTGCGTTTGCCGTCAACACATTGGATGGGCAGCACATTTCCCTGGACGACCTTACTGGAAAAGTTGTCCTGATCGACTTTTGGGCCACATGGTGCGGGCCATGCCGCGAAGCCCTGCCTCACATGCAGCAGATTGCGAAAAAATTTCAGGGTCAGCCTTTGGTCGTGCTCAGTGTCAGCTTGGACTCCGATGAGCAAAAGTGGAAGGACTTCATCACAAAAAATGGGATGACTTGGGTTCAATACCGTGATGGCGGCTTCACTGGCCCCGTCGCAAACCTATTTGGCGTGAAGGCTATCCCACAGACTTTCACCATCGACGCCGATGGCGTCCTCCAGGACCAGCACATCGGCGACGCCTCCATCGAGGGGAAACTCAAGAAGTTGGTAGCCCGCGCGCAAGAATTGCAAGCGCCTCAGAAGGCCTTGCAGTAAGCAATATTCGCTTGATGTTACTTTGCCGTTTGGAAGAATGGCCGCTCTCAGCAAGGCGCGACGTAACCGTGCTTGGCCATCCGTGTTCCAATTTCTCAATGCACTCCCGCCTCGTGCGACTGCCACGTCGCCAAGCCGTCCGCGCTACTACTACAAAAGCATTAGAGCAATTCTAAGCCAGTAGTATAGGCTTCCCCGCGCGTGGAGCTGCAGAGACTGCGACAAGCCTGATCCGTTTGCGAAAGCAACGATGCCAACTGTAGCGCCAGAAGAAGCCGTCATCAAACGAGAACTGGGCCTGGGCTCCGCCGCGGCGGCCGTGGCCGGAGAAGCCATCGCCGTCGGGATTTTTCTTACGCCCGCGGGCATGGCGAAGTCTCTCGGCTCTCCGTTTTGGTTGCTCGCCGTGTGGCTCATCGTTGGCGCGATGACGCTCAGCGGTGCTCTGTGCTATGGCGAACTCGCCGCGCGTTACCCAAGATCTGGCGGCTCCTATGTCTATCTTCAGGAATGTTTTGGTCCCAGAGTCGCTTTTCTTTATGGCTGGATGTGCCTTCTCGTGCTTGATCCAGGATTGACCGCGGCTCTCGCGACTGGCACGGCAAGTTATACGGCTTATATTTTTCACTGGCCACCCGCTGCCACAAAATACGTTGCCATCTCCGTGGTTCTTTCGCTCGCCCTGCTGAACGCTTTCAGCACGAAAGTCAGTGCTGGTTTTCTTCGACGGCTCACGTGGATGAAAGTCGGAGTGCTTCTGCTGATCACGGTTTGGGCTTTTGTCTTTCGCGTCGGCCACTGGTCAAACTTCATTCCCCTGGTTGCGCAGCGTTCTGGCTCTTTACCGTTGCTGCCTGCGCTGGCTGGCGCCATGGTCGGCGCGTTCTTTTCGTTTGGCGGCTGGTGGGATGTCACGAAAATCAGCGGGGAAGTGCGCGATCCGGAAAAAACCATGCCTCGAGCCATGCTGCTCGGCGTCCTGCTCGTAACAGCTGTCTATATTCTAGTGAGCATCGTCTTCGTCTATCTGATTCCTCTGCAAAACGTAACTTCCGACGAAACTTTCGTAGCGCAAGCGGGCGAAGTCCTTTTCGGTCCTCTGGGTGGAAAGATTCTCGCCGCGGTCGTGGTGCTCTGCGTCTTGGGCAGCTTAGGAGTCTTCATGATCTGCGCTCCCCGCGTTTATTACGCCATGGCCAACGATGGACTCTTTCTCTCCGCGGTTGCAAAGACGCACCCTCGCTTTGGTACTCCCGCGCGCGCCATCGCCATTCAGGCCGCGATAGCATCTCTCTTAATCGTTCTTGGCACTTTTCAGCAGATCATCGCGTACTTTATTTTTGTCGCTGTTTTTTTTCTCGGGCTGACCGTCGCTGGCCTCTTTGTCTCCCGAAAACGCGCCCCGGAAACAAGAGTCAATGCGCAAGCCTCAAGCCACCGGGCCGCAGGCTCAGTTTTCTTGACTCTTGTTCTTCTCCTTCTTGTTCTTCTCGTGGCGCGCAGCCCGCGGCAGCCGGCACTCGGCTGCATCGCTGTCCTGGCCGGCCTGCCTCTGTACCAATTCGTGCGCCGCAAGCAGGAAGAATCAAGTGCCCAAGTGCAGGCTCCGAGAGTGGGCGTGCAATGAGTATGTTTGGGTCTCTATGTCGTCGGCGGGGTGGGATCGCCGCAGCCGACGAACTCCATCAGAATGCGGTTTCCCTTGTACTCGAGGTCGTCGTGAATTCCAATCTTGCTTGTGTAGTAGCCGCGCACCGTCAAACTCTTTAGCTCGCGGAAAAATTGCACTTCCGGAAGTTCGGTCAACTGCTCATTATCCGAGAGCACCTTGAGGACCGTGATCTTTTCTTCCGTGCTCGACTCGACGAATGATTTCCCATTGTAGTGCTGGCTCATCGACTCCATCAGCCGCAGCCCTTCGCGCCACAGCGCCTTCTGTTGCTCATCCACACTTTCTCGGATCTTTTGCTCGATAAAATCGGCGACCTTTGCAGCCTTCGCTCCGCCTGAGTGGCTATCGGCGGGAATAATCGTCTCAGACAATTCTTCGATCATCGCATGCTGCGCCGGAGTGAAAAAACGCGCGCCTGAGCTTGCGACCGCGGTCCCCGCCGGAGTTGCTCCGGAGGCTGGTTGGGCAGCTTGCGGATCTGCCGGCGAAACTTCCGCAGCCGCTCCAGCCAAGGGCAAAACCGCCGCGCCCAGAACGGTCGCCGAAGTTTTCAACCACTGACGCCGATCCTGCTTCAAATCGATGGGGTCATTCGCGGACATTTTTCCTCCTCGCATTCCAAGCGCATTCTTTCCACGAGCAAAAGGATTTCACAATTCGTTCTTCGCCAATTTATCCGCCAGGTAGTCGCACGAACGCCAGCACAGAGCCATGATCGTCCACGTGGGATTCTGGCAACTGGCATTCACAAACGCGCTGCCGTCCACCACAAACAAATTCTTTACGTCATGCGACTGCTGAAATTGATTCAGCACCGAAGTTTTTGGATCATTTCCCATGCGCGCCGTACCAAGTTCGTGGATCGACCATCCTTCGGTGAGCACCCGGTCGCTCACATAAACAATCTTCAGCCCCGCAGCCTCGAACATCTCCTGCGCCGTCTCCTTCATGTCCTTGGCCATGTTGTGCTCGTTCTCGCCGAATTTGTAATGAAAGCGCAGCGCGGGAATGCCCCACTTGTCCTTCACCACCGGATCGAGATCGACAAAATTTTCGTAACGCGCCAACACTTCTCCAAACGCGCCCATGGCGATGTACGAGCCCTGATTCTTCCGGATTTCTTCCTTGAACGAAGCGCCAAATCCGTTCTGGTCCGTGCCCGGTGGAAACATGCTGCTTCCGCTTCCGCCTTCAAATCCGTAGCCGCGGATGAAGTTGGGGTTCTTCTCCGTCAGATTGCGAAAACGCGTTAGGTAAAAACCGCCTGGCCGGCCGTCGTCGAGAGTCGGAGGCTTTCCGACAAGATCCTTAGCCTGCCCGGCAACGTGCGGTCCCATGATGTGTTCGCAGAAATTGTGACCGACGTGGCCGCTTGAGTTGGCAAGTCCGTTTGGATAGAGCCGCGATTTGGAAAGCAAAAGAAGCCGAGCCGATTCTAGCGTCGACGCCGCAACAATCACCACCTTGCCGCGCGCCGTGTAGTCCTTCATCGTTTGCGAATCAGTGAAATGCACGCCGGAAGCTTTGCCAGTCTGCGGATCGACCGTGATTTCTCGAACGGTCGAGTTCGTTCGTAGCGTAAGGTTGCCGGTATCCATCGCGGGGTAGATCAGCCCGGTTGGCGAATCGAATGCGGCGTGAATATCGCACCCGCCTTTTCGCTCGCATGCTCCGCGGCCATAACAGCGGCTGCGATATTTGTTGTGCTTCAGCCCGTCGGTTGTCACGCCTGCGCGATACTGCGTTAGCACGCGCCCCATTTTCTGAATGCCTTGCTTGAGCGTGAGTTCCGTGCAGTTCAATTTCGTGGGGCGCTGAAAAATGCTGTCCGGCAGATACGGAAGATTCTCCTTCACACCGGTAATGCCAAGATACAAATCCACCTTGTCGTAATAAGGAGCGATGTCGCTGTAGGTGATCGGCCAGTTTTCCCCGTAGCCATCACGGTCCTTGGCCTTGAAGTCGTAATCGGAGAGCCGCAGCGCCAGCCGTCCCCAAATGTTTGTCTTGCCCCCCAGGCACCGCGCGCGGACCCACGCGTAATTCGTTCCCGTGTAGGGATTTTCCCGCTCGTTGACCACGATGTTCTTCGTGTAGTCGCTGCTGCCAATATAACTGTAAAGATTTTTCGATTTTTCGAAGCCCGGGCCGAAGGGCGGCCTCCGGATGGTATACTCATTAAAGCCGATCGAATGTGAGCCCGGCGGAAGTCCTCCCCGGTGCGCATTGTCGTAGGGCCATTCCATCGAACGCAATTCCTGTTCGATGTTCAATTTCTTTCCGGCTTCGAGCAACAACACTTGTAGTCCATGAGTCGTCAGGACGTGGGCCGCCATTCCTCCGGCCGCACCCGACCCAATGATCACTGCGTCGTATTTCTTGCTTAGGTCAGCTTCCGGCTCGGCCATAGGAAAACTCGCTTTCTTTGTTGCGCAACGGCTCAACCGCATTCAACAATGAACCTCTCGCTGTGTCCATTTCAACTTCTTATTGTTCGCGTCGCAATTTCATCTCAGCCCGCCCAAATTCGGCACGTTAGAAATCCCCCACGTACCTGATCTCCATGCTCGCAAACGCTGCCGAGCGCCACGAGGTCTGAATGATACAATTTCGCTGAAATGGCCCAGAACGATATCTCCCAGCCAAGCCTCTCGCAGGCCAGCCTCGTTCGGACTGTCCGACTTCGCGGCATGGATCTTCTCAACAATCCTGCCCTCAACAAAGGCACCGCCTTCACTTTAGACGAGCGCGAGTGCTTCGGTCTCCACGGGCTCCTTCCGCCGGTCGTCGAATCGCTCGACGATCAGTCCGTCCGCGCCTATCAAGCCTTCTCTCTCAAGCCCAACGATCTCGAGCGCCACATCTATCTCCGCCAGCTTCAAGACGCCAATGAGGTGCTCTTCTACCGGTTGCTCCTCGGCCACATTGAAGAAATGTTGCCCATCGTCTATACACCCGTTGTCGCACTCGGCTGCCAAGAATTCAGCCACATCTATCGCCGCCCTCGCGGCCTTTTCATTTCCTATCCGCTTCGCCATTCCATTCCCGCGCTCTTGCGCAACCACCCAAATCCCGAAGTGGACGTCATCGTGGTCACGGATGGCGAGCGCATTCTAGGCATCGGTGATCAAGGCGTTGGCGGTCTCGGCATCCCCATCGGCAAACTTTCTCTTTACACCCTCATCGGCGGGGTTCATTTTGCGCGCACTTTGCCCATTGTTTTGGATGTCGGCACAAATAATGAGGAACGTCTTCGCGATCCCGAATATCTCGGCTGGCGGCATGCGCGCATCACGGGCGCCGATTACGATAGTTTTATCGATGCCTTCGTCGCTGCCGTCAAGCAAGTTCTTCCCTCCACGCTTCTTCAGTGGGAAGACTTCTCTGGAGTCCATGCGCGTCCCATTCTCAATCGTTACCGCGATCAAATGCTCACCTTCAACGACGACATTCAGGGCACGGCCGCTGTCGCACTCGGCGCTATCCTTTCTGCCGTTCGCGTGGCGGACTCTTCGCTCCGCGACCAGCAGATCGTTTTTCTTGGCGCTGGTTCTGCAAGCACGGGTGTCGCCGATTATCTCCTCGCCGCTATGCTCACGGACGGCCTCTCAGAGGATGCAGCCCGCAGCCGCTTCTGGATGGTCGATCGCGACGGCCTTCTCCATTCCGAACGCACGGATTTAACGCCCGAGCAGCGCATCTACGCGCAACCGCTCAGTCGCGTTTCTTCCTGGCCACACGCCCATGGAGCAAACTTCGGTCTCGCTGACGTTATTCATCACGTGCGTGCATCTGCCCTCATCGGCCTCTCCACGATTGGCAACGCTTTCACCGAATCCATCGTTCGCGAAATGGCCAGCAAGGTTGACCGCCCCATCATTTTTCCTCTTTCGAATCCCACCGAACACTCGGAAGCGCATCCCGCCGATTTACTTCGCTGGACAAACGGCCGCGCTCTCGTAGCCGCGGGCTCGCCTTTCCCGCCTGTCCTTTTCGAAGGCCGCAGTATCCCCATCTCCCAGTGCAACAACGTCTACATTTTTCCGGCGATCGGACTTGCCGTGGTTGCCTCTCGCCCCTCCTGGGCCGCCGCCGGTGCCCAGCGAATTACCGATGCAATGATGATCGCTGCCGCTCGCACCCTCGCCGAACATTCTCCCGCTCTGAAGGATCCGTCCGCGCCGCTACTCCCAGCTTTGAAAGATCTGCGTAGTCTTGCCCTCGAAATCGCTTTTGCCGTGGCTCAGGAAGCTGCCCGTTCCGGGGTCGCCCCAGCGCTCGATTCCGCCTCCGCACTGCGTTCGCAAATCCTCGCAAGCCAGTGGTCGCCGGCCTATCCCGCCTACGTCGCTGCGTCTACCTGAGCCTAATCGCAGAGTTTACGACGAGTCGTCGTCGCGAATTTCAATGACGACCACGTCCGGTGCCCCACCCGGTCCCGATGTGGTGATGTTCCCTGGAATGCCAAGGTCCTCATCGAGTTCGTGCAACGATGAAAAGTTGCCCAAAGTGGCGTGGCGGCAGGCGGACCGGTACGCAAAAGGATAAGCAGGGCATGAATTACTGACATACAATCGGGCGACCAAAGAAATAGCTCTTTGGCGGGAGCCGGCTTATGAAATTCGGAATCCGGAAAAAGTTCAAGATCCTCGCGCCCGGAAATTCTCTGCGGAAGAGAGTGGCCTACAGCCTAGCGATTGCGCGATTTATTTTGGTGCCGGTGATTTTCCTCGCGGTCTACTACCTGTTTGAGATGGGCTGGATCGTGGACCGCATCGTGAACGTGGACGCACCTGCAGCGACGCTGGCGCAACAGGCTTCGATAGAGACTTTGGAAGCGAGGCGCGCAGAACGAAATTATTTATTGCTTCGTGACCCGGCCTATCTCGCGGCAAACCGCGAATCGCTGGGCAAAACCAAGCAGATTTTGAGCCAAATACAGGAGCTTGAGCCGCAAGACATGGGAGAAACGCAGAAAGCGCTGGAGGCGCTCGGCGTATATGAACAAAGGCTTGCTGCGGCGGTTGCGGCGATGGGGCAGCCGGGGCTGGGAGACGCAGACCGCATCCAGGCCGTGGTGCGGGCTTATGAAAAAGATTTGAACGATCTTTTGCGAGGGGCGAAGGTCAAGAAACGCGAGCAGTTGATTGAAGAGCTGCGGAACCGTGTCGGGTCGTTTGATACGCAGATCACTGAAACCGTTCAGGAAGGCAATCCGGCGCTGGCGCCAGTCACGGAGGAATTGCAGAGTTCCATTCAAGAAGTGCTGGGACTGCTCACTGACCTCGAGACGGAAAACTGGAAACGTGTAGAAAGCGATCATCGGGAAGCGCGGCGATTGCTTCGTCAGGCGGAGTGGGCGCTAAGCATTGTGTCCGCGATTACGCTCTTGTTCAGCGTGTGGGTCAGCTTTATTTTGCCGCGGCAAGTGGTGAAGCCACTGATCAGCTTGCGTGAGGCTGTTGATCACGCCGCGCAGGGAGATAACGCGATCGAGCTTGAGATTGAAGGCCGCGGTGAAGTCGCAGACTTGGCGCGCAGCGTGCACAACCTCATTGTGCGATTGCGGCAGAGTGCGTGAGCGGGCTGCTGCCAGACCGCGTTGTTCTTTGCCGAACCTTTATTTGGCCGATGTCGAAAGGCGCTTAACCAGCTCGTACAGGAAGGCCTGGCCTTCATAGAAAGATTGGACACCCAGGCGCTCATCGCGCCCGTGAAAGCGGATATCGTCGCGATCCATGAAGAATCCCTGGATGCCATAGCAAGGGATGCCGGCGGCGCGGAGATAACGACCGTCGGTGGCGCCCATGACCATGATCGGAACCGTGGGAACACCGGGCCACATGCTGTTGGTGATTTCACTGACAGCTTTGAGCAAATCTGAGCGCATCGGCGACGCGGCCGCTTTGCTGAACTCGCTCAACTGCTTGACGGTCACCTGATCATCCGCCACGACTTTTTGCAGCGTGCCGAGAACGTATTCGGCTGAATCTTCGGGCAGCACTCTGCAGTTCACGGTAGCGGCGGCCAGCTGCGGCAGCGCGTTGATGGCATGGCCGCCTTCGAGCATCGTGGCGACGCAAGTGGTGCGCAGCGTGGAATTCCATGCGGGAGATGCTGCGGCCACTTTCTCCATGGCTTCTTGCGAACCGGAAGAGACCTTTGAGAGATCGTCCTTTATGGGGCCGGTTTCGATTTTTGCCATTTGCTGGAAGTAAGCCGCAGTAACCTCATTAGTTTTCAGAGGAAAGCCGAATTCGCCAAGCCGCGTCAAAGCGCCGGCGAGGTGATAGATGGCGTTGTCGTGGACCGGCATCGAACTGTGGCCGCCTTTGTTGCGCACTTCGAAGCGAAAATTCAGAACGTACTTTTCGCTGACCTGCAAATCGTTCGAGATTTTTTTGCCTTTGGATTCTTCGCCCCAGCCGCCTTCGTTGAGCGCCAGGTCCGCCTCGATCAGTTCGCGGTGATTTTTCAAAAGCCAATCGACGCCGTTGTACGGTCCGCCGCCTTCTTCGTCGGCGGTGAGTGCAACGATAATGTCGCGGTCGGGCTTGAATCCTTCTTTTTTGTACTGGATGAGGTTGGCGATCCAAACAGCGGCCTGCGCTTTGTCGTCACCGGTACCGCGGCCGTAAAAAAAGCCGTCCTTTTCGATGAACTGAAACGGGTCAGTGCTCCAGTCTTCGCGTTTGGCTTCAACGACGTCGATGTGGGCGAGCAGGAGAATGGGTTTGCGCGCGCCGGTGCCGTGATAGCGAACGACGAGATTGGCTTTCTTCGGAATCGCGCCGCCAACGAAAACATCGGCGTCGGAGAAACCGGCGGCTTTCAGGCGAGCAGCGGCTGCTTCTGCAACCGGAGTTGTCGCGCCGGTCGTAAATCCGGACTGAATTTCGATGAACTGTTTGTAGATGTCGTGCGCGAGCTGCTTTTCGCCGTCGGGGCGCGTGATTTGAGCGTTTGTCGATACAGCGCAGGAGACTACCGACAGCAATATCTTAGAAGCAAGCCAGATTTTTGTGTTTTGCATGGTGGGATTTTTGCATGGCAAGCGAATTCGCGCAACTTTTCGACTCTGCCGCACTGCAAAATCCGTGAAGCTTGGACGTGTTTCAATCACCCCGAACGTTTAGGCCCACATGTAGCCTTGCTTCGCAAGGGGGAGAGACCGGATGCGTTTGCCAGTAACGGTGAAAATCGCGTTGCAAACGGCGGGCAAAATCGGCGGAAGCGCCGGCTCGCCCAGGCCAGTCGGCGGATTGTCGGTCGTGAGAAAATGTACTTCGATTTCGGGAGGCACCTGGTTCATGCGCAGCGGCGGATATTCATGGAAATTGCTTTGCATGGCGCGGCCCCGCTCGATGGTGATTTCGTAGCCCATCAGGTGACTGAGGCCTTCGATTACTGAGCCGCGTACTTCGTTGAGAGCGCTGGTCGGATTGATGATCTGGCTGCCGATGTCGCCCGCGACCCAAACTTTGTTCACTTTGAGATGCTTTTCCGATGTGACGCGGACTTCCGCGACCTCGGCGAAATATCCGCGATGGCTGAAGTGGAACGCGACGCCCGTCGCAGTATCTTTCGGCAGTGTGCGAGAGCCCCAACCCGATTTTTCCGCAACAAGTTCGAGTACGCCGCGCATGCGTTGAGCATTGAACAGAAATGCAGGCGGAGTCTGCTGACCGCCGGCTGGAGCAGGTGCGGCATCGAAGGCCGGAGTGTTGAGCAACGCGAGCCGGAACTTCACAGGATCCGCACCGGCCGCATGTGCGAGTTCGTCAATAAAGGATTGCATCACGAAAGCGATACCGTTGCTTCCCGGAGCGCGCATCGCCCCCGTGGGCACGCCCAGCGTCATGACAGAAGCGTGCGTTGCGAAGTTCGAGATGAAACGGGCAGGAAATTCGTCGGGAGAAATCTGGGCGCTGGGCGCGAACCGTTCGCCTTCTCCAAAACTGACGAAATGATTCCGCCAGGCGACGAGCTTTCCGGAAGAATCGGCGCCGCCCTTTAAGAAATGAAAGCCCGCCGGGCGATAAAAATCGTGATGCATGTCGTCTTCGCGTGACCAGAGCAGCTTGACGGGCGTGCCGCCAAGTTGTTTCGCGATCCACGCGCCTTCGATCATGTAGTCATTCGTCAGTCGCCGCCCGAATCCTCCGCCCATCCGCGGCAAATGAATCGTCACGTCGCTTTCCGCGATGCCGAGCGTTTTCGCGACCTGCGTCAAGCCGCGCTGCGGCGTCTGGCTAGGAACCCACATTTCCAGTTTGCCGTCTTGAAAGCGCGCAGTGCAATTCTGTGGCTCCAGCGGCGCGTGCGCGAGGAACGGATAGAAATAGTCTCCTTCCACGACTTTCGCCGCAGATTGCAGACTGGCATCGGCATCACCGTCGGTCCGAAGCGAGCGCGCAGGCTTCTGTTTTGACAGCTCGATAGCCTTGCTCGCAAAACCTTCGCTGCTCTGCTGCGCAGTCGGGCCTTCGTCCCACTTCACATCTAACTTTTGCCGCGCGGTGTGTGCCGTCCACCACGTATCGGCGACGATGGCCACGCCGCAGAGCAGACCCGTCAAATCGGACCCGCCTTCCACAATGAAAGCTTGCCGCACGCCGGGAATGGCCTTGATCACATCGAGATTCGCGCTGACAACTCTTCCAGCAAAGACCGGACACTTTGCGAAGACGCCCCACAGCATCCCGGGAAGCCTGAAATCGATGCCGTAAAGTGGTTTTCCTCGAACGATGGCCGCGTTGTCCACGCTCGGAATAGACTTACCGATGATTTTGAAATCCTTGGGATCTTTTAGCTTTACGGTAGCGAGATCCGGCGGAACGATCTGCGCAGCTTTCCCAGCTAGCTCTCCATAACCGAGCGAGCGGCTCGTCGCCGCATGTTGCACTCGCCCGGACGCGGTCGCGCATTCAGATTCCGGCACTGACCAAGTTTGCGCAGCCGCGGCAACAAGCATCTGGCGGCCCGCGGCTCCAACCTGCCGCATAGGAATCCAATTGTTCGGCGTTGCGGTGCTGCCACCGGCAACCTGCAAACCGTATTTTGTAAAGTTGACGTCACCCTGCTCGATCCGCACGTCCTTCCAATCCACGTCAAGCTCTTCGGCGATGAGCATCGGCAGCATGGTCCGTATGCCCTGACCAATTTCAGGATTTTTTGCGGTGATGGTCACGATGCCTTCAGGCGAAATGCGTATGAAGGCGTTGGGAGTGAGCACTGCGGGCGGCGGCCCCTGCGGCGCTTGCGCTAGAGCCTTCTCGACGGGATCGACGTACGCCGAGAGTAGCAAACCTCCACCCGCGATGGCCGTCACGCGAAGAAACGAACGGCGCCCGATAGTTCTGATGGTCCTGGGCTCGAGAGCTTCCAAGGTGTTCATAGGGCCTCCTTACCTTAGACCGACGGTCTGGTGTACGGGTTACGCAGTTTCGTGGGCATCTTGCCGCAACAGCGGAATTATAGCGCGGAGGAAGCAAAGCGGCATCAAGAAGAGCGAGGTATCGCCCTCGCGAAGTCTCGAGGCCGGCAGCGTTGACGAGCACGCTCGGAAAAACATTGCAAGCTGTGCAGAGAAATTCGTTCTAAGGACGTCACCGCGAGCAACCCGGTATACGGAATGCTAACTCTAATGAGGTAACAAACGAGTGAGAACGCTGTTCGTCAAGCTCAGCGCTTATCGCTCTTAAGACGGTCCTCCATTCCCCGGGTTGAGAAGAAAAACTGCCGAGGCAATTTCACGAAGCTAGAGGTGTCGACAATGACCAGCTCAAAGACCCGCTCGAACGCATTCGCTTCTCTCCCGCACGAAAATCGCAAGACTTGGAGTTACTTTGTTGGCGTGATGGCCGCGCTTTTGCTTTGTTGCGCCGCGTCCTCCGCGCAGACGGCAACGCACGCACCCGGATGGGTGGTAATCACCATCGGTGATTATCGAACCCTGCACGCGAAGGCCTACCCGCCCGATCGCGAACCGGAAGGGCCGCCGGTAGACGCGACGCTGACCCGCGTCGATTACGACTTGCACATCGATGGCGACCTCGCCGCGGGCCGCGCGAGCCTTACCGTCGACGTACTAAAGGATGGCTGGGTGCGTGTGCCAATTCCGGCTGGATTGCTCGTGCGAGAAGCAAAACTCGATGGCAAGCTGGTTTCTCTGGTGCCCGGCGCGGCAGGAAAAGGTTCAAACCAACTCGCTGCGCTCCTCTCGCGCGCGGGACGAGCCGTGTTGCTGCTCGATATTGCTTTGCCTGTCGTATCGACCGCCGGCGAAGAGAGCATCTCCCTGCCTTCAACCGCCTCCGGAGTCACGCGCGTCTCCGTTCGTCTTCCGCGGCAAGGCGTGGACATCAAGTTGACTGGAGGACTCTTGGCAGAGAAATCCGAACCCGGCACGGATAGCAAATGGCTTGCCTACGCGCGGGGCAACGAGCCGCTCATGTTTACTTGGAAAAGAAAAACCGAGGATCATCGCAGCACGCAAGCGTTGCGGCTGCGCGGGTCGCTCACCGAACTGACCGGCCTCGGCGAAGACACGACGACGGTCGTGGCCGAAGTCAACGTAGAAGTAACCCAGGGTGCCGCGCGAGAAGTGCGCATTTCGCTGCCAGACAAAGTGACGGTAAATCAAGTTGCCGGTGCCATGGTAGCGGACTGGGAAATGAAAGACGGACAGCTCGCCGTGACGTTTCTGGAACCCGTTGAGCAAAATGCCAAATTTATTGTAAGCGGAGAAACGCGCAGTCCGCGCGACGGCCAGATCGAGATTCCGCTGCTTCGCCTGCTGAACGCGGAACGCGACACGGGCGGAGTAGCGGTAGAAGTCCTCGGCGCCGGGGAGATCAAAGAGTTCAAAGCCGAAGGCCTCGAAAACGCCGATGCGACGGATTTGAGCGAAATCGTCTCGAGCCGCCAATCGACTTCGCTCTCCGCATT
This sequence comes from Candidatus Acidiferrum sp., assembly GCA_035314345.1. Taxonomy (GTDB): domain Bacteria; phylum Acidobacteriota; class Terriglobia; order Acidiferrales; family UBA7541; genus Acidiferrum. The sequence continues at coordinate 58,769 of DATFZQ010000101.1, forward strand.
CCGGTATCGAGCAGGCGACGCGAAGACCGCGCGATCGCTGACGGTGAACGTAGCGCGCTACACGCCGCAAGCCGTGCTGATGGCCAGTGTCGCGGAGGCTCGTTACAACGTCTTGATCACCAACGAGGGAAAGCTGCTGGTGCAGGCGCGGTACGCGGTGCGGAATAACCAGCGCAACTTCCTGAAGATCACTTTGCCGCAAGGGGCAACGCTTTGGAGCGCATCGTTGGCGGGAAAGCCCGTTCGTCCCGGGCAATCGCCCGACGGCAGCGTGCTACTCCCGCTTGAGAAAGCCCACGCCGGCGAAGATTCCCCTGAGTTCGCGGTCGAGGTCGTTTATATCAGCCGCGGTACGGCTTGGAATGACAAAGGACAGTTCAAGCTCGCGCTGCCCGCGCTAGACTTGCCGGTATCCCGAACAGGAATGCTGGTCTTCCATCCGCCGCTTTTCAAAGTGACGCCGGAGATCGGATCATTCCGCGCGGAAGCGTACGCGGACCCGACTTCCGCGGCTCTGAATCCTCCAGCGCCGCCTGCGAGCGTTGTGAGGTCATTCAGCGTTGGTCTTGGGGCGCCTGCACCGGCGCCTCCGCCGCCTCCGCCGTCGCCAAGTGCAGGAGCCACTGTCCAAATGATGTCCACAATAGATACCAATCAGATCTCCGAGCAGAAGCTTGTCGATAATTTCCGTGCGACCTTGCAGGGAGGGAAGGCCGCCGGGATTCTTCCCATCAAAGTGTCCTTCGAAGGTTTGGGGCCCTCTTTATTCCTTGTTTCCGAACTTACAGGCGAAAACCAATCTCCAAGCACTGATTTGAATTATCAACGCGAGAAAAAGGCAGGTGGGCGATGAAAAATATATTATTGGCAGTGGCATTTCTTATGTCCGTCCCCGCGTTCGCACAAGACAAGATCACCCCTCCTGTCCCGCAGGCAGGAAACGTGACGCTGCCGCTCGAGGAGTACAACCGTCTGCTCGAACTTGCGAACAAGTCGCCCAAGCGAGTGGAGACCGCGCCGCTTCCTTACACGATCAAGCGCGGAGAGTTGAAGTTCCGCGTCGCGAACGAAACCGTGATGGGAACGGTTCAATTGCAAGGCGAAACTTTTAATAAGGGTGAAACGAAAGTCGCACTCACTTCGGGCATGACGATACTTGATGCGCGTCAGGAAGGCAGAGTTCTTCCTCTTGAACAAGAGGGCGGAATGCAGACAGCGATCCTGGCTGGACCTTACGAGTTTTCCGTAGTCCTCGATGCCGGTTTGCCTTTAAACATCGAAACAGGCCGCGCTTCATTCAGCTTGCCCGTGCCAGCGGCCGGCAGCGTGCGCCTCACTCTCGAAGTTCCCGGCGATCACACAAACGTGAAGCTCAGTCCGGGATTGATCACCAGCCGGGAATCCGAGAATGGGAATACCACGATCGAGGCGACACTCGTGCCCGGTCAGCCCGCCAACATCTGGTGGGCCACACGAGAAGTGGTTGCACCGGTCGTCCCGCGCGAAGTGCGCTTTCTTTCAAACGTGAAAATACTTGTTTCCGTCAGCGAAGCGGAGATTCGGCTAGCCGTGCTTGCCGACATCAACGTGATTCAGGGAGAACCCACACAGTTTGAAGTCGAGGTTCCCGCCGGCTATGAAGTGACGGGAGCCTCAGGCGCTTCGGTGGATTCGAGCGATGTGCAATCGGGAGTCTTGACGCTGAAAGTAAATGCTCCGGCACAGCGAAACCACCAGTTTCTGATTTCGATGGAAAAAGCGATCGGCGTCACGAAAGTGGATGTTCCATTCCTCAATGTGAAAAACTCGCAACGCGAGACGGGCGAAGTGCTCGTCGAAGGCGTTGGCACCATGGAGCTGACGGCGACGGAAGGCGGTAGCCTGAAGCGAATGGACATCAAGGAGACGAATCCTTATTTGCGCGCGCTCGCGCGATCTCCATTGCAGGCGGCGTTTCGCTATCACCGGCAGGCTACCGAGAATCCGACTCTCGCACTGGAATGGACGCGGTTTCCAGACAGCAGCGTGCTCGCCGCGGTTGCAGAGCGAGCGGTGGTCACGACACTTGTGACCACCGAAGGAAGATCTTTGACCGAGGTGCGACTGACTGTGAAGAATCAGGTTCAGCCATTTTTAAAAGTGGAATTGCCGACAGGGGCGAGCATCGTGACCGCAGAGGTCGCAGGGGAAAAGGTAAAGCCCGTAGAAGGGGCGGATGGCCAGCGCGTACCACTGCTGCGGCCCGGGTTCAGGCCAGTCGATTCTTACGAAGTCTCTTTCGTGTTCATGCATTCAGGCGCTCCGTTCGCGAAAAAGGGCGGATCGGAAATTTCGTTGCCGAAAATGGATGTTCCCATCACCGTGTTGCAATGGGAGGTGTTCCTGCCAGAGCAGTACAAGGTGAAGGATTTTGGCGGCGACGCTTTGGCCGCGAACTTGTTGCCGCCGTCATTCCAGGGATTTGAAAGAGTGGGATACACTTCGGGCTCTTTTCAGGCAGGTGTCGGGGTCGGAGGTAGTGTGGGCGACCGGATTGCACCGCTTCAGCTTTTGCCAGGACAGCTAGGAGGTTACATCGTAGACGCGCGCGGAGCGATGCTTGCGAACGCGCAAGTGAACGTAACGCAATTGGACACCGGAGCCGTTCGAACTGCGGCAACGGATTATTCAGGCCGCTGGATTGTTTCGAGCATGCCATCGGGAAGAGTGAAAATCACCGCCACCTCGCCGGGTTTCAACACAACCGTCAGCAACATCAATTACGACGCGAATTACCCAACGACTTCCAACTTTGAATTGCGCGTTTCTAGCGCGACGGAAACGGTTGAGGTGCTGGCCAATGATCAAGCCAAGGAATCGCGGCGCATCGAACGGGATTTGAAGGATCGCGAAGCCGCTGCTTCCAACTCAGCATCAAACAATGTCCTGAATCTGCAGCGGCGCGTGTCGGGCGTGCTTCCCGTCCGCGTCGATGTGCCGCGCGCGGGCAGTTCGTATAGCTTCGTGCGCCCGCTTGTGCTGGACGAGGAGACAAAACTCACGTTTACCTATAAGACCAAATAAACTCCACGGCTGCTGGTGGATTCCACGTGTTCGAACCGGCCAGGGGAGGCTTTCCCCTGGCCGCTGCCATTTACAGCGCATTCATAGTCCGCCGCCTAGAGCGTCTGTCTGGATTTTTCCCATCCGGCGGGAACTAAGTGCGAGAATCAACGGAATTTAAAGAGTCCGTCGTGCGTATAGATGAGTAAGGAAACTCTAACGACGGCAACAGCCGTCTAAGCCCAGGTAGGTAAAGGGGAAATAAAAGGCTTTTCGTTGCGGCGGGGCGTACATTTATTTTAGGTAAGGGAAGAGGCAGGGCGATATGAAGGCAATCCCGGATATTTTAATTGGCTTGCTGATTTGTTTATTTCTCGCGGTGATGCAGGTTGCGGCGCAGTCTCCGCAGGAAGCGCCGCCCTCTCAGAATCCCGGCGCTACGCAGGGCGCGGCGCAAGCCCCGGGGCGCGGAGGCGAAAGGCGTCCAGGAGTTTTCGGGAAGCTTACTGCGGTTCACGAACAGTCCGTCGAGATAACCAGGCAGGACGGGAGCGTAGTAACCGTCAAGCTCAGCGCGAGCACGCAATTCCGGAAAGACCGGGAATCTGCGAAGCTCAGCGATTTCAAAGTCGGAGATACGGTGTTTGTGCGCGGCGAGGAAAACGCGGATCACACCTGGACCGCGGACGTGCTCGGATCGCGTCCGAACGGCGCCTTTGGCGGTGGTCCCGGCGGCGGTCAGGGCGGTGGTCCAGGCGGCGGACGGCCAGTGGGTGTGCTTGGACAGGATTATGTTGTTGGAGAAGTGAAGGCGATTGATGCTCCCAAGCTGACGATTCTACGGCCGGACAATGTCACGCAAACTGTCGAATTGAATGAAGAGACTTCACTTCGGAAGGGCCGCGACAGCATCACGATGGCGGACATTCAAGCCGGCGATCACATCATGGTCCGCGGCGGAATGGCGAATAATGTGTTTCAGCCGAAATCCGTGATGGTGATTTCGCCGGAACAATGGAAGCGATTCCAGGAATCAGGAATGGGCGGGGCTGGCGGACAAACTGCCAAGCCGCCGCAAGACAATAGCAAGCCGCAGAATCCTCCGGAGCCGCCACATTGAAATTGTTTGTTCGGATTTTTATTTTCCTGGGTCTGGTGACCTTAACAATCAGAGATTTGCACGCGCAAGAGAATCCTACACCCGCGCAAACTATTCCCGCAGCGCCGCAGACGAGTTCGACGCCCTCGCCAGCGACGACTTACCAGATCACGGGCAGCGTGCACAGTGGCAAAACGCCATTGCCTGGCGTGACGCTGACCGCCTCGAACACGTTGACAGGGAAGAAGTACACCGCCGCGACAATTTCAGACGGCACGTTCACGATGACTGGATTGTCACGCGGGCGCTATGTGTTGCGCGCCGAGTTCATGGGTTTCGCGCCGCAGACTCAGGAAGTGGTGCTGAATCCAGAAAATCCATCCGGTAAGGCGGATCTGGAATTGATCCTCGCGTCACGGCAGCAGGAGCAGACGGAGCAGCGCAGCGCCGCTGCCGCGACGGCTGGTCGTGGCTTCCAAAGTCTAACGATGGATTCCACGGAAGCGGCACCCTCTACAGGGGAATCTGGTCTTGCGGTCGGTGCCGGGCAGAACCCAAGTGCGAACGATTTAGCGGGGCTGCCGCTCAACGGCGCTGGGGCGGATGCACCTACGGAATCGGTGAGCATCAGCGGTGTGCAAGGACGCACGCAGGATTTCGGTCAAGGCAACGAAGGTGAATTGCAAGACCGCATCCAGGAATTTCGCGACCGCGCGCAGCAGAACGGCCCTGGCGGTTTTGGTGGAGGCGGCGGAGGATTTGGCGGTGGGCCGGGTGGCGGCGGAGGGCCAATCGCTTTCGGGCGCATGGGGCGCGGCTTCAATGTGAATCAGCCGCACGGCAACGTGTATTTTTATGACGACACTTCGGGGCTGGATGCGCGGCCGTTTTCGCTGAATGGGGAACCCCTTCAAAAGGCAGATTACAACCAGCTGCACTTTGGAGCCTACGTTGGTGGCCCGCTGAATATTCCGAAGATTCTTAATGGCGGCAACAAGACATTTTTTTTCGGAGGGTGGAGCGGTACGCGCGGAAGTTCACCGTCTGACTTCTTGTCAACGGTGCCCACAATGGCCGAGCGAGGCGGCAATTTCTCCGCCCTAACCACGCCGATCTACAATCCAACGACTGGGCAGCAATTCGATTTTAACGGGCAACTGAATGCGATTGACCCGGCTTTGATCACCCCGCAAGCGCAAGCTCTTTTGCAGTACATTCCACTGCCAAATTTGCCGGGAACGACGCAGAACTATCATGAAGTAACTTCCGCAGAGAGCAATTCGGACTCCGTGAACTTGCGGCTGATCCACAATTTTGGCCCTGTGCCGGCGCAGGGAAATCGCACGCCGGGTGGAGGTGGGCGCGGTGGCGGAGGTGGCGGAGGCCGGCGCAGATCGCAGAACAACCTCAATTTGGGCATGAGCTGGACAAAGACGACGACCGATATCGTCGGAGCGTTTCCTTCGCTTGCGGGCGGAACGAGTACACAAGGTTTGAATGCCAACGCAGGGTGGGTGTATGGCAAAGGGCACGCAACGAACAACCTACGCTTTACCTACAACCACAATCATGTTTCGACAACCAATTTGTACTCGAACGTCACGGACGTTGCCGGCCTGGCGCAAATTGGAGGTGTCTCCACAAATCCGTTTGATTGGGGCATTCCGGGAATCAACTTCACTTCGTTCTCCGGTTTGAGCGATCCGATGCCGCGCCGTGAACTCGACCAGACGTATACCGTGTCTGACACCGTTATTTGGAATCGCGGCAAACACAACTGGCGATTTGGTGGCGACTACCGCCGGATTTTGCAGAGCTTCCATGCGGCAAGAAACGCGGAAGGCACTTTCACGTTTACAGGCTTTGCGACCGGGCTTTATGTCAACGGCCAGCAACAGCAAGGAACGGGTATCGATCTCGCGGACTTTCTTCTGGGGTTGCCGCAGCAAAGCAGCGTTCAGTTCGGGACGAACACTTATAATTTTCGCGCGAACTCTTTTGATTTTTTCGCCCAGGATGACTGGCGAATCCGCGCGAACCTGACGCTTCTGCTCGGCCTTCGCTACGAATACCAGGGGCCTTTCACGGAAGCGAACAATCACATCGTCAATTTGGATGTCACACCGGGCTTTACGGCGGCGGTACCGGTTCAGCCCGGTCAGTTCGTTCCAGGCTTCGGCGTTGCTTCGAATTCGCTGATCAATCCAGATCGGAATAACTATGCGCCGCGTCTTGGGCTTGCCTGGAAGCCCATGAAGAATACGGTCGTGCGGGCAGGTTATGGCCTCAACTACAATCTCGCGCAGTACACGGCTGTGATTCAGAATTTTGCGTTTCAGCCGCCTTTCGCAGAGACGTCCACGAACACGGCAACTCCGTCGAGTTTCCTCAATCTGTCAAACGCCTTTCCGAGCCTGGCGCCCGGCACGGTCACGAATAACTTTGCCATCGATCCAAACTACCGTCTCCCATACGTCCAGCTGTGGAACGTGGATATACAGCGCGATTTGGGCGGCGGCTTTCTGATGAATATCGATTACAACGGATCGAAGGGAACGAGGCTCGATACGGAGAGAGCTATTCTGATTCCAGGCGGTTCGCAGCCTTTCATCTACGAATCGTCCGCCGGAGATTCGGTTTTCAATGCAGGCTCGATTCGTTTTCGTAAGCGGCTGGCCAAGGGCATCGGCCTGACCGCGACATATATCTACTCGAAATCGATTGATGATGCTTCTTCGATTGGTGGAGGAGGCGTGGTCGTGGCGCAGAATCCTTTCGACATTGCCGCGGATCGCGGGCTATCGAGTTTCGACCAGCGCCAAAAGTTTACTGGGACTTGGACTTACGATTTGCCGTTCGGCGAGAATCGGCGATTTTTGCAGAAGGGATTTGTCTCGCACGTTCTCGCGGGCTGGCAGTACAGCGGGGATTTCACGGTGGCCAGCGGGCTGCCGTTTACGGTGCGCGTACTTGGAGGGACCACGGATATCGACCGGGGCGTGAGCGGGTCTTTGCGCGCAAACGTCGTCCCTGGCGAATTGCAGCGCCTCAGTACTCCGACAACCAAAGAGTGGTTCAACATTGCGGCTTTTTGCCAGCCGGAAACGACGACCAACAATCCAACCGCCACGTGCGTCAATGCCGCCGATTCGACGTATGGTGACGCGGGGCGCAACATCCTGGAAGGGCCGGGGCAAGTGAGTGTAGAGATGTCGCTGAACAAGACGATCACGATCAAGGAATACCGGTCGCTCGATCTGCGGATTACGGCGAATAATATTTTTAACATGGTGAATTTCACTTCGCTGGGTACGGTCGTGAACTCCACGACGTTTGGTGAAGTGACCGGAGCAGGAGCCATGAGGCGCGTGACGGTGCAGGCGAGATTCCGGTTTTGAGAGAGAAGGCCATGACTGCCACACGAAGAAAAATCGCGGCCATTGCGTGCGCTAGTTTGCTGCTGCAAATTGGCGCTCCCTCGTATGCACAGCAGTCCCAGCCGCAACCTCCCGCTGACGCGCAGGCGCAGACGAAACCGCCGGCGTCTTCCATTCGAGTTACTTCGGAATTGGTATTAGCGAACGTTGTGGTGCGCGACAAGAAAGGGAATCTCGTTCGCGATTTGAAGAAAGAAGATTTCACGCTGTTTGAAGACGGCAAGAAACAGCAGATATCGACTTTCGATTTTGAAAATGTCGATCAGCTGGAAACGGCGGGCGACGCTGAAAAAACCGTCACAGGCGAAGCGGCGGAAACGGTCGAACCTGCAGGCGTGTTGAAAAAGAGCGATGCTCCCGTCATGAACGCGCGGGACCGGCGAGTGATCGTCTTGTATTTCGATTTTTCCGCGATGGAGCCGGATCAGATAGGCCGCTGCGTGGAATCGGCCAAGAAATATATAAATGGCCAGATGCGGCCTGCGGACATCGTGGCGCTGGTTTCGCTCTCGACGAATATGCGCGTCGACCTGGATTTCACGGATGACAAGACGAAAATACTTTCAGTGTTGAGTTCGTACTCCTCCGGTTCGGGGGAAGGTTTTGCGATGGGCGATACAGGGAGCGCGGAGGGGGCGGCCGAAACTGGCGGCTCGTTCACGGCGGACGACACGGATTACAACACGTTTAGTGCCGACTGGAAGCTGCTGGCGCTGCAGTCCACGATGCAGGCGCTGGGAAAAATCGAGCAGAAAAAATCGCTGATTTATTTCAGCAATGGAATCAGCCAGACCGGCACGGACAACCAGTCGGCGCTGCGGGCGGCTACAGCCGCGGCGGTAAAGAATAACGTTTCGATTTATCCCGTGGATGTTCGCGGATTGCAGGCGTTTCCTCCTGGCGGCGAAGCGCAGAATGCGAGCTTACACGGCCAGTCCGCTTATAACGGCGCGGCGGTTTTGAACGACCTCAGCGGCAATGCGGCTTCGCAGGAGACGCTTTCGACGCTAGCTGCGGACACGGGCGGGAAGGCGTTCTTCGATTCCAATGATTTCAGCGGCGTGTTTACGCAGGTGCAGAAAGACAGCTCGGCGTATTACGTGCTTGGGTTTACGAGCACGAACCCGCTCAAGGACGGACATTATCGTCGGCTGAAGGTGCAGGTGAACCGAGCCGACGTGAAGCTCGAATTCCGGCCGGGATATTACGCCGGGCGTGACTACCAACATTTGAATCGCGCGGATCGCGAGGCGCAGCTCGAAGATGAACTTGCGGCAGAATTGCCGCAGACGGATGTGCCGCTCTATGCGGGGACTGCGTATTTCCGTCAGGATGAATCACATTATTATTTGGCGGTTTCGCTGGTTGTGCCTGGTTCGCAAATTCCGTTCGTGCAAGAAAAAGATAAGGACAACGCGACGATCGACATCATTGGAGAAGTACGGCTCGACAGCAAAGGCAGAGTGCCCGTCGGACAGTTGCGCGACACTGTGAAGCTGGCCGTGGACAGCACGCAGCAGGTGCGGCGGAAGAATGTGCAGTACAACACGGGATTTGTGCTTGCTCCCGGCAGCTATCATCTGAAATTTATCGTGCGCGAGAACCAGACGGGGCGCATGGGTTCGTTTGAGACGGACGTGCAGGTGCCAGATTTGCGCAAGGCGCCGCTGCGGATGAGTTCCGTGGTGCTGAGCAACTTGCGGGCTCCGGTGACGAACACGCCGAAGAAAAAGGGCACGAACCCGTTGATTCAGGATCAGACGCAGTTGGTGCCAAATGTGACGCACGTGTTTACGCGGGATCAGCATTTGTATTTGCAGTATGAGATTTATGATCCGGCGCGCGGCAAGGTTGCAGTTGCGCCAGCGGCGACGCCCATTGCTGCGGCACAGCCAGCAGGCGGCGAAGCGACGAAGGCTGCGCCTCAGGCGCCGCAGTCCAAAGAGACGCGCGAGTCGATTCACGTTTTGACCAGCATTGAGTTTTTGCGAGGCAACGTGAAAGTCTACGAGTCGAAGCAGGTGGCGGCGACCGAAGTCACAGCGCCGGACCGGAAGGCGGTTGTGTTTCAGATTGATTTACCTCTGCAGTCTTTGAAGCCGGGGCTCTATGTTTGCCAGGTGAATGTGATTGATGATGTTGCGGGGAATTTTGCGTTTCCGCGGTGGCCGATATTGATAAAGGATGCGGCTCCGGCGGCGGCGCCTGCTACGCAGTCTTCCTCCAGTTTCGGGCAGTGAGCATCGCGCAGCAAATGCGCTCTTTGGCTTGTCCAAAAATAAAAACGCGGCAGACTGGTTGCCGCGGGAAACTCTCCACAATATTGCCTGCAACTGTTATAGCACGGGCAGCCCTCTTGTCACCGCCGGTCAGCTAAGCGGCGGGACGCTCTGGAAATTGAGGTAAGATGGCCGGCCAGGCGAGGAAGAAACTTGAAGAACAGCGCGATTCTCTTATTGCAATGCCCGGATCGCAAAGGGCTGGATGCGGCCATTGCGGATTTTATTTATTGGCATGGCGGAGACATCCTTCATTTCGAGCAACACCAGGCGGGGGAGGAGCGTTTCTATTTAGCGCGCGTGGAATGGGATCTGGAAGGGTTCGAGTTCGATCTGAAAGATTTTCCGCAATGGTTTGCGCCCATTGCCGAGGAGTTTTCGATTCGGTGGCGCATAACGAGATCGAATTACCGTCCTCGCGTCGCCATCTTCGTTTCAAAATACGATCATTGTTTGGTGGATCTGCTTTACCGGCAGCGGATCGGGGAACTCGCGTGCGAAATTCCCTTGATGATCAGCAACCATCCGGACGCAAAACGGCACGCAGACTTTCACGACATTCCGTATCACCTCATTCCAGTGACGAAGGAGAACAAGGCGGAGGTTGAGAAGCAGCAGATCAAGTTGCTTCGCGAAAGCAATATCGAACTGGTTGTGCTGGCCCGGTATATGCAAGTGCTCTCCAAGGACTTCATCGCGCAATATCCGCAGCAAATCATCAATATCCATCATTCGTTTTTGCCGGCGTTCGTTGGGGCAAAGCCGCACCAGCAGGCCTTTGATCGCGGCGTGAAAATCATTGGGGCCACGGCGCACTACGTCACGGAAGTGCTGGATGACGGGCCCATCATCGAGCAAGGCGTGGCGCGGATATCGCATCGCGACAGGATCGAGGATCTGGTCCAAAAGGGGCGGGACCTGGAGAAGGTGGTGCTTTCTACAGCGGTCCGCTGGCATATCGAGAACCGCATTTTGCTGTATGGGAATAAGACGGTGATTTTCGAGTAGCCTCTCTCTCTTCCTCGGAAGCGCCGGAAGATGATGCGATCCTCGCTTTCGCAGACGGAGGGTTAGCGAGTCTTTTCAGGTTCGTCCTTTACGCGTGTCTGGTCGGTGATCCAGTTTACTTCCCAGGTTTTGCCGCCATCCTCGGAGAAGGATTGTTCGAAGTGTGGCGTGGTGTTCATGTTGGTCCACTGGAAGCGGATCAGGATGGTTTTGCCGTTGATGGTGTCTTGGGCGAAGAATTCGCCGCGTCCGTTTTTGAATTCGCCGACCTGGGGAGGGTCGAGGATGCCGATTTTCTGGTTGGCCCAGTAGAGGCGCCACTGGTGGGATTGCGGATTGTAGGTGCGCAGGGTGAGACCTTCGATGTGGCCGGCGGGGCCGTCGACTAAGATCTGATCGATTTCGGCGCCATCGTAAATTTTGCGGCAGACACCGGTGCCGTCAAATTCGACCCAAGTATTGGAGCCGGTGAGGGGATTCACGCGGCGCTTGAGGTGATATTTCCAGGAGCCGAGGAGAGGGTCAAAATCGTGGGAGCCGTCGCGTGTGGCAGGGGCGGCTTGGGCTGCGGGTTTCGAGGCGTCGGAATTTTGGTGGCTGATTCCTGAGAGAGGGAACAATGCGAGAAGAAGCGTGCAAGGGACGAGAAACGAGCGAATGGTTTTGTAATTGTTCATAGGGACCTCCGTGGCTTGGCCGCTGACGGTTGCAGCGGGGTAGCGCGTTCAGTGTCGCAGAAGATCGGCAGGTTTGCGTCTTCGCGCGGGAATGGGGCCGAGCCAAATAGCTCGCCAATTTGGATGTCTTGCCGGAAGAGAAGAGTTGAGTCTAGGCTAGCGGCGGCGGGCGGAGCGGGTGGATTGGCGTTGGTCGAGGGCCTGGCGGAGCATGGTTTTGATTACGGCTTGGCGGCTGATGTTGAGTTCTTTGGCGGCGGCTTCGAGTTCTTCGAGCATCGCGGCGGTGAAGTCGACGTTGACGCGTTGAATGGGTCTCATCATTTTGCCGGAATTGGTGAAGAAGCGGGAGACGTCTTTGCCGTTGTCGGCCAAGCGGGCGATGGTTTCGGCGGAGACGGGCTTTTTTCTAGAGCGTGTTTTCTTCATAGAGGCTCTAACGGTTCATCATAACGATCAAGCCTTATCGCCGCCTTGGTTGAGAAAAGATTGGAATAAATCCTCCGTGAGAGGATTACTCGTCATTACGCAAAGCGCCCGGCGGCTCATGTATGATCCTTGCTGCGCCATTGCAGTTACGTATTCCTCAGGTCCGTCAGGGTATCTGACTTTGAAATTTATTGTTGCCAACTCTGAGGCAAACGACGCTAAGTCGTCTGCGGTGAAATGTACGCGTACGACTTCTTTCTTGCGGATGCGTGTTGCTGTTATCCTTTCGGGCGCAGCTTGAGACCAATCCCACATTCCATGAATAAGGGCATTTCTAAAATCATGATAGTGACGTATGCCTTTGCACTGTTCCGGTAGGACCTCTTTCCGTTTGCCTGCGGCTTTATCGACAACGTGAGTTTCCCATAATGCTAGGACCTGGGAGAACTGCATATTGTTCATTTCTTTTGGAAGCTGCACGCCTGACAGACCGCCGAAACACATTAGCGTTTGACAGAATATTTCGTATTCGAGGGCGCCCCAGAGGGCAACGATTTTGCCTATGCATAAGAGTTCTCGTTCTGAGAGTTCGACATCTAACCCGTACTCCATTTCGTTTGTATCAGTTTCTGTGACTTTATCGCTCATCGAGTTATCTCCGAATCGCCGCAACTGTTGGTCGGGCCTTATCAACATCTAAGTGCAAACGCACCGACTCGTCTCGCATGAACTTGAATCTAAACCCGCACCCTTGAAAAACCAAATGGCAAGGGTGCGCCGCCCGCCTTCTAGGCTGAAGGCCACAATTCTACTTTCACGCCTGCTTTTTCTAGAAGCCGTATCAATTGTTCTCTATTTCTTTTGATTGGGGCATCGTCTCCGGGGGCACGTACGCCGTTCTCCTGCACCGCTACGACAAGGCCATCGGGCCAAGCGATGGACGGTAATTTTTCCAAGTACGCGACCACGTCCGCAGGTGACATGGTCGGAGCCTCCGTGTTGGTGCTGATTGGCCGGGCATCGATTCCGTTTGCTTTCACCATCAGGTAGGGGTTCTGCCAATCACGCGCATCGACAACAGAGCGGTACTTATTTGGGTCTGGGGGAGAGATTCGATTCTTGAGCGGGGATATTTCAGTGTAGGCGACTCTGCGCGTATTCGCGGGCTGCGAGCAGGAGACGAGAGCAATCGCTGCACATAATACGGGCACAAGTGGGCATTGTGCCATTCGTCGCATTTTAACCAAAACCCGCACCCTTGAAAAACCAAATGCCAAGGGTGCGCCACCCGCCAGCCTAAATCATAGGGGATGCCTGGTTGGGCGCGATGCATTCATCCGGGCCGTAAATTCTTGTGGATACGGCGTGTTTTTGCCACCAGTCTCGCCAAGTCGATTGCAACCGAGCCGTTTGTCCTGAACCGTCGCACCAGGTGCGGTGGGTGAGGCTCATCAGCGAGCCGCAAGCATTGTTGCGGACCAGACTGTCGGGGTCGGCGTACATCTCGATTAGGATTGGAATGCCTCGTGGAGATTTAGAGGTGGATAACGCTGTGGCGATGACCGACCTTAACCATGGACTTGGTTGCGTGCTTTTGGAAGTTTGAAGGGAACCGAGGAAATCTACGCCGCGGTCACCACCGTGGCGGCCGATGGCGAGAATGGCCCATTGCAAAATTTTGTCATTAGGCTCGGAGCCTGATGCTAGAAGCAGGCCGGTAAAAAAATCCATTTGATCCGAGCTGCTCATTTCAGCTAATGCCTCGACGATAGATTCGCGAATTCTGGGATCGGTACTGCTGTTGAAGAGATTCACAAGATCCGAACGGCTTTCGTTGGTGTTAATTCTACTGAGTCCCTTGACGGCGAAGGGCACGGTGTCTGGGTTGGACGCAAACTCGAAGATCGTTTTTTCCAGGAAGGGCGGAGCCGCTTGGCTGATCGCATCTCGCGCTGGATAGCTTACCTGTGGGTCTGATGAAGCGGCATCACGAACGTACGGGATGAAAGCAGTCTTGAGTTCCTCGGGATCCGCTTGCCGTATGTTGAGGGTGAGTTTCTCCTCAAAAAGCTCGCCGGGGACGGGTTCTCCATCATGGAATTTTGGAGGGGGCATGGGAGCGGAGTCAGCGCGAAGAAAACTGGGGGTTGAGTGCCAACGGACTCCGGCCTTGCCAGAGGCCCGGAGAACATATTCTCCAGGTTTTAGCCGATAGTCGCGCAGTAGGTATAGGAAGTCGGTGGTTTTTCCGGGCGGTAGCATCGGTGGATGATCGATTCCGCAACCCGATCCCCCGAGGACGCCGCCGCCGAAGCAGCCCCAGAGATTTGGGGACGTGATTTTTTGCTGAGCAACAACCACGAGATCCACGCGACCATCGCAGGAGTCATAGCCCACGGGATCGGCGCCAACGTTTGTGACCCGAACAATCACGGTGATTGGCTCACCTTCCAGGTATTGTTGGCGTGGACTGAGCACGTCGACGTTGACCTGGCCGGATGCTTGAACCGCCAGAAGCAGAAGCGCAGGAAGGAAAATCGCAGGAAGGAGAATCCCTTTCATCATTACTCGCCGTAGGGGACCCAGATGTTTTTGACTTGGGTGGCGTGCTGGAGGAAGAAACGGCCTTCGGATTGGGCGGGGTTGAACCAGTCGATGTAGCGGCCTTCGTTGGTGAAGACTTGTTTCAGGTTGCCGATGGAGAGGGACTTAGCGGTGGCGCAGGTGGGGGCGTCGGCGAAGCACCAGAGGGCGTCGAGGTCGTCGTGTTCGGCGAGGGTCTTGAGGAGTTCGGCGGGGCGGCCGGTGACGATGTTTACGGCGCCGGCGGAGAGGTCGCTGGTTTCGAAGAGTTGGTAGAGGTCGGCGGTGATTAGCGGGTAGATTTCGCTGGGGACGGCGACTACCGTGTTGCCGACCGCTAGGGCGGGCATTACTGCGGAGACGAAACCCAGGAGCGGGGCTTCCGTGGGGCAGAGGATGCCGATGGTGCCGATGGGTTCTTGCATGGCTAGGGTTACGTTGCGGAATGGGGGGTTGTGGATGGCGCCTTCGTATTTGTCGGCCCAGGCGGCGTAGGAAAAGATGCGTTCGATGCTGGCGTTGACTTCGGATTCGGCTTGTTGCTTACCAACAACATCAGAGAGACGGCTCGCGATTTCTTCGCGACGTTGGGAGAGATTTTCGGCGAGGTAGTAGAGGACTTGGGCGCGGTTGTGGGCGGTGGACTTGGGCCAGGCGGTGGCTTTGCGGGCGGATTCGACGGCGTTGCGGATGTCTTTGCGATTGCCGAGCGGAGCTTCGCCGAGGAGGCGGCCGTCGGCGGCGCGGACTGGCGTGCTGTAGCCGGAGTCGGGGCGGGCTTGTTTGCCGGCGATGAAGAGTTTTACGGTGCGGTCGATCGGGGGCGCTGAAGAGTCGGAGGTGGCTTCGGTTAATTGTTGCGGCGGTTGATCGATCGCTAGTGGACGTGGGTGGAGTTGCGGGGCGTTTTTGAACCAGGTGGGCTCGAGATATTCGAGGAGGCCTTCGCGGCCGCCTTCGCGGCCGTAGCCGCTTTCGCGATAGCCGCCAAAACCGCAGCTGGCGTCGAAAAGATTGGTGCAGTTGACCCAGACTACGCCGGCTTTGAGTTGGGCGGCGATGTGTAAGGAAACGTTGATGCTTTCGCTCCAGACGCACGCGGCGAGGCCGTAGGCGGTATTGTTGGCAAGCTCGACGGCTTCGCTGGGAGTGCGGAAGGTCATGGCGGCCAGGACGGGCCCGAAGATTTCTTGTTGGGCGACGACGCTCGTGGGATGAACGTTGCTTAGAAGAGTTGGCGGGAAAAAGAGACCGCGGGAGGGCATGGGGATGCTTGGCTGCCAGCAGGTGGCGCCTTCAGCTACGCCTTGATCGACCAGGCGCTGGATGCGGTCGAGTTGGACGCGGGCGATGATGGCGCCGATGTCGATGGCTTTGTCGAGAGGGGGGCCGACGCGGAGAGTGTTCATGCGGTCGCAAATTTTGGCGATGAGCGGTTCGGCGATGCTTTCTTGCATGAGGAGACGGGAGCCGGCGCAGCAGACTTGGCCTTGGTTGAACCAGATGCCGTCGACGAGGCCTTCGACGGCGGAGTCCAGGTCGGCGTCTTCGAAAATGATGAAGGGGGACTTGCCGCCGAGTTCGAGCGAGAGTTTTTTGTGAGAGGAGGCGGTGGCTTTGCGGATAGCGCGGCCGACTTCGGTGGAGCCGGTGAAGGCGATTTTGTCGACGTCGGGATGGGCGACCAGGGCTTCGCCGGTTTGGCCGTCGCCGGTGACGATGTTGACGACGCCGGGGGGGAGATCGATTTCTTGGCAGATTTCGGCGAAGGCAAGGGCGGTGAGCGGGGTGAATTCGGCGGGCTTCAGGACTACGGTGTTGCCTGTGGCAAGGGCTGGGGCGATCTTCCAGGCAAGCATTAGCAATGGGAAATTCCAGGGGATGATTTGGCCTACTACGCCGCAGGCTTCGTGGCCGGGAAATTCTTGGTCTAGCAGTTGGGCCCAGCCGGCGTGGTGATAGAAATGGCGTGCTACTAACGGGATATCGATGTCGCGGGATTCGCGGATGGGTTTACCGTTGTCGAGCGTTTCGAGGACGGCCAGGCGGCGGGAGTGTTTTTGGATTTGGCGGGCTAGCGCGTAGAGATATCTCGCGCGGGCGTGGGGAGTTAGAGATTGCCACGCAGGGAGAGCGGCGCGGGCGGATTTTACGGCGGCGTCGATGTCGAGCGCGGAACCTTGCGCGATGTCGGATAACTTTTCACCAGTGGAAGGATTCGTCGTGTCGAAATATTTTGCTTCGAGTGGAGGTTGCCAGGTGCCGCTGATGAAGTGGCCGAAACGGCGGTTGTATTTGTCGAGCCAGGCGACCGCTTCGCGGGGATCTTCGGGGGCGGGGCCGTACTCCATGGTGACGAATTTTTCAACGATGCTCATTCAGAAGCTCCCGACGCGACAAAAGCACGGAAAAAGCAGATTCCTCGGGCGAAAACCGCCCTTGGAATGACACATACATTGCTGTTTGCGCAACCCATGAGGTTCTGCGCTGATGAATGAGCTTCGATGTAAAGAGTTCGCTTCATTTTTTTAGGCGAAGGGGTGGCGGTAGTCGGCGGAGTAGCGGCCGGTGGCGTGGTGTTCGAGTTGGCGCTCGATGTCGGCTAGCATGCCGCTGGCGCCGAAACGGAAGAGATCGGATTTTAGCCAGGATGGGCCGAGTTCGTCTTTCATTAGAGAGAGCCATTCTAGGGATTGCTTGGCGGTGCGAATGCCGCCGGCGGGTTTGAAACCTACGGCGAAGCCGGTTTGATTGGCGTATTCGCGGATGGCGCGGGTCATTACCAGGCCGACGGGGAGAGTTGCGTTGACTGGCTCTTTGCCGGTGGAGGTTT
Organism: Candidatus Acidiferrum sp.; assembly: GCA_035314345.1. Lineage (GTDB taxonomy): Bacteria > Acidobacteriota > Terriglobia > Acidiferrales > UBA7541 > Acidiferrum. Next base: position 76,156 of record DATFZQ010000101.1, read on the forward strand.
TGATGAAATCGGCGCCGGCCATCATGGCGACAACGCTGGCGCGGGCGACGTTGCGGAGGGTGAGGAGATCGCCGGTGCCGAGGATGACTTTCATGTGGGCGGGGCCGCAGGCGTGTTTGAAGGCGGCGATTTCGTCGTAGAGGGCTTGCCATTTTGCGGCGAAGACGTGGGCGCGGGTGATGACGACGTCGATTTCGTCGGCGCCAGCTTCGACAGAGCGGCGGATTTCGTCGACGCGTTCGGAGAGGGGAGAAAGGCCGGCGGGGAAACCGGTGGAAACGGCGGCTACGCGGATGCCGCTGCCTTCGAGGGTGCGGCGGGCGGTTTCTACGAAGACGTGGTAGACGCAGACGGCGGCGACTTTGATGTCGAGCGATTCGATGCCGAGCTTTGCGACTAGTTCGTGTTGCAGGGGTCGGCGGGCTTTGGCGCAGAGGCGGCGGACGCGCTCGTCGGTGTCGTCGCCGGAGAGCGTCGTTAAATCCATGCAGGAGATAGCGCGGAGAAGCCAGGCGGCTTGGTAATCTTTTTTTACGGTGCGGCGGGTGACGAGAGTTTGGGCGCGGCGTTCGACGGCGCTGGTGTTGACGCGAACGTCTTCGACCCAGTCGAGGTTGAGAGGGACGCCGCTATTTGCCTGAAGCGCGCGGCCACGCAAGTTAGCGAGGGACGTATCCGCCGGAGAAATGCGGGCGGCGTCCGTGGTGTGTTTGTCGAGATTACGAGTGCTGCCGGGTGTTCTGGTCACGTTGGACATCTTGAGATTCTCTTAGGCGAAGGTCGATTTTGGGTACAAAGGGAATCTTATCACTTTGGATAGGGGCGTTCACAGGCGCGTGCTGTGGAACTGCCATTCTCGTTCGAAATCAGCCCGATTTAGAAAAGATTTCTGCGTTCCCACTGCGGTTGTGGAAAGGGCTGCGTAGAGATTTGCGCGCGTGAGCGCTTCTTTTTCTTCCATGCCCTCGCCGAGAAAGACGGCGAAGCTGCCGATGAAAGCATCGCCGGCGCCGGTTGTGTCTACGGCTTCGACTTTGAAGGCGGGAATCAATTCGGTTCCTTCGGGGCCCGCGAGAAGGGCGCCGCGCTCTCCTAGCGTGAGGACAACGCGCTTCATTCCCTGGCGCAGAAGAAAATTGGCGCACCTTGTGGCGTCTTCGAGCGAATGAACGGGCATGCCGGTGATGAGTTCCGCTTCGGTTTCGTTGGGGATGAAATAGTCGGCACCAGTGAGTTGTTTGAAGTCCACTGCTTGTGCGGGCGCAGGATTAACGATGCAGCGAATGCCTTCCGATTCCGCGAAGCGGACAGTGTGATACACGGTGCGGAGCGGAATTTCGAACTGCATCACGATGGTGTCGGCTTTACGCAGAAGAGGGGCGGCGGCATCAATGTCTTCCGGGGAGAGGGTGTCGTTTGCCCCCTTGACGACGATTATGCGGTTCTGGCCGCCGGGCTCGACGAAAATTGGAGCGACGCCGCTGGAGACTCCTTCCGCGATGCGCACGTGGCTGGCGTCGATGCCTTGCGACTGAAAATTCTTGATGGTCGCGGGGCCGAAGAGGTCACTGCCGACTTTTGCGACCATGGCCACGGAGGCGCCGCACAGGCGAGCGGCGACGGCTTGGTTCGCGCCTTTGCCGCCGAAGCCGAGGTCAAAACTTTTGCCGAAGATGGTTTCGCCTGGGCGCGGGAACACATCGTTGAACGTGGTGAGGTCCACGTTGGCACTGCCTACAACGGCGATGAAGGATTGCTTGGGCATAGTGGCGGATTATAGCGGAAGTGGTGGAGATAAGTTCAAGGTTGAGTTTGTGGAGTCGTGTCTGGTGTAGTTAAGGAGCAGAGTGTGATTGTTGTTGAGAGTGGATTGAAGTGGAAGGTGGATTTAACACAGAGATCACAGAGGTCGCGGAAAAAAGAAGTAGAGCGGGCCGAAGAGATATGTGTTCGGACGTAGACGTGTTGCGGACAAGGGGCGCAGCATGCTGCGCCCCTACAAGGAAATGCGGCTTGACAGGTTGTGTCGCCACGCATATAAGCACGAGCGAGCTAAATAAAAAACGAAGTCGTTTGAACCCGTAAGACTTTGGCAATGATTCGAGCATGGAGCCGCTAAAGAATGTACACGCCGCATAGTCTGGAAATTGCGCTGCTGATGATGATCACTACGGCCATTTGTTGGGGCTCCTGGGCGAATACGTTCAAGGGAGTGAAGAACTACAGGTTCGAGCTTTTTTATTGGGACTATGCGATCGGAATATTTCTCATTTCGGTTGTGCTGGCATTCACGATGGGGAGCGCTTCGAATGATGCATCCAGCTTTCTGAATAACGTGCGGGCGGCGGATGGTTCGAACATTGTTTATACGCTTATCGGGGGAGCGGTTTTTAATTTGGCCAATCTGCTGTTGGTGGCTGCGATTGATATGGCGGGACTGGCGATCGCCTTCCCGGTTTCGATCGGGATTGCGTTGGTGGTTGGAGTTATCATGAGTTATCTCCAGCAGCCAAAGGGGAATGCTGGCTTGCTTGCGATTGGAGTGGCTTGCGCTGTCATCGCGGTGATCATGGATGGGAAGGCTTACGGAAGTCTTGCGAGGGTGCCAAGTTCGACATCGAAGAAAAGCATCACAACTTGCATCGTTTCTGGCGTGCTGATGGGGTTGTGGTCTCCATTTGTTGCGCACGCGATGAGCCACGGAGAAACCTTGGGCCCGTATAGCGTAAGCGTTTTTCTGACGCTTGGCGCGCTGCTGTCTTGCTTCATCTGGAACATTTACTTTATGAAGAAGCCGCTAGTCGGCGAGCCGGTGAACTTCGGCGAATATTTTCGCGGGCCGGTTTCGGGCCACGTTCTCGGCTTGCTGGGCGGAGCGATTTGGGGAACGGGGACGGTGTTCAACCTGGTGGCGGCAAATTTCACGGGAGTGGCCATCTCGTATGCCATCGGGCAGTCGGCGCCGATGGTTGCCGCATTATGGGGAGTGCTGGCGTGGAAGGAATTTCAGGGAGCGAAGCCGCAGGCCAAAACCTACTTGGCTTTGATGTTCCTTTTCTACTTGCTAGCTATTTTGCTTGTGGCAAAGGCCAACACAGCAACCTGACAATTTCCGTCCAATCCCTTGTAATATTAGGTAGATTGAGGAGCATGCTGACCCTAGCCCAATGTGAAAAAGCTGTGACAATTTCGGAACCAATGGGGAGTCCTCCGAGGTGCTCTAAGGTTTTCATGGGCGCAAAAGTTAAGCTGCAGTTGCGGACGCAGTCACCGGGGCGACGAATTCAGCTGGCCTCGGAAACCTCGTCATTAGCCATTTTCTGTCTTGTTTTCAATGGTTTGCGGGATGGGGCAGCCTTGGAATGGAGGCGATTTAGGAATACCTCTAAGTACCTGCAAAATAGGGCATTCGTACTCTTACGGGACGAGTGGTTTGGCCCTAGTTTTGTTACCATCATGCCGACAGGGGTGTGGGTGTGCAGCTTTTAGGCAAATACGAGATCATCGCCGAGATCGGCCGCGGAGCCATGGGCGCGGTCTATAAAGCCCGTGATCCGCTCATTGACCGTTTAGTTGCCCTAAAGACCATCACAGGTGGCCCCAGCGCACAGACGAATCTGCTGGACCGGTTTTACCAGGAAGCGCGTTCTGCGGGCGCTCTCCAACACCCTAACATCGTGACGATTTACGAATTGGGGCACGAGAAGAATACTCCGTTCATCGCCATGGAGTATCTCGAAGGGGAGAGCCTGGATCGGATCATCGAGCAGCGCCCGGTGCTTCCTCTTTCCGTAAAGCTTGGTTACATCGTGCGCGTGTGCGACGCGCTGGCGTATGCCCACCAGCACAATGTGGTGCATCGCGACGTGAAGCCGGCGAACATCATGGTCACCAAAGAAGGCGTTGTAAAGGTGGTGGACTTCGGCATCGCGCGGCTCACAGACATGTCGATGACGCAGCCGAACATGATGATCGGTTCGCGTGCGTATATGTCGCCGCAATTGTACAAAGGCGAAAGAGCGGATGCGCGGTCCGACATTTGGGCTGTGGGCGTGTCGCTCTACGAGTTGCTGGCGTTCAAACGGCCATTTACTGGCGACAGCGAAGCCGAGCTGATGTTTCACATCATCTACGAGAAGCCCGAGGACCTGATGGGGCTTTCGCCAGAGTGCACCGAAGAACTGGCGCAGATTGTCAGCAGAATGCTGGAGAAGAAGAGCGACGATCGCTTCCAGTCGATGGAGGACTTGCTCCACGCGATCGAACCGATCTGGAAAGCAGCGCAACAGGCGACTGTTTCGGGATTGCTGGCGGATTGCCAAGAGTTGGTGGTGGCGAAAGACTTGCAGCGCGCGCATGCGCTCCTCCGCAAAGCCTTGCACATCGACGTAGGGAACTTGCAGGCGAAGAGCATGTTGGAAAAAGTGTCCGTAGAGCTTCGCCGGTCAGAGATTCAGCCAAGGCTGCAGGAACACTTGAGCCGCGGCGCAGGGTATTTGAAAGCGGGTCAATTGCGCGAGGCGAAAGCGGAAGCGCAAGCGGCGCTGGGGCTGGATTCGAAGCATGAGCCCGCGCACAAACTGCTGGCGGAAGTAGATGCGGCAGCCGCGAAAGTGCAGCAGTTGGAGCAGAAACTGAAATTGACCAAGCAGCGGTTGGCGGAAGGGGCGTTGACAGAGGCGGCGGCTGCATTGGGGCAGGCGGTTGAGTTGGACGAGTCCAACCTCCAGGTGCACGAGCTCAAGAAACAGATCGAAGAAGAGCGGGGTCGGCGGGAAAAGCGAAAGAAGTTGGGTGAAATCCTGCACCGGGCGCGAACGCTTTGGACCGAACTCAATTACGACGAGTGCCTCACCGTCATAGCAGCAGCTTTGCAGGAATTTCCGAATGACCCGGAACTGAAAAAATTACAGGAATCGGCCAAGACGGACCAGGCGGAACTGCAGAAACAGCGCCAGATGGCGGAAGTGCGCAGGCTGTTGGGGCAGCAGAATTTTGCCGAAGCGCGAAAAATATTGGATATTTTGGTCGCGGAACACCCGCAGGACACGGCCGTAAAGAATCTGCAAAACCTGGCTTTGCAGGAAGAACAGGAACAGAAACGGCAAAAACGGCTGGACTCGGAAATCACCGCCCTGCGCGGCCTGCTGGGAGCAGGCAAATTCAAGCAGGTGGTAATCAAGGGCGAACCACTCTTGCAGGAGTATCCGCAAGAGTACGAACTAAAAGAATTGGTGAATTACGCGCGCGGAGAAGTGGCGCAGCAGGAGCAGAAGCGGAAGGAAGAAGAGCGGGAAAAACAGATCCAAGGCTTCCTGATGTGCGAGCGCTACGGCGAGGCTCTGGACACCGCGCGGCTGGCAATCGAGGAATTCCCGAAACAAGATGCTTTCCGCAAGCTGGCCACGGAAGCAGAGGCACTGAAGAAAGAGCAGGACGACCGCGAGAGAGCCCGCAACGAGATGCAGCGGCGCGTGCGCGAAATCAACAGCAAGATCAATCAAGACAAGATCACGGATGCCATTGATTTGGCCCAGCAGACCATGGAGTCCATGGGGCCGGACCCGAATGTGACGCAATTGCTGCAGGGCGCGGAAGAAAAGAGGAAAAAGAAAGAAGACGCGGAAAAGAAAGTCAGCGCGGTGCAGGCACTGGTGAACAAAGGCGACTACGCGGGCGCCACGCAGATGTTCAACGAAGTGATGGCCACGCAGATATTTCAGGCCTCCGATCCGCGGATGCAAGAGCTTAAAGGAAAAATTACGAATCTTGCCAGCGGGCAACAGCCGGCGGCAACACAGATGTATTCAGCTGCGAAGACAGTTGTGCAAAAGCCAGCGGGTACCGCGAAAAAAGACAAGCCTGCAGCTGCCAAGCCGGCTAGTGATCTAACCCAAGTAAGTGAATCGGCACAAAATACCCCCGCGGCGGGATTCTCCGCTACAAAAGTTATTGGCCCCGGAGAGAAGCCGGGGGCACGAAAAGATGGAACGGATGCAAAGCGCGCGGATTCCGTGGGCAAAGAAACTGGCGCGCGAAGAACGGAAGCCCCTGCCCCTGATGCGACCGTGATTGCGGGCTCCGGTGCGCGGCAGGCCGTTGCTGCGACTGGCGTGCCAGTGGAACCTCGCCCGAGTGGAGGCGTGGCGGTTGCGCCGCGAGTTACTGCACCCAAACCCAAACCTGGCAGCGATGTTATGGGGCAGATTCTGCCAATCCTGCGGCGACCGCCTGTCCTCGCAGGTATCGGCCTTGTGGTGGTGGTGCTTCTCGTTGTGGCGCTGTGGCCGCACAAGACAAATGGAGGAACTCCGTCGGACAGTGATTTGAAGTTGAAGCAGCAAGCCGCAGAGCTTTGGAAGAACCGACAGTTCGATCAATCCGAACAGATTTGGCAGGGACTCGCCAAAAGCAAGAGTCCGCTGCAAGCCGATGCCGTAAATCAAGTCAATCAAATCGAGCAGAAGCGTGCGGAAGAACAAAAGCGATTTGACGACGCCGAGACGCTGCTGAAGGACAAGAAAGACTATGCAGGTGCTCAGCAAGCTTTTCAGGACGTGATTCAAATGAATTTGTGGCACTTCGATGAGGCTACGCGGGATTTGGAAACGGCGAAAACGGGATTGAGCGCGACCGATGTCCAGAAGCAAGAGCAGGATCACTTCAATCAGGGCGTGACGCACTATCAGGCAAAAGATTTTGAGAAGGCTCGCAAGGAATTTCGCGCGGTTGTAGAGCTAAACGTCGCCGGCTCTACTCTTAAACCGCAGGCGGAAAATTATCTTGGCAAAATACGCCAATCGGGGACCGACCAGAAGACTTACGACACCGCCGTGCAGGCCTTGAAAGACGAACGTTGGGAGGAGGCGAAGGAACAGTTCCAAGAGGTAATAAACCGCAAGGGGGCGCAGAGCGCCGATGCGAAGAAGCAGCTGCCCGTAGTTGAGAAAGCGCTGCAAACCGTGAGCACCTTCGAAGACAACCTGAAGGCGAGCTCCTTCCGTGCGGCCAAGGCCCAGGCGGATTCTGCCCAGCAATGGACCAAGACTCACGAAACACTTGTGAAGGAATTGCACGCCGCCGAGCAGCAGCAGTTCGAACAGATTAAGAACAACGCGCAAGCCGCGGAAACCAGGAGCGATACCGCGGCCATCCAGCGTGCGCAAGACGAGCTGCACGTATTTGGAGGGCGCGCCGAAGATCCTGCCCTGACCGCACCCATGCGCGAACTGGAGAAGCGCCTTGCGGACGCCTACAGCAAAGCGGCGGAGAAGAACGGCGACAAGGCGGCCTTCGAGACCGCCCAACAACATTTTGAGCAAGCAAAGCAAAGGAAAGACGTGGAGGCATTGAACCACGGCGTGAGTCAGGAATTCCTGAAAATAGCCAACGGCAGCGGTATCTTCCGCGATCAGGCAGCGCTTTACGTCAAGACAACTATTCCCAACGCGATTCAAGCATTGACACAGACCGCGGGAAAACTTGTCTTGCCCGCGCTTTCTTGCGGTCCAGGGCGAGGTGCCGCGGAGGCGCCATCCGTTGCGGGTTACGTCTCTTGCGCAAAATTAGATGCGAGCGCGCCGCTGGAGTGGGTCGGAACTCCGATGGTGGATTTTCCGGATGTTGCAAACAAACCGGGGAAGCTGCCGTACTCGTTCACGGTAATGGTTACGGTCGAGCCCAGCGGGAACGTGAAGATTGACAAAGAAGGCGACGCCGACAAGGACTTCTTCAAAAAAGTAAAAGATGCTTCCAAACACTGGAAGACGACCGCACCCAAATCGGATGGAAAGCCGGTAACCGTCCGCTTTCCGCTCAGGATTACCTTTCAGCGCTAATCTCCTGCACCGCTCCATTACTTGCTCATCGCCGAGCAAGTGTAGCCCGATAAGAAACCTGCCTGGAAGAAGGGAACACCCTTAAAGTCTACATCGAAGCGCACTTCAACCGGCTTGTCATTGCTTCGGATAGCCTGCCCGGTCGGGCCGATAAGCGGGCCTTGAATGACATAGCCATTCCCCGAAGCTTGCCATTTGTATGCGGAGAAGAAATGAGACACGGCCCAGAGGCCTTGATAGCGTGCAACCTCCAAGTCCCCGCCATTATTCAGGGTTAGTGTGGCGCCCTGCATCGCAGCGCCGGGCCATACAAACTTCCTGGTTCCGCCATTTCCACTAACTACCCATTCTTGCCCGTCGAACATCAACTTTTCGTTCTTGAAGCCACCGGCGTCGGGAAGGTGTGCAGTCACTGAATACTCGAAACGTGGATCAGGTGCGTTATTGGGATAAGCGGCCAGCTGAATGGCGTAGAGCTCATTTAAAGTGCGAAGGAAATTACTTCCAACTGGCGTCGAGGTTCCAAGCGCGCGAACATAAGTTGTTCCTTGCAAACTCAAATTGTTTTTTTGCGCGACCAGGAATTGAGAAAGCTTTCCCTTTACCGGCTGAAAAAATTCATTGAATTCCGCCAACGTAATTTCCCGGTTACTATGCGCGTTAAAGGGATAAGCAGTCTGCAACGCTTTATACGGCGTACATATTCCTTCACCTGAGCCAGCCGTTGAAATCCATATTCTCTGCAAACCCTTTATGGGCTCGTCCAGAAGCGTGCCCACAGTTTGGTCAACATGGCCGTCGGGATCGGTGGGGAGACCTTGCGCGAGTTGTGCTGAAGCGAGGTGAGCCTGCGAAACCGTAGGCGCGCAAGTGGTTTTCTGAGCGTCCTTTTGTTCCCGAGGAGCATCGGCAACTTGTTGCACGCACTGTTGCAGACTCAAGAGGCCCTTCATGTACGGATCATTGGAAGCCTGATCGTATTTCTTCTGCACTCCGCAACCCGGCGCGACGACCTGCTGCGGCGCCTGGAAAGCCAGTTTAATCGCGGTGGACTGCACGTTTGTATTGTCCGCAACATCACAGAGGAGGGCGAGGAGCGGCGACGAGTTCGCGGAGAGCTTGGACAGTTTTGAGGCGGCGTCGGGATCACTGCTATAGGGCAGGATCGCTGTCGCGTTCAAAAACGCTCGCCACTGCGCAATAAAATCCTTCTCATACATAGCTCGGAGCTGCGCACCCAATTCGGCCGTGCTGAGGTTCGTGCTTGTTGCCGAACCAAGCACCCAAGTCTCGCCCTGGACTGCATTGGGGTGCTGAATGGATTGATCCATGACCTTCCAGCCGTCCGAAGTGAATGCGGCGTCGACGTCCGTTCTGGCGCGCAGAACTTCCGAACCTTCAGGATGGGCGGCGGCGAAGCGGTAGCTCTTTGCCTTTTGCCGCGCGTCCGTGAGCATGCTGGTATACAGACGCTGCAGACCTGAGAACTTATTCAAATAAGCGCGAACCTGGCCAACTAAGGCGGTGTCATTGGTTTTCGAATAGGGGTTGTCGGTTGTCAATTCGGAGCTATAAAACGCAAATTGTTGCGCGGCAAGATCGGTGCGCTCCGGATCGATGTCGCCTAAGTCTCGCTTCCAATCCTTCATGAGGAAGTCTTGCAAAAACTCTCCCGTATTCCGCGGAGATTCGGACGTGGTGAGCAGGTACGCTTTCAGGGCGTCGTAAGCTGCGCCGGAATCCGCCGTCGGCTGAGGGTCGCCCTGGTAAGTCCTTAAATCGGCAAAAAGATTGTGTTTTGCGTGTTGAAAGAGAACCTGATCGAACGCATGGAAATAGATCGCGCGCGCGTCTTCGAACATGTCGTTGCCCGCGTATAAGCCCCAACGAAGATGCAATGGCGCACCGTTCTGCTTGTAATCGCGAAGTTGGACGAGAGTCTGCCGGAGAGAGTCGAGTTTGCGCAACGAATCCGAGGTCGGCTGCTGTGCGCCGAGATTCTGAACCGAGGCAAGATCCTGAGCGGCACCGCGAACGCTTGAAACCAGGTGCGCATTTCCGGCGAACGAAATGATCGTGACGACGATCCATATCGCTGCTAGGGCGGCGATGGAGGCAAACAAAATGCGGCGGCCAAAGTCCCCGCGGGTGCTGGTCCCGCTGGCACCGAGCGCGGTGCGATCTTGCAACAAAACGTGGCTGAAGACGTGGCTCAGGAAAACACGTTGCACGGATCTGCGCGCTTCGCTCGCGCCTTCCAAGGATGTTCCTGCAGACCAAGAGGTCTTGGCAGCGGAATCTTGCGCGCTGATCAAACTTGTTGCCTCCGGGTTGAATCCGCCGGGGGCGCGCTGCGCCGCGCGTTGGCCGAGCATCGTTTGGCCGGCGCTGGAGGAAACGGTGATGATCCGCTGCCCCACAAAGTAAAAGCCGCGAAGAAAGGGTCCTGTGCGCAGATGGCCGGGCCGGCAGAGGTCCACAAGAAACTGGACAAGGGGCTTGCTAAGCTTTCCGAATTCACGCGGAAACTCGTAGACGCCAGCTTGGCGATCGCTGTTGCGCTCGCGGCTTAAGAGGCCGGGGCGGCATTCCGCCAAAGTGAAAAAGATTGCCTGGAATGCGGCTGTGAGGCGCTTGGTTTCCTGCTCGGCATAAACGCCTGAGCTAGTGGAACCAACGAGTGGCAAGGTAGAACCAAGGACTTGCGAAGTTTCTTCGTTGTTGAAAGTGCCTGCAAACTCTTCGAAATAGGGGATGCGATCCGAGCGATTGAAAAGTACGTAAACGGGAAGGCTGACGCCCATGTGATAGGCGAGTTCTTCGAGGCGCGCACGAAGCTTCCGCGCTTGCGCCACGATTTTGTCGAGCGCGGCCTCACGTGCCAGTTTTTCGCAATCCACGCAGACGAGCGCGGCACGCGGCGCCAGGCTCGCGCCGCCGAAAATCGACCGGAACCGGCTAGGCACGAAGTGTTTGACGAGGCGCCCCCAGGAGCCTGCATCATCCAGCAGCGGGCCTCCGGCTTCCACAAAAACCGTTTTGCGCGCGAACCAAAGATTCGCCACGCGTGTCGGGACGATGCTGCTTTCTTGATATACCTGGCCCGCGAGAAGCTCTGCATCCAGGCCACTTTGGTCCATCGCGCTTGTTTTGCCAGCGCCGGTCTCTCCGAGCAAGAAGACTGCGGGGAGCGAGGAAAGTTGCGCGCCCGCCGCCAGCCGTGCCGCCGCCACTTTGCCGGCGGCATCGCGAACCAAGATGTCCACATCCTGGGAAGCTCCAGCTGAGGCCCCGAACGAAATACCAGCAATAGCGGGCGCGGCCGGGGCGCGGGGTTCTTCAGCCGCGGGCAGGGAAGGCCGCGAGGAACGCGCCCAGAGAAGCAATCCAATGATCGCGATGACACCCAGCAAGAGGATGCCAGCGCGCAGCACCAGGGCGTTTGTGCCAACGACATGAAAAATCGGTCCAGCGAACCACGTCAGCATCAAGACAACGATGGCTGCCGCTCCGGCCGCAAGATGTTCCCAGTGGAATCGCATCTACACTCCCTACGGGTGGGTTAGAGGTGCTATCGCGTGAATGTCCGATACCCCTGCAAGTACTCGCATCTTGAAAACGAGAAGAAAAAGAATCCCCAGAACCACGCATCCCATCGCTCCAAACGCAAGACGCCGAACCCAGGGATCGCGTTTCGCAGCCACGGCTCCGCCTTCGGGAACGGACCAGGCGGGCGAGAGTCCTACAAGAGGTCCGCGGATGCGGCGGATTTTTTCCAGAGTGGAGTCGATGATGGGACGAGTTGCCTCCGGACCAGAGAGGCCGTAGCGTCCCTTGTAGCCCATTAAGAGACACAACGCGTAGACTTCGAGCACATCTGCCGCGTCATGCGAATCTTGCCGGGACAAAAGTTTTTCAAGGTTTTCGAAAAACGTTTCACCTGCGACGTGGTGCCCAAACATTTCTTCTTGCAGAGGCATGCTGTGCCAGGAGCTGAAGACGGGATTGCTGGAATTCAGAATGGACTCGTCCAAATAAGCGACTGCCGCGAGTGTAGCCGTACGAATGTCGTCGGGAGAGTACGCTTTCTTCACTGCGTCTTTTTCCGCCGCCCGTAAACCGGCCTGAATGTTTGCGCGGAACGCGTTGGCATCTGAGACGGCCTGGCGGTTCTGCCGCACGCGCACAATCACCGTCAAAATCTGCTGGTAGATATACGCGAGATTTTCCGTGCGCCGCTTGGTGGATACTTCGCGGGGTTGCAGGCTCGTGGCCCCGAACATCGTGGCTCCCACCGGTTCCTCCTAGGACTCCAAGACAACCAGAAGCTCGATTTCTGCCCCGGGCAAATCGTCGGGAACGTACACGCCGACTTTTCGTGTTTGCACGATGTGTTCCCAGGAATTGCCGGTGCGGCTGATGCCGAAATACTGAAACTCCACTTTTGGCGCAATGGCCGACGGCGGAATCGGCAAATGAACAAGTCCAAGACCGGGCAGGGCCGTTTTTACCAGCTCTGGCAGCAAATCTTTCGAACATATTTTTATCAAGCGCGGCGTTTTGGCGATAATTTCCGCCTCGCCAGTCTCCGCACGAACGGCAAGCACCCATCGCGCGCGGTCCAGACAACGCTGATCCAAGACATCTCCGTTGCGGAAATTTCGTCCCGCCAAAACCAGTGGGATCTGCAAACAATTCGATGGCACGACAAGCTCAAGATGCGCGCGAATGTGCTGATTTAGAGGGCCGAAACACTTCTCCAAATCATCGTGATTGTAGGCCGGCAACGATTCAGGATGGGATTCCAGCCCAAACGTGCACAAGGCGCCCGCGAGCCGCGACATTTCGACATACAGCTGCTCCGGATGGCCTCGTTCGGAGACACTCAAATGGCGCAGAACAGAGAGACTCTCGTTGACCGTATGGACAAACCAGAAACTTGCGATTTCCTCCGAAGAATAACCAGCGCGGCCCTGTGCCGTGGCTCGCCGCGCGCGCGAAAGCGAGGCGCTCTTTTCGTCGAGGATGTCCACCAGAGTTCGAGCGATGACTAACAATCGTTCGCTGGCGCTGATTTGCAGGCACGGAGGAATAAAACTGGGATCGAAGATAAACCGCCCCGAGCCATCGCGCAGAACTCGCGCGACAGGTAGCGTCACGAGCCCTGCATTGTCCTGGGTTTCCAGTGCAAAACGAATATTCTTCCGGCCAATCTGAATCTGTTTTTCGTCGCGCCCGGTATTCTCATCGGGCAAAGTCAGCATTTCTGCCTGGTAGCGCAAATTCATTGGCGACGGTTCGGAGTCGAGCGCGCAATTCGGACCTTCAGGCCGCCGCTCCGGCACCGCAAGAAGCACCAAAAGAGATTCGCGTGTAGCGGAAAAAAGCTCGTTGATGTTTAGAACTGGGGGTAGGGCATCAGCGTCAGGCATTTGAAACGGCATGCCGTCAGGGAATAGCCCGCGCGCATGCACCACCGAGAGCATTCCATTTTGCAGCGCGTCCGCGTCGAGCTTGCAGTTGATCACGCCATAGGGAGCAAACCACAGGCTGGATGTCGAGAAGTGAACGAGGTCTTCAAAAGATTGGGATTGGACCTGGAAGTGATGGGGGCCCAGGTACATCCCCTCGTGCCACACCACCTTGGAAAGATGCTTCATTGTTCCGTAGATTATGCCGGGCTCAGCGCGGGGATGCCACGTCTCACCCAGCGAGAACCAGCTCTCCTATGAGGCTGTGCAACAATCGCCGCATCGTTGTTCAGCCAGCGCGCCTTTTCCCCGCTCGACGGACGCACGCGACTCGTGGCCGGTCTTCAGCCAGAATAAAGACCGGTAAAGCCCCTAAAGGGTTGAAACGAGCCTAACTATGGCGTTCACGTTGATGGATGTCAAGACATTCACCCTGCCTGTGTTGGTATTTGATATTATGCCCGCGCCGTTAGCGAGATACGTGCATGCCTCTCCTACAAATGGGCACCCCGGAGCAGTTTGCCGTGCTCCGCGCTCATTTTTTGCAGTGCCGATTAACCGAGGAGACCCTCCGGCAATGGCTTGAACTCAAACCCGGCAAGGAATTGGACCTTACGGGACTTAGCACGCACCCGCCTTTGAAGCGCGAACTGGGCAGCAGTCTCGACGCCATCATCCGGCTCTTCGTGTTTGGTGAATCCCTGTCCGCCAGCGAAGTCGTGCCTCTTTTCCCGGCGGACGTCTGGCAAGCATTTACCCAGACTGGTTTGGTTCTGTCCGACGCCGACGAGGCTAGCAACTGCGTCGCCAGCGTTGCCCTCTATCCGATTCGAGACTTATTCATTGCCTCGGATCGCTGGACAAAACCAGATCACTCCCTTCGGCCAATGTTTCCCGACATTGTCTATCCGGCACTCACGAAGGCGGTCAGGCAGTTTATCGACTACACCTCGTACGCGCCCTGCGAAGATTTCCTGGAACTTTGCGCTGGCACGGCGCCAGCTGCTTTGCTCGCTGCACAGTCAGCCCAAAACGTTTGGGCCACTGATATCGCCGAGCGATCGGTGGATTTCGCAAGATTCAACGCGGCACTCAACGGCATCCACAATGTAATCTTTGCTACCGGCGATCTCTACGAGCCGGTGCAGGGCCGCACTTTTGACCGCATCGCCGCCCATCCTCCTTACGTGCCTGTCCTCAAGCCAGCGGAAATCTTCTACGGTGGCGGCGAGATTGGCGAGGAAATCACCAAGCGAATCATCGCCGAACTTCCAGGCAAGCTAAAACCGGGCGGGCGCCTCTACTGCCGAACGCTCGGAACGGAGCGGCCCGGCCATCCTTTTGAAGAACGCATTCGAGAGTGGCTCGGACAGAAGCATCAGGATTTTGACGTAGCTTTATTCACGATCCAAACCCTAGAACCACGCCAATTTTCCCTTTATGAAACAGTTAGCAAGAGCGGCGGCAGAGAACAATTCGCGCAATGGGAAAGGCTCTTTGAAAAGAACGAGGTGCGAGGCCTCGTGGTTGGAATTGTGGTGATTCAGCGACTCGCTGAGCAGCGGCCCGCGTTCAACATTCGGCGGGATCTTGGCAGTTCCACACCCGCTGCCGCACTGGAGTGGGCCATGCGATGGGAAACGGAAATTCGCCTGGAAGGCGCTGCGCAAAGGCTCCTCCAGGCCAAGCTTCTAGCTACTCCTGGAACCGAAATCACCGTGCGGCACGTCCTGCGCGACGGCGAGATCTCTCCAGAAAGTATTACTCTCTCGACCAAGCAACCGTTTGCGACCGAACTCCGAGTGCAGCCCTGGATGACGCTGCTCTTGCCGCGCTGCGACGGCAAGACTACCGTCGTTGAATTAATCGAAATCGCCAAACAAAACGAGTGGATCGTTCCTGAGACGCCCGTGGAAGAGTTTTGCCACCTACTCGCGACTTTGATCGGCGGAGGGTTTCTTCAAACGGAAGAGCTTAGATTGCCTGCGGCAGCAGGATAAGAAGTTCGAGCTGGGGTTCGGGAATGTCGCTGGGCACGAAAGCAGCCAAGCTGCGGCCTTTCGCCACGGTTTCCCAAGCCATCCCAGACTGATTCAAGCTGAAATACTGGTAATTCAGTTTCACGGGAATTGACGCCGGCGGCCTCACCGCATGGGTAAGCTGCATGCCTGGCAGCGCCTGCCGCACCAACTGTTCGATTTGCGCCGCGGAACAAACTTTGATCAGCTGGGGCGCCTTCTTGATTAAATCCCCGTGGTTCATGGTGGAGCTGACCGCCAAATAGAATTTCGTTCCCGTCAGATAGCGGTCGTCATCAATGCTCGTCGAGTAGATGGATTGCTTCACCAGTTTCAAGGGGAGCGCAACGAAGTTACTTGGGACTACCGTTTCCAGAAGCTCGCGCAGTTTTTCATCCAAATCCGTGAAGCAGCCGCCTAGGTTTTCGTGATCGTAGAGAGGCAAGTCTCTCGGCTGGATCTTTAGCGAAAAGGTGCTTAACGCTCCGGCGAGCGACGTGAGCAATCGGAACAGAACGTCGGGATGGCCGTGCCGCACGTCGTGAATGTGGCGCAAAGCAGGGAAGTGTCCGTTCACTGTGTAGAGCAGCCAGAAGCTTGCGATATCCGCCGCGGAAAAATCCGCAAGTCCCGCGCTGCGCTGTCTCCGGCCGCCTGCAAGAATGCTGCTTTTTGCCGCGAGAATCTCAACCAGCCGCCGCGCGATTCCCATCAGGTAGTCGTTTGCCGCGATATCCAGCAGTGGAGGGATGTACTGTGGGTCAAGCCGAAAGGTACCCGCGCCAGTCCGCTGAACGCGCGCGACTTGCAAGGAATTACATCCTTCGCGCGACTCTCCCGCAACGAGAAACCGCAGATTCTTTCTTGCGATCTGCACAGGTTTTTCTGACAGGCCGGAATTTTCGTCCTTCAGATTTACGATTTCAGAGAGATACCTGACATCGGCATTTTTCTGTGCAATCGAGACGTTTAGCCCGTGCGGCCTGTATTCGGGAATCGCCAGGAAGATATCCAGCGCGGTTTGTTCAGCCTCAAAAAAGAGCCCTAGAGGTTTAGGGGCCGGAGCGGCGTCGGATTCGGGGATTTCAAATGGAAGTCCATCGGCAAAAAGCCCGGAAGCACGGGTCAGTGCGAAATTGCCCTCTGTCAAGGCCTCCTGATTGATTTCCAGGTCGAGGAATCCCCAGGGGCGAAAGTTCAGCCCTTCAAGGCGAAATTGTAGGCAACTCTCGACATAGCGGTCGCGCGTCTGCAGGTGTTGCGGCGTTAGGAAGGTGCCTTTGGACCAGATGACAGGTTGAAGCTGGCGCATGGCTTGCGGCTAAGCTAGCAGGTGCGGTGCGTGAAAGTCAAAAGAGATTCGAGTGGTTATTGGCTACAAGAGGAGCTAACGCTCTCTGGAGCCAAGCGATTCTCAAAGCGGCGCGCGAATGCCGCCCTTTTCAAGGCAATATAGCCATCCGAAGGCGCAGATGGAGGCAGCGCCCGCCTTTGTCAATCCTTGCGGTACTCCTTTTCGCCTTAATCCCTGTCTTTTATGTTAGATACTGGTTCATCTCGAATCTCTACTCAGTTCATCCCCAGTGCATTGTGCCGACCAGCGTCTTGCGTGATAGTGTGCAGCATGATGAAGCGTTGGACACCGGCAACCGAGGGGCGAACTTATCATCACACCGCTGGCCCGCATCGAGCACACGGGCAGATCAAGCGGAGTCGAGTCGCCCCTCGAACAATGGGGAGATTCCAATGGTTGCATTGTTCGCTGGCCGTTCATCAAGACCTTCGCCCAGGCGGAGTTGTCATTCTCAGTTTGAGATACTTGGATAGTCGATTTCGGCCCAGTCCTAGGACCAGAGAACTAATTGACGGACAGCAGGAATCGTGATAAACCGTGCCGATGCAATCGGGTAACCTGCCTCGGAGAAACGATTCTCGCTCTCAAACCACTACCCGCAATGAGAGGGAGACTTAAGGGGAACACATGGCAAAGGAAAGCGTCCACAAGAAGCTCGAGCGGGTTCGTCCGCCTCGAGTGCACGTCACCTACGATGTCGAGGTCGGCGACGCCATTGAGGTGAAAGAACTGCCTTTTGTCATGGGCATTTTGGCCGACCTTAGCGGCCAGCCCACGGAAGCACTACCTAAGCTCAAGGACCGCCGCTTTGTAGAGATCAACCCAGACAACTTTGATAGCGTGCTGGAGAGCTTCAAGCCGCATCTCTCGCTTGAGGTTGACAACAAACTCAGCGATGAAGCCGACGCCGGTAAGCTCAAGGTGGACATAGACTTCAAGAGTCTGGATGACTTTGACCCCGCCAGTGTCGCCAAGAACGTCAAACCTCTGCGCGAGCTTCTTGACCTCCGCCAGAAGCTCGGCGATCTCCGTGGCGCACTTCAGGGTAACGATAAGCTCGACGACCTTTTGATGGAAGCCGTCGGCAATACTCAAAAGGCCGATCAACTGAAGAAAGAACTCGCGAAGGATCAGCCCAAGGGAGGCTCTGATGAGTAAGCCGGAAAAAGCAGCCGCTCAATCGGCGGAAGCTAAGACGACTGAATCGAGCCTATTGGACCAGATAGTTGAGCAAGGGCGATTTGGAAAAGAACAGGTCGCGCGCGATCGCGGCCGGGATATGGTCAAGGAGTTCGTAGCGCAAGTGCTCGAAGGCGAGATGAAGCTCTCGCGCGACGCCGACGCCACGATCAATGCCCGCGTGGCCCAGATCGATCATCTTATCTCCCTGCAATTGAACGAAATCCTTCACAATCCTGCGTTTCAGAAGCTGGAAGCCAGCTGGCGCGGCATCAAGTACCTCATGGACCAAAGCGAAACCAGCGCCATGCTCAAGCTTCGCGTTCTCAACGTCAGCAAGAAAGAGCTGCTGCGCGACTTGCAGCGCGCTCCCGAATTCGATCAGAGCGTGATGTTCAAGAAAGTCTATGAAGATGAATTCGGCATCTTCGGTGGCGAGCCCTTCTCCGCCTTGATCGGCGACTACGAATTCAGCAAGCATCCTGAGGACATCGAACTGCTCGAAAAAGTTTCCCAAGTGGCCGCTGGGGCCCATGCTCCTTTTCTAACCGCATCGTCTCCAGAACTTCTGAATCTTGACAGCTTTGCGCAGCTCGGCGATCCGCGCGATATTGGGAAAATCTTTGACAGCACGGAGTACGCTAAGTGGAAGTCATTCCGGGCCAGCGAAGATTCGCGCTACGTTGGACTGGCCATGCCTCGCGTGCTGATGCGCCTTCCGTACGGGAAGGACACCAAGCCCATCGACGACTTTAATTTCGAAGAGGGCGTGGATGGTTCTGACCACTCGAAATATCTATGGGGCAACGCGGCTTACGCCCTGGGCGCGCGGCTTACGCAAGCCTTCGCGAAGTACGGTTGGTGCGCTGCGATCCGCGGTGTGGAAGGCGGCGGACTTGTGGAGGGGCTCCCCGCGCACACATTTCATACTGATGAAGGAGACGTGGCTCTAAAGTGCCCGACCGAAATTGCCATCACCGATCGGCGCGAAAAAGAACTCGCTGATCAGGGACTGATTCCCCTAGTGCACTGTAAGGGCACCGATTATGCTGCGTTTTTCAGCGTGCAATCCTGCAACAAGGCCAAGAAATACGACAAAGCCGCGGCCAACGCCAACGCGCGGCTTTCCACTCAGTTGCCATACATTCTGGCCATCTCCCGGTTTGCACATTTCCTGAAGGCCATCATGCGAGACAAGATTGGCAGTTTCATGTCTCGCAAGGATTGCGAGCAGTTTCTAAACCGCTGGATCAGCCAGTATGTGGTTTTGGACGACACCGCGAGCCAGGCCGCGAAAGCGCAATACCCGCTCCGCGAAGCTCGCGTCGACGTCGAAGAGGTGGCGGGTAAGCCGGGCGTCTACCGGGCGATCGCGTTTCTGCGTCCGCACTTCCAGTTGGATGAACTGACGGTCTCCCTGCGGCTCGTAGCCGAACTGCCGAAGTCCGCCAGGGGGTAATTTTTGGTGAGCGGCATTTCGCAGCGCAAGCTGTGAAGTTCACGCTTTCCAGGTTTTGATAGATCAAAAGAGGAGGGAGAGAATCCATGGCAACGGACTTTTATTTGAAGCTGGACGGCTGTGAGGGTGAATCCCAAAAAGAAGGCCACACGAAAGAGATTGAGGTAGTGAGCTGGACTTGGAGTGGACACAATAGTGGAACTTTCGCCGCTGGTTCGGGCGGGGGTTCGGGCAAATTTTCGTCAACGGATCTTTCCTTGCAGGCCTTGGTCAGCAAGGCATCTCCAAAACTGATCCAAGCGTGTACCAAGGGGTCGCACATTGACAAGGGCGTTCTGAGCTGCCGCAAGTCCGGCGGCGATACCAAGCCTTATGACTTTCTCAAGATCACCTTGGAGCATTGCCTGGTCTCGTCGTACCAAAGCGGCGGATCGGAAGGCAGTGAGGCGCTCGTGGATTCCTTCTCGCTGAACTTCTCCAAGATCACTTACGAGTATTTCGTGCAGGATGCGTCCAAGGGCACGGTCTCTTCGACTGGCTCCATTAGTTACGATCTTGCGAAAGCACAGGCGGCCTGAGCCCCGCACTGGCCGTCGAGTGAGTTTGGGCTGCGCTCGGCCCTCGCGATGAGGGCCGAGACAGCTCTTTTTGGCCTTGCCCAGCGCTCGCGTCTCGAGCGCCACACGGACGCTCTATGACCCCACAGCAACTATTACAAGCCGGAAAACTTGACGAAGCCATTCAGGCGGTCAGCTCCGAAGTTCGCGATAATCCGCAGGACGTCAAGCGCCGCACCTTCTTGTTCGAGCTTCTTTGTTTTTCCGGAGATTTTTCCCGCGCCGAAAAGCATCTGGATCTCGCCGCCCAGGGCAGCCAATCGGCCGAGATGGGCGCGCTCCTCTATCACGCGGCCTTGCACGCTGAAAGAACTCGCCACGAGATGTTTAGCAAGAAAGAGTATCCTTTGCAGCGGGGGGCCGCCGTTCCGGAAGAGTTGTCCATCAAGGTGAACGGGAAGTTGTACCACTCTCTTGTCGATGCTGATCCGAGGGTTGGAGCGAACCTGGAAGTCTTCGCCGCGGGTTCTTATATGTGGATCCCGTTCGCACTGCTTACTTCGATCGACATCGAGCCTCCCAAGCGTCTCCGTGATCTCCTCTGGCTTCCAGCGAAAGTTCGAACTTCAGACAAATACCAGGAGCGGGAACTCGGCGAAGTCCTTCTGCCAGTCTTGACGCCGTTTGCAGCGCAACATCCCGACACGGCGGTCCGCTTGGGTCGTGCGACGCTCTGGGAAGAAACTGCGGATGGCGAAGTTTTGCCCGTCGGCCAAAAAATGTTGCTTGCCGATGATGAGGAGTGGCCGCTTCTGGATCTCCGCAGCGTGCAAATCACTATGGTCCAGACGGCCTCTTGACGGCCATGCCCTTGCCCGATGGTCTGCTCAACCCCATTCCTGGTGATAACCCCAGCGGAAAGAGTCTTCGTTACGACCCCGTCTACGATAAGATTCGCGAAGCGCGCCGCGAAGAAGACGTTCTTCCGCAGGGAGACTGGTCCCGCGAAGTAAAGAAGGCCGATTACCCCCTCGTTATCAAGCTGGCCACCGAGGCGCTTTCCACTAAAACCAAGGATCTGCAGATTGGCGCTTGGCTGACCGAAGCCATTCTGTTCCGCGATCACGTCGCGGGTCTTCGCGAAGGCCTTGACCTGCTTCGTGGATTCATGGAAACGTTTTGGGACACGCTCTACCCGGAAATCGATGAAGACGATTTGGAGTTCCGCTCCGCACCGCTCGCTTGGGTCGGTTCCAAGCTCGATGTTGCTGTGCGCCGGCTTCCTCTCACCAAGAACAAGCTGGACTTTTTCAAATTTCAGGAATCGCGCCGCGTCGGTTATGAAGCCGATGCTGCCGCCAGCGATGTGAAAGCAGCTGAGCGCGCCGCCGCCATCGAAGAAAAGAAATGCACGGCGGAAGAATTCGATGAGGCTGTCCGCGCCACGGGCGACGCTTTCTACGAAAAGCTTGGGGCCAATCTCGTTGCCGCTCTCGAATCGGTGCTGTCGCTCGAGACTTTGAGCGACGAAAAGTTCGGGCGGGAAGCTCCCAACTTCGCCAACCTCCGGGCCGCTCTCGAAGACTTGCAGGACGTGGTGAAGCACTACCATCAGCCTGCCGCGTCAGAAGAAGAAGTAGCGGAGGCGCCAGCCGAAACGGAGACCGAGGAAGTTGTCGGAGAATCCGCCACCACGGCAGCTAGTTCAGCCGCGCCCACAGCCAAAAAACGATCCGTCACGGCCGAGCCCGCCGATCGCGACGATGCCATGCAGCGGCTGACTATCGTGGCTCACTTTTTGCGCCACGAGAATCCGCAAAATCCTGTTCCCTATCTCTTGCTTCGAGCCATGCGCTGGGGAGAGCTTCGCGCCGCGGGCGCCTCGCTTAATCCAGCGCTCCTGGAAGCTCCGCCCACGGAAAAGCGCACACTGATCAAGAAAATGTCCATGGATGGGGATTGGGCTGGAGTTCTGGAAAACGCCGAGCAGGTCATGAGTCTTCCCTGCGGAATCGGCTGGATCGATCTGCAGCGCTATGCCGTGCGCGCGTGCGAATCTCTCGGTTCGGATTACGAACCGGTTGCGGCCGGGATTCGTTCTGAACTGAAGACGCTCCTTGCCGACTATCCTGATCTGCTCACTTCCTCGCTCATGGACGACACTCCCGCCGCCAATGCAGAAACACAGACCTGGCTCAAAGAAAGCATATTGCCGCCACCTCCACCGCCGCCTCCCCCGGCCCCCAGCGAACCGGAATACGTGCCAGCGGCTGCGTCTTTGAGTTCGCAATCCGATGCCACCAATGGAGAAAAAGCTCCCGACGTCGTCGAGCTAGCCATGAAGGCGGCGCGTTCAGGAAAAGTGCAAGAAGCGATCGGGTTATTGACTCGAGAAATGAACAACGAGCGTACCGGTCGAGGCCGCTTCCAACGGCACATCCAACTCGCCAATATTTTTCTCGCAACCAAGCACGAAGCCATCGCGTACCCCATCCTTGTTGAACTTGCAGAAGAAATCGAGCGCCGCAAACTCGAAGAATGGGAAGACGCCGCCATCGTTGCGCAGCCTCTTGCGTTGCTTTACCGTTGTGCCGAAAAACTGGGCCGCGACGACGCGGAAAAACAAAAAATCTATCAGAAGCTCTGCCGGCTTGATCCCGGTCAAGCGCTGGCTCTGAGGTAGCCGATGCCGGACCACGATGCCAACGCGCCCATGAGATTGTCGCTCTTGGATCGTCTCCTGGATGATGAGCCCAAGATCAAGTCCGAAGCGCCAATGACTCGCAGCGTTTCGCTCGCCCACCTCAAGACCGCTGTCCGTCGCGACCTCGAAAGCCTTCTGAACACGCGCCGCACTCCCGATATTATTCCTGAAGGCTCCGTCGAGATTCTCCGCTCCGTCTACTACTACGGCCTTCCCGATATCACTTCCATGCCCGCCAATTTTCTTTACGAACAAACCAAATTGCTCCAGTCGATTGAAACAGCTGTGAAAACTTTTGAAGGGAGACTTGATGGCGTGCGAGTTTCCCTGATTCCTGCCGTCGGCTTATCGCGCGTACTGCGTTTCGCCATTGACGGGATGCTTCGCATCGATCCGCTCCCCGAACACGTCGTGTACGACGCCTCCATCGAATTGACCAGCCTCGAGGTCCAGATTTCCGGAGACGACCATGCGTGACGAGCTGCTCGAGTATTACGAACGCGAATTAACCTATTTGCGCCAAATGGGCGTCGAATTCTCGGAGAAATATCCGAAAGTTGCCTCGCGTTTGCTTCTGGATCCCAACCGTTGCGAAGATCCCCACGTCGAACGCCTCATCGAATCCTTCGCCTTTTTGGCCGCTCGCGTTCACCTTAAGATCGACGACGAATTTCCCGAAATCACGGAAGCCCTGCTTAGTGTCCTCTATCCGCATTTCATCCGCCCGATCCCTTCTTCCACCATCGTGCAATTTCATCTGGACCCGGAACAGGGAAAGCTGACTACGGGCCTCCCCATCCCTCGCGATTCGATGCTTTATTCTCAGCCTGTTGACGGCTATCCCTGCAAATTCAAAACTTGCTTCGAAACCACGTTGTGGCCGCTGAAAATTGCGGCAGCCCAGTGGGTTACTCCCGACCGAGTGCGCCCGGCCGTCAAATCGCAAGACGCCGTAGCCGCTCTGCGCCTCGAACTCGAATGTTTCCCAGACGTCACCTTCGATAAACTGGAATTGA
Source organism: Candidatus Acidiferrum sp. (assembly GCA_035314345.1). Classification (GTDB taxonomy): domain Bacteria; phylum Acidobacteriota; class Terriglobia; order Acidiferrales; family UBA7541; genus Acidiferrum. Next base: position 99,752 of record DATFZQ010000101.1, read on the forward strand.
GTTCACTCCGCTTCTACCTCAATGGTGAAAGCAGTCTAATTCACACTTTGTACGAATTGTTGTGCAACAACTGCGCGCAAGTTCTCGTTCGAGACCGTACGCCAAATACGAGGAAGAATGCCATCTCTTTTCCCGGTTCGCACGTCCAGCCCGCCGGGTTCACCGGCTCCGAAGCTCTGCTGCCATACCCCCGCCGCGCTTTTTCCGGCTACCGGCTGCTTCAGGAATATTTTCATTTTCCCGAAAAATTTTTCTTTGTTGATTTAAAGGGTTTAGGAAACCTTCGCACCTCGGGTTTTGGCCCTCGTATCGAAATCGTCTTTCTCATTTCACGATTCGAACGCGCCGAGCGCCAGCAAACCCTCGAGCTAAACATTTCCGAGGACACTCTCCGTCTCGGCTGTTCCCCCGCGGTGAATCTTTTCGCTCATACTGCCGAACCGATTCGCCTCGATCAAACTCACACCGAGTATCTGATTACTCCCGATGTGCGCCGTCGCCGCGCCATGGAGATTTTTTCGATCGAAGAGGTCATTTCGCCCGATCCGGAAACTCACGAAGTTCTGAAATTCGAGCCCTTTTACCGTTTCCGTCATACCACCTCGCGCCATCGTGAACGCCCCAAGGGTTTCTGGCATTCCCGCAGGCAGGCCTCCACACGCCGAGATGACGAGGGCACTGATGTCTACCTCTCCTTCCTGGATCTAAGCGGCCGCCCGCTTCACCCGGACACTGATTCTGCCACCATCCACTGCACTTGTTCGAACCGCGATTTACCCCACCGGCTACCAATGGGCAACGAGCGCGGAGATTTCGAACTCGAAGGCATCTCCTCCATCAAACGCATCGTGGCCTTGCGCAAGCCTTCCGCTTCCGTCCGCCCTCCCACTGGCAAAGGAATGCTTTGGCGTCTCATCTCCCACCTTTCTCTCAACTATCTTTCCATCGTGGAGGAAGGCAAGGAATCTCTCCAGGAAATTCTCCGCCTCTACACGTTCGGAGAATCCGGCTATAACGAAAGGCAAGTCGCCGGATTGATGAAATTATCCAGCACGCGCCACTTCGCACGCGTCATTTCGGAAAATGGCATCGGCTTTGTCCGCGGTCACCGTGTCGAAATGGAATTCGACGAAGAACAATTCGTCGGCGGAGGCGTTTTTCTATTCGCTAGCGTTCTCGAATACTTTCTGGGCCATTATGCTTCGCTGAACAGTTTCAGCCAACTCGCCGTCCGCACCCAGCAAAGAAAGGAGGTTCTCCGTCAATGGCCACCCCGGGCGGGGGAAGTGATTCTCCTGTAGATTTTTCGGAAGTCGAGGAACTGCTTCGCAGCGAACCTTATCGCTTCGAATTCTTCCAGGCGATTCGACTGCTCGAGCGCATGGCGCCCGATCGCAAGCCTCTCGGCCGCTTTACGAATCCATCCGATGAAGTCGCGCGCCTCGGCGCTCACCCTTCGCTTTCTTTTCCCGCCAGCGAAATCCAGTCCATCGATTGGCCAGAGGGGAAGACGCCATCTCTGGCAGTTAATTTCATGGGTGTTACCGGCCCACAGGGTCCGCTCCCGCACTTCTATACGACTCTCATTCTTGCTCGCTTGCGCTCGGGCGATAAAACGCTCCGTGATTTTCTCGACCTCTTTCATCACCGCATGCTTTCGTTTTTCTACCAGGCGTGGGAAAAATACCGCTTTGCCGTTTCGTACGAGCGCGGGGAGCGAGATCGCTTCTCTCATCATCTGCTCGATCTAATCGGTCTTGGCACGCTCGGCTTGCAGGAGCGCCTCGCGGTCCCCGACGATGCGTTTCTTTTTTTTGCCGGCATCCTCGGCCAACGGCCTCATTCCGCGCACGCTCTAGAGCTGCTCCTCAACGATTATTTCGAAGTCCCCGTGGAAGTGATCCAGCTAATCGGCGGCTGGTTCCCCCTGGACGACGCCACAGAATGCTGCATCGGTGAGCGCTCCACGCCCTCCGAACAATTGGGTATGGGTGCCGTTGTCGGCGACGAAGTATGGAACCAGCAGTCGCGCGCGCGAATCCGTATCGGGCCGCTCAATCTCGAAAACTATCTGGATTTTCTGCCCAACGGCTCCGCCTACGAGCCGCTCCGCGCACTCCTGCGTTTTTGGACCAACGAGGAAATCGATTTCGAAGTCCAGCTCATTCTCAAACGAGAGGAAGTTCCGCCTTGCCAACTCGGCGGCGAAGGCGACGGCGCCCCGCAGCTCGGCTGGGTCACTTGGATGAAATCAAAGCCCATGGAGCGCCATCCGGAAGAAACTATTTTCAATGCCTAGCGAAGCGAGGTTGTTATGACGGCAAATCTAAAAGGTCTGATCGGAAAACTCAACGATACCACTCGGAATACTCTCGAGGCCGCAGCGGGTTTTTGCCTCGCGCGCACTCACTATGACATCGAGGTCGAGCATTTCCTTCTCAAGTTACTCGACGTCACCGATAGCGATCTTCCCCGTATCCTGAAACAATTTAGCGTCGATAAATCCCGCCTTACCGGGGATCTCACGCGTAGTCTCGATAAATTGAAGTCCGGAAACGCCCGCACACCCGCCTTCAGCCCCACGCTTACGGACATGCTCTCCGAAGCTTGGACCATCGGCTCCATTGATTTCGGCTCCGCGCAAGTCCGCACCGGTTTTTGCATTCTCGCGATTGCCAGTTCCGGCGATCTGTCGCGCCTGATGCGCGAGGTCACGCGCGAATTTCAAAAAATCAGCGCCGAGGCACTACACAAAGATTTCTGGAACATCGTCGCCGGTTCGCCCGAGGACCAGGAAACCGCCCAGGCCGTTCCCATCGGCGCCGGAGGTCTGCCGCAGGGTGCCGCAGGCGTTCCCGCCGCGGGAAAACAGCAAAATCTGAATCAGTTCACTATCGATCTCACCGCCAACGCCAAAGCCGGCAAAATTGACGCCGTCCTCGGCCGCGATCACGAAATTCGTCAAATTATCGACATTCTCACGCGCCGCCGTCAGAACAATCCCATCCTCACCGGTGAAGCGGGCGTCGGCAAGACCGCTGTCGTCGAGGGGTTTGCGCTGCGCGTCGCTGCCGGCGACGTTCCGCCGCCGCTCAAAAATGTCACTATCCGCTCGCTCGATCTCGCGCTATTGCAAGCCGGAGCCGGCGTCAAAGGTGAATTTGAAAATCGCCTCAAAGGGTTGATCGAAGAAGTAAAGTCCTCTCCATCTCCCATCATTCTTTTCATCGACGAAGCGCACACCATGATTGGAGCGGGTGGCCCAGCGGGGCAAGGCGATGCTGCCAACTTGCTCAAGCCCGCCTTGGCACGTGGCGAACTCCGTACCATCGCAGCCACCACTTGGTCTGAGTACAAAAAATTCTTTGAGAAAGACGCCGCGCTTGCTCGGCGCTTTCAGGTCGTTAAAGTCGAAGAGCCCACCGAAGAACAGTGCAGAGTCATGTTGCGCGGAATCGTCACGTCTCTCGAAAAACATCACAACGTGCGAATCCTGGACGAAGCGGTCCACGCCGCAACAAAATTCTCACATCGCTACCTCGCAGGCCGCCAACTTCCCGACAAAGCCGTTAGCGTCATGGATACGGCCTGCGCACGCCTCTCTCTCGGACAGAACGCCACTCCGCCTGTGATCGAGGATGCCATGCGTCAGGTCGACGACCTCGACGTCCAGCAGCGCGTTCTCGAACGCGAAACCGCCGTCGGCGTCGATCATTCCGAGAGGCTCGCCAATATCGCTAAGCAGCGAACGGAAGTCGCCGCGCGTCTCAAAACGCTCGAAGAGCGCCGCGGCAAGGAACTTTCGCTGGTTTCCCGCATCCGCGACATTCGTACGCAACTTGAAGCGGCTGTCGCTCCTTCTGCTGCCGCGACCGCCGCCATGTCCGCATCTGCTGGCACCGCGGCTCAACCAGCCACGGATGCATCCGCCCTCCGCACCGAGCTAGAAAAACTCAACGCTGAGCTCGACGCTCTGCAGGGTGATTCGCCCCTCATGCGCGTCTGCGTGGATACGCAGATTGTTGGTGAAGTCATCTCCGCCTGGACCGGAATCCCGGTCGGCAAAATGCAGCAAGACGAAATCAATACCGTACTTAATCTGAAGGATCTAATGGCCGTCCGCGTCATCGGACAGAACCACGCCCTCGAAGCCATCGCTCAGCGCATCTCCACCAACCGCGCAGGCATGGACGACCCCGTCAAGCCCGTCGGTGTCTTCATGCTCGTGGGACCCAGCGGCGTTGGCAAAACGGAAACAGCACTCGCTCTCGCCGATTTTCTCTATGGCGGCGAGCGCAATCTCATCACCATCAACATGTCCGAGTATCAGGAAGCCCACACCGTCTCCAGTCTCAAAGGCTCGCCCCCAGGCTATGTCGGCTACGGCGAAGGAGGCGTGCTCACGGAAGCGGTGCGCCGTCGTCCGTACTCCGTCGTCTTGCTCGACGAATGCGAAAAAGCCCATCCCGACGTACTCGAGCTTTTCTACCAGGTCTTCGACAAAGGAATGATGGAAGATGGCGAAGGCCGCGAGATCGATTTCAAAAACACGATCATTATTCTCACGTCCAACGCCTGCACGGATTTGCTTATGAAGCTAACCGCCGATCCTGAAACCACTCCCAGTGCCGACGGTTTGGCCAAAGCGCTAAAGCCTGAACTCAACAAAATTTTCAAACCCGCGTTCATGGGCCGTCTGGTAACCGTCCCGTATTTTCCCCTGCGCGACGAAGCCATGAAGCAAATCGTCACGCTAAAACTTGCCAAAATTCAGCGCCGCATCCGCGAAAATCACAAAATCGAGCTGACCTACGATCCCGCCGTAGTAGCCGAAGTCGCCAAGCGCTGCACCGAAGTCGAATCCGGTGCCCGCAACGTCGACAACATCCTGACCAACACCATGCTCCCGGATGTTTCCCGCTATCTCCTAGGTCGCATGGCCGAGCACCAGAAGCCATCCGCCATCCACGTCACCGTCGCCGAAAACGGCTCTTTTGCGTATTCCTGATTCTTGGTTGCGTAGTTGCGCCAACCGCTTTTGAGGCCGAAGCAGTTTCTTAACCTGAGCGCAAAGAGGACTTGATGTGCAAAACTCTACTTCGCGGGCACTACCGATGACTCCCCCGCCACGCGTCATTAGCAATCCTT
>DATFZQ010000102.1:0-24123 GCA_035314345.1 Candidatus Acidiferrum sp.
TCAACGGCGGCCTGTATTTGGCGTGACCTAAAAGCTTAATCTTAGGATTTGAAATGATTGAACATCGAGATCTGAAACTGATTCCTGATTGGCCGCGCGTGCGACGACTCGTCGCAAAACACTTGAGTACCACCGAGGAGAGGGTTCAAGTGATCCGAGAACGCGGCGATTCCCTAGATTAAATTGAACTGACGGTAGCGATCGAAGAGGTGTTAGAGAAACAGGGTAGATAGATCCGAAAAGTTGACCTTGCGCAGTGGGTTGCCTAGAATGAGCAGGTTGCCTGATAGAGGGAATTCAAGTCCGTAGGGCGGCATTTGGGCCCATGAAATGTTAGTGTACGTCGATGCACAATAAGCGATAGCAAATCGCGGAGGACACCGGAATGGCCAGTGTGGAAGAACGCGTAAAACAAATTATCGTCGAGCAGCTCGGCGTCGATGAAGCCGAAGTGACGCCGACAGCGTCCTTCGTGGACGACCTCGGTGCGGATTCTCTCGACCAGGTCGAATTGGTGATGGCGTTTGAGGAAGCCTTCGGAATCGAAGTTCCCGACGAAGACGCTGAAAAGATGACCACGGTGAAGGACGCCGTCGAGTACATCGACAAGCACGCCAAGGGAAAGTAAGCCACGAAATTATCACCTCAACAGGGAGCATCAAAGTCTTGACTCACCGGGTTGTCGTTACGGGTGTTGGATTGGTCTGCGCGCTGGGCATTGGCACCGAGGAATCTTGGAAGAACCTCATCGCCGGCCAAAGCGGCGTTGGCCACGTCACGCAGTTCGATACCACCGGGTTTGATTGCAAGATCGCGGGCGAAATAAAGGGCTTTGATCCTTTCCAGTGGATCGAAAAAAAAGAACTAAAAAAAATGGGCCGCTTCATTCAGGTGGCTCTTGCTGGAGCGGACTTCGCCATAAAGTCCGCCAACTGGAAGCCCGAGGATTCTGACCTCAACGAAGTCGGCGTCTACGTCTCCTCCGGCATCGGCGGTTTCGACATCATCGAACGCGAGCACAGGAAATTGGTTGAGGGCGGCCCAAGCAGAATCTCTCCATTTTTTATTCCCTCCGCCATCGTCAATCTCGCTTCCGGCCACATTTCCATTCGCTATGGAGCCAAGGGGCCAAATTCCGCCACCGCCACTGCCTGCTCCGCTTCCGCTCACGCCATCGGCGATTCCTTCAAAATCATCGAGCGCGGCGCCGCGGACATGATGATCTGCGGCGGTACCGAAGCCACCGTCACCCCGATGGGCATCGGCGGCTTTGCTGCGATGAAAGCTCTTTCCACCCGCAATGACGATCCTGCTCACGCCAGCCGCCCGTTCGACTCTGGTCGCGACGGCTTCGTCGTCGGCGAAGGCGCCGGTATTCTGATCCTCGAATCGCTCGAGCACGCGCAAAAACGCAATGCTCCCATCCTTGCCGAAATCGTTGGCTACGGCATGTCCGGCGACGCCTACCACATCACCCAGCCCGCCTCCGACGGCGACGGCGCCTACCGCGTCATGAAAGCAGCCATCAAGGATGCGAAACTCGTCCCGGAAGACATCGGCTACGTAAACGCGCACGGCACTTCCACCCCGCTCGGCGACGTGATCGAAACGCGCGCCCTCAAAAGGGTCTTTGGCGAGAACGCGAAAAATGTTCCTGTCAGTTCGACGAAATCCATGACCGGCCATCTCCTCGGTGGCGCAGGAGGCTTGGAAGCAGGCATCAGTGTCCTCGCGCTTCGCGATCAGATTCTGCCGCCCACGATCAATCTCGAAACCCCCGATCCCGAGTGCGACCTGGACTATGTACCAAACGTGGCCCGCAAAGCCTCCGTCGAATACGCGCTTTCGAACTCCTTCGGCTTCGGCGGCACAAACGCCGCCCTGATTTTCAAACGCTGGTCCGGGTAGCGCAGACGGAATTTATCCCGACCGGGTCGGGAGTCTGCGCCACCCGCAACACCGCCGAACTCTTATCGCGGAGCCAGCAAAATGTGCACGTGCCCGAATCCGCCGTAGCGGCGGCCTTCAGGCCGCCATCGGCCCTGGCAGGGTCGATGCCAATCGAAACCGTTAGTAACTAACAATCGTAAGTTGGTATAATGATTCCACAAGAATCAAAGAAGTCAAAGAAGGACTCTCAAGGAAAAATCTCGTGAACATCATCGTCTGCATCAAGCAGGTTCCGGCAAAAGACGCGCCTCTTGCCATCGCCGGCAACTGGATCAAGGAATCCGACATCGGCTTCGAAATGAACGAGCCCGACAGCTACGCCCTCGAGGAAGCCCTCCGCCTCAAAGAAAAACACGGCGGTGAAGTCATCGCCCTCTCCATGGGCCCCGAGCGCGTCAAGCAAACCATCAAGGAAGCCCTGGCCAAAGGCGCCGACCGCGGCATCCACATCTCCGACGACAATTTCGCGCAGCTCGACCCTCTAGGTTCCGCAAAAGCATTAGCCGCCGCCATCAAAAAAGAAAAAGTAGACTTGGTCCTCACCGGCCTCCAAAGCGACGACCACGGCTTCGGCCAATCCGGCGTCCTCATCGCCGCTCTTTCCGATCTTCCGCACGCCACCATTATCATGCAGATCGAGATCGCCGGCGACAAAATGAAGCTCAAGCGCGAACTGGAAGCCGGCTGGTTCCAGCACATCGAATGCCCGTTTCCCGCGGTCCTTTCCATCCAGTCCGGCATCAACAAAGTTCGTTACGCCACCCTAAAAGGCATCATGGCCGCCAAGAAAAAAGAAATCGCCACCATCACACGCGAATCCCTCGGCATTCAGCACGAATCGACACAAAAAATCGAAAAAATCTATGTCCCCACAAAAACCAAAAAAACCGAATTCCTCACCGGCACTCCGAAAGAAGTCGCCACAAAGTTAGTCGAAAAACTCAAGTTCGAAGCGCGGGTGATTTAGGCAGGCCCCAAGTACCGTCATTTCGAGCGAAGCGAGAAGTCTCTCTTCGTTCTGTGCAAGGAAGGCAGCAAAAAGGCAAAACGATGAAAATTCTAGTCATCACCGAGCTCCGTCAAGGCAAGTGGAACAACGCCAGCTTTGAAACCCTCGCTGCCGCCCAGCAAATCGCGAAGGACACTTCGAGCACCATCTCAGCTCTTGTCATCGGCAAAGGCGTAGCAGTTTTCGCCGACGAACTAGCCGCTAAAAACGTCGCCGAAGTCCTCGTAATCGAACACGACCTGCTCGAAGCCTACACGCCGGATGGTTTCTGCGTCGCGCTGAAGCAAGTCATCGACTCTGCCAAGCCCGAGCTCGTCCTCTTCCCCCACACCTACCAAGTCCGCGACTTCGCCCCAAAACTTGCCGCCTCTCTCGGCAAAGGCATGATCGGCGACTGCATCGCCTACCGCCACGAATCCGGCAAACTCATCTTTGTCCGTCAAATGTTCCAAGGCAAAATGTCCGCCGACGTCATCTTTCAAGGCGTCGCCCCGTGGTTCGCCTCCTTCCAATCCGGTGCCTTCCGCGCCGATCTTCTCGCCGCGCATCCCTCCGGCAAAGCCCCAATCAACGCATTCGTCGTCACCCTAAGCCCCGATCAAATTCGCACCAAGCCTCTCGACCTCTTCAAAGAAGCAAAATCCGCCGTCGACCTCACGCAAGCCCCCATCATCGTTTCCATCGGCCGCGGCATCAAAGCCCCCGAAAACATTCCCCAAGCCGAAGCCCTCGCCAAAGCTCTCGGCGGAGAAATCGCCGCCTCCCGCCCCATCTGCGACGAAGGCTGGCTCCCCATGGAGCGCCAAATCGGCAGCTCCGGCCAAACCGTAGCCCCCAAGCTCTATCTCGCCCTCGGAATCAGCGGCGCCATCCAGCACGTCGTCGGCATGAAAGGCGCCCGCACCATCGTCGCCATCAACAAAGACGCCAAAGCCCCCATCTTCGAAATCGCCGACTACGGCGTAGTCGCCGACATCTTCGAAATCATGCCCGCCCTAACCGAAGCCCTAGAAAAATCCAAATCCTACTAACCATTCAGCCGTGTCCCCCATAGAGTGGTTTCCGTTTCTTTCCCCTCGGTAGTGGGTTAGTTTCCGGTTACGCAGCGTTAATCAGGCATGTCCATTTACTTCCGAATGGCTCGTCGCTAGGGTGCCATTCAAATCTCTGATGTTTTTCAATTTTTGATCCGAAACTGGCTCAACTTTGGGAGCAGTGCTACGTCTAACTCTCAACGGAGCGTTGGAACGCAAATCAAATAAGGAGGAATCTACAAATGAATTGGCCTACGCGCACGCTAGTTGCGGTCACTCTCCTTGCTGCCGTCGGAACGGGTCTTCACAGTCGGGCTCAAACGCAGAACCAGCCTCCGAGTTCTGCGCGTTCTCGTTCCGATGAGATGATGGACAGATGGAACGACATCGGGAACAAACTCATCGCCATGGCGCAGGACTTTCCCGAAGACAAGTACGATTTCAAGGTGCAGAAGGACGAGCGCACCTTTGCCCTGAATCTTCTCCATGCCGCCGCGCTGGATTTCGTCCTGATACGGAGGATTTCCGGATCCAACGTCGGGCCCGACTTCGGCGAGGGCGACAATCCTACGCGTGACGCTTTCAAGACCAAAGCCGACATCGTCAAGTTCGTGCAGGAGGCCGTCGCCGCCGGAGCTAAAGTGATTCAACAGCAGGGCGACGCCGGGCTGGACAATACTACGAAGTTTTTCGGCAATCGGCTGGCCCACAACTCCTCCATCTGGACGTTCGCCATCGCGCACAGCGGCGAGCACTATGGCCAGCTTGTGGTCTACTATCGCGCAAACAACCTCGTGCCGCCGGACTCACGGCGACAGTAGGTCTATGAAAGTTCAAGACTGAAATTTCTGGCTCCTGCATTGTCGGCTACCCGGAGTTATCGCTGGACCACCCGACTAAGTCCCGATAAATCGTGCTTATTGGAAATGTGTAGTCCTGGTACGGATACACTAGCTTCCAAAATTCAGGCCTTTCAGCGGGACACGCCGTTCCCATTTCGGAGATAATCCTGAATTGACGGATCGACATAATCGGACACCGAGGCACCATTGGCAAAAGTAATCGTCGGGATGACCATCTCGCTGGACGGGTTTGTAGCCGACCAAAATGGCAACGCAGGTCGCCTCTATCCCGATCTGGCGGCCCTCCGGGACACCGTTTACATGAACGACGCTATCGAGCAGACTGGTGCAGTCCTCATGGGAAGAAGGACGTTCGAGATGGGGGACCCCGACTCCTACGTCGGCAACTACGAATTCCAAGTGCCGATTTTCGTCTTGACCCATCACCCGCCGCGCGTTGCGCCGAAACAAGACAAGCACCTGACTTTCACGTTCGTAACCAACGGTGTGGAATCAGCCGTCCGCCAGGCAAAAGCCGCCGCCCGTGATAAGGCAGTTCAGGTGGTCGGCGGCGTCAGCATAGCCCAACAGCTCTTCGACCCGGGGCTCGTCGACGAGCTTCACGTTGACATCATGCCGGTATTTTTAGGCACCGGCCTCCGCCCATTTGAAAGCTCCAGCCTTGAGCGCACCAGGCCAGAGAAAATCAGCGTGCAGGAAGTCGGCGCCAGAACAAGCCTCAGATTCCGCGTGAAGCAGTAGTCGGCCTTCTGGGCCGGCTAAATTACCAAAAGCAGAAAGGCGAGCGGCGATGAGAAAGGACTTGCTGCGATTCAACGGCGCTGTCAAGCGGGATCCCGCCATCGATGCGTGGATGAAAGAGCATGCAGGCGAATTGGGAGCCATCGCGCATCGGTGGTTTGAGGTGATGCGAAAGTGCGGGGACGAAGTCCGGGAACTCTTGCATGACGGCTGTCCGGTTGCCTGCTTGGGAGACGCGCCCTTCGGCTACGTGAACGTATTCACCTCGCACGTAAACGTGGGGTTCTTTCACGGCGCAGCACTGCCGGACCCGGCCCGCCTGTTGCAAGGCACCGGCAAGTTCATGCGTCATGTGAAGCTGAAACCGGGAACGCTCACAAACGCCGCAGCGCTAAGCACGCTCATCGATGCGGCCTACTCCGATATAAAGGCCCGCGTCGAAAACGGCTAGCCTAAATCGGGATGGGGATTATTTGATCCGATTCGCGCGCAAATCAGTGCCCCCTTCATGCAGGATCAGCTCCGTCGCCCGACCGTTGCCGTCGGTCACAAAGGTGATCTGAGAGTTAAAGGTCTTAGAAAAATAATCGCGAACGCTCTCCGGAAATATCTCATTCTTGTGGTCATTTATCTGCTCAAACAAGTGATCGCCGTCGCGGACAATGCTGATCACTATAGAACTCACTTCGTAACTTCCGACGTACACGTCGTACAACTTCGGATCGACGGTGATCTCTTTGTGATCGCCGAGAGGAAGCCCCAGCACAATCTCCAGGAGTTGTGATGCCAATTCGGACGCGCCAGCTGCGTCGGAATTGATCAGCACCACCACGCCGGCCCGCGCATCCGGTGCAATCAGCATCATCGCGCTGGTTCCTTGCTGCGACCCGCCGTGGCCCACATCTGCGACGCCTTTCGTTGTTCCGGCTTGCCACCCTAGCCCGTAAACCATCCGTCCGAGCCCATCCGACGGCATTTGCGGTGTCCACATGATGTCTCGCGTGGCGCGCTTGATCAGACGATCACTCAGGATCGCCACAACGAATCGCGCCATGTCTGGTGCGGAGGAAAGCCAGCCCCCGCCGGGGACTTTGTAGCTTGCATCCAGAAATTCCGCATTCACCACGGCGCCGGATTTATCTTTTGAGTAGAAACGCGCGCGTAACGGAATAATGGCGAAGCGATCGTCCGGACGCGTTTGCAGCATTCCTGCAGGAACCAGAACATGCTCGCACACGTAATCCGCGTACTTCTCGCCGGACGCTCCTTGGATTGCGCATCCGACTAGGGTGTAGCCTTGCGTGGAATAGCTAAAGTGTGTTCCAGGCTGTGCCACCAGCGGATCGTCCGCAAAAAACTTCAGGCCGGCTTCGATTCCATTTTCAAAGTGACGCGTGTTGCCCACCTCGGGGTCGCTCTGCGATTCGGAATAGGGAGTTTCAGGCACGTGGTGGTAGCGGATTCCGCCGAGATGTCCTAAAAGTTCTCGCGTGGTGATGGGCCACGGCTTCTGCGGGAATGCCGGGCAGTACTTCTGCACAGGGGAATCCAGATCCAGCTTGCGGTGTTCCCAAAGCTCCATGGCGGCAGTGGCCGTGATCGATTTCGAGATCGAGCCGAGGCGGTACACCGTTTGTGATGTGGCACGAACAGAGTTCTCCAGATCGGCCATGCCGAAGCCCGCTGACCACACGAATTCTCCATCCTGTACAACAGCCGCAGAGATGCTCGGTGCCTTGCTGGCCGTCATAAAGTTAGAAATGGTGCTTTCTATCTTGGCTTGCTTCTCGGCTGAAAGCTTCCCGGTCTGAGCTACTGCGAAACTCGCGGCTGGGAGGAACGCGAGAAGCCCCACAAGCATTGTCGAGATTTTCTGACATTTCTGGCGACGAAGTCCGCCATCAATGCAGTATGTCTCTTGATTCATCTCTCACTCCGGCACCGTCGCTGCGTCTGACCGATGCCATTTGTCGTCGTTGCTGGCCCGGCCACCCTCGCGCAGTCTCACATGGTATCTCGAAAACGACGGCTCTCGCGGTCGCCTGTTTGGCCACCAGGGCCATCACGCGAAATCGCGACTGTCTCGGTCCACTTGCCCGTGGAGTCGCGAAACCGGCCATGTTCCCCCGGCACCACTCCAACCGAGAAAACCACCCAAAATCCATTCGAGGTTCTAACCAGACTTACGCTGACCCTTTCGCTTGCTGCGCGGCCGCACGTAGTGGAACCGGATTAAATAAATATTCTCGCCTCGACCATGTTTCGCGACCTTGAGCAGGTCCAGAACGCCAAGGAATCCAGACTCGCGCGCCAGTTCCGGAGTAATATCTGGAAACCCTATTGGTTGAATCGAATCGACTTCAATCTCGCCTTCCTCCATACGGTATCGCGCGCCTACTCTGACGCGGGGATGCATCCAGATGCGCACACTGCAAGTGATCTCTCTGCGCCGTATCCCCTCGCGAAGCCGCTTAGTGAACACCATGAAGAGAGTTTACGACCAACGACGCAGTGTGCCTAGTTTGCAAAACGATGGGTGGCCGACAAATGTCAGGAAGTTAGGAGCAGCATCCCGCCACTTCTGGATCCGGAATTGTCGAAGACTCTTAGGTGAATACGTTCACCGTTCCACAAGACCCGATGAGTCGTTTACCAGACTTCGCCGACCCACGCGACGCGAACCTAAATGGGTGCTTGATAGCGGCGCAGCCGCACCGCCGCGGCAAGGAATGCTGCGGCGACGACCAGGCCGATCCACAACCCCGGACTGCTCAGGAATGTTCCCGCGGTGATATGTGTCATGGGTCCCGATGGAAAGCCATCGCCCGGCATGGGGGCGAAAGCTGGCGCGGCTCCGATCAATCGCGACCCCACCAAGGCAGCGAAATGCCAGGTACGGAACACGATGAGTTCAACGCCGCCAATGGCGACCAGCGGCAATGCAGCCCATAGAAATGTCGCGCGTCGCGCCCATCCCGATACCAGAAGCAGCCAGCAATAGACTGGCAAAGGCCAGAGCGCATGGGCCGTCAAAAGATGATAGAGCAGCAGCATGGACATCCGGAAGAACGACAATTTCGTCCACAGCGCCGCCACGCTCTGATCGCTCCCCAATAGTATTAAGCTGCTCAACAGCAGCATAATCCACTGCATGGCGACTGTGATCGCAAAGGTTACTAGCGGCAGAACGACGAGGGGAATGCTCACCTTCGCGAGCACTGTAGTGAGATCGGATACCGGCAGCGACTTCCAGAACAGGATACTGCGATCGCGGCGCTCGGAGTGCAGTGCTTCGAGACAATAGAACACACTCACGACAATACAGGTGAGCATCATCAAACCCGCCGTTATGTCGTATGGCTGGGCAACCGCTTCGCTGGCTTGCGCCGGATCGAGTTTCAGCGCTTTCTCCCAGATGCCCGCTATCGCGCTTATCGAGAAGGCGAATAGAGCAACCGCAGCGACGGCCAATGGCGCAATGTAGATGGAGCGGTTCTCCCATAATTCACGGCGCACCGACCAGTATAAGGCGCGAGTTGCCGGGAAGGCCGCAGGTGCGACGCTCTGGGCTTGGAAGGATTCGGACACCGCGTTCAATGGAGTACTCATCTACCCGCTCCTTGTGCCTGGCCGACCTGGCAGCCCATCACCGCAACGAACAAGTCGGTGATGCTGGGTGTGCGCACGTCGCCCAACGCGGCGAGTTGCTGACGATCGAGACCCTCGAACAGCAGGATGCTGCCACCGAACACCGTCCGCTCCTGCATCGGCTTGAGCGCCCGCGCTGCGGCGGCCTTCTCCGGATGCACCATGACTTCCAGATAGCGCGACTCCACTTCTTCCATGCTGCGATTGAAAACGATCCGCCCGCGATCGATGAACACGACCTCGGTGAGCACGTGCTCGATCTCGTCCACCTGATGTGTGGCCACCACGATCGTGCGGTTGCGATCGAAGTAGTCGTTCAGCAGGGAATCGTAGAACTGCTTGCGATATAGAATGTCGAGACCCAGCGTCGGTTCGTCCAGCACTAGCAACCTCGCGTCAATGGCCATGACCAGTGCGAGGTGTAGTTGGGTCACCATGCCCTTCGACAATTCCCTGACCTTGCTCGCGCACTGGATGGCGGTTTTCGCCAGAAAACCTTCCGCCTTGGCGCGATCGAATCTCGGATGCACGCCGACGATGTAGTCCAGTAGCTGCGAAACCCGCGACCAGCGAGGCAGTACGGCAACATCAGCAATGAAGCACACATCCCGCATGAGTTGATCGCGCTCGCTCCAGGGATCGCGTCCAAGTACCCTTAACTCTCCTTCATATGCCGTGAGGCCGAGCATCGCATTGAGCGCGGTGGTCTTGCCGGCGCCGTTGGGACCGATGATTCCGAGAATGCGTCCTTCTTCCACCCGCAGGTCGACGCCGTCCAGCGCGATAGTTGAACCGAAGCTCTTGCGCAATTCGCGGGCTTCTATGCATGCCATGATTTCAACGCTCCTTCTTTGGGGGATTGGACTTAGCGGGTTTTGCCTGCGCGTCATCGAAAGTCGGATGTTGGGTTTGGTGGGTTGCGCCGTTCAACAGCTCGGTCGCCGTAAGGCCGAGCCGCTCGATGGTTGCGCGGACTCTTGGCCACTCTTCTCCCAGGAACTTCTGCCGTTCTGCCTTGAGCAAAAGATTGCGCGCGCCGGTATTGACGAACATGCCTAGGCCTCGCTTGGACTCAACCAGACCTTCGTCCACCAGTTGTTGATAGCCCTTGAGGACCGTCAGTGGATTAACCCGATATTCAGCCGCGACATTGCGCACAGAAGGCAACGGGTCGCCTTCCTTTAGAACTCCATCCAGAATCATCGCGACCACGCGGTCGCGAAGCTGGCGGTAGATCGGCTGACTGTCATTCCACTCACGGTCCATTAGGGCTTCCAGTTCGTGTTACCGGCGACTCCGTCCGTCACTGTGTCCGCTTCAAGTCGAAGTGCGCGTGGATAGGCTTGTCCCCTGGCATCATATACGTCCAGTCCTCGATGTGGTGATTGGAGTCGATGAGGGTGAACACTGCATGGTGCATGTGTCCGTAATCCGTGCTGCCGGAGATGTCGGAAAAATCGAATTCCACGGACTTTCCGTCCGCCGAGGGCCTGGCGAGCATGCGCGGCCGGTTTCCCGCGTCGCAATAATGAACCAGCGTGAGACGGCCGCTGTCCACATAAAACATCGTGACCGGATGGTCGTAGCGAGCCGGGTCGTTCGGCGTTCCCGCTTCTTGCATTTCATGCACGAGCGCGTTTCCCCTGGATGTCACGCGCATCGAGATGTGCAAGGGCTTGCCGTCTGACATTTCGGGCTGCGGCGGGTCGACGGTCACTGGGCCTTCCCAATTTCCGGCCAGGCTCTTCATTGTGTCGAAAGACTTCTGTGCCTCCGGCGGCGCGACTTGGTCGGTGGCCTTGTGCGCGTCATGCTGCGCGAAAGCCACAGTGGTGAGCGACATCAGAGCAACGAACAACATAAGGCAAATGGATTTCATGTTCTTTCTCCTCAACTTTCCATACTTTCCGCCCCGAGGCTCTCGCCAATGTAGTCAAGTAGAAGATCACCCCAGATGCGATGTACTGTTATAGTTGACTATAACACTAGAATACGTGTCAAGAGTTTTTTTGACCTTTTTGCCTCGTTCAGACCGGCATCCATCGAAGGATAGAACGCCAGTCGTAGCAGCTAGCACAAACAGGAGAATCTCAAGTCTTTGGCAAGTCGGCTTGCCGGAAAACTTGAAGCGCCAACGCCTCTTCGGTTGGCGTTTTTGCTTTTCGGGCAGACTTGTATCCTAAGTCCTTTGTTCACAGACTTTCAAAGTCTGCACAATCTTAGTGCAATTTCGCACGCCTAAGCTCTGTGGAATCAATGCTTTCGAAACCAACACAAAACAAACAGCTTGAATTCCCTTAGAATGAACATTTATGAAAAAACCCAGGGGAGGGGTAGTTATGGTTAACCACAATCCAGGCGGGGGGACATATCACAGGACGAATTTCAGAAGCTTCGCTAAGAACTAAGGAGCTTTGCTAAGATGACTTAATCCATGACCGTCCAACGCGAACAACTCGAAGCCGACGTCCTGATCGTCGGCGCAGGCCCCGCCGGCCTCTCTTGCGCCCTCCATCTCGCCAATCTCATCAGGAAACACAACGACTCCGGCGCCAGGTCCCAGCTCTCCTCCGAAAATATCTATGTCCTAGAAAAAGGCCGCGAAATCGGCGCCCACCAACTCTCCGGCGCCATCATGAACCCCAAAGCCCTCGCCGAACTTGTCCCCGACTTCGAAAAATCCGCGCCACTCGACACTCCCGTCACCGATTCCGCTGCGCTCCTCTTCACCAAAAACTCCTCTTTTCGATTTCCCGTCACCCCGCCGCCTTTCCAGAACAAAGGCAACTACGTCATCTCTCTTAGCAAGCTCACAAAATGGCTAGGCGGCCTAGTCGAAGCCGCTGGCGTCAACATCTTTAAAGAATTCGGCGGGGCGCAACTCATCTACGAAGGCGACGGCATCGCCGGCGTCATCACCGAAGACAAAGGCCTCGACAAAAACGGCAAGCCCAAAGACAATTTCACGCCTGGCTACGAACTCCGCGCTAAAGTCACGGTCCTAGCCGAGGGTCCGCGCGGCTCGCTCACAAAAGATCTTGTCGCCACAAAAAAGCTCGACAATATCAACCCACAATCCTACGGCATCGGCATCAAGGAACTCTGGGACATCCAGCCCGGCCGCATTGAACCCGGCTACGTCGCCCACACGCTAGGCTGGCCCGTTCCCACCAGCATGTATGGCGGCGGCTGGATCTACGGCCTCTCCAACAATCGCCTCTCCATCGGCCTCGTCCTCGCTCTCGAATACGCCGATCCCCAATTCGATCCCCACGCCGCCTTTCAAACTTGGAAGACGCATCCGTTCCTCAAAAAAATTCTCGAAGGCGGCAAACTCGTCCGCTACGGCGCCAAATCTCTCCCTTACGGTGGCTGGTACGCTATACCGCGCACTTATGTTGACGGCGCCCTCATCATCGGCGACTCCGGCAGCTTCCTCGACTCCCAGCGCCTCAAAGGCATCCACATGGCCATGAAGAGCGGCATGCTGGCCGCCGAAACAATTTTCGAGTCCCTGAAAACCGGCGATTCCTCCGCGACAACGCTTAAAAACTTCCCGCAAAAAATCGAGCAAAGCTACATCAAAAAAGAACTCTGGCAAGTCCGCAATTTCCACCAATCCTTTCAGCACGGCATGCTCCGCGGCTTCTTCCATACCGCTCTCCAACAAATCACCGGCGGCCGCGGCCTCATCGACCCCATGCACGCCGAAGCCGGCTACAAGCACTACAAAAAAATTAACGGCCGCCTCGCCCCCGAGCGCTTCAAGGGTGACGGCAAACTCACCTTCGACCGCCTGACCGACGTCTACCATTCCGGCACGCGCCACGAAGAAGATCAGCCCTGCCATCTCCACGTCGCCGACACCAATATTTGCTCCACAAAATGTGTCGTCGAATACGGCAATCCCTGCCAGTACTTCTGTCCCGCTGCGGTTTATGAAATGACTAAGGAATCCACTGGTCAGCCGAAGCTAAAAATCAATTTCACCAACTGCGTCCACTGCAAAACCTGCGACATCGCCGACCCCTATCAAATTATCAACTGGGTCGTCCCCGAAGGCGGCGGCGGCCCCAACTACGAAGGCATGTAGACTTTTTTCATCAAAGAATTTTCGCATCAAAAGAAACGGGCCCTTCACAAACTGTGAAAGGCCCGTTTTCTTTCTGCGCTAATCCGGCCTTAGTTTGGCTTTAATCCGTAAACGTCGATCTCGCCCGGAATCGTCGTCCCGCCATTTCCAGTGTCATTTCCCCTCGTCCCGATGTACACCTTTCCGTTCGCGACTGTCGGTACCGTGAATTTCACGGCATTTCCCGAGCTGTCTCCCGCCGTTTGCGCGCTGTTCCACAGTTCCGAAGACAATTGCGTCGCGTCAAATGCATGCAGTACTGCCGCACCGCATCCGGGAGACTGCTGCGTGCAATATTGGCCGCTATCAATGGCCCAGAGAATTCCGTTCGTCGTTCCCCGCGCCGACACCGACGGCGTCGCTCCCGGAAAACCAAACGTCCCCGTCGACTGCGACGTCTGCGCCGCATTGAATTGTCCCGTCGTTGTATTGAACGCGAATGATTTCAAATTTCCGCCCACCCCCGCGATGTACAGCGCATTGTTAAAGAACGCCGCCGTAGAAAATATCCCGTTCCCCTCCGAAAATTTCTGCACCGCGTTCGAATCCCCCGGATTGAAATTCGCCCCGTACCCGCCCATGTTGTCGCGGTCCAGTAAAAAGAAGTTGCCTTCTTTTCCGCCGCCAATCACCAAATGCTGGTGTGGCCCGGTCGGCTGGTCCACCAGAATGGCCGCTCCTCCAGATCCGTGATCCGTGTCGCCGCCTTCCAAATTCTGCTGGTCCGCCGGTGTGAAATATCCCGCCACGGATAAACCGCCCCCCGTGCTCAGCTTCACGGTACTGTCCCCGTAATCTGTCCCGCCGGAATTCACATCGAACGTCCCATTCCCCGTCAAAAAATACAAATTGCCGGCTGCGTCTGCCGCAGGCGCGCCTCCGCCCATCCAAATTCCCGAATCGCTTCCATTTGGATTGGCGTTAAACGTCGCCACCCGCGCCAGCGTCGTTTTGTCGAAGCCGATCACCCATCCGTGGTACGGCCCGTTGTCCCCGTGCGAAGCCCACGCTACGTACACCACGCCATTCGAAAGCACCAGCCCCGGTCGCTGGTTTTGCCGCAGCGTATTAAACGCCACGTTTCCGCCTGATGATCCGTCTCCCGTCCCAGCCACGCTGATCGCCGACGTAACATTCACCGGCCCGCCAAATTTCTCGCTCCCATCCGTCAAACTCAAAGCGTGCAGTCGCTGAAAACACGAAGTTGCCGGTGTGCAGTTCGTCCCGCTCGTCTTGCTCTTGCTGATCACGTAAAGCGTATTCGACCCGGGATCGATCACCGGCGTACCGATAATTCCAATGTCCGGCTGAATGTCGCCCGTCCCCACATCCGAACTTGAGACATATGTCTCGCCGCTTCCAAGTAACGATTTGCTCCAGTACGTCACGCAAGGGTTTGTGTCCGCGTCGAAGGCGTACACTGAGTCGTGCGTGGTCGCCGCAAGAATCACGTTGTGCGTTCCGCCCTGCATGGGCAGATTCGCCACCCACAGCGGCTGCGCATACATCGCCCCGTCAGTCGCGCACGAAAAAAGCTTTCCAAACGTCGCCGTAGCAACGTTGGCCGTCGTTAGCGCGTACTCCTGCGAATTCACGCCGTCGCGCGACAAATCATTGTGGTAGGTAAACACGCCGGCAAGATCAGACACACCGATCGTCGCCGTCGCGCTCTTTGTCACGTCCGCCACGCTCGTCGCCGTCACCGTCACTGCTCCCGCCGAATTTGGCGCCACGTACGTTGCCGCCGCAGTACTCTGCATACTGAAGCTTCCACTCGAAGCGGTCCACGTCACTCCAGCGCTCCCCACGTCGTTCGTCACCGTCGCCGTAAACGGCATCGTCTGCAAAATCGTCAATCCTCCCCGTTTTGGACTGATCGTCACGCTGATGTTGCCTGACGCGGCCGGCGTCGTCGCACTCGCGGTGTTCGAATACCCGCTGTTGTTACCCGCAGCGTCGTTCGCCCGCACGCGATACGAATAAGAAGTAGAAGCCGTCAACCCCGTATCGTTAAACGTAGTCGTCGCGGGCGTAGCAATCTGTGCAAAATTTGCGCATCCCCCGCCCGAGCATCGCTCCACTTTGTATCCCGTCACGCCAACATTGTCTGTCGAAGCCGTCCACGACAGATTAATCTGTGTCGTCGAAGCCGCCGTTGCCGTCAGGTTCGTCGGCGCGGTCGGCGGCGTCGTGTCCGCAGCCGCCGGTGTCGTCGCACTCGCGGTGTTCGAATACGCGCTGTTGTTACCATCAGCGTCGTTCGCTCGCACGCGATGCGAATAAGAAGTAGAAGCCGTCAACCCCGTATCGTTAAACGTAGTCGTCGCGGGCGTAGCAATCTGGGCAAAATTCGCGCATCCCGCGCCCGAGCATCGTTCCACCTTGTACCCCGTCACCCCCGCATTGTCCGTCGACGCCGTCCACGACAAATTAATCTGCGTCGCCGAAACTGCCGACGCCGTCAGATTTGTCGGTGCCGTTGGTGGCGTCGTGTCCGCAGCCGCCAGAGTCGTGGCCGAGAAAACATTCGAGTACGCGCTGTTATTCCCCGCCGCATCCACGGCGCGCACCCTGTACGAATAAGAAGTTGCTGCTGCCAATCCAATATCATTGAAGGCCGCACCAGTCGGTGTTGCAATCTGCGCAAAATTCGCGCAACCGGCTCCCGAGCATCGCTCCACTTTGTATCCGGCCACACCCACGTTGTCCGTCGACGCCGTCCAGGAAAGATTGATCTGCGTAGCCAAAGTCGCCGTCGCCGTCAAATTCGCCGGCGTTGATGGCGGAATCGTGTCGGGCGTCGGCGTCCCCACAGCAGAAGAACTCCCCAGACCTTTGCATCCGGTAAGCATCCACGCCCACATGCACGCGAACACAGCCCAATAGAAATGCCAGCGCACAACTCGGGTTGCGCTTCCGCTGATCATCTAGGACTCCAATTGGGATTCCGCCACGCTTCTGAATCTATGTCGTCCGGGCAGGGTAAGGTAAGGTGACGACATCCTTATTCAGCAAAAGTACCACTACTACGTTTCAATCGAAATGTTACGACAGGACAGTTTCAGCCCTGAACCCAGGGACAGGGGAAGGCCAAGCCTGCGCAGGCAGCTGGCATTTGCTGATGTACAGGTCACCCACTTCGCGACCAAAGCCTGTGAAAAAAGGACCTCACACGATCCACAGCAGAGCCTTGTGCAGGTGCCGGCGTCGCTGTCTTCGGAGCAGCTACCACGGGAGGCGGTGGTGGCGGCGTCGCGACCGCCGTTGCTACCGCCTCTTCTTCCACGCGTCCCTGAAACACCAGCGTCGGCCGCACTCGCACTCGCCGGACAATCACCATCAACCTCGGGTCTGGCTCCGCCTGCACTTTCGCGTTCGCATAAAACCTCAGCGGCGGCATAATCACGGTATAAATCGGCTCTTCCTTCTTTTCAGTTCTTTCACCAGACGCCGTTGCGTCGCTTGAATTCGGAACGGCTTCGCTGCTACCACTTTCCCCAACTCTGGCCGCTGTGCTATCCCTCGGCGCCGGAATCGTCCTGGATTTCGCGATCTGCAATTCGCATCTGCACTGCCCTGCGCCATTGCGCATCGCGTCGATCTGCGCGTTCGCCAGCATTACGTCCACGCCTTGCGGCACGATCACACTCCGCCCGCTCAACTGCTGCTCCACGCGCAGCGCTCCACGATACGTGTGAATGCACATCATCCCCGGACTCTTGAAGCCCACAAGAATCTCTCGCGGCTCATCTCCTATCGCCACCGTCTGCGCTTGAATCTCCGCCGTATACACCGTCAGCGCCGGTTCCCGCTCCACCAATGCGTGTATCGCTCCGCTCTCCAGCGCCACCGTCAGTGATCCGCCGGATTTCAGCACGGAAAAATGAGCCGGCCCGCAAATCGAAATCTGCCCGCCTTCCACAAGACTAATTCGCGCCTGTCCCGACTTCACTAGTACGTCGCTCCCGCTCCGCAAGACTGTCTTCGTTTGTCCGCCGACCACTTCCACGCTCATCGGCCCCGTCACGGCAATGTCTTCGCCTTCGATCAATCCCACGGTATCGCCGGCGGGCTGGTCCAGAGTCGCCACCGTTGCAGTCTTCGCTGCCGCCGCAACAAAAAGCCCCGCGCACAGCACCGCGCAAGCCGCGGCCCAAAGACGCGCGCGCCGCACCGGTCCACGCAAATAAACTCTGTCCAGCACTCTTAATTGGTCTCCCGCAAGCCCGCCAGGAAACTCTCGCCTATACTATACGTCACGTCGCCTTCTGAGCAGGCGCATCCATAAACCATGACCCCGCCCGCCGCCAACGCCGCCCCATCCCCCGATCCCACGCAGGATTCCTCCAAAAAAATCTCTCCCGATCCAATCGGCGCCCACTACGACACCCGCCTTCCCGACCTCCCCTGGTCTCGCCGTATTCAAATCCCCTTCATCGCCGCAGCCGTCTACACTGTAATTCGCATTCTCGGCCCTACATTGCGCTACGAAGTTCTCGGCTGGCATAACGCCGAGCGCGTTCATGCCTCAGACAAGCGCTGCATCTGGGCCTTCTGGCACCGCGTGATCATCCCGATTGTCTGGTGGCACCGCAATCACGGCGTCGTGGTCATGAACACCACGGCGTTCGACGGTCAGTGGACTCGCAAAGTAATCGAATGGCTAGGCTTCGGCACGGCTCAAGGAAGTTCATCACGCGGCGGCCTCCGCGGCCTGGCGGTGATGGCTCGCCGCTTGGAAGAAGGCGTCGATTGCGCCTTCACCATCGACGGCCCTCGCGGCCCTCGCTACGTCGCCAAGCCCGGCCCGGTCATGCTCGCCCGAAAAACTGGCTGCCCTGTCCTTGTCTTCCACATCGGTGTCGACCGCGGAAAAACTTTCGAGAAAACCTGGGACCACTTCCTGCTCCCCGCCCCGTTCGCCCGCGCCGTTATCCTCTTCGCCCCGCCCATCTATGTCCCGCCCGACGCCAACGCCGAAGTCCTCGAAGCCAAACACGCAGAAATGCAACGCGAACTAGAGCGCGTACGCGACATTGCCGAATCTTGGTTTTCTCTTAGCGAATCCGATCGTCAAAACTATCGCGCCGAATTTTCAAGCTGAACTAACTACAGGCAGGATTCTGCAAAGGAGGGGCTGCGCTTAAACCGCCCGTCTCGCGCAGCGAGACACGTGCCTCTCATCTTTACCTCTTTACATTTTTACTTCGTTACTTCCTTTCGTCTTTTCCTCTCAATTCCCATTCCCAACCCGCTCCCCCAACTTCACCGGCACATCTATTTTCTTCCCGCCCCGGTACACCGTCACGCTCACCGTATCCCCCGGCCGCTTGCGGTTCAAAACCAAATTCATATCCGACTGACTCCCAATTTTCTGCCCGTCAATCGCCACGATCACGTCGCCGCCAATCATAATTCGCTGCATACCTGCCTGTGCTGCGCGGTCTCCCCCATGCAACCCCGCCGTGGCCGCAGGTCCGCCCTTCGTGACTGCCTCGATCAGCAACCCCTCTTGCACCGGAAGATCGAGCGCCTCGGAAAGCCATCCGCCCACCGACAAAGTCTGCGCGCCAAGAAAGGCCTGCCGCACGCGCCCTTCCGTCATCAAGTCGTGTGCAATCCTCTTCGCCGTGTTCACCGGAATCGCAAACCCAATCCCCGCCGTTGTCCCGCTCGGCGTATAAATCGCCGAATTGATTCCAATCACTTCTCCATGCGAATTGATCAGCGGCCCGCCGGAATTTCCTCGATTGATCGCCGCGTCCGTCTGAATCGCTTCGTCGATCAACGTCGTTTGGCTCGTCTGCACCGTGCGACCCAACGCGCTAACCACTCCTGTCGTCAGCGTGCTCTGAAACCCGAACGGGTTCCCAATCGCCAAAACTTTTTGCCCCACCTGCAGCTTCGAAGAATCTCCCAGCGGCAACGCCACGAGTGGCTTTCCTTTCGGCTCGATTTTTATCAATGCCACGTCGTTCCGCTGGTCCGCACCAATAAACTTCGCCACATACCGCGTCTGGTCGCCCAGCACCACTTCGATCGACTGCGCTTCCTGCACCACATGGAAGTTCGTCAAGATGTACCCGCGCGGATCTATCACGAACCCGGACCCCGCCCCTTCCACCGGTACCGGGTCCATGAAAAAATCATATTCCGTTGCTTTCGTCAGTACGTTTGCCACCGCCGCCGACGCCTGTCGGTAAACCCGCACATTAATCGACTCATCGTCGGTCAGCGCCGCGTCGCGCGCAGAGACTTGCGCCAACTCTGCCCCCGCCTCCGCTGTCCCCGACCCGGTTCCCAGCGGCAAAGCCTCCACCTTCCTCGGCTGCCGCTGTCCCCAACGTCCTCCAGCCCAATACGCCCCGGCGATAATCACCACCGCCGCAACAAGCAATCGCACCGCATTTGTCCCTTTTCCGGCACTCATATTCGCAATCCTTCCTCGACCCCGCCTAAATCCAACGATACCACACGCATTTTCCTCTGCGCGCGCCCCAGGAAATTTGTAGGGGCACGGCATGCCGTGCCCGTTCTTCGCTCTTCTCTTTTCTTAGACGTTCCCCGCCTCTTCCCGCCTCAACCTCTCCGCCAACTCCCCCACCTGCCGTCGCGTATCCTCAAGCGTCCCCGAACAATCAATCTTCTCCGTAGCGCATTTCAACTTTTCCTCCGCCGGCAACTGCGCCGCAATCCGTCGCCGCGCTTCAACTTCGCTCAACCCCCGTGCCAGCAATCGCTCGATCTGCTGTTCAGGCCGGCACCACACCACCACCAATCCGTCCAAATTTTTCTGATACCCCGCCTCCACCAGCAGCGCTGCCTCGACGAACACCGCATCCTTCACGCCACTCTTCTCCCATTCCGAAAATTTCCGCACCATCTCCTCTTCCACCCGCGGATGCACAATCGCGTTCAACCGCTCCAATTTCCTTCTGTCCGCGAACACCACCGCACCCAGCTTCCCGCGATCGATCCGCCCGTCCGCCCCGATCACGCCTTTTCCAAATTCGCGCTTAATCTCTTCGAACGCCCGTGTCCCCGGCTCCATCACTTCATGCCCCAGCGCATCCGCATCAATCACATGGAATCCCATTTCGCGCAGCATTCCCGCAACGGCGCTCTTGCCGCTGGCAATGCCGCCTGTAAGCCCGAATCGCTTCATTATTTGTTTTTACCGCGCACCCGTGCCAGTCGGCCCGCCAGCGGATATCGTCCGCGGAATCGCCTTTGCCCGCCGCATCCGTGCCGCCTTCACCGTATTGCTCATCAACATCGTAATCGTCATCGGTCCCACGCCCCCCGGCACCGGCGTCAACGCCCCCGCCACATTCACCGCATCCGGATGCACATCTCCTACCAACGCATTTCCCTTAGCTCTGAATTTTTCCAGCCAGGTAGGGAAGTTCTTAAACAATCTTTCCGCTTCGCCAGAATCCGTCACGCGGTTAGTCCCCACATCAATCACCGCCGCCCCCGGCTTAATCCAATCGGCCTGCACAAACCCCGCTTTCCCCATCGCCGCCACCACAATATCCGCTCCGCGCACCACATCCGCAAGATTCTTAGTCTTCGAATGGCAAATCGTCACGGTTGCATTCGCATGCATAAGCAGTAGCGCCATCGGCTTCCCCACAATATCGCTGCGCCCCAAGACCACCGCGTTCGCCCCCTCAATCGCAATGTCATTCCGCCGCAAAATCTCCATGCACCCAGCTGGTGTGCACGCCACCAATCCGGGCCTTCCGCTAACCAGCCTCCCCAAATTCACCGGGTGAAACCCATCTACATCCTTCGCCGGATCCACCGCCTCCAGCACGCGTTTCGTATCCACCTGCGCAGGCAAGGGAAGCTGTATCAGAATCCCATCGGTATCGTTGTCCCGATTCAAATCCTCCACAATCGCCAACATCTCCGCCGTAGTCGCGCTACTCGGCGGCGTAATCAACCCGCTCTCCATCCCCAGCTGTTCGCAAGCCGCAATCTTGCTCTTCACATAAAGCTGCGAAGCCGGATCGTTCCCCACCAACACCGCCGCCAGCCCCGGCCGTATCCCCGCCGAAGAAAGTATCGCCACCTCATCCTTCAACTCCCCAAACATCGCATCCCGAATCTTCGCCCCATCCAAAATTTTCGCCGTCATTCCATCCCCTGTAGATGCCGGGCTTTAGCCCGGCTCTTCTAAAATTTAGCCGCACCGTATCCGCCGCCGCACACCACTCGATGATCCGAACGTAACAAATTGTCCCCCACATCGCCCCCATCTGTCACGCCGCCTCAAACTTGCGCACTAGGTCAATTTCTACCTACAGCGTCTATCAGACGGTGAGTCCATCGCCTGGTGTGTACGGTATAGATGAGATTAGAATGTCACCAATGGATATTCAGCTAAAACGTGGACTGTCCAAAATAACGCGACCGCTATCCGTGCCCTTTCGCGGGTGTGGTTGGTTAGCGTTCGCAGGTGCGTTCTCATTGGCGCTCCGATTCATTTACGAACAAACGGTGATGACCTGGGAACATGGGCTGCAAATGCTGGGCTGGACGCTCATCCGCATGTATGGAGGACTTTTCGTCATCGGGTACGGCTGGCTGCTGGCTTTCGTTGTAATTTGGATTCGCCGTCGGATAACCCAAAAGGCATTGCTTCCGTTCGGTGCGTGGGCACAATTTGTGGCGCTGGTTTGCGTGGCGGCTCTTTTTTATGTCCCTTGTGGGTTCTGGCAGATCGTGACTCTCGAAGTTTCTGGCCCAGGCCAGAACGCTGCGGGCCAACTCACGGCTGCCGCCAGTCAGAACCAAGGATACCTGGTGAAGGCATTCCTCAGAAGCGGCGTTGCCATAGATGCTCTTGGTCAATACGACGGAACCGCTTTGGACGAAGCATGTCTCACGAGGCAGGTCGAGATGGCTCGGTATCTTGTTTCAAAAAAAGCACAACTCGACTCAGCTCCCGACTGCCGCAAAGTGGCGGAGTTCGCGGCAAAGATGAAACCTCTCGTTCCTGTGGTAGAGGAACAATCTGGCCGTCTCCATATTCCGGGAACAACTATTGAAGTAATTGCTCCTGCCCCCCAAGGGGATTACAGCCGCCCCAAGTCAAAACCGTAAGCTTAGTATCTCAAATCAGGAGTGCGCTCAACGATTGGATCTGCTTTTCTTTTCTCTTCCCCTGCGCGACTCAGCGTACTCCCCGCCTCCGCGTTATCTTTTTCTTATGTTTCTTCCGGCGCCTCGCCTCGTCTTATAATCTCGCCATGTCCGCCCCCGCACCATTCCCATCTCCTTCTCCCCACCTCCGCATCCATTCCATCAACATCTACGTCCGCGACCAAGATCGCAGCCTCCGCTTCTACGTTGACCAACTCGGCTTCCACCTCGCCTACGACGCCAAACTCCAATCCGGCGAGCGCCTCGTCGCCGTAGCCCCTCCCGACGGCCAAGCCGTTCTCTCGCTAATTGCCCCCAAACCCGACTCCTTCGACTTCAAACTCATCGGCCGCTCCACCCGCATCACGCTAATCACCGAAGACGTCCTCGCTAAATACCAGGAATGGTCCAAACGCGGCGTCCGGTTCCAACACACCCCGCGCCTCCGCCGCATCAAGTTCGACCTCGAAACCCGCCAAGTCCGCAACGCCGCGGAATCCCCGCTCCTCGGCGAAGAAACTCCCATCTGGGGCGGTGTCACCACTCGCTTTCGCGATCCCGACGGCAACACCTTCTCCCTCGTCAGCTTCGACGAAATTACTCACGCCCTCGAAGCCCAGCGCCGCGCCAACGCCGCCAAACTCGAACTCGAACGCCGCGCCGCCCAGGAACTCGAAATCGCCAACGAAGTCCAATGCCGCCTTTTTCCCCAACTCCGTCCCCCCATCCAGTCGCTCGACTATTGCGGCCGCTGCTTCCCCGCACGCGCTGTCGGTGGCGATTATTACGACTTCCTCGACCTCGGCCCCGACCGCTTCGGCCTCGTCATCGGCGACGTCTCCGGCAAAGGCATCGCCGCCGCCCTCCTCATGGCCAATCTACAAGCCAATCTCCGCAGTCAATGCGCCATCTCGCTCGACCAGCCCCAGCGCCTCCTCTGCGCCGTCAATCAGCTCTTCTCTCAAAACACTCCCGATGGTGCTTTCGCCACACTCTTCCTCGCCGATTACCACATCCCCTCCGGCCACCTCCGCTATATCAACTGTGGCCATCCGCCCGCACTCGTCCTCCGCTGCGACGATTCGATCGACCGCCTCGACCCCACCGCCACCGTCCTCGGCATCTTCAAAAAGTGGGACTGCGAACTAGGCGAACAAACCATCCACCCCGGCGACACCCTGGTCCTCTACACCGACGGCATCACCGAATCCTTCAACCAAGCCCAAGACGAATACGGCGAAGCCCGCCTGATCGAATCCCTCCTCCGCCACCGCTCCCAACCCAGCCAATCCCTCCTCCAAAACATCGTCGACGACGTCCGCCAATTCTCCCCCCACGAACAACACGACGACATCACCCTAATCGTCGCCAAATCCTCCCCCTCACCTCTATAACGAGTCAGTTTCCGGTAATGGATGTCAGCACGTAGCCGCCCGGCGGCGGACGCTTCGCAAAATGATGCTGGAAGAACTCCAACGTCGTAATTACGCTCAACATACCACACGTTCCTACATCCGCACAGTCGAGGATTTTGCTCGACACTTCAACTGCTCCCCGGATCGCTTAGGCCCTCGACATATTCGCGAATACCAAGCG
>DATFZQ010000103.1:0-12253 GCA_035314345.1 Candidatus Acidiferrum sp.
TCTCCATCGGGCACAAAGGCACCATCTTCGCCACGGCTTTAGCTGCTGTTCGACGTCTCTCGCAGCTTCGCAAATTGCCCGCTCCACGACAAGTTTCTGCACCTAGCGACGCCCCGTTCAGGGTCGTCCGACGCTCTCCAGGAACTTGGCTCATAACTCCTGTCGAATCAACAAACCAATCTCGCCAAGTTTCTGGCACTAGCGACGCGTCGAAGACGCAGTCGGGGCTTATCGGGACTTAACTCTGCCTGGCGCAGTACCAATTCTATGAGCTACTCGCCTTTATCCTACAGGATGATCGGTTAGTGGAAGTAATTCACGAGCATGATGTTGGAGTTGCTTTCATCTATTTGAGAGTAGAGCAAGTAGCGGCCGTCGGGAGAGATGGACATGCCATCGCCCAGGTCTTTATCGGCTTTGAAGACTTCGCGGGTGTGCCTGGTAGCGAAATCGAAAAAGCAAATGCTCCGTGGGCTGTCTTGAGGGGCAAAGTAGAGTCCGTCGGGCACGAGCGTCCACTGAGATTCGTTGAATACTTTCGGTATACCGGAAACTTCCTGGGGCGTCGCACCGGAGTGGTCCAGCGCAAGCATCATGATATTCGAGTTGGCAATTCTCGATGGAAAGTAAAGCACCTTGCCGTCGGAAGACTCGATGGAAGTGACGAGGTCCAGTGATCCCGCAAGAAGTGTGGCGTCACCTCCCCCCACTGGGCAACGGTAAAGCTGATGACCAACGCCTTCGGAGCCGCGAAAATAGATCCACTTTCCGTCGTGCGACCAGTATGGATGATCCGCCTTCCCCACATTGGTTTTCAATTTGTGCGCGACACGATCCGATATATCCGCCGTGTACATGCCCGCTAGACCGCTGAGTTCTATCATATCGAACGTGATTTTCTGCGAATCAGGCGACCAGCGGGGGAAACCGGCTGGCCCTTCGTGCGAAATCTGTACTAGGTTGGTGCCATCGGCGTCGGCTACCCAGACGCTCCAGGTTCCCGAGCGAGCCGAATCGAAGGCCACATGTTTACCGTCGGGAGAATATTGGCTGTTGTTTTGTTGCCGGGTCGAAACCAACATCTGCAACGCCGGAGCTTGGGGATGTTCCAGGTCTTTTCTCCAGATGTTCACGCTGTCGGCGCCCAAGCTGAAGGCTAATTTGTGCCCATCGCGAGAAATCGTTGGCCATTCTCCCTCTCCGACCGGCAGTTTGCGCACTTCGCCATCGCCCACGCGGATTGCATAGAATTCTTCGGCCTCTGGACTGGCCCCTGACACAATCAGCGACTTATCATCGCCGCTCCAAGCTAGTCCGCATGGAAATTCGTGCCGCGTGGCCAGCGATCGTTTGGATTTTCCCTGCAGATCGGTAACGAAGTACTCAAAGGAAGTCGTGTTATGGACACAGACCATAGCCAGTTCCTGCCCGCTATGCGAAAACGTTAAGGATCCCTCGTGATTGCAGGACGGATCATGTGGAAACTCATGAGATTCGAGAGTCTCCATGTTGAGCAGGAAGACGCGGCCGTCGGGTCGTCCGTCTTCGGTATCGGCAAAGGCGAGCCATTTCCCGTCGGGGGACCAACTGATGGGCGCGGCAACAGAGTAGGGTATATGGGTGGCGAGGAGTTTGCGTTCCGGTCCGCCCAATGCGGGCACAACGTAGATGCCAGTGTCATCAGCAGACAAGCGATGAAAGGCAATCTGCGTGCCGTCGGGTGACCACGTCGAACTGATCCATTCGGAGGGATGGTTGGTCAACCGGAGCAACGTTTCACTGCCAATTGCTTTTACATACAAGTCAAACCTCGGCCTCCCCGAGCGGTTGCTTGCGCCGTTATCCCAGGAGAAAGCGATCCTTGAGCCATCTGGCGAAAACGAAGGAGCTGTCTCCGACCCTGGGTAGGAAGTGAAAGGGACAACTGTCATCGGCTTGGAATTGCCAGGTTTGCGAGATAGCCAGCCGAATAGAACCGCGGCCGCCACCAGGAAGGCTGCGGCTACCAAGCCAAGGGTCCATTTCCGACTCGTCCAGGCTTTTACCGCAGGGACTGGCACAAGTTCCACAGATTGCTGCGGCTTAGCAACCGCCATCACCACCGGCGCTTCAGGCTTGATCTTTCCGATGAATCGATAGCCCCGCTTCGGCAGCGTCTCTACGAACCGCGGGTTTTCCACCGAATCACCCAGCGCCTCGCGAATCTTGTTCACTGCGGCGGCCACACTGTGATCGAAGTCGACAAAGGTGTCCGCCTGCCACAGGGCGCGACACACTTCGTCCCGCATCACGACCTCTCCGGCGTTTTCAATCAGCATCGCCAACAACTGAAAAGGCTGCGCCTGCAATCGGATTCTTCGTCCGTCCTTGCGCAATTCCCCTGAGCGCAGGTCCAGTTCAAAACGGTCGAAGGCCACTCGGTGGGAGTTGCCACCCGATGATCGTTCCAACTTGTCGACCGAAGAGGACATTTGGTCACTCTCGCAGGAATCCGAGGAAGTGGCGTGATGCTAGCAGACCGCCAAAGCTATGGTCAATTCCTAATCATTCCAGGTTCTAAATGATAAGTCCTTATACACGATGGCGTTAGCTGATGCTCAAGAATTGAACAGAAAGTGATGGGCAGAGCATTGTACAGCTGCCCGTGTTTCCGCATTCTGCCCCAGCATTTCCACTTGGGGGTCGTTCTGGACGCCAAGCATGGAGCGCAATGAGATTGAGGCAAAACTCAAAGGAGAGAAACAATGAATCGAAAGAATATATTCCGGGTTCTTTGGGGCCGGCGGTTTTCCGCTCTTGGGGCATTGATCGTGTTAGGGCTGCTGTTTACCGCTGCCGGCGCCAAGGCCGGTGGTTGTGCCCTTCCTTACAAAGCGGGAGCGGGAGCCGCCCCCGCAATTCCGTTCGTCAGCCCTCACGCGGACGGAGAATGGAACGAGCATGCCACCATCGTAGGTTTGTGGCATGTGAATTTCACCGCAAATTACGATGAGAATTTCCCTCCGGGAGGGCCCTTCCCCCCGACACCTTTCCCGTTCGTTGAATCCTTCAAGACCTGGCACGCGGATGGAACTGAATTTGAAAATGCCTTCCTTCCACCCACCGGTGGGAATATCTGCTACGGCGTCTGGAAGGACTTGGGCAAGGGCACCGTCAAGCTGCACCACATTGGCTTGATGTTTAACTCGGACGGCAGCCTCTCAGCCATCTTCACCGACGACGAAACGGATACGGTCTCGTCCGACGGAAAAACCTACAAAGGAATGTTCGATTTCAAACTCTGGCCTCCCAGCTACGATGCCGTCGGCGTCGGAAAGCCAATAGCAGAGGTCAAGGGAACAGTAGCCGCTACTCGCATAACCGTCGATTGAAGAATCAACTTCCCATTTCCGCCGGATGACCACGGCACGGCGCGGCCCACGCCTTTGCAACCCGAGTGCGTGGGCCGAATCTTTGGATATCCGCTCAAGCGGATTCGGTGTGCTTACCCGAGGATTTCGTTGGGAATCCACTTCAGAAGTGAGTTAGCTCTTGGCAAACGCGCTTGTGTCCATTACATGGAGCAGTTCCCGGATTGTCGACTACACGGAAGTTATCCCGAATCGTTTGTGAAGTCTGCAGACATGAGAGACCTCAGGCTGACGCTGCTCGCAGCGCGTACTCTCAAACAGCGCACGAGACCATCATGCTTGGGTAGCCAGAAAACAATATCGCTTTCTTATTTCCACTCCTGTTTCTTCTCCCGGAGAGTGTGCCCAACGCGAGTGTGTCAGTTCAAGCGTTCACCCCAACAAGTCAGGGTCCAACTGGGGTCCAAAACTCGGCGTTTTTGGAAGGTTTTCGGGGATCTCATTGAAATAAGGGCAATTGAATCAACGGGACTTAGAGTCTGATCGTCGACTCATAACCCGAAGGTCGTCAGTTCAAATCTGACCCCCGCAACCATTTCTAAAGCCTGTCTCAGGATAGGTTTACGCAACAAGCGCCGGGCGAATTGGTGCTTCCGATTTATAGCCCAATTCGCCCAACTCGAATCCCAAGCCAGCCCTCTCACACCATTCGCGACGATAAGCCACGTCGTACTGTAGTTGTGCAGCGTAGAGGTCCACCAACTCTGCGAATGGCCCAGCCACTATTTGATCAGGTTATCCGGCACGCCTGCCCTGCGAAGTACCGAAAAGCGAAAGCGCCGGAAGGCGTGGAATCCGCCTCGATTGCCTGCTCCGTGCAACGCTTTGAGTGAATTGCGTGCATCAAGAACTCGTCCGGCTCTCGTCGTGAAGAGGTAGCCATTCAGTCCTTGCGTGTATCGGCGTAGAACTTGATCTTGCGCGCCCACCCATGACTCAAAACCAGGCGTGTGATTGGCGAATCGGGCATCCGAAATCATGACCCAAAAGGGCTCGCATCGAATCGCGGTAGGAGGAAATGATATGCAAGCCGCGGTCGTTCCCGCTGTGAGCAGTTCGCGGCAGGTCAAAGACGTTCGGCAACCTCAGCCCGGACCGAATCAAGTGCTACATTTCTATCTTTTTGGGAAATGCGTATCGATCAACTCCGATATCGTTGCCAGGTGATGGTCATCGTGATCCGCAACAAAATACAAATGATCCACGAGCCGCATGGGCTGCTTGAGACGCGGATGCAGGCTCGTTCGCGCAAAAAGGTCAGGTTCAAATGTCCCCAGATGCTCGACTAAGCGAAGCCGTGCGGTGCGGAATCCAGCCAGAATCTCCGCCAATTCTTGGGCATTATGGTTGGCTTCATGGGTCTTGCGATTACCCAGGTCTGCGACGGCGAGTGTGTCTCGGTCAGTAAGGAAGTCATCCACACGCGCCATCCATAGAGGTTCGAGATCGAGCAAGTGGCCTGCGTGGTCTTGGGCTGACCACTTCTCCTGCGGTTTGCCGACCAACACATCGGTCGTCACTTTGCGCAGTATCTCTTCCAGGCGTGCGCGCGCGCCCCACAGGCGCACACAAACGTTGGGGTACTGCTCCGCCGGAAAGGTGAAGTCGAACTTCCGCTCGAACCACGCCGGGACTTTGCTGGATAGCGGGCGTGGCAAATTATGCTCCCATCATGGTCCCACCTGGAATAGCGAAGCTCTTAGACTCATAACCATTCTGTTTCTTCTTCGTGTGCATTTCACAGTTCGCATTCACTTTCCGATACAAATGTCTCCACAACCATCTCGATCTCAACGCAGCAACCAAACGGAATCTGCGACACCCCCAAGGCGCTGCGCGCATGGGCTCCTCGCTCTTCAAAGACTTCGATGAACAATTCGGAAGCGCCATTGGCGACCATGTGGGCCCCCGTAAAATGCGGCCCACTGTTGACGAAGACCAACAGTTTCACAATCCGTCGAACGTCATTCAGATCGCCGATGGCGGCCTGAAGAGTGGCAAGTAATTCGATGGCGACGCTGCGTGCCGCTTGTTTCCCCTCGGCGGTGGTAATCTCCTCGCCTAGCTTGCCGCACCAAAGCTTTCCATTCTTCTTTGCGAGCCGCCCCGACAAATGAATCAGATTGCCGGTCCGGACAAACGGAACGAAAGCAGCAACGTAGCCATCCACCACAGGGGGTGGAACGCCAGGCAAAGTAATCTGCAGATTCTTCAATCGTTCATAGACCGACGTCATTTAAGCGCTATGCCTTCTATTAGATATCGAGTTAAGTTCGGATGCTCAATGAAACGACCTTCAAGTCGAGCGCAGCTCCGTGAAAATCAATCCACGGCGGCGCGGCAGCGGACTTGTTCGGAGGTTAGGCCATAGAGTGGCGGCGTGGCGACGCCGAGCAATGACAAGTAAATGTAAACTTGCCCGCGATGATGTATCTCGTGTTCGACCATCAAGCGCAGCCACTTCCACGTAGTGATGGGCGCATCATCGGGTGTTTTGCATCTCTTCTGTAGATCTTCATCGGTGAGTCGTCCGAAAATTTCCATCGATTCCGCGTGCAAGCGCTCGACAAACGCCATCACATTGTCGTAACCGTCCGCCAGCTCTTTTCCGTGCGTCGTGTAACGAGCCGGACGCCCTTGCACGTTTTCCGCCCACATATATCGTTCCGCTACCGCCAGATGCCGCAACAGATCGCCCAAAGTAAACTTGGCCGGTGCGTAGGTCCAATCGATCTTGTCCGGCGGAATACAACGCGCCACGCGCATAGTGCGCTCCCGCACGTTGCCAAAATAATGAAGGAATGGGCCGATCGTCCGTATCTCCATGATCCTCCGGTCAAACCGAACAGCTCAGTCTAGCTCCGTCGCATGAACTCAGATCGACGCCCGAAGCAATCGGCCGGGGACAAAATGGACTCACTCCCTAACCCCGCATGTTTCCCGCGCTCGCCATCGGCCTTGTTAAGTAATTCGCTCCCCGGGGATCGTCCCCGTGCACTCCACCCGTCTGTCCCCGATTTCCTCGAAGAAACTCAGTGCACTCCCTCGGATGGC
Organism: Candidatus Acidiferrum sp.; assembly: GCA_035314345.1. Taxonomy (GTDB): domain Bacteria; phylum Acidobacteriota; class Terriglobia; order Acidiferrales; family UBA7541; genus Acidiferrum. Next base: position 6,465 of record DATFZQ010000103.1, read on the forward strand.
GCCATCACAATAATGTAAGCGTCCGGCTGGCCCGCCCTAAGCACGCGAGGCATGTTCCGCGCACTTGGCGGGGAACCGATATCCTTGTCGGTGACATAAGGCGCATAAAACATCAGATGCGGCGGAATGTGAACCAATTTGTTCGCCGTGGGAACCAAAAGGTAGCCCAGGTCTGAAAGCATGTAAACGATTCCGGGCTTGCGCGGAGCCTGGAACTTCCCAGTCCGATAACCCTCATCGAGATCAGCCTTGATTTGGTCCTCGTTCTTCCCCTGCGCGCGTTGCGCCTCCACGAAGAGCCGGGTAAGGAGCGTCGTTGCGCTTCCTTCAGCGTCAAAACAAGTGGGTTCCAGATTGACCGGCGCTTGCCGGTCCACAAAGCAGGAGAAGCCATTGCTTCCGTCTCGGACTTTTACGTAGCCAGTGCTGTCAAGAACATAGACAGTAGCCTTGCTGGAAACCTCGGGTGGGCCCGCGCTCTCGGCCAGCTTGATTTTCTCTTCGCGCGAAAGGGAAAAATCGTACGCTGGCTTGACGGTATTCGTCTGGGCGACGGCGACCAGATTGCTCATCGCGAGAATCGCAGTTCCCAGCACGATTTTGTAGAAAGGCGTCGTCATAGTTCACCCTCTGAAGGTTAGTAGTAGGTCGGAAAAAGTCAACCGCACCACGAAATAATTTCACCCCTAAGTTGCGTGACACCTTGAGTCTTGTTGGTGCGATTCGAGATCACCTCAGGGGTCATCCTTCTCCCGTGAACAAAATTCCGCGTCAACATCATGCGGCCACCACGTTGATCAGGCGGTCGATGTCCCGCTCTGAATTGAACAAATGGGGTGAGACGCGGATCTTACCCTCTCGCTTCGCCACGACAACATGTTCCTTCTGCAGCTTCTGATAAAGCTCGGAGGTCTCTTCAGGGGTCCGCGCAGTGAAGCAGCCGTAAGGCCCGCGCGCTGCGGAGTCCAGCGGACTCGCCGGAACGCAGCCTTTCGGGAGGCGTTGGAACAAGAGATCAATCAATTTTCGGTTGTGTTCGAGTACCAATTCGGGCCCGGCCCGCAGCACAAAATCTACCGAGGCATCCATAGCCGTCAGGTTGAAATTGAAATAAGTGGCCGCTTCCGCCGCATCCCAGCGCTTGGCACTGCGGGATGGTGCGGGATCGACAAAATTCAACTTAAAAAAATCATCTTCAGCGCCTTGGGCCGTCCAATAAAACGGACCTGGACGCACAGTGTCCAAGTGTTCGCTCTTCGCCCAAAAGAATCCCGTGCCATAAGGACTAAGGAGCCATTTGTATCCAGCACACACTAAAAAATCGGCGCCAAGCTCGTTGACATCCATCGGCACCGCACCACAAGACTGGCTTACATCGAGCACAAATAGCGAGCCCTGAGCGTGGCATGCCGCAGCCACGCGGGCCGCATTCAACAGCGAGCCGTCGTCAAAGCGCACATGACTCACGGAAACGACGCGCGTTCTAGGCGTCAGCGCGTGGATTAGATCATCTGCCGTGATGAAGCGGTCTCGCGGCTCTACGATTTTGAATTTCACACCCTGGCGTTCTTCCATGGGTTTCCAGGTGGCATATTGCAGTGGAAATTCTCCCTTGGCAGTAATAACCTCATCACCCGGCTTCCACCTCAGGAAATGGGCCACGGCCGCAACGCCGGTGCTTGCCCCGGTCGTGAGCGCGATTTCTTCCGGTTTCGCCCCAATCATTTTCGAGAGGGATGCCCGAATTCGGCTTGGAGCTTCGAAGAAAACGGCGTCGTCCATGTGATGCGGAGACTTGTTGACTTCGATTGAGGTTTGCACCGCATGCAGGGCCACACGGGGGATGGCCGCATGGGCTGCAGTGTTCAAATAGGTTGCGTCTGCAATCTCGAACCACTGCTTCTGCCAGTCGGCTGCAGTTTGAATTGTGGCCATGAGGTCTCCTTCTCGGTATCAGCTTTACGAGCCGGCAAATCTAGCTATCGAGCGGTTGACGAATCACAGCGTTTCCTCCTCCGAAGCGCCGGCACACTCGCGAAATCGATCCACCTGCGCTACAAAGGCTCTCCAGTCGCGTTTGCGCAGACTGGCTTATCCACCGTGTGACGCTTGTGAAAGACGAGCCATATCTCGGATTTTGAATCGTGATGTGCTCTCGCCAGTTCCGCCACTGCTGGCGGCTTCGCACATCAAGCGTTCGGAGGCTCTTCGCCGACATCAGCATGCCTCGCGCATTTCGAGCCAAGAAAATTCGAGAGCGTCCAAAACCGCCCCATTGGACTGGCCGCCCTGCAACCTTTGAAGTGGTTTCACTGCTTCAAACCTCCCGCAGCGCCACAATCGGATCCACCTTGGTCGCGCGGCGAGCCGGAATGTAGCTGGCGGCAATCGCAACCACGAGCAGCAGCAGAGGCACCAGCGTAAAGATGCCAGGATCCCGCGGCCGCACACCATAAAGGAGGCTCGCCATGAACGAGGCGCTCAACGCTGCCGCAATCACGCCCGCGAAAATCCCTACTACGGCGAGCGCCACGCCCTTCTGCAAAATCAGCTTCAGCACATCTCCGCGGCCCGCTCCCAACGCCATCCGCAATCCAATTTCGCGCGATCGCTGCCCCACCATGTACGCCAACAATCCGTATATTCCGATCGAAGCGAGTAGCAGCGCCACCGCCGCAAATCCAGCCACCAGATTCGCCGAGAACCGGCGCGATGCCAGCGATGCATCCAGCACCTCGTCCATCGAGGTGACGTTGAACACCGGCAGGCCCGGATCTACACCGCGGACAGCTTCGCGAATTTGCGCCTCCAGCGTGCTCGCCGGCAGCGAAGTTCGCAGTGCCACGCTCAGTACTCTGCCAAGCGCCTGATAAACGGGCACATAAACATGCGGCACGCCGTCCACATCGAGCCCATCATGCTTGATATTACGCACCACGCCGACCACGGTGTTCCAGGGCAGCGCCGGATTCTGTCCGATGCGAAGCCGGCGCCCCACCGGATCGCGATCCGGCCAATAGCGCCGCGCCGTCGCCTCGTCGATGATCGCCACGGGCAGCTTTCCGTTTTCGTCGCCTTCCGTGAAAAACCTGCCTTCTACGAGCGGCGTCTCCATCACTCGAAAATAATCGGGGCTGATGCGGATAATCTCCGCCCGCAAATCGCCGGAAGATTCCGTCGGACGATCTTCGATCGCCAGCGAATTGCTGTTCGTTGTGCCCGTCGCCGGCAAGCTGGACGTAATCGCCCCCAGCTCGACGCCCGGAATCGCCTTCATGCGCCGCAGCAGTTCGCGATTAAACGGAATCTGCTGCGCAAGTGTAAGATACGGATCGAGCTGCGGATTATTCGGCACCGGCAGCCAGATGTTTGCCGTCACCACCTGCGAGGCGTTGAATCCCGGATTCTGCCGCAGCAAATCGCGCAGGGTTTCTAGAAGAAGCCCCGCGCCGATCATCAGCACCACGGCAAAAGCCAGTTGCGCCACGATCAGCACGTCGCGCAGGCGCCCGACCTTCGCGCTGTAGCCAGAGCCGCGCGATCCTTCGCGCATTGTCGTCGCAAGTCCCGCCTTCGAGGAATGAATTGCGGGAGCCAACCCAAACAGCAGTCCCGTCACGAGCGAAATCAGCAACGCGAATCCCAGAACGCGCCAATCGATATTCACCTCGCTCAGCCGAGGCAAATTCGCCGGCACAAATCGCAAAACTGCTTTCAGCGTGATCACGGCCGTCGCAAGCCCCGCAATGCCCCCGAAGAAGGCCAGCAACAGCGATTCCGTCAGCATTTGCCGAATCATTCGAGAGCGGCTCGCGCCGAGCGCCGTGCGCACTGCCATTTCCTGCGTCCGGCCCGAAACGCGCGCCAACAAAAGACCGCCGATATTCAGCGCCACGATAAAAACGATCAGCGTCACCGCGCCCAGCAGCACCACGAGCATCGGCCGCACATTTCCCACCAGCGATTCCTGCAGTGGCTGAATCGTGATTGTCCATTTGCTCTGTGGAGGATAGTCGTTCGGGAAGTCGCGTCGAATTTCGGCCGCCATCGAAGTCAGCGCGGCTTGCGCTTGCGCGATCGTGATGCCTGGCTTCAATCGGCCGATGGCTCCCTTCAGCGGTCGTGCCCCACGCACCGGCTTCGGATAAGGATCGGCCATGAATCCGCAGGCGACCCACACCTCAACCGGGCGCGAGATCGTCGGCCCCGGATGCCGAAAATCCGGCGGCAGCACTCCCACAATCGTGTAAACATCGTTGTCCAGCCGGACGCTGCGCCCGAGTACTCCGGGATCGCCACCGTACGAACGCCGCCACAAGGAGTCGCTGATTACCACTTGCATCCCAAACCCCGGCGCCCAATCCTGCTCGCCGAGGAGCCTTCCGATTTGGGGCTTCACGCCGAGCATCGAAAAATAGTTCGTGTTCGTGCCCAGAAGCTCGAGCCGCTCCGGGTTCTCGGCTCCCGTCAGGTTCGTGCTCGACGGAAACACCACGCTCACACCCTCGAAGATTCCCGCGCGCTTTTGCAGGTCCTCGAGTTCGGGCTCGGCAAACCTAATGTCGTGCAGCCCCACTCCGGGCGCATCGAAATAAATCCGCACCAGCCGATCTGGATCGCGGAACGGAAGTGGCCGCAGCAACACACCGTTCACAATGCTGAAGATCGCCGTGTTCGCCCCAATTCCCAATGCCAGGGTGAGAATGATTATGAGAGTAAAGCCGGGACTCTTCCGCATGATGCGGAAGGTGTACCGGACATCATTGAATAATATTTCCATAATTTCCTCAATAATCCAGTTCTCTGATTGGTCGCTTCGTGCGGATCTCCGTTTCGGCGTTTACAGCTTTACAAATGCAAGCATCCGTGTCACATTATTTAGGCATTTAGCTTAATGTCAAATACCAAATTGGCCCGGAGAGAGAATGAAAGCAGATCGCGTGTTTCGGGCGCTGGCCAATAAGCACAGGCTCGGAATATTGTTCTGGCTGCAGAACCCTAGGGGGCACTTTCCTCCGCAGATCGCCGGGGACCTTGTCCGGGACGGAGTCTGCGGCTGTTTGATTGCCAAAAAACTTCGCGTCAGCCATCCAACTGCAAGTGAACACCTGAAAATCCTGTCGCAGGCAGGCCTGATTCGAGGAAAGCGGATTAAGCAGTGGACCTTTTATAAACGCGATGAGAGTACGATTCGCAAAATAAAGAAAACGTTATTTCCCAATGTTTAGAATATATCGAGATGTTCGGCCGCAAACGCAGTCTACCGAGAGGACCAATGGCAGAGACATTCGAAGCATACCGAACTCGAGTCCTAAGCTATCTTGGCTATGAGGAGCCCATCGGTGTCCAACAAGCCACCCCATCGCAGCTCGAATCGCGTCTGCGCGATGTCGCGCCCGAGGAGTTGATCCGGCGTCCTGCACCTGAAAAGTGGTCAATCGCCGAGATCGTAGCGCACTTGGCGGACGCGGAGCTGGCGATGGGGTGGCGATTGCGAAACATGCTGGCGAATCCGGGCGTGGCCTTAAGGTGGTGGGATCAGGCCGTATGGGCGGAGCGCTTGGGTTACGCGCAGCAAGATGCGAGCCTTTCGGCAGGGGTCTTTCGGGCGCTGCGCGAGAGCAACCTGCGACTGTTGGAGTCGGTCTCGCGCGCACGGTGGGTGGAGTGCTATGGGGTCCACGAGGTACGCGGACGGCAAACGGTCGAGGAGTTCGTCCGCTTGGAAGCGGCACACGACTTGAACCATCTTCGGCAGATCGACCGCATCTTGGGTGGGCGTATGTAGT
>DATFZQ010000104.1:0-2928 GCA_035314345.1 Candidatus Acidiferrum sp.
GTTGTGTGCTGGGCATGCTCAGCAGTTTGGAGGTGAAAGTCCTCTGCCCAACCTGATGGAGGTGAAGGGCTAGTGATGATGCAAGGGCTGCCGCCGCGAGGCGGGGTCTGAAAGAAGCATGGATCAAAAGTGCGAGTCGATGGACAAGAACCGGATACAAGGCGCGAGCGTCGGACGAGCGGGCAACTTACCGCGAAGTCCATATCCATCAAAGATGCGAAGCGTAGATCCGGCGGCTGTGCACGGAAGACGGTTGAGCTTACCCCAGGAGATCTGCTCTGCGTCGCCATTGGCGACTGAGGTTGCCGGAAGGTGGCCTGATCGCAGGGTAGAAGTCAGCAGAGGGCATATTAGACCATGACGTCGGCAAGGCTAGTGAGGCACTCCGAAAGCCGAAAGGCGGAGCAATGGATAGGCCGAGCCGGGAACGATGGTCGAAGGCCCGAACGAGAAGGAGCGGCCAGTAGGCCATGAGTCTCAAGGATGACAAGCAGCAGAATATCCAGATCGAACTGGACTTCTCCTCGCAGCCGACGGGTGAAGCCCGAGAGGCGGGAAGGGAAGAGACTGAATCGTCCATGGCGGCAAGTGGAACCGACAGCCCAGCTAGAACGAATCGACTGATGGAGGAAGTATGTGAGCGAGAAAACCTGAAGGAAGCATTACGACGGGTAAAGGCCAATCAAGGTAGCGCGGGCGTCGACAGGATGACCATCGGCGGCATCGCTGACTACTTGAAACAGTACTGGCCAGCCATCCGGGAACAGCTGTTGAGTGGGACTTACGAGCCGCAACCGGTAAGGCGGGTGGAAATCCCCAAGCCGGACGGAGGGGTGCGAAAGCTTGGCATCCCGACGGTGTTGGATCGATTTATCCAGCAGGCAGTGATGCAGGTTCTGCAGAGGCGGTGGGACCGGACGTTTTCCAATCACAGTTACGGGTTCCGGCCGGGACGGTCGGCTCATCAAGCTGTGGCACAGGCGCAGCAGTATATCGCCGAAGGCTATAGCTGGTGTGTTGATTTTGATCTGGAGAAATTCTTCGATCGAGTCAACCACGACAAACTGATGGGTCAGATCGCCAAGCGGGTCGAGGACAAGCGGCTGGTGAAGCTCATCCGGGCATTCGTGAATGCCGGGGTGATGGAGAACGGGTTGGTCAGCCCGAGTGTGGAAGGGACTCCACAAGGGGGACCACTTTCGCCGCTGCTCAGCAACCTCGTGCTCGACGAGCTCGACCGGGAGCTGGAGCGCCGGGGAGATCGCTTTGTTCGATATGCGGATGACTGTAATGTCTACGTTCGCAGCGAACGAGCGGGTCAACGGGTGATGGAGAGCGTTACGCGATTCATCAATCAAAAGCTCAAGCTCAAGGTGAATGAGGCGAAGAGTGCGGTGGCGCGGCCGCAGGAGCGAAAGTTTCTTGGGTTCAGCTTTACGGCTGGTCCGGAGGTCAAGCGCGTAATTGCGCCCAAGGCCCTGGATCGGTTTAAGCAGCGAATCCGGGAGATCACGCGACGGGCGAAGGGTGTGAGCATGGAAACCACGATGGAGGAGTTGGCTCCGTACCTGCGGGGCTGGCGCAGCTACTTCGGCTTCTGTGAAACGCCTGAATTGCTGATTGGTCTCACCCGCTGGGTCCGGTTGCGACTCAGGGCGGCTTTGTGGCGGCAGTGGAAAACACCGCGCCGTCGACGAGCGGCACTGCTTGAACTAGGGGTTCGTCCGCGGCTAGCCAGCAATACCGCTGGAAGCGGGCACGGCCCATGGTATCTCGCACGGGCGCAAGCCCTCGCTTTTGGGCTTTCGAATGCGTACCTCAAATCGCTCGGGCTACCATCATTGATCGATCGATGTTAGCGTAACCATCTCGAACCGCCGTGTACGGACCCGTACGCACGGTGGTGTGGCAGGGGTCGGCGGGTGACCGCCGCCCCTATGCCGATCAAACGGATTTATCGAACGCGCGCGGAGCCCCGCGCCTCAGTTCGGACCCTCGTGGAAACGCGCGTCCGATAAATCACTAGCGTTTCTGGAGAGTTCCTTTAGGAGAGCTGTGGCCGGCGCATTGCAACACCCCCAGGTATCCGCTCCACGTACCCACGGTCTCTCGGTATTGGTGGGCCATAACCCTTGAGATTTGGTGCAGATGAGTTAAGTCATGAGCTGCCCAGGTCGCCAGCAGCTCTGACAGAGTAACTACTCCGAGGGCAGGATGTCGTCCACGCCGCTCGAGGTCTTCATGCCGCAGATTCAATGCACGCAGTTCACTCAGGTTTTCTGACCGCAAACGAGCAAATTCATCCAACAACTGCCCCAGCAACTTACCTTGATTCTCTCGCATGTGTCCCCAACTATCAAAAGGCTCAAACGTCTGAGTCTCGCCAAATTGCAGCACTATCCTCACCCGCGGCATCCAATCCGTGCGTTCGCCGTGAATCAGATGGCTAACGACATCGAACGCGCTCCAAGTGCTTTCACCTTCATTTCGGAACGTCCACGTTTCCGGGAGATCACGCAGAAGCGCATTCAGAGCAACCGGGGTGCGAGTGAGAAGCGCTATTGTGTGTTGCAAGTTATGTTCCATCCTGCTCCTCAATTCGTAGACAGCAATTCTCCAGCGACCCTATCATTCACTGGTTATTCTACCGGTCTCCGGTAGGAATGCTAGACAACAAGCGAGCGAGAAGTCTGGATGTGGGAGCGAGGTCTCGGCGGAGGTCGCTTGCATTCTCACCTCCGCGTAATCCCGGCTCTGGCCAACTTTCGGTTTGCCGACAATACCAATACAATCCGTAAAAGTGACGGCGCTGCTGCGGACCTATCCATGGTTCCTCGGGGCACGACAAGCCGGCGGCCTATTTCGTATAAGGGGTGTTACGTAACCGCAGATCTCGAAAGCAGAAAGTGGAGCGACGATGAGAACGGA
>DATFZQ010000105.1:0-67613 GCA_035314345.1 Candidatus Acidiferrum sp.
AAGCCTAGCCCGCGGAAAAGACCGGAAAAAAAGATTAAAGTCCTGCAAGTGAAGAGGACGCCGCAGAAGTCTTTGCTATCGGAGCACTTTTATCCCGCTTTGGGAATTCTCTTTTTGGTCGCGACGTTTTTTATTACGGCATTCGGTTTCAGCCTTTACGAATCGGCGGTCGTGGGGCTCTGGATCGTGGGAATCGTCTTTTTTATCAGGCAGACAGTTCAGTTCATAAGGGGCGAGCCCGCTCCCAAAAAGGAAGAGAAGAAGCCGTTAGCGTCGATGCCATCAAAAAAGTACACTCCGCCCGCATTACCCAGAGTGAGCAAGGATTTCCGTCCGATGCCGCCAGAGGGTGACAAAAGATATCCTCCGCCGAGCCCTTTTATTAAGCCTCCAAAATAATCCGGGCAAATTCATAGCCCGCTGCCCTGCAACGCTGGTCGCATGAGTTGGCTCTGGAGGCACAAAATCTCCTATTATGGTCTAGTGAGACGCGAGGGACACGTTTGCGATGAAACGACTGATTGAGTGTGTGCCGAATTTTTCCGAGGGGCGAGACCCCGCAAAGGTCGACGCCATCGTCTCGGCGATGAGCAGCGTACCAGGCGTGTATGTCCTCGACCGCGAAATGGACGCCGACCATCATCGCAGCGTCGTCACGCTGGCGGGCGAGCCGGATGCCGTCGCGGAAGCGGCCCTTCTCGGAGTCGGCAAGGCCATGGAGCTGATCGATCTGACGAAACACACTGGCGCGCACCCGCGGGTGGGCGCAGCGGACGTTATTCCCTTTATTCCGATCGAAGGCGTCACCCTTGAAGATTGCGTCGCTCTCGCGCGGCGCACTGGCCACGAAATTTGGGCGCGCTACAGAATCCCCGTGTTCTTCTACGAAGCGGCCGCTGTGCGGCCCGATCGCGTCAATCTCGAAAATGTGCGCCGCGGGCAGTTTGAAGCCTTGCGCGAACAGATGAAGCACAATCACGACCGCCAGCCAGACGTTGGCGAGCCAAAGGTGCACCCGACGGCGGGTGTGACGGTAATTGGCGCGCGCAAATTTCTGATCGCGTATAACGTGAATCTGAACACGCCGGACGTCGGCATCGCCAATAAAATTGCAAAAGCCATCCGCTTCTCCTCCGGCGGGCTCCGTTACGTCAAATCCATGGGAGTGGAGCTGAAGGCGCGCAACCTCGCCCAAGTCTCTATCAACCTCACTGATTTCGAGCAAACGCCGATGCACCGCGTCTACGAAATGGTCAAACGCGAAGCGGAGCGATACGGAGCAATACCTGTGGGTAGCGAAATCGTCGGTCTTATTCCCAAAAAAGCGATTGAGATGGCCGCGGACTTCTTCCTGCAACTGGAAAACTTCTCCCCCGAGCAAGTGTTTGAGAATAAGCTGGCCGCTGCGCTCGGTGGAGCGCCGCTCGAAGCGGGCAAGAACGGCAAACTCGCCGGCCTGGCGCGCCCGTTTCTGGAAGCCGTGGCCGCTCCAACAGCGACGCCGGGAGGCGGCAGCGTTTCCGCTTTGGCGGGCGCTTTGGCGGCTTCGCTTGGCCAGATGGTCGCTGGGCTTTCCCGTAAAAAGAAGTCCCAAGCCGCGCACGTCGACAAACTCTCAGCGGAACTTGACGAATTGCGGCGCACCACGAACGAACTCGCGGAAGCTATCGACCGCGACGCCACCTCCTACGACGCAGTAATGGCCGCGTACAAGTTGCCACACGGAAATCCCGCGGAGGCGAAAAATCGGGAAGATGCGATTCAGGCCGCGACAAAAGGGGCTTCCGAGGTCCCGCTTCAGGTTGCAGAGCTGTCCGTTACCCTTTTCGAACGATTGGGACAACTGGATGCTATCGCCGCCGCATCCATGAGGTCAGACTTGGAAGTAGCACGGTACATGGCCGCGGCGGGGGCACGCGGCGCTTTAGCCAACGTCGAGATCAATCTCGATGGCGTTACCGATAGCGCTTATGTGGCGCTCATGCGCGAAAAGATTGCCTCCCTTCGCGAACGATTGGGGAATGCACTCCGCTCGACGACCGCGTAGAATAGATCTTCTCCCAGCCATTGAAAGGAGCACTTGATGAAACTTACAGGGAATTTAAGCCCAGCTAGTATTGGGCAGGCGTTCTACCGAATCTTGGCGATTAGCCTTTTGCTTGGCGTGGTACTGACCCTGCCCAAGCCGGCGCAGGCGGGCCGCCTCGGCGCGGACGTTATCGGAATGTTCCCCAAGGACGTTGGCGAATTTGGCTACGCCGACTTGAAGAAAGCCCGCACTCTGAAATGGTTTCCGCAATTGCAAGAGCAAGTGCTTCCCGAGCGGTTTCGCCAATTCGAAAAATTTCTCGCCTCTACCGGCAATGATCCAAACAGTCAGGTGGATGAGATCGCCTGGGCGCTCGTCGCCGAGGGTATGACCTCCAAAACCGAGGGTGCCGGCTCTGACGCCGTTCCCAGCGGCGAACAGATGGTAGGCATCGCGCTGGGCAACTTCAATCAAGACTCGACCGCCTCCTACTTTAAAAAGCAAAAGCTCCCAACGACATCCTTTCACGGCTATACGTTTTACGCCTTTGGCACGGGAACTGGCGCGACGGACCTGTTCTTCGTTTTCATCGATGCCAGCACCGCCGCGTATGGCCACAAGAGCATCCTCGAGAAGATGATCAGCGTGCGCTTCGGCGATGAAGAAGGTCTGATGCGCAACGACAAGTTCTTCTCGCTGATCAATGAAGCCAACACGGGCAGTTCCGTTTGGCTGGTCACCAATCCTGCCTATACCCGCCTGGCGATGCAACAATTGGCCCCTGAGATCGAACAGTTTCCCGAAGCTGCGAAGCTCGTGATGCGGATGCAAAACTCCATTATCAATATCGAAGCCGGCAGCGATCTCGACGCGAAAGTCCAGGCGATCTGCGGTTCGACTGAGGACGCCAACACGCTCGGGCAGCTGCTTCAGGCGGGCTTCCTCTACAAGCGTTATCAAGCCCAAAAGGACAATCCAGACCTCGCTGCACTGCTCGATCAGGTTCGCATCACGCCCGGAGGCGACCGCGTGACCCTGCACATGTCCCTGAACGACGATCAAATGAGCTCGCTCATCAAACACAACACGTTCTCATTCAAAATGTAGGTCTCCGGCGTTTCTTCACCGAAAAACACGAAGAGCCGGACACGATCTTGTGCCCGGCTCTTTTGTTTTTCCGAGATTTACTGGATGGGCGGGAGGTGGCCCAAATACTTCGTCAAGCGCGTAACCGATAGTGCGCCGCGCACCTCATATTGAACGCGGTCGACTCCGCCTATACCGCCAGAAACACCTATTTGAGTCGCAAATCCGGCAATCCTGTCCAGTCCCACTGCAGGCCGAGCACCGCCTTCATGAGTCAGCTCCACCTCGATTCGGTCTGGGTAACGCACAAGGGTCACTGTCAGGTGCGGGTGGTCCCCGATCAGGTGCTCAAACGTTTCCTGGCAAGCAGCGACAACGGACTTTTGTAGCTCGGCCGCCTCTTCGCTCGTCAGACCAGCAGCCTCCGCCAAAAATCGCGCAGCGCCCCCCGGCGCGGCGGCCAGCCGCGCATCGGGATCAATCTGCAACTCAATGCGTCGGAAATCAACGCTCACTGTGATTGCTCGCGAGTGAAACATCGCAAGCTTCCCGGCAGTCCGGGCAATAGTACAGGCCGTCTGCGCAGAGCTTTACGTGGATCTGCCCCTTGCAAATCGTGCAGTATTTTTCGCAATTACAACTGCCTTCCGTCTTGTCACATTGAACGCAAACGACAGGACCCTGCATAGGAGCCTCCTTGAAAACTGTACCTGACGTGGGCGGAAGCCAGCAAGCTGGACGTTCGGGCTATGGCGCTTTTCTTCTATTATATTGCCCGTCGCTCTTTTGCGCTTGGGGCTCTGTCGCTCGCTTCTGCTTTTCCCATCCAAGGTGCCCTTCTTTGACGCGTTCCGAGGCGCATGTTAGTATCGATTTCTGCTTGAGCACACGGAATGGAATCCGTCACGACTCCTCCCATCACGGAACTTCGCAAGACGCCGCTTAACGCGGTGCACCGTCGTTTGGGGGCGAAAATGGTCAATTTCGGCGGGTGGGATATGCCCGTCGAGTACCCGGCAACGGGCGGGTTGGTCGCGGAACATAAAGCGGTGCGCTCCAGTGTCGGTGTTTTCGACGTCAGCCACATGGGTGACATCAGGATTCGTATTGGCCGCACGCCGGGAGGCGCTCTCGCGGCGGTTCAGCACCTCAGTATGAACGACGCTTCCAAGCTGGCCATTGGTCAGGCGCATTATTCGGCGATGCTTTATCCGGAGGGCACTTTTGTAGACGATGTAATCGTTCATCGTCTCGGCGAAGACGACTACCTGCTGGTGATCAACGCTGGCACGCGCGAGAAAGACATCAACTGGGTTCGCGAAAACACCAAAGGCTTCGACTGCGTCGTGGAAGACCTGAGCGACACGTACACCCAGCTCGCGATACAGGGCCCGCGCGCGCAAGAGTTGCTGCAAAAACTGACCAACGCAAATCTGGCCGTGATCAAAAACTATTGGTTTACGCACGGCACTGTCTGCGGCCTGAAGAACACGCTCATTGCGCGTACAGGTTACACCGGCGAAGACGGTTTCGAGATTTACGTTCCTTCGGATGCAGCGACAAGCGAGATGGTCTGGGACAGAGTCATGGGAGCGGGGCATGAGTTCGGCGTAATTTCCTGCGGACTGGGTGCTCGAAACACTCTGCGTCTTGAATCAAAAATGGCGCTCTACGGCCACGAAATCAGTGACAAAATCAATGTCTGGGAAGCAGGACTGGATCGCTACTGCAAGATGGAAAAGGGCGACTTCATCGGACGCGCTGCTTTGGAACGAGCAAAAGCCGCGGGCGTGACGCGTGCACTCGTGGGACTGGAAATGGTCGACCGCGGCATCGCTCGCGACGAATATTGCTGCTGCAACGAGAACGGCGACGTGATCGGCGTGATCACTAGTGGCTCGCCCTCGCCGACGCTTTGCAAAAACATCGCTCTCGCTTACGTCCCGCCCACGATGACGGCTATTGGCACTCCCGTCTACGTTCAGATTCGCGCGCAAAAGTGCAAAGCCCAAGTCGTCGCGACGCCGTTCTACAAGCGGCCGAAAAAGACTGTGGCGCCGCAAGCCGCAGCGAATGTCTGACAAGAGCGACTTTATAGCGCCCCCGGTCTGACCGGGGCGATGAGGAGTGGTCTAATGGCGTATCCTGCGAATTATCGCTACACCAAAGAGCATGAATGGGTTGATGTCAAAGGTGACGTGGCCGCGATCGGCATCACCGACTACGCGCAGCACGAGCTCGGCGACGTGGTCTTTGTCGAGCTGCCGAAAGTTGGCGCGAAGATCGAAGCCGGCAAAACGTTTGGCACGGTGGAATCTGTAAAGGCAGTGAGCGACATTTACGCTCCGGCCTCGGGAGAAGTCGTCGAAGCCAACGACGTTCTGCATAACACGCCCGAAAAGATCAACACCGATCCGCATAGTGATGGCTGGCTGATCAAAATTCGCCTCGCCAATCCCGCCGAGATCAGCGGCCTCATGGACGCCGCCGCTTACGAAGCCTACATCGCGGCGCAGAGCAAGGAAGCCTCCGCCTGATGCGCTATCTTCCGAAGAGCCCCGCCGAGCGGCAGGACATGCTCGCCGCCATCGGCGCGAAATCCATCGATGAATTGTTCTCAAGCATTCCGGAGCGTTACCGACTTCGCGAAGCATTAAATTTGCCCGGCCCGCTCTCCGAGACGGAAGTCATCGACTTTTTCAAAGCCCGCGCAGCGGAGAATTCCGGCGGATACGCGAGCTTTCTCGGCGCCGGCGTTTATAACCATCTTCGTTCCGTAGTCACGGATGCCATCATTCAGCGCGGCGAATTTCTCACCTCGTACACTCCGTATCAAGCGGAAATCACACAGGGCACGCTGCAGGCTATCTTCGAGTTTCAAACCCTGATGTGCCAGCTTACCGGCCAGGAAGTCGCCAACGCTTCCATGTACGACGGTTCCACTGCCACGACCGAAGCCGTCTTGATGGCCGAACGGCTCACGGGCCGCAGCCGCATTCTCGTCGCGCGCTCCGTCCATCCCGAATACCGCGACGTGCTCAAGACATACGCAAAAAATTCAGGCTTGCAAGTGGAAGAGATTGGCTACGGCCCGAGCGGTACACTCGATCAAAAAGCTTTGCAGGCCGCGCTCAAAGATGATGTCGCTGCGGTGGTAGTGCAATCGCCGAATTTCTTCGGCGTAATCGAATCGCTCCCACCGCTCGCCGATGCTGCGCACGCTTCCGGAGCACTGCTGGTCACGGCCATCACAGAAGGTGTTTCGCTCGGTTTGCTGCGTCCGCCAGCGGAAGCCGACATCGTCGCAATGGAAGCCCAAAGCTTCGGCATGGCTCCGAGCTACGGCGGACCGTTCGCTGGCGTCATCGCGTCTCGAGATAAGTTTGTCCGCCAAATGCCCGGCCGGCTGGCGGGTCAAACCACCGACTCGGAAGGCCGCCGCGGATTCGTCTTAACACTAGCCACACGCGAGCAACACATCCGCCGCGAGAAAGCCACATCCAACATTTGCACAAACCAAGCCCTCTGCGCGCTTGCCGCCACGGTCCATCTCACGCTCCTCGGCAAAGAAGGCCTGCGCGAGATGGCCCACCAAAATCTCTCTAAAGCACAATTCGCCCTCGCCGAACTCGAAAAAATCCCCGGAGTCCGCCGCGCCTTCGATGCCCCCTTCTTCAACGAATTTACAATCGAGCTACCGCGCTCGGTCAAAATCATAAATGCCTATCTCCTCCGCGAGAAAATCATCGGGCCCTTCGTGCTTGGGACTGCCTACCCCGAACTAACAAAACACGCGTTAGTCTGCGTCACAGAAACAACGTCACGCGCCGAAATCGAACGTTTCGCCGCCGCACTGCGCCGCGCATTGGAGCAACCCATCTAAGGAAACAAATTTCTTTGTAGGGGCGCAGCAAGCTGCGCCCCTACAAGCACG
This sequence comes from Candidatus Acidiferrum sp., assembly GCA_035314345.1. Classification (GTDB taxonomy): domain Bacteria; phylum Acidobacteriota; class Terriglobia; order Acidiferrales; family UBA7541; genus Acidiferrum. The sequence goes on from DATFZQ010000105.1 coordinate 7,050, forward strand.
AACTCGAATATGACCGACAAAATCAAAAAAGCGACGCGCCACACCAACCAAAACGAAGGCCTGATCTTCGAAAAATCCTCGCACGGCAAGCGCGCGTTCGAACTCCCCCCGCTGGACGTCCCCGCCGCCGATCCCACGAAATCATTGGGCGCCAACCACCGCCGCGGAGGCGTAGAAGGCTTCCCCGAAGTCAGCGAAATTGAAGTCATTCGCCACTTCACCCGCCTTTCCACCTGGAATTACGCCATTGACCTCGGCATGTATCCGCTCGGCTCCTGCACCATGAAGTACAACCCGCGCGTCAACGAATTTGTCGCCCGTCTGGACGGCATCGCCACCGAACATCCTTACCAGCCGCAGGAACTTTCGCAAGGCTGCCTTAAGATTTTGCAACTCCTCGAAAAATGCCTACTCGAAATCACTGGCATGGACGCGATAACGCTCCAGCCAGCCGCGGGCGCGCAAGGGGAGATGACCGGTCTACTCCTCATCCGCGCCTACCACGGAAAAAACGGCAACCCCCGCAAGAAAGTTTTAATTCCCGACTCCGCCCACGGCACCAACCCCGCCACGGCGGTCATCGCCGGCTACGAGGTCGAGAACATTAAGTCCGAATCTCACGGCCAGATTGATGTCGATAAGCTGCGCGACCTTGTTACTCCTGACGTCGCGGCGCTGATGATCACCAATCCGTCCACACTCGGAATTTTCGAAGAGCGTATACCGGAAATCGCAAGAATTTTGCATGACAAGGGCGCACTCCTCTACATGGACGGCGCCAATATGAACGCCCTGACCGGCATCACGCGCCCCGGAGATCTCGGCGTCGACGTCATGCACCTCAACCTGCACAAAACCTTCTCGACTCCCCACGGCGGGGGTGGTCCCGGCGCGGGCCCGGTAGCGATGAAGAAGATTCTCGAACCTTTCCGCCCCGTCCCGATTCTTGTCGAAAAAGAAGCTGGTCGCCTCGCGCTCGAACAAATCCGACCGGACTCCATCGGCCGAGTCAAAGCCTTCAGCGGAAATTTCGGCGTCCTGGTCCGCGCGCTCGCCTACATCCTCGCGTACGGCCCCGGCGTTCGCCAGGCCACCGAAGACGCTGTACTTAACGCAAATTACATTCGCAAACATCTCGAGGGCGTTTTCGATCTCCCCTATTCCCTGCCTTCCATGCACGAGGTCGTTTTCAGCGACGCGCTCCAAAAGAAAAATGGCGTCAACACCATGGACATCGCCAAGCGCCTCATCGACTATGGCTTCCACCCCTACACCACCGCGTTTCCCCTGATCGTTCCTGGCGCGCTGATGATCGAACCAACGGAATCCGAATCACGCGAAGAGTGCGACCTTTTCATCGACGCCATGCGCTCGATCGCCGAAGAAGCCGCCACAAACCCCGAACTCGTCAAAACTGCGCCGCACACCACCCGCGTCCGCCGTCTTGATGAAGTCGGCGCCGCGCGCAAACCTATCCTGCGTTGGAAGCCCCTGCCAGCGCGCTCAGAAGCCGCGGACTAAAGGCAGACTGAATCACTTGTCATCCCGAACGGAGCGAGGGATCTGCTTTTTGCTTCCGCCTAGCCGTTCGTCACATTTTTGCTTCAGGCACACTCGTTAATTCGCGGAGCTCTCCCCGCTCCTCGCCTGCTAGACTTATCAAAATGGAGTTATTTCCTCCGCCCGTGCTCGAATGACTTCCGCTCTAAATCAATGGCTTCCAAAATCTGTTCTTTTACTGCGCGACTATGACCGCCATAAATTTCTCTCCGATGTAGTCGCAGGCGTCACCGTAGGCCTGGTCGCACTCCCGCTAGCAATGGCCTTCGCCATTGCCTCCGGCGTCTCTCCCCAAGCTGGAATCTACTGCGCCATCGTCACCGGTTTCATCATCTCCGCGCTCGGCGGCTCAAAAACACAAATCGGCGGTCCCACCGGTGCTTTCGTAGTCGTCGTCGCCGGAATCATCGCCAAGCATGGCATTGACGGCCTCTTCGAATGCACCATGATGGCCGGCGTGCTGCTCGTCCTCCTGGGCATCACCGGCATGGGCACCGCCGTCAAATATTTTCCCCGCCCCGTCATCATCGGTTTCACAAACGGCATCGCTATCCTTATCGCCAGCACTCAGATTCGCGACTTCTTCGGCTTGCGCATGGATCATGTTCCGGGCGATTTCTTTCACCGTATGGAAGCCTTCGGCGCGGCTTGGAACACCATCTCCATGCCCGCCACCGCGCTCGCCATCCTTTCGATCGCCATCCTGATTTTCTGTCTGAAGTTTGCCAAGCGCATTCCGGGAGCGATCGTCGTCACCTTCGGCGCAACCATCGCCGTCACTCTCCTCCGCATCCCGGTCGAAACAATCGGCACGCGCTTCGGAGGTATCCCCAGCGGCCTTCCCACATTTGCCATACCTCATTTTAGCTACGATACGGCGCGCCAGCTTCTCTCCCCCGCCTTTACCGTCGCCATGCTCGGCGCCATCGAATCTCTAATGTCCGCTGTCGTCTCCGACCGCATGAGCAACGACAAGCACAATCCCAACGTCGAGCTGGTAGCGCAAGGCGTGGCCAACATCGTCTCACCATTGTTCGGCGGCTTGCCCGCCACCGGCGCGATCGCGCGCACCGCTACCAACGTGCGCGCTGGCGCGAAGACTCCCGTCGCCGGAATGATCCACTCCCTCACGCTCCTAGCCATCGTCCTCTTCGCCGCTCCGCTAGTGAAAAACGTGCCTCTCGCGGCGCTCGCCGCCATTCTGATGATCGTCGCTTACAACATGGGCGAATGGCAGGAAATCCCGGAAATCCTGAAACTATCCGCTGCCGATATAGCTGTTTGGCTTCTGACCCTGACGTTGACCGTTGTCGCCGACCTCACTTTCGCCGTGGAAGTTGGCATGGTCCTCGCTGCACTGATGTTCATTCGAAAAGTTTCGCGCACGACCACCGTCGCGCGCGTCACAAAAGACTACGTGGAAGACAGCCGCATACACATCCTGCAAGGCAAAGACATCCCTTCCTACGCAACGGTTTACCGTATCCACGGCCCGTTCCTCTTCGGCGCCACCGACAAATTCGCCGAGATCATTCGCGACGTCGATTCGCTCCCGCCAATCGTAATCCTGCGCCTCCGCAACATGACCGCCATCGACGCCACCGGCCTCGGCGCCATCCGCGACTTAGCCGACACGCTCCACGCCTCCGGCCGCTCTCTGCTCCTCTGTGGCGCTCGCGAACAACCTGCCCAACTCATGAAGCAGGCTGAATTCGAGCGCCATGTAGGCGCGGCCAATATTTGCCCAAGCATTGCCGACGCCCTCCAACGCGCTGCCAGCCTCTACGAAATGGTGCGCGCCACAGCGGAAAACAATCCCGACAAGGTCGCTACCTCGCTCACCCACTAATTATTACTTTTCAGCCAGTTCCCGTCACGCTAGCCCCGCGACGACTCCCACGATTTTCCTGTTTCCAAAGAAAATTTCTCCGATGGTTCACACTCCAAACATCAGCCGTTCTCCTTCCTGTAACACTTCATCCCCAGACTCTACGACCGGGGATAGTTGCCTCATTCACCTTCAACTCAAAAGGAGATTCACTTGAAACAGCGTTTGCTAGCAATCGGTCTGTCCTTCGGCCTTCTCAGCTCCACGCTGGCGCGTCCAGTCCGCGCAGACGATGAGCTTGACACACATAAGATCAAACACATTCTGCTCATCAGCGTGGACGGCCTACACGCTCTAGATCTTTCCAACTACGTCAAGTCACACCCGCAATCCACGCTTGCTCATCTCAGTAGCCACGGCGTCACTTACACCAATGCTTCCACTTCCACTCCTTCCGATTCCTTCCCCGGACTCGCTTCTCTCGTAACCGGCGGCTCTCCGACTACTGCCGGTCTCTGGTACGACGTCACCTTCAATCGCGCCACGGCGCCGCAAGCAGCCTCTAACCCGGACATCGGCACCACCGGTGGCCCCTGTCCCAGCTCGGCTGGTGGCATCGTGGAATATGATGAAGGTGTTGATATTGATTTGAAGCGGCTCGATGGTGGAGGCGGCATCAATCCCGCATTTCTTCCGCGCAACGCGACTACTTGCAAGCCCATCCTGCCTCACGAGTATCTGCGTGTGAACACCATCTTTGAAGTGGTGAAAGCCAATGGCGGCCGCACCGCATGGACAGACAAGCATCCCTCTTACGAGTGGACCAAAGGCCCGAGCGGCGAGGGCGTCGACGACTTCTATGGACCGGAAATCAACTCGCGGCCTGTAGCTCTCAATTTCCCTGATTTGCCTTTTTGCAATCCGGTCCCCTTCCCGGACGACACACCCGATGACGGTTGGACGAACAGCTTCGCCGACATCCAGTGCTACGATGAAACCCACGTCGTGGCCGTCCTCAATCAAATCGACGGCTACACCCACGACCGCTCCAAGAAAGTGGGCGTCCCGACTATCTTCGGCACCAATTTCCAAGCGATCAGCGTTGGCGAAAAGCTCAAAGTTGACCCGGTCATCGGCGCCGCCGGCGGGTACGCCGACGTTCTCGGTACGCCTGGCCCGGGCCTCGCGAGCGAACTTGATTTCATCGATCAATCGCTCGGCAAGTTTGTGTCTGAGTTGAAGAAGGAAGGCATCTACGATTCCACGCTCGTCATCGTCGGCGCCAAGCACGGACAGTCACCCATTGACGTCACTAAGAACCACAACATCGGCAACAGTGAGCCAGGTACCACCCTTACCGGCTTGGAAGCGTTCGACATCTCGGACGACGGGTCCCTTATCTGGCTAACCGACCCATCTTTGACACCCAAAACCGTCGCATTGCTCAGCGATCCCCAGGTGCAAGCTCGCCTCGGCATCCAGGAAATCTTCGCGGGGCAATCGCTCGAGAATAAATTCAACAGCCCGCTGAACGATCCCCGCACACCGGACATTATTCTCAAGGTCAACACCGGCGTTATCTTCACCGGCGGCACTAAGATTGCCGAGCATGGCGGCTTCAACGAAGACGATACCCACATCGCCTTGCTTATTTCCAACCCCAGCCTCGACTCCATAACCGTCAAGACCCCCGTTTCCAACCAGCAGGTTCCTGCTACGATTCTCAAAGTTCTTGGAATCGATCCCAACCAACTCCAGGCTGTGCGCAAGGAACAGGTTCACGTTCTACCCTTCTTGCTCAGCGACGGCGATAGCGACGACAAAAGATAGCTGTCCATAAACTCATTGGCAGAAACAGAGAGGGCGTTCCGCACGATCCGAAACGCCCTCTTTCTCAAGCATGAACCCTGCGCTTAGCCTCATCTGTCCTTTTAGGGCCTTCGGCCCGCGAAACCTTATGAAAATCACGCGGTGGTAGGATCGTCACGGCCTGGAGCGGCGAGGTCGAGCTTATCAGTGGAGATTTCGAGGCCGTCCATCTGTCTGATCCGGAGCGTGCGTGTTTGAGCGAATAATTGGGCGTCGTTGTCTTCCCCTGAGGGAGCAGCGATAGCCCGCGACTCTGGTTAAGGTAATCGCAGCACGCTCTCCGCTCCCGGCCAGGAGGAACTATGTCTTACAAAATAGCGGGAATTGATGTCCACAAGAAGATGCTGGCTGTAGTTGTGTCCGACGTTGAAATCGAAAGCGAATACCAATTTGAGCGGAGGATGTTTAGCAGCAATCCTGAACAACTGCGATCGTTGGCTGCGTGGCTCGTCGAGCAAGAGGCCGAAGAAGTAGTCATGGAGTCGACGGCGCAATATTGGAAACCCGTGTGGGAAGCACTGGAAAGGTATTGGAAGCCAGTACGAGAGAAGCGAGAAGGCGCAAGGCGTAAGTCGGGAACGCTGCATCTGGCGCAGGCGCTATCCAATCGCGGACGACGGGGACGAAAGAGAGATTTCGTCGATGCCGAACGCCTGGTGAAACGGCTGGTGGCCCGAGAACTGACGTTGAGCTTTGTGCCTGATGCCGAGCAGCGTTTGTGGCGGACGGTAACGCGCAAGAAGTACCAGTTGCGGCGCGACCGGGTGCGGATACACAACCAATTGGAGGCCCTTCTGGAAGAGGCCCATATTAAGTTGTCCGGCCTGGTCTCCGACCTGCTCGGCGTCAGTGCCCGGCGCATTTTGAAGGCGCTGGCTGACGGAGAAACTAATCCCGCAGCGCTGGCCGTTTTGGCCCATGAGAGGTTGCGGGCCACGCCGGAACAATTGTGTGATGCGCTCGGCGCGTACACGGAGCTCAAGCCCGTGTACCGACGGCTCCTGAAAATGGCACTCGAGCAGTTGCAACTCCTCGAGCAGCAGATTGGCCAACTGGACCAAGAGCTAGCCACTTTGCTCCATCCGCACCAGGATGCTGTCCAGCGGCTAGCGGAAGTGCCGGGTCTGGGAGTGGACTCGGCGCAACAGATCATTGCTGAAGTTGGTCCTACCGCAGCGACTTTTGCCTCCGAGAAATGCCTCTCTTCGTGGGTCGGTGCCTGCCCCGGCGAAGAAGAGAGCGCCGGCGTGAACTACAGTCACCGCTCTCCGAAGGGCAACCGTCACATGCGGCGCTTACTCAATCAGGTTGCTAACGCCGCCGTAAAAGCCAAAGGAAGTATCTTCGAAATTGTCTATCGCCGTTGCGTCCCGCGCCTCGGACATAATCAAGCCATCGGGGCCATCGGGGTCATTGCGCATCGACAGTGTCGTCTGATCTGGCTGATCCTGCATCAGGGAGCCCGCTACGAAGAACGGGGCCCAGCAGTCAGCAAACAATCCAGGTATCAGCGCACGTGGAGAATGATTCGGCAACTCCGAAATCTGGGCTATCGGATTGAACTACTAAATCCTCAAGCCAGCCAAGCACAGGCGTAGTTATTTTCGACTCTGACAAAGGAAACGGCCCGGGAGGCTAACTCCCGGGCCGGGTCACAAATCAGAAAGTTATTCTGGGCCAGGCTTAGCGCGCCATGCGCGGAATCGGTTCAGGCCCGATTGCGGTAGACGGTGCCTCGACGCTTCGGCCGCTTCGTGCCTGCGCAGTCCGCGCCGTGACAACTGGTTCCGGCCGCCGCGCTGGCATCGCCAAATTCTCGCCTTCGCGAACAAAGCTCAATCCTTCATTGTCCTTACTCCAATCGATGCACACCAGGTCTCCCAGGTGCACCTGCTCCGTTGCCAGCAGGTTCGCCAGAGGATAGACCACATGCCGCTCGATCGCCCTCTTCAGGTGGCGCGCTCCATAGCGCTGGTCGGTTCCTTCCTGCAACAAGAACTCTCGCCCAGCCGCTGTAACACGGAACAGGAACTGCCCCTTCGCTGTCTCCAAAACTCTCTGCTGCACTTGGCCCAGCTCGATCTCTAGCACTTCCTCAAGCTGTTCCCGGCGCAAGGGATGGAAGACCACCACTTTGTCCAGCCGGTTCATAAATTCCGGCGAAAACTTCCTGCGCGCCGCTTCCACTGCCGTCCGTTCGACTTTCTGGTCAAGTCCCGCGGCCGGTTTGTCTTTCGGCTGCACGAAGCCCATTCCGCCTTGCATTAATTCCGAAATCTCTCCTCCGCCGAGGTTCGACGTCAGGAAAATCACCGTTTGCGACAAATCCACCCGGCGGTTGTCGCCCAGGGTGAGCGTCGCTTTATCAAGCATTCCCAACAGTAACTGCCAAAGGGCATCCGACGCCTTCTCAATTTCATCGAAGAGCAAAAAGCTCAGCTTCAGCTTCTCTGTATGGCTTGCCGCCAAAGCCTCTTGGGTAATCAGCGGGTGAGTCTCACGGTGTCCCAAATATCCCGGAGGCGAACCAATCAGCTTGGCAATCTCATGTGAGTGCTGGAATTCCGCGCAGTCTACCTTAATCACCGCGCGTGCATCTCCAAACAGTATCTCTGCGGCCGCTTCTACGATTCGGGTCTTGCCCGAGCCAGTCGGACCAAGAAACAGCAGGTTCCCCACCGGCCGTCCTGGTGAGTTTAATCCCGCGCAGAAGACCTGATACAGGTCCACCAGCGCCTGAACCCCTTCCGATTGCCCGACGATCTTCGAGCGCAAAGCTCCCTCGAAGTCCCGGCTATCCGTGCTGCGAATGCTTGGATCCAGTTGCTGTCTTGCGGCGCTTTTCATGGTATCGTTCCTTCCGCGTTCAGCTGCGCAAGACGCGCCATGCGTCTCAGCTATGCGCTTGCAGGAAATAGAGCATGGGAACTGCCAATCCCCGCCCTTACCTTCGCCATCGCAAACTGGTACAAACTCAATGACATACAAGTGTTGCAATTATGGAAACTGTCTCACGCCGTGAGACAGTGTTTCATCTGTGTTCAAAGTGAGAGGATGAAACAGTTTCTGTCAGCCTGCAAACGACAAAAAGGGGCGCAGCCTGTTCGACGCGCCCCAAAATCATCTAAAGCTATTGTTTTCTCTACCGTTCCGTCTTTTTTCGTCCTTGAGGAGCGGCCGCAGGAGCCACCGACGGTTGCGCCGCCCGCAATTTTCTCTCTGCAACCACCACTTCCGGGGTTGGATCTGCCGTCTTGCCGTCTTTAGCTTCCGCCGCTGCCGCAAGTTGCCCAATCTGCGGCACTGCAGGCGTCACTAGAGCCCCTTCACCCTCTCGAGCGAACGTCAGTCCCTTGTGCTTGCGATCCCAATCGATGCACACCAAGTCTCCCAGGTGCACTTGCTCGGTAGCCAGCAGATTCGCCAGCGGATATACCACGTATCGCTCAATCGCCCTCTTCAGATGACGAGCTCCGTAGCGTTGATCCGTTCCCTCTTGCAGCAAGAACTCTCTTCCCGCTGCCGTCACACGAAACAGAAACTGCCCTTTCGCCGTCTCCAACACTCGCTGCTGAACCTGGCCAAGCTCAATCTCAAGTACTTCTTCAAGTTGTTCCCGTTGTAAGGGGTGGAAAACCACTACTTTGTCCAGCCTGTTCATGAACTCTGGTGAAAACTTCCTGCGCGCAGCTTCCATCGCTGTCCGCTCGACTTTTTCGTCCAATCCTGTGGCAGGCGTATCCGCAGGTTGAACGAAGCCCATTCCACCATGCATCAATTCCGTGATCTCTCCGCCGCCGAGGTTCGACGTCAGGAAGATCACTGTCTGCGACAGATCCACCCGGCGGTTGTCACCCAGGGTGAGCGTCGCCTTATCAAGCATTCCTAGCAGCAATTGCCACAAGGCATCGGACGCTTTTTCAATCTCGTCAAACAGCAAAAAGCTCAGCTTCAGCTTGTCGGTATGGCTCTTGGCCAGTTCTTCTTGCGTGATCAATGGGTGCGTTTCCCGATGGCCCAGATAGCCCGGAGGCGAGCCAATTAATTTAGCAATCTCATGCGAGTGCTGAAACTCCGCGCAATCCACCTTGATGACCGCGCGCGCGTCTCCAAACAGAATCTCCGCCGCGGCTTCCACGATGCGCGTCTTGCCCGAGCCCGTCGGTCCCAGCAAAAGGAGGTTCCCCACCGGCCGCCCCGGCGAGTTCAACCCCGCGCAGAAGACCTGATAGAGGTCCACCAGAGCCTGCACGCCTTCCGCTTGTCCGACGATCTTCGAGCGCAGCGCCGTCTGAAATTCAATCGTCGTGTTGCTGCGCAAATTTGGATCGAGTGGGAGTATCTGGGCGCTCATGGTCTCCTCCTAGCGGCCATGCATTCGCAGGGTCGCATTGCTGAAGCGTCCGCGCTTCCGGTCAAACTGGTTGAGTTTTACCTGAAGTGTGGATTGCAAAAGCCGAAGTTGCACTAACAGCTCTCGCGCCACCGTGGGCGTTTCAGAAATCCGTAGGAGCGGCGGCAAGAGGTCCGCCAGTTCGAGGTTCAGCGCTCGCAGGTTGGATACGAGCCTTTGGATCGCCGGAGAGGTGCCGTCGGCCAGATCCACTTGATTGTTCATCTGTTCCCGCAGAGCCTGCCAATTCAGCTCCACGAACGGATGTTTCTTGGAAACTTCCTTCACCACCGCATCCGTAATCCGCGCGCGCTCCCCAAGCCGTGCAAGATGCAGTTGCCGCACTTTTCCGCCGCGGCGCACATTGTGCACCAAATAAAACGAATTTCCTTTCCGGCGGACAAAAGCCATGACATCACCTCGAGTCATTGACAGTGCCTGTAGTGTACTTTTGTTCCACTACGCCGTCAATGAACGTTCCGTACTAGCCCAAAAGATTGCGTCCAATCGATAACGCGTACAACGTAACGAATTTGCTGCCTATTTGTTCATTACTTTTTTCGCTTTGTTTCATCGATTCCATGCATCCTCATCATCTGACCCAACTTTTTCTCTCATACTTACTTAGATGCGCGGCGCAGCGATTTGACTGATAGACTACTCAATCCCAGCTCGTTGAACTACTTACTTGCCGGGACTCGCTTCAAAAGCCGCTCACTCCATAGAACACCGCAGCGCCGATTATTTCTCTTGTTGCGCCTCTCACCTGCTTTTACGATGTCAGGCGCACATTTATAAAGACTCGCGCGGCGACTGATGGAGCATTCTTTGCAAGGAGCCGATCTCCTGTGTCCTTTGATCCCGTTTACAAGCTCGTGAAACAAATTCCTCGCGGCCGGGTTCTTACTTATGGAGCCATTGCTAAAGCCTTGCGTCTCCCCGGTGGCGCACGCACCGCTGGCCGCGCCATGGGCGCCACTCCTTCCGGAAAGGGCGTCCCCTGGCATCGCGTCCTCGGCGCCAACGGCAAAATCTTGATCCGCGAGCCATACGCCTCCCTGCAAAAAAAGCTCCTCGAATCCGAAGGCATTCCTGTCGTGGAATCCCGCATCAACGTAAAGAGACACCTGTGGACTCCGCCGCGAAAGAAAGGTTCTTCAGGCAAGAAAACCAGCAAGCGTGTTTACCGCCGTCCGGCCGCCCATTCGTCCAGTGCCAAATAGAGTGCGAAAGCCATTAACTGGATTTGTTCCCGGTTCACAGCGAACTATTCTGTGGAGTATGTTCGGCTGGCTCAAGCGTCGTCCCAACAAAGTAAAAGCCGCGAACTACTCGATCGAAATGCGCACGATCTTCCGCGAGTGCATGGATATCGTCTACGAAGAACATGGCCACAAGTTTTACTTTGGTGGCGAAAAGGTCGGAAAGAAGTGGCGGCAAGTCAATCTTGGGGTTCCCACAAATCTCGCTCCCGAAGACCAATACCGCGTCCTCGCGAACCTCGGTGCTGGCCTCAAAGAATTGGGCTATGAGTTCGTCATCTTTCGAACCGGCGAACCTCAGCCGATCCCCGAGCACGAGCAGCAAGCTGCGCGCTCGGAACTTCACGAAATGGGATTGGAGCCTGAGGTCGCACCCGATAAATCCACCGTAAGGTTAAGCAAACTGCCCGGCTGGAAAAAGCCCGCCTCCTTCGACCCAAAGGAACAAGCCCGTCGCATGTCTCGGCTTGTTGTCATCGTCCGCGGTAAATGTTCTCCGATCGAAATCCTCGCCAGGAGCGACGCCGCCGAAATAGGTTTCAATTAGTCCATCCTGCAAGCCATGTTTCCCTGGTTTATGATCTAAACCGAGTTGAGATATGTCAGCTCTCAAGCTAAGTTGTGCTCTCCGAGGAGGAATCGTTTCATGCGCAATCGCATCCATTCGTTCACGTTCGCCACTGTCCTTGCCGTCACTAATTTCTGTCTTTCTTTTTCCGCCTCAGCGCAACAAGTTCCGCAGCAACTCCAGCCGCCCGCGGGCGAACAGCTTCTTCTCCGGGTCCATGCGAAGGGCGACCAGATCTACATTTGCAAGGAAGGCGCCACGGAATTCTCGTGGGGGCTGAAAGCTCCCGACGCCCAGCTCTTCGACAAAGACGGCAAACCCTTCGGCAAACATTTCGCCGGACCATCCTGGGAAGCAAATGACGGTAGCCGTGTCACTGGCAAAGCCGTCGCCAATGTGCCTTCGCCGAACGCCGATTCCATTCCGTGGCTACTCATCAACATCGTGAGCCACGAAGGCAACGGCGTACTTTCCCATGCCACATCCATCCAGCGCCTCAACACCAAAGGTGGCAAAGGGCCAGCCTCCGCCTGCGACGCCTCTCACGCCGACCAGGAACTCCGCGTTCCTTATTCCGCCGACTACTTGTTCTACGCCCCGAAGTAACCCGCTGCACGGCGCCCCGAGATAGCGGAGAAAGCGAGCACTTGCGTTATCCTAAGGGGCGCCTTTGCGTAGCACGATGTAGCCGTCAATGCCCATGGCAACTCCGATCATTCAAGTTGAAAACCTGGTCAAGAGCTACGGCGACGTCCAAGCCGTTCGCGGCGTTAGTTTTTCCGTCGAAGAAGGCGAAGTCTTCGGCCTGCTCGGTCCCAACGGCGCCGGAAAAACCTCGACTGTCGAAATTCTCGAAGGCCTCCGCGATCTGGATGGGGGTCGTGTCTCGGTCTGCGGTCTCGACCCGCAACGCGATTCGCAAGCGCTGAAGCACGAAATCGGCGCGGCCCTGCAATCCACTTCTCTTCCCGACAAACTTCGCGTGATGGAGGCTCTCCGCCTCTTCTCCAGCTTCTACAAACGGCGCCGCAATCCCGAAGAGCTTCTCAAGCGTTTCGGCTTGGAAGAAAAGCGCAACACGTTCTACAGCCAGCTTTCCGGCGGCCAAAAGCAGCGCTTAGCTCTCGCCATGGCCCTCGTCAACGATCCCAAGGTTCTCTTTTTTGATGAGCCGACTGCTGGCCTCGATCCGCAAGTCCGACGCGAAATCTACGACATCATCGAGGAACTCAAGCACGAAAAGAAAACCATCGTCATGACCACGCACTACATCGAAGAGGCCGAGCGCCTCTGCGACCGCGTGGCTATCGTCGATCACGGAAAAGTCGTCGCGCTCGGCACGCCGCGCGAGCTGAAAACGCGTTCCGGCGGCACAACGCGCATCGAAGTCCGCCTCGCTAGACCCGAGACCGACGGCGCCTTAAAAAAACTGGAAGGCGTCGCCGACGCTCGGGAAGTCGATGGCGCCTATGTGATTCATTCGCATCGCGCGCCTCAAACCATCGTCGCCATCGTGAAACACCTCGAGGCCCAGGGCAACGAACTCGTCAGCCTCGAAATTGCTTCCCCTTCTCTCGAAGATGTTTTCATCGAAATGACCGGAAGGAGGCTACGCGATTGAGAAACTTCGCCACACTCACCCGCATGCGCATTCAGCTCACGCTGCGCAATAGGATGTTTTTGTTCTTCACGGTTCTAATGCCGTTTGCCTTTTTCTTTCTCTATGCCGGTGTCTTCGCCAAAGGTCAGCCCATCGTCGTCAAATTTTTCTTCGGACCAGTCATTTCCCTTACGGTCATGGGCAGTTTCTGGGGACTCAGCGCTGCTCTTGTCATGTTCCGGGAACAAGGCATCTTGCGGCGCTTCCACGTAACTCCAGTGACAGCGAGCGACATGTTGGCCTCCAGCATTGTCGCCAACTATATCCTCATGTTTCCCACCGTTCTTCTCGAATTCCTGTTCGCACGCTACATCTTTCACGTGACGCACTTTGGCGACCTCCTCGCTGCTTTCATCTTGATAAGCGTCGGCACCATTTCCTTCGCGTCTCTGGGCCTCGTCGTCGCCAGCGTGACTAACACCATGCAGGAAACTCAGGTCATCAACCAGCTTCTCTGGCTCCCTCTGATTTTTCTATCTGGCGCGACCTTTCCCCTGGCATTCCTCCCTCACGTCGTCCAGAAGGTTTCTCTGTTCTTGCCAGCGACTTACCTCGTGCAGGGTTTGCAGCGCGCCATTTTCAATTCCCTCCCCATTTGGCAACTCGGTGTTCAAGTCGGCTCTCTCACCTTCTGGGCCATCCTCACATTTTTCCTGTCGACTCAGCTCTTTCGCTGGGAGCCGGAAGTCAAGGTGCCTCGCAACGCCAAGCTCTTGGTCCTCGCCACCGCCATTCCCTTCTTGCTTCTCGGCTTGTGGGAGAACAAGTTCGGCAATATCCCCGCGCAAGCTCAGTCGGCTTACGATTCCTTGAGCGCTCCTGCGAAGTCCTCGCCTCCGCCCGATTCGCAGAAGGAATCCGATTCGCCCAAAGAGCCTGATTCACCGAAGTGAACTGGCGCAAACGTTTCCGCGCGAATCGCAACGCGCCAATTTGGTTTTTGCACTTGCCACCGCGTTCATTACACTTTATTGACGCTCTCGGTCGCGTACCGTATTCTGCACTTTCAGGCAACACCGCGAGTCGCGCCACCAAAAGGACACCATCATGCCCATCCAAAAAACCGACAAGATCTGGCACAACGGAAAGTGGATCAACTGGGAAGACGCCACCCTCCACGTTCTTTCCCACGTCGTAAGCTACGGCTCCGCGGTCTTCGAAGGCATCCGCTGCTACGAAACCAAGCAAGGTCCCGCCATTTTCCGCCTCCGCGAGCACATGCAGCGCCTCATCAACTCCGGAAAAATCTATCGTATGGACTTGCCTTATTCCCTCGATGATTTTTGCAATGTCGCAACCGAATTGGTTCGTCTCAACAAACTGAATGCCTGTTACGTCAAGCCCATGGTTCTCCGCGGCTACGGAGAAGTCGGCGTGAATCCGCTCAGTTCTCCGATTGAAATCTACATGGCCTGCTGGTCGTGGGGGGCCTATCTAGGCCCGGAAGCCCTCACAAAAGGCGTCGACGTCGGCGTCAGCTCCTGGACGCGCATTGCGCCGAACACGCTGCCGGCCATGTCCAAAGCCGCCGCGAACTACATGAACTCTCAGCTCATCCGCATGGAAGCCTCTTTCAACGGCTACGCCGAAGGCATTGCGCTCGATTCCGGTGGCCACGTCAGTGAAGGCTCCGGCATGAACGTGTTTCTCGTCCACGATGGCACGCTGTACACCCCGCCGCTCGCCACCAGTATTCTCCCAGGCATCACGCGCAACACGGTCGTCACGCTCGCCGAAGATCTGAACATTCCCGTCAAGGAACAGGTCATTCCCCGCGAAATGCTCTACATCGTCGACGAAGTCTTCTTCTGCGGCACCGCCGTCGAAATCACGCCTATCCGCTCGGTCGACAAAATCCAAGTCGGCAAAGGCGTCGCCGGACCTATCACGCGCAAACTCCAGGAAGAATTCTTCGCCCTGACCAGCGGCGCCAAACCCGATCGCCACAACTGGCTCACTCCCGTTAACGCCCCAGTGGCGGCAACCTCTCGCTAACAAGAGTCACGGTTTCCGATTAGGCGACTTATTAGGCATAAGGATTCTCCTGTCCGTGATTCGATCAGAAACTTCCTCTGTTAGTTCTGACAGTGCTCCAGTCGATATCACACGTCCTACAATCCGGCGCCAGTCCAGAGTAGGGCCACGGCGACTGTCGGCAAGGAAGAATAATCAAGAGAGGAAATATGAAGGAAAGACTGTACACCGCCGCATCTATATTTTCGTTGTGCATGCTATTCGCGGGCTGCAAGAACGACGCGATCTCGCAGGCAGAAAAACAAGATTCGATCAACGGTGTCCCCGAACCCAGTATTGCCCAAACGAAGGCCATCGCCGAGGAGGGGTTCATCTATGGGCTGCCGCTTGTGATGAATTACGCGGTGATGCACGAGTTCGCCGTGGACCCGAACTCGGGTCAGTTCAAGGCACCTTTCAATCAAATTAATAACCAACATCGTGTCGCTACCCCGGAGGATACGGCTGTCATCACGCCAAACAGCGACACACCGTACTCGATGCTGTGGTCGGATTTACGAGCCGAGCCGCTCGTTGTCACGGTACCTGCGGTGCAAAAGCCTCGCTACTACTCTGTGCAGCTAATCGACGGCAACACCTACAACTTTGGCTATATCGGAAGCCGCGCCACAGGCGTTTCTCCGGGAAGCTATCTCATCGTTGGCCCGGACTGGAATGGTGCGACACCTCCCGGCATCAAGAAAGTGTTTACATCTACGACGCCATTCGCGCTGATTCTGTTTCGCACCCAACTCATCAATCCACAAGACATGCCAAACGTTGAGAAAATTCAAGCAGGCTATAAGGCCCAGCCCCTTTCCGCGTTCCTGAAACAACCACCTCCACCTGCTTCTCCGAAGATTGATTTCGTTCCTGCGACCACCGCCGGAATAAAAGCAAATTTTTACGAGTATCTTTCTGCTGCTCTTCAATTTGTACCACCGACGCCCGAGACAAACGATGTTCGGAGCAAGCTGGCCAGCATCGGTATCGGGCCGGGTAAGAAGTTCGAGTTCAAAGACCTCTCCCCGGAGCATAAAGCTGCCATCTTGCTCGGTATGAAGGAAGGCGACGACAAGGTGGATAAATTTCTTGCCAGCGGAAACAAGAACATCAATGGCTGGAACGTTGGCGCGTTCTTCGGCGACAAGGATTTCTTCAAGACCGATTGGGTGATGCGTGCAGGCGCAGCCAAGGGCGGACTTTACGGGAACAATGCCGATGAAGCGATGTATCCGTACACCCGCACGGACGGCAATGGCGAAACGCTAGACGGAAGCAAGCATAATTACACAATTACCTTTACCGCCGGGCAGCTTCCGCCCGTCAATGCCTTCTGGTCGGTCACCATGTACGATGGTAAGAGCCAGCTTCTTATCAAAAATCCCATCAATCGCTATCTCATCAACTCGCCGATGCTCGGAAATATGAAGAAAAACGCCGACGGCTCAGTCACTCTATACATTCAGAAAGACTCGCCCGGAAAGCCGAAGGAATCGAACTGGTTGCCTGCGCCCGACGACACAATCTATCTGGTGATGCGATTGTATTGGCCGAAGGATACGCCACCTTCAATTCTGCCGCCCGGTTCAGGAACATGGCAACCGCCTGCGGTAGTAAAAGCTGAGTAGTTCACAGCCTCAGAAAACTTCGCAAGGGCTTGGTAAACGCAGTAATCGGAAACCAGCCCACAACCCAATCTCCGAAGGGCTGGCGTTTCTCTTCGCCTTCCAGATAGAATCCTTCCCGGTCGCAGCGGGCGCGCTTCGTTCCCCGGCCGGGAGGCTACTAGATGTACAACTTTCCGCAGAAGCTCACGGCTGAGTTCGTCGGCACGTTCGCTCTGGTCTTTTTTGGCGAAGGCGCCATCTGCGTGGACTGGTATCCCCACGCTTCGAACGCCCTCGGGCTTTTCGGCATCGCTGTGGCTCACGGACTCGCCATCGCCATCATGGTTTGCGCGCTCGGCCATA
Organism: Candidatus Acidiferrum sp.; assembly: GCA_035314345.1. Classification (GTDB taxonomy): domain Bacteria; phylum Acidobacteriota; class Terriglobia; order Acidiferrales; family UBA7541; genus Acidiferrum. Next base: position 24,176 of record DATFZQ010000105.1, read on the forward strand.
TCTCCGGCGGCCATTTCAATCCGGCCATCACCATCGGCTTCTGGGTCACCAAGCGCCTGAACACGATCGACACGATCGCCTACTGGGCCGCGCAGCTCGCCGGAGCCACTGCCGCCGCGTTTCTCCTCAAAGCCGTTATTCCCGAAGAAACCTGGCACGCCGTCGCGCTCGGCACCCCCATGTTCGCGCACGACTTCACGCGCCTCAACGGCATGATCCTCGAAGGCATCACCACTTTCTTTCTCGTACTGACGGTCTTCGCCACCGCGGTCGATGAGCGCTCCTCCTCGTTCCGACCCGTCGCCGGCTTCGCCATCGGCATCAGCATCGTGCTGGGCATCATGGTTGCCGGGCCGTTCACCGGCGGCGCGCTCAATCCCGCTCGCGCCTTTGGACCCGCGCTGGCGTCTTCGCACTGGCAGAATCACGGCATTTACTGGGTCGGCCCGCTAGCCGGCGGCTTCCTCGCAGGGTTCCTCTACGACTCGCTCTTTTTGAGGAAGGTCTAGCCACCTCTAAGTAAGAAACTCCTCTGTACAAAACGGGACACTAGCACCGAAATTCCAGCCACGAAACACTGTCCTTTCGTTCAGGTGACTAGCGCGCAACCGGACAGCGCACCTTTCTTGCCCGGCCCTATTTCGGGTGCTAACGTCGCACATTGGTCGTATTCTCGCGGAGCTCACAACGACATGGCAATTAGCATTGACGATCTTCTCCGGCGCGCCGTCGAAAACAAAGCGTCGGACCTCCATCTAAAAGTTGGCAACCATCCCTATCTGCGCGTCGACGGCCTCCTCGCGCCCATCACCGACGTCCCCCGCATCACGCCGGAAGAAATGCTCTCCATGGCGTTCAGCATGATGACCAACCGCCAAAAACAAAAGTTCAAGGAAACCGCCGAACTCGATATGGCGTACGGCGTCGCTGGCCTAGGCCGCTTCCGCGTCAACGTTTTCCAACAGCGCGGCAACGTTGGAATGGTTCTCCGCGTCATCCCAACGAAAATCCGCACCATCGAAGAACTGAATTTGCCCAACGTCATTGGCAAAATTTGCGAAGAGCAGCGCGGCCTCGTTCTCGTAACAGGAACCACCGGTTCCGGTAAATCCACCTCGCTAGCCGCGATGATCGACCGCATCAACGCCAACCGCTCCGACCACCTCATCACCATCGAAGACCCCATCGAATTTCTTCACCGCGACAAGCGCAGCTTCATCAACCAGCGCGAAGTCGAAGTCGACACCGCAAACTTTTCCACGGCCCTGCGCGCCGCCCTTCGTCAAGACCCGGACGTGATTCTGGTCGGCGAAATGCGCGACCTCGAAACCATTTCCACCGCATTGCTGGCCGCCGAAACCGGCCACATGGTTTTCTCCACGTTGCACACTCTCGACGCCACGGAAACAATTCAACGCATCATCGCGGTCTTTCCGCCGCCTGAGCAGAAACAGATTCGCTTGCAGCTCGCGGCCACGCTCAAAGCCATCGTCTCCCAGCGCCTCGTGCGTCGCGCCGATGACAAAGGCCGCGTCCCCGCCGTTGAAGTCATGATCGCCACCGCCTACATCCGCGATTGCATCATCAACGCTGACAAAACGCGCCTCATCCACGACGCCATCGCCGCCGGCACCAGCCAATACGGCATGCAGACCTTCGACCAGTCGCTCTTCGACCTCTACACCAAGCAACTCATCACCCTCGAAGAAGCGCTGCTCCGTTCCACGAACCCGGACGAATTCCAGTTGCGCATTCAAGGTATCCGTTCCGCCGCCGACTCCGCCCGCGAGGAAATGGAGCGCCAAATGGCCGACTTCGAGCGCTTCGCCCGCAAATAACCGTATTTGAAACTCAACGCTAATAGGAGGTCGCATGAAGAGGAAGACTACTCTCATCTTCCTGATCTGCCTCATCGGGATAGTTTTTGCCTCGCAGCCTGTCGCCCGTTGCAGTCCTCGCCCGCTCAGCAAAGCTGAACTCTTGGTGCTTGTTGCAGGCGACATCCTTCCAGAAAACGTCGCGTTCGATATCCAAGCGCGCGGACTCGCCTTCGTTCCCGACGCTTCCTACAAATCGCTCCTGAAATCCGCCGGAGCGGACGTCAAAATTCTTGCCGCGCTCGACGCGGCCAAGACCAGCCCCACCGGAAACACGGAAGGTCCCTCGGATAAAGAACTTCTTCAGCACTTGAGCCATGCCGGCAGCTTGATCAAATCCAAGAACTTTGACGACGCCGGCATCGAACTCACTGACGCGCTCTCCCGCAGCGGCGCCAAATCCGAAATCGGGTTTGTCATGGGAACGGTTTTGATCAAGCAAAAACGTTATCCGGAGGCTGGTGCAATCTATTCTCAAATTCTCTCAGAGGATCCCCAATTCCCCGAACTGCACACCAGGTTGAGCACAACCTACTATCAAAGCGGCGATCCCGATGAAGCACTTCGCCAGGCAAAAGCCGCGCTCGCGGAAAATCCCAACAACCCCGCCGCCCACATGAACGCAGCCGTGTCCCTCCAAGCTTTGCAACATTTCGACGCCGCCAAACAGGAATACCAGAAGGCCCTCCAGTGCAAGCCCGATTTCGTCTTGGCTTATATCAACCTCGGCAGCTTGCTGGACGACCTCAAGGACTTCGATGGGGCTATTGCAGAGGACAAAAAAGCGCTCGCGCTTGACCCCGGCAACATCCAGGCTCGCTACAACCTCGGTGTTGTCTATGGCGAAAAAGCCGATTTCGTTTCCGCCATCCGCGAATATCGTGAGGTGAAGCGCCTCGATCCTCAGAAGCTCGAAGCTCGCCAGAATCTCGGCTCTGCTCTAATGCACATGGATCCAGGCGCAGCGATCACCGAATTCCGCGAACTCGCTCAAATCGCCCCTGACTGGCCTTACTGTCATCAATGCCTCGGGAACGCCCTGACCGATACCGGGAGGTACCAAGAGGCCCAGCAGGAATTGGAAATGGCCATCGAGCAGAACCCCGGTTCGCCTGGACCGCTCTATGGTCTGGGAAGAAACTACGAAGTCCAAAATAAACTCGATCAGGCTCTTGCCGAATATCGAAAGGCTGAAAAGCTTGACGACACGGACACTCACTCCTTTGCGGGAGCCGGCCGTGTCCTCATCGCGAAAAAAGACTTTGCTGCCGCCCTCCCCGACCTGAAGCATGCCGTGGAAGTCGATCCCGCAAATTGGTACAACCACACGCTTCACGGCGAGGCCCTTCAAGGCTCCGGAGATCGCAAGGCAGCCATCGCCGCATTCAAAGAAGCTATCACTCTCTCTCCTAAGGAGGTTCAGGCGCGACTGGATCTCGCGATTGCCCTCGAAAAGAGCGGCGACTGGAGCGCCGCTCTACAGAACTACCATCAGGCCGCCATCGACGAGCCTGCACCAAAGGGCAACGGCATAGCCGAATACTCGTACGACGCGCAGAACAAATACAAAAGCGCGCGGCAACGCTTTCAGCAACATCTCGCCGATTTGCGTGCGGCTGGCAAGTCTTCCGAGGCCGATGCGCTCGATGCTCTACTCAAAAAACACGAAGGTGCTCCCAATCTCGACCAAAAATTCCACGCCGCCATGGAAGATAGCAAGCAAGCTACGATGGAGAAGCGCTTCAACGATGCTGAAACGTCCGCCAAAGAAGCCATCGCCATCGCTGAAAAACTTCAGCCTGAAGACGGCCGCCTCCCCGAGGCCGTCGGCCAGCTCGGCAACGTTTATGCCTGGCGCGCCCAGTACAAGGACGCCGAGGCCTCCTACAAACGCCAACTTGCCTTAAGCCAAAAACTCTACGGCCCGGAATCGCCCATGCTTGTGATCGTCCTGCAATCCATGGGCATGCTCGCCTTTTTTCAAAAGGATTTCGTCACGGCGGAAGCTGATTTCAAACGGGGGCTCGAACTCAATCTAAAAGCCTACGGCGAGAACAGCAATGAGACCGCCACTTCGCTCAGCGGCTTAGCGCGCATTTACTTGACTCAGAAAGACTTCGTCAAAACTGAGTCCCTAATGAATCGCTCGCTAAAAATTTTTGAAACCATGTATAGTCAAGATGACTATCGTCTTGCGCTTCCAGTTTCCGGCCTTTGCCAAGCCTACGACGCTTCGAACCAATCGGAAAAATCCGCTGCGTGCCACGCCCGTATGGTCTCCCTCGAGGAAAAACAGTTCGGCGCCGAAAGCCCCTATCTCGTCCGCGACCTGACCGCCGAAGCTCAAGCCCTCCGCAAACTCGGCCGCAACGACGAAGCCGCCAAGCTCGAGCAACGCACCCAGTCCCTCCAATCCGTGTCCAATCCGAACTGACCGCCGTCAAGGGACTGTCGCGCGATCGGACCTCCGCAATTTCCTCGGCGAATCGCTGCGTCCTCAGCGTCTCTCTGCGTTATCTTTTTCTTCCATCTTTCTTCTGTCCTTCCATCCTTGCCTCTCCCTTTCAACTTTCAACTGTCGACTGTCAACTTTCTTTCCACTATGCTTCCTCCATGTTTGGAAAGCCTCGCCAAGTAGAAACCGAAACGGAATTATATGAGGCCGCAGTGCGCGCTCTGATGCGCCGCGCGTATTCGGTCTATGAGATGAAACAACTGCTCGGCCGGAGAACTGAAGATGACAAGCTTCTGCGAACCGTGATGGACCGCCTGAAGCGCGCCAAGATGATCGATGACGAACGCTTTGCGAAACAATTCGCCCGCCAACGCACAGAAATCCGGCGCCAGGGCAAGTTTCGGATTGCCCGAGACTTGCGAGCACGCGGCGTCCCTGACCGTCACATCGAGGCCGCCCTCGCCGACGCCGCCAAGGAAACCGACGAAGCCGCGATTGTGCGCCAGCGTCTGGAGCGCAAACTCCGCTCCTTCCGCGGCGAGATTGGCGAAAATAAAATGGCTTCCATGTACCGCAGTCTCTTGCGCGCGGGATTTTCCGCTGATGTGGTCCGCAAAGAACTCAAGGCCATCACCCGAGAAGACATCCCCGAAACAGAGTCGCAGCCCGAAGACTAGCGGATCACGCGCTCTTTAAGGCATAGGCACCCGCAGTTCAAGCGGAAACGAATTAATCCACGGGTTATCTTCATTTGGTATGCTGCCCTGCCGAGCCCCTGCCGCACGTGGGTGAGGCACAACAAGATGAAACGATGGAGCATGGGCGTTCTTGTTTCGATCGGGTTGGTGGCAACTCTGTACGGTGTTTCTGTCATCCGTCGAGGTTTCAGCGCTGCCGATCAACCGTCAGGTCTGGAGCGCGTCATGGCCCGCGCCGTGCGAAACGTCTCGATTCCTAATCGCGCGCGGAAGGAAAAGAATCCGCTGTCTGCTTCTCCGGAGATGTTGACGGAAGCTCGCGAGCATTTCGCAAATCGCTGTGCGAACTGCCATGGCAACAACGGAAACGGCGAATCGAATATCGGTCAAAACCTCTATCCGAAAGCGCCCGATCTCCGCTTGCCCGCCACTCAGCACCTGACCGACGGCGAAATCCATTACATCATCAAGAACGGCGTTCGCCTGACGGGCATGCCTGCCTGGAGGAACCCGCACATCGAGCAGGATGACACCGACGCCTGGAAGCTCGTTCTTTTCGTTCGCAACATCGCCGGCCTGATGCCGCCGGAACGATCGCAGCAAGCTGCCGCACTAAAATCGGCACACTATGTAGACTCCGCCGCATGCCAGAAATGCCACCAGCAAATCTACGAGCACTGGAAGAAAACGCCGATGGCGAACGTCGTCCGCGATCCCCGCGAGCATCCCGAGGCCATCATTCCCGATCTCGCCACGAACAACGTGAGCAAGAAGTTCACGAAGGAAGACGTGGCGTTCGTTTACGGAAGCATCTGGAAGCAGCGCTACTTTACAAAAATCGGCGATGATTATTTTCCCGAGCCCGCCCAATGGGACGTAACCAACCACGTATGGAAACCGTACTTCGTGGCGAAGGGCACGGACTGGTGGGAGCCGTATTATCCGCCAGATAACATGCAGCGTCCGACTGGGCCGACGTGCGACGGCTGCCACTCCGTTGACTACAACATTCATACAAAAAAGGTTGCCGAGTGGAACGTCGGCTGCGAACGCTGCCATGGCCCGGGCAGCGAACACATCGAGCACGCCACGCGAGGCAGCATCCTGAATCCCTCGCGCATGGAGTACGTCGCCGCCAACAACACCTGCATTCAATGCCACTCACAAGGGCGTCCCCTAACGAATCCGATAGAAGGAAATTATTACGACTGGCCGGTCGGCTATCAAGTGGGGCAAAATCTCGCGAATCTCTGGCAACTTGAAGATCATAGACTCGGGGAACAAAGCTTCACGCATTTTGCGGACGGCACCGCGCACAAAAACCGCATGCAAGGAAACGATTTCGTCCAAAGCGTCATGTATCGCCGCGGCGTAACCTGCTTCGATTGCCATGACGTCCACGGTACGGACAATTATGCGCAACTGCGAAAGCCGGTCGAAAAGATTTGTCTGGATTGTCACCAGCCTGGCTCACGCAACGGACCGCGCACCGCGACTCTCGAAGAGCATACCCATCACAAAACGGGCTCAACGGGAAGCCAGTGCGTGGTCTGCCACATGCCGAAAATCGAAGTGACGATCCCCGGCGTTTTCGTAAGCGCTCACACGTTCAATTTCATCACTCCCGCAATGACCGACAAATACAAAATCCCCAATCCCTGCACGGCCTGCCATACCGATAAGACGACAGCTTGGGCGACAGAAGCGCTGCGACAGTGGCCCGAGCGTTCGCCCTGGCGAATGAACTAGCATCTCCTCGAATCGCTAAGCGTCCGTCAGGAAGTTGTCTGAGAGTTGTTGAGGACCAGCCGGTACTTTCGGTAGTCTTCGCCGGAACCAAACCAATCCGGAAGGTTTTCAAGAAACACGGCCCCGAATTTTGCGTTCAGCGCCTGGCTCCCGCCGGGCCGTGCGTGCCCGTAAACAACATCGAACCCCTTGCCAGCCGCCAGACCCAGCCAGTGCGCCTTCAAAATGGCTCCGTATCCTTGCCTTTGAAATGCGGGCAGGATCGTATTGGAAAAGCAGCACACCGCCTTTTCCTTTTCGCTTTCTGGAAGGACCAAGAGATCTTCGATAAGCTCGCTGGAGCTAGTCAGCGGAATGCCGTAGGATTCACCCGCAAGCTCGCCATCTACAAACATCCATACAAAAAATGCTCCCGGTGTTTCCCAAACTTCCTGCTTCTGCTCGAGATCGAGCTGCAGGCCCGGGTGGTAGACCGCCTCAAAGTCCATTGTCTGCTCTAGCGGAACGTCATACTTGAACTCGATTACAGCCACTGCACCCCTCGATTCCAGCGAGTTTGTAAAGCAAAGTGATGCGATCTGATTTCCGCGGATTTCCCTCAAATGAGTTTAGCAATAGCCACCATCTCCCTAGTCTCAAATTCTTACGGATACTGGCTGGCGCCAGGACCGGCCAATTCGATCCGGAGTGGCGCGTACTGCGTTCGGCACATTTCCTTTGCTATGTTAGGATTCCTCGGCTTGCGACTCGCGCACTCTTGGGCGATATTAAAGATCAAAGAGTCGCAGAATTGCATCCCGGATGACCATGACGAACGACGTCCTAGTAATGGGAGGCGGAGCAACGGGCCAACTTGCGGCTGCCTATCTGCACATGCGCTTTCCGAACCTGAAAGTGGCTGTAGTGGAGGGCCCGCACAAAAATCGCCCGATTGTGGGTGAATCCCTTGTCGAAGTAAGCGTCGATTTCCTTTTTGAGCTCGGCCTCGGCGCTTATCTCGTGGAAAAGCATTATCCCAAATACGGTCTCACCTATTATTTCAAGCCCGATATCGACAATCCCGCCGACCGCACGTACATCGTCGACGAAATCCCGACGGCGCCCCCCATCCTTTCTTTCCAAATTAACCGATTCACCTTCGACAAAGAAGTTCGCGACCGCAACATGGCGAACGGCGTCGAGTTGATCGACGCCACGGTAGCCGGCGTCGAAATCAGCACCGACGGCGGACTACACACTGTGACCGTGCAAGATCCCTCCGGCGCAAAACAGACGCTGACCACGCGCTGGCTGGTCGACGCCACCGGCCGCAACCGCGTCCTCCAGAAACACCTGCAACTCCAGGAAAAGGTCACGGAACAGAAAGACGTCTTCTGGTTCCGGCTGGCAAATTTCAATCCTGAAATTCTCAGCCATATCCAGGCCCTCAAGACGCCAAACCGCTGTTACGTCCCTTACTACGCGACGCATCACTTCTTCGGAAAGGGTAATTGGATCTGGTACATCCCGATGCGCTCGCCGGATAACGCGCCGCTAGTAAGTATCGGCATCACGTACCGCAAGGACGTCTACCCGCACGGCGAAGTGCGCACGATGGAACAATTCCTGGAGTGCGTCGGCCGTGAACATCCGGTGCTCGTCGAGCTAATCCATACCGGCACAGTGGTGGACACGAATTACTACAACTCCTACATGTGGGAATGCCGCCAGCGCTATTCACTCGATCGCTGGTACATCATCGGCGACGCCAGCGATACCGTTGATCCGCTCTACAGCGTTGGCCTGGCTCTGTCCACGCTGCAAATCCGCCAAATCGCGGCGATCATCCAGAGAGAATTAAACGGGTTTGACACCGCAGACTTCACCAAGGACCTCGACACCGCCATCACCGCGTTTCAACGTGGAGTGACGCGCGATACGACACGACTCTATGCCTGCATGGGCAATCCTTACCAATGCCATCTAGGCGTGCATCTTGCAGTGACCAAACTCTTTCACCTCGCCCTCCCCTTGGTAATCAACGACTATCTGTGGGACCCGCTGGGAGCGAAACTCATCAACTGGTTTTCCAGCCTCGAAACACTCGAGGGCGATTCCAAGAAAATCCAGGAACTCATACGCGAAGTCGCCGCAAATCCGAAGAACCGCACGCTCGAGAATTTCATTAAAGTGCAGTCCGGCATCTCGATGAATTTCGGGTATTACGAGTTCCACCGCGAGGAAGATATTGCCGCGTCTTTGTCGAAGATGGCCTTCCACTTGGTTCGGTTGCGCCTTTCCCTTCTCAGAAAGCTTGGCTGGCGCGCGCTGATTAACTTCAAGCAGCAGCGCGCATTACTCAAAGATTTGTCCCGTGGGCTGTTTCTCGTGCCCTTCTATGGCAGCAAATTGCGGAAAAACTGGCTGGTGCGGATGAAATTTTCGTCACACGAAATGAGCCACACCAGCAAGAAAGCCGCGGATGTCGGCATGGATGGTTTGCCGGTCAGAAATGACGAGTAACGCCGCCTGTTGGTTGCCATTTATCTTCTGTTTAGCCGCTTCGCGATAGTTTTCTTCACAGACGGAGAGCTGAGCTAACTGTACCGAATCGCTTCGACGGCAGTTGAGTTCTCGAAATGGCTTCCATCGCAAGGGAGTTTTCGCATGAAAACAAATATGTTCGTGAGATTCGCAACTGGCGCGCTCGTGATTTTGTTCGGTGCATGCTCATTCGTGATGGGCGCAGCGGACACCTATCACCTGTTAAAGAAATATAGCTTTGGAGCCGCCGAGGGCAGCACTCGCGAGTACTTCGACTACATCACGGTCGATTCTGCCGCGCGCCGTGTCTACCTTTCGCACGGCACGGAAATCAAAATCATGGACGCTGACACCGGCGCCCTCGTCGGCAACATCACCGGTTTGAAACAGGATCACGGCGTAACCGTTGCAAGCGAATTCAATCGCGGCTTCATCAGCGACGGTGCGCAGGGCAAAGTCATCATGTTCGATCTCAAAACGCTCAAGGTAACGGGCGAGGTCGACGCGGACAAGGACGCCGACTGCGTTATTTACGATCCATTCTCGAAGCGCGTATTCGTGATGGACGGAGATCCGCACAATTCGACTGTAATCGATGCCAAGAGCTTAGCTGTCGTCGGTAAGATTGACCTCGGTGGCGGCCCGGAATTTGCCGTGGCCGACGGCAAAGGAACGGTGTACATCAATCTGGAAGACAAAAGCGAACTCGTCGCCGTCGATTCCAATTCGCTCAAGATCAAATCGCGGTGGCCGCTGGCTCCCGCCGGTGCGCCTACAGCTCTCGCGCTGGACGTGCAGCACCACCGGCTCTTCAGCGCTGGCCGCAATCCGCAGATGATGGTCGTACTCGACTCCGACAGCGGAAAAGTTATTCAGTCGTTCCCGATTTCCGCCGGTGTCGATGCCGCAGCTTACGATCCCGAAACCGGGATGATTTTCGTTTCCACCCGCGAGGGCAAGGTCCACGTATTCCACGAGGATTCGCCCGACAAATTCAGCGAAGCGGAAACCATCACCACCGAATACGGCGCCAAAACAATGGGACTCGACGCCAAGACCCACAAATTGTTCCTCGATACGGCGGACTTCGGAGAGGCTCCCGCCCCAACAGCGGATCGGCCTCATCCGCAGCGGCCAGTGATTCAAGGTACGTTTCACGTTTTGGTTTACGGGCGCTGAGATATTGGCCCAGCCCGAACGGAATAACGATCGCTTCTGCTGAACTAGTCAGAGGACCAGTTCAAAGTAGATGAGCGGCGCCTTGCGATATGTAACCCGGCCGACTTCGCGGAAACCACACTTGGCGTAGAATGCGCCGGCGCCGGCGTCAGCATCGAAGGCGTTGAGACGGACGGCGTTAGCAGGCCAGGCACGAGCCTGCTTGACCGCTTCCGCAACGAGAAGACGGCCGATTCCCTGCCTTTGCATCGTGGGAATCACAGCCATGCTGGTGAGATAGAGGGGTTTCTCCACAGGCGCAAAGTACAAAACATCAATCGCCCAGGGTTTTTTGGTGGCCAGACGCAGAGTCCCGACGATGGCATTGCCCTTGTGCGCGACAAGGACACGCGAGTGACGCATCCCGAGCATCACTCCTTTCTCAGTGGTCCGCCACGACCAGGGCCCGCGGCCATAGCGGAGCGTGAGATCTTCAGCGACCGAAGTGTGTAGCGCGGCCAGCGCAGGTACTTCGGGCAACGCAGCGATCGAGAATGAGAGTTTCATTCTTTGGGCGGAATCGAACTCCAGGATTTTGCTCGCAGATGAGCGCCTTCGGCAAGACACAATTGCGAATGCGCTTAAGTCTGCCGAGGTTGCCCTGCTCTGCTTTACGGCTTGGTCGTCTTTTGCTGCTGCTTCAACGCGGCTTCGACGGCCTTGCGGAATTCGGCAACCGCAGGCACGTCGGGCGAGTGCAGAGCATTCTTGGAGACGTAGCGCCAAACGGGCGCGCGCTCAAGCGGAGCAGCGCCCGAACCGCCCGCGTAGACAAGGAATGTGTCTTCCGTGGCCCCTACTTCGCCACCGAGGCGAGGGGAAGTCTCCGCAGGCGGGGGCTGCGTGGAATCCGGAGGACGGCCCTGCTGCACGCCAATGTGGATACCGCTATCGCTTGGCACCACGACAACGGGACGGTCGTTCGTAGGCTCACCGCCCACCGTCGGCTGAACAATTTTTCCATTTCCCTTGCGCACGGTGATGACCAAATCAGCGTTGTTTCCCCCGATGAGGACCAGCTTCAACCGCCCCCAGTTAGCCAGCGCTTTTTCTACATCCTCCTGTGCCGTTCTGTTGGCCAGAGGAGCCGATGTCGACATCCCGGCGTCTGGATCGACGAGCACCACGACGGTCTGGGCGTTAAGAACCTCAGCGGGAAGAGCATCCTTTTTCTTGGTGTTGGCGGCAGCGAAGCAGGTGAAGAGAAGGACCAGCGTTAGGAGCGCGCGCACTCGGATGGGCATTAGAGCCTCCATGCGGCAAACATAGCGGGCATTATAGACCGCTGCACCTTAGATGGATAACTCTTCGTACGCGTTTCAGCTTAATCTTGCAGGAGGCGGGACTCTCCCATCATATCTTAGGCTTTGCCCCGATGCACCTGATCTTCTGCAATAGCGCCTCAATGAGCGGCGGTGCGTTCCCCTCGTTGTAAGCAACCGATTTCTTTGTGCCATCGCTGAACTCGACCTCAACCCACTCCACCATTTCATCCACGCAGCCCGGACAACCGATGCGTCCAATAAACGCAGCCAGCACTTTTGCATCGAGAAAGTTCTTCAGCTCATCCCAATCTTTTTTTGTGATCGAGTACTTCATCTTCACTTCCGGATACTTTTTCTTCTCCGAAAAAGACCGGCTGACCGAACGAATCGATCCGGGCTCTATGACTGTCTCGTGATCACAGTAGCCGATGCACATCCCGGCATAGGAGCCTGTGCGTATGCGCACGAGGTGTGCATCTGGAGAAGGCTCCGCCTGCGGAGCTTGTTGGGCGGTGAGGATTCCAGCCAACAGACTAGCGGCAAAAAGAGAAAACCAAAGTTTCCTTCGCATTCGCATCGCGCGCCTCCGCTGGATAGAGATCCGCCCCAGTGAGCGCGTATGGACCTAGAACGCAAGCGAGGGCATTTCTTGCACAGGATACGCACTCCGGCCCGCCCCGAGTCGTTTACCTCGGGGCCGGCCGGATTGCGAGAATGTGAGCTTCCAAGTTCAGTGAAGGTTTGTTGCGGAGTCGCGCACCGGTCTGCAACCATCGCGGACCGGACGCTCCATCGAAATTCTGACCTGGATATCGAACGTCCCTGTCAGGCTATTCTATTAGTCCTTGACGCAAGTCTTTCTTCCATCGGAATTTGTAAAGACGTGCTCTCCCGCTGCGCAACCGGCGTCTTGACGTTCTTTAACTTTCTCGTCCGCGCGTCTTTGGTCATCGCCACGTTTTAGGTCGTCTGCGCGTTTTTGATCATCGCCACGCTTTAGTTCGTCGGCGCGTCTTTGATCATCGGCCCGCTTTTCCTCTTCCGTGCGGTGCCGGTCCGCGTCTTGGCCAGGATCTCCCGTCGCGCCCGTCGCTCCCTGGGGCCCCGCTGGTCCTGCCTCTGGCACAGCAGCCGGGGCAGTGGTGCACCCGGCAATAAATAGCGCTAGCGAGAACGCGCCCACAATTAACGTTGTCTTCATTTTCATCTGATTTTTCCTCTTGGCGCCGCTCGACTTAGGACGCGTCAGCTTCCAATATCTCCATGCAGTTCCAATGCTACCCGAGCGCCGCCCTGGCCGCTGTCCCCATTCGCACAGTTGCGAAACTCATTGGCGCTGGGTATGCCTGCACCAACTATCCAAAGGACTTACCTCCGCCAGCACGCCGGCGTGTCCCGGCGCATATTTCTCCGTGTCCTCTGCTAAACTCTGTTTCCTCTGCGTTAAGGCTTTTTCTTTCCTTGCCTTGCGCGCAAAATGCGGCGATTCGAATCATGTACCATACAATTAACTATTTATATTAACATCATTTTGTGATAATATCCGGTATGATATTCGCGCCTCCAACCTCGCCGGGCCCGCGGAGTTACGCCGCTCTCCATTTTGCTTCTGATTCTTACAAGCTGTTCACATCCGTATCATTCCAAACAGTTTAGTCGCCCTTTGTTTTCATACTCTTACGCACTCTTTTGCACCGTCTCATCTCGCATCCCGCTTCTTTTCAATATGTTCCGCACTCTTTGCCCAAAACGCCGGGGGTGGGGGTACCCTTCGCTTTCATTGCCGCCCTTCCCGCCCTCTGCCATAATCATCGGTCTTGCATTGCCACCCGGATCGAGAGCTTTGTGCCCTGTGAGGACTTTCCGAACCCATGACGCCGCCTGAGAACACGAAAATGAGCGGAAACGAGATCCGCGAGATGTTCCTCCGCTTCTTCGAGAGCAAAGGCCACCGCCGCGTCCGCAGTTCTTCGCTAGTACCGCATGGCGACCCCACGCTCCTCTTCACCAACGCCGGCATGAACCAGTTTAAAGACGTCTTCCTCGGCCTCGAAAAGCGCGACTACAACAAAGCCACCACCGCCCAAAAAGTCGTCCGCGCCGGCGGCAAACACAATGACCTCGAAAATGTCGGCTTCACGAAACGCCATCACACCTTCTTCGAGATGCTGGGCAATTTTTCCTTCGGCGATTATTTCAAGGAAAAAGCCATCCCCTATGCGTGGGAGCTGGTGACGTCGCCCGAGTGGTACGGCATCGCCAAGGACAAGCTCTACGTAACGGTCTTCGGCGGCGCGGAAGTAGCCCTCGGCACAACGCTCGGGGTAGACGAAGAAGCCCGCAAGATTTGGCAAGACCAAAATGTCCCGCCCGAGCGAATCGTCCCAATTCCAGGCCTGAAGGACAATTTCTGGGCCATGGGCGACACCGGCCCCTGCGGCCCCTGCAGCGAAATCTTCTACGACATGGGCCCCGCCGCCTCCGAGGAAGGCCACCCCGACTGCAAGTTCCCCTGCGACTGCGGCCGCTACGTCGAAATCTGGAACCTAGTCTTCATGCAATTCAATCGCGACGCCACCGGCACTCTTACGCCTCTACCCAAACCGTGCGTCGACACAGGTATGGGCCTCGAACGCACCGCCGCCGTCCTCCAAGGCGTCATCTCCAACTACGACACCGATTTGTTCGTTCCTCTGCTGAAGCGAGCTGCCGAACTCTGCGGCGTCGAATTTCGAAGTAAAGAGGCTAAAGAGGAGGGCGAAGGCGGCGCCGCTTCATTGCGTGTAATCGCCGACCATGCGCGAGCAACAACTTTTCTCATAACAGATGGCGTTATTCCATCCAACGAAGGCCGCGGATACGTTCTACGCAAAATCATGCGGCGAGCTCTTTATCATGGGCGCCTCTTGGGCGAAGAGAAGCCATTTCTGTACGAAATGGCAAGCACTGTGTGTGGCCTGATGAAAAATGCATATCCAGAGTTGTCTGAGAGCAGTGATCGCGTGACAAAAATCGTTCATGCCGAAGAGACACGGTTTGCTCATACTCTGAATGCTGGGTTGGCTCGATGGGAAGACGACATAACACTTCTTTTTCTCTCAGAGAAGTCTCCAGGAACTGGAGACACTCTGTCGAGAAACGCTACTCTTCGCGCCGTGGAACGCTCGGACCTGCGTCTGCGGATATACGCGGCGACCGTCCGAAAAGGTGGTGCCCACATGATGTACCCAGGAGAGTCCGCCTTCAGACTCTATGACACGTACGGCCTTCCCAAGGACTTCATCGAGGACGCCTGTCGGGATGTGGGCCTCCAAGTCGATTGGTCTGGCTTCGAGAAGGCGATGGAGGAGCAGAGAACGAAAGCGAGAGCGTCGTGGAAGGGTGGCGCAGGAAAGGAGGCAGTGAGTCCGGCGTACGCGAAGATTGCGGAGACGTTTAAGACGGAAAAGGATTTTTATCACGCCACGTCGACGAAGGACGCCAGGATTGAGTCAATTCTTACTAAGAGCGGGCCTGTCAGTGAGTTGAAGACTGGCGAATCGGGCGAAGTGGTGTTGGACCGCACCGTAATTTATGCCGAATCAGGCGGGCAAATGGCGGATACGGGCGCGTTCTACGACAACGCGGAAGCGCAACTCCTGGCGGAGGTTACGGGAGCGTACTACCCCGTCGCAGGATTGGTGGTTCATCGCGTCACAGCCAAGGAAACTTTGCGGGTAGGAGACCACGTAGCGGTCGTCGCGGATGCTGAGCGGCACGCGCGAATCATTCGCAACCATTCGGGGACGCATCTAGTCCATGCGGCCTTGCGTAACATACTGGGAACACACGTGAAGCAGGCGGGATCACTAAACGCGCCAGAGCGCCTGCGCTTCGACTTTTCCCACTTTGCCCATGTGGATGCGGAGGAGTTGAAGGACATCGAGCAGCAGGTAAACGACGAGATCCGCCACAACACGGAAATCGGAACCGAGATCACTACACTGGACAACGCACTCGCCTCCGGAGCGCTGGCTTTCTTCGGCGACAAGTACCCCGAAGCCAACGTGCGTGTGGTTACAATTCCAGACGAACGCGCGCCAAGGGGCTTTTATTCCAAGGAGTTATGCGGAGGCACGCACGTCCACCGCATCGGCGACATCGGCGTCCTCAAAATCATCAGCGAAGGCTCGGTAGCCGCAGGCGTCCGCCGGATCGAAGCCGTTACCGGAATCGGCGCCCTGGAGCACTACGAACGCCAAGCGCAAATCCTCGCGCAGGTAGCCAGCCGGCTAAACACCAGCGAGGATTGCGTCCTGGCGACCGTCGAGAGGCTCTCCAATACTGTCAAACAGCTGGAGAAGGAGCTGGAAGGCCAAAAGCGCAAAGGGGCACTCGGCCAGCTGGACCAACTGGCCTCCCAAGTCCAGACCATCAAGGGCGTCAAGCTGATTGCAGCGGAAGTCTCCGGGACGGATAAGGAAAGCCTTAGGCAATTGGTGGACTCTCTTAGACAAAAACTTGGGTCGGGGGTGGTGGTCCTGGGAACCGTCGAAGACGGAAAAGTGGCCCTGATTGCCGGGGTGACCAAGGACCTGACCGCTAAAGTCCATGCTGGCAAGCTGATACAGGCACTCGCTAAAATGGTGGGCGGTTCCGGGGGCGGAAGACCCGATTTGGCAGAGGCTGGCGGAAAAGACACATCGGCCTTAAAAAGTGCCCTAAGTACCATCCCCGCGCTCCTGGATCCGTTGCTATGATGCTTCCCAGCGCCAGAAGCGTGTCCGGCGGGAGACGCTTGCGAGGCTTCAGTTCAGCCACGCCATCTCCCGGCAGGGGCACGGCTTGGTAGTTAGCAAGACGAGTCAGCCTCGATACCGTCTCAGAGGCATCACCTGAAACGACCGGGCTGCCCCGAACACCACTGTCGTGTCGCCCCAACAAGGTGGCACAACACCGTAACGAAGTGGCATCACCGTTGCACAGCCTTCCCTGAGGCCAGATGACGAAACGCACGGCACTAACGGCTAGCATCTATCTGGGAGCATTCGCTTTGTGCGCAGCTTCATACGCACCCGGAGCGAGCGCCCAGATCGCCAGAACCGTGGACACCAGCGGACGCGAGATGTTTGTGAACGCTGAATCCCCGGTTTCGATCAAACTGGCAGCCGCGAGGTCGCGCAAAACCATCTACCTTCCTGCGGAATCTACCTTTATGGGCGAAAGCCATCCGGCCGTGAGTATCGACCGGGACGGGGCGGAAAAGCTCGTAAAGGAAGCGGCAGAGAGGCACAACGTGGATCCAGCATTGGTCCGCGCGGTGATTGAGACGGAATCGAACTGGAATCCCTCGGCTTATTCCCGCAAGGGGGCAGGCGGACTGATGCAGCTGATTCCGACGACGGCACAACGGTACGGTGCAAACGACGTGTTCAATCCGCAACAGAATATCGACGCCGGGGTTAGACATCTAAAGGGGCTGCTGGAACGATACAATGGCAACCTGGAACTGGCTTTGGCGGCGTACAATGCGGGTGAGGGGGCTGTTGATCGGGCTCACGGCATCCCTGCGTTCCGAGAAACTCGGAACTACGTGCAAAAGGTACAGGATGCGTATTTCAGGCCTGGATCGGGTCGTCTTGAGAGCGCGTTTTCAAATCCGCGCGCCATCCACAGAGAGGTCGATCCTTCCGGACGCATCATTTTCAAAAACGATTGAAGCAAGAAGAACGACTGAACCCGGCCGCTTCGCGGCGGGCAGTCAGGGGTATCGCTTAGCGACCCCTGGCAGTGAAAGCCCACAGGGGCTCCCGTTTTTCCATTACACTAATGTGGTCTTCAAGAATGTAGGGCGCGCATGTTGGGGGTCCGAAGAATTTTGAACAGGAGCTTCGCCCGGCTTTCGCCAGTTTTTGTAGCATTGGGGATTGCAGTGGGCGTGGTCTGTGGAAATCCGTCCGCGAGTTTTGCGAAGGCTGCCGCCGCGGAAACCACAACGGCGAGCGCCGTGAAGCGCGAAGCTGCGGGAGCGCAGTTTGCGCGAGCGGAAGAGCAACGCGCGATTTTGAATAGTAAGCCTGCGGAGAAGCGCACGCTGGCGGAGTACAAGCAGGTTGTTGCCAGCTATCGCCGCGTGTATCTGATTACCCCGAGAGCTGCTGAAGTCGTGGATTCCCTGCTCTCCGTTGCCGAACTCTACACGGAGATGGGAGATCGCTTCGGGCGGAGCTATTACCAGTCAGCGGTCGATTCTTATCAGTTTCTTGTGCACGAATATCCTGGGAGCAAGTACAGTCAGGATGCCATGCTGCGCATTGGCAAGCTGCAGAGAGATCAACTGGGCGACAGCGCGCTGGCCACGAAAACTTACGAAGATTTCTTGAAGAAGTATCCGCATTCGCCGCGCAAGCGCGAAGCGCAGGGAGAGCTGGCCGAGTTGGCGCTGTTGCAACACACCGATACACCGGAACCTGCGGGAACTGCTCCGACGCCTGCGAGAAATGTTCCGCCGGCGCCAGTTGCGGCCGCGCCAGAGGAAACAGAGACACCTGGACCGGTTCACGGAGGAGTTGAAGCGACGCGACGCAACGGTTCCGAGGGCGCGCCACGTA
Organism: Candidatus Acidiferrum sp.; assembly: GCA_035314345.1. Lineage (GTDB taxonomy): Bacteria > Acidobacteriota > Terriglobia > Acidiferrales > UBA7541 > Acidiferrum. Next base: position 42,551 of record DATFZQ010000105.1, read on the forward strand.
TCCGGCGAATTAGCGCGAGCGCGAATGCCGACGCGACGCGAGTGACCATCGACCTTGAAGACACAGTGCAGTACAGCTCGGCGCGGATCGCAAATCCTGACCGTATATTTTTTGATTTGCATTCCGCGCGTTTGACGCCCGAAGTGGCTCGGGGAAACGTGCAGGTAGCCGGGAATCTCTTGACGGCGGTGCGCGTGGCGCAGAACCAGGCGGGCGTTGTTCGCGTGGTGCTGGATGTGGATGGAGTGAAAGACTACGCGGCTTCTCTGCTCAGCAATCCGCCACAACTGGTGATTTTCTTGTATTCGACAGTGCGGAATGGCGGGTCGGTACGCACGGCGAAGGCGAAACCCGCGAAGCCGCAAAGCGGCGCGGAACAAGCAAGTGAAGACACGATTGTCTCATCGGGCGATTCCGGGAACGTAAGAAGCGTTTCCGAGAAAAATTCGGGGGACGATCCCAGCATTTCACCGACGAATGCGATGACGCGGAGCGCGGCGTCTGGCGGCAAGAGTTCTCGTGGCAAGCAGTTGAGTTCGACGAGTGCGAACACGGTTGCGAATACAAATGCGAAGCCTGACCTGATTCGGCCCAGCAGCACGCCGCAGCCGACGCGGGACGGGCAGTCTACTTTGACGCGAGCGCTGGGGCTGAAGATTGGACGCATCGTGATCGATGCGGGACACGGCGGTCATGACACCGGGACGATTGGGCCAACTGGCTTGATGGAGAAAGATCTGTGCCTGGATGTGGCTCTGCGACTGGGGAAAATAATTCAGCAGCGCTTGCCTGGGGCGGACATCGTCTATACGCGGTCTGACGATACGTTTATTCCCCTGGAAGAGCGGACGAACATTGCGAATCAGGCGAAGGCCGATCTTTTTATTTCGATTCACGCGAATTCCAGCCAGGACCACGCGGCGCGGGGCGTCGAGACCTACTACTTGAATTTGAAGGGGTCGGCAGAAGCCATGGAAGTGGCGGCGCGCGAAAATGCGTCATCGGACCAAGGCGTGCATGACCTCGAGGATTTGGTGAAGAAGATCGCTCGGAACGAGAAGATCGATGAGTCGAAGGAATTTGCCGAAGATATTCAGGATTCGCTGGCGAAGCGCATGCAGAAAGCCGGCAAGTCCGTGAAGGATCGAGGAGTGCGCAAGGCCCCGTTTGTGGTCCTGATTGGGGCGGACATGCCATCGATACTCACAGAGATTTCCTTCCTCAGCAATCCGGCCGACGAGAAGCTATTGAAGCAGCCGGAATACCGGCAGCGCGTGGCCGAAGGCCTTTATCAGGGCGTAGCAAGTTATCTGCAAAGTTTGAACAGCATGACGTTGAACCTGCCTGGCAAAAGCGGCCCCAGCCGGCCCGCTGCAGTCACTCCAGTTGAACAATCCAGGAACCAACGGTAATCTGTTGGTGTCTAACAAAGGCTAGGGATGCGACGCCATTTTCTATTCGTTTGCGCGGCTGCTCTTCTGAGCGCGCCGTGCCTCTTCGCGCAGGGACCACTCCTTCCGAGCCAATTCGGCAAATGGTCCAAAGGCCATTGCGGAGACAAACCTGCGACTACCACTCTGGCAAAAGAAGCTGCGCAGTTCGATAACGATTCCTGTCAATATTCTTCGAGTGATCCGAGCATTGTGATATGGGAAGGCAGCTTCCGCGACCCGAGCAGCGCCTACGAAGTCTACACGGCTATGCTCAGGCCTGGAATGATGCCGACCAACCTTGGTCAGTCAGCCGCTTTCGATAAAGATGGAGTAATCGTTCAGGTGGGCAAGCTGGTTTTGTCTTCGACAGCGAATATTTCGAAGGATGACTTGAGCGCACTCGTGAAATCGGTGGAACCACGCAGTGAGAAGGGGCCCCTGCCGCCGATTCGGACCTACCTGCCTGGAACTGGAAGGATGCTGGGGTCGGAACGGTATGCACTGGGACCGGACGGATTTCGCGCTGCACTTCGGACGCTCGGCAAAGACGACTTTGAAGTACTGACGGATGCGGCGGGATTCAATTCGGGCGCCGAGGCTATGTTCGCGCGGTATCAGACAGCCAAGGGTGGCGGCGTCTTGCTGCTTCTTGAATACCCGACGCCACAGCTGGCAGAGCAGCACATTCATCATTTGGAGGAAGTGCTTCCGGCGGCGAAACAAGCGGGGACCGTGATTGAGAGGAAAGGGTCGCTACTTTCCATGGTGTTGTCGCCCAGTTCGGAGGAATATGCGAAAAACTTGCGAGACGCCGTTGATTACGAAACGCAGGTGACCTGGAACGAGGCTAGCCAAACTGCCACGGATCCGCCGATTACGAGCATTATGGTAAAGATCTTTATTGGAACTGGCGTTTTCATGGTCGCAGCGGTCGTTTTGGGGATTGCGTTTGGCGGCGTGCGCGTGGTGACGAAGAGATTTTTTCCCGGCAAGGTGTTTGACCGGCCAAATCAGATGGAAGTGCTGCAACTAGGGCTTTCCGGCAAGCGGATCGATCCGAGCGATTTTTACTGAGCAATTCGCCCATTGCGGAGCAGCGCGGACTTACGGGTTAAGGATTACTGGGATTTGAAGAAAGGCGACAGCAGGGCTGCCGCACTTCAGATAGGTCCCCTTCCAGAAATATAACCAGCTTGTTTTCTAGGCGTCTAACGGAGACGTCCTGTTTTGCACCTTGGTGGAGGCGCTAAGGTGTCGTAAAATTTGCTGTTACGCCAGGGGAGAAGCGCCCAACTATGCGGGGTTCAGACTTAGACAGAGTGACAAGCCGACGGCGAAGGTCCGGGCTGATATTGCTGGCTGGCGCTTCGTTCTTTGCCGCGGGCTGCGGGCAGAAGACTTCGGCGGGGGGCCCCGGAGCGGGCGGGCCGCCGGCGATGCCCGTGCAAGTGCAAGTGGCGCAATCGGAGCGCATCCCGGACACGACGGAGTATTTGTCCGTGCTGAAGTCGCGGCAATCGGCGGTGATCAACCCGCAGGTGGAAGGGCAAATTACGAAGATATTTGTGAAGTCCGGCGACGAAGTGAATGCTGGGACGCCGCTCCTGCAGATCGATCCACTGAAACAGGAAGCCACGGTGAATAGCCAGGCAGCGACGCTTGCGTCGCAAGAGGCCAACCTGCGGCTGGCGAAGATTTCGCTGGAGCGAGCGCAAAAACTGTATGCGGCGGGAGTCACGAGCAAGCAGGATTTTGATAACGCGCAGTCCAATTACGACGCGATTGCGGCTCAGGTGAAAGCCCTCGAGCAACAGGTGGAGCAGCAAAAGGTGGAGCTGCACTACTACAGAGTGAGCGCGCCGGCAGATGGAATTGTCGGGGACATTCCCGTCCACGTTGGTGATCGCGTTGCTGTTACAACGCTGTTGACAACCGTGGACCTGCCGGGTGCGCTGGAAGCGTATATCTACGTTCCGGCCGACCGCGCCAAGGATTTGAGGTTGGGTTTGCCGGTGCGATTGCTGGGTGAGACGGGCGAGTCTGTCTCCGATACGCACATCACATTTGTTTCGCCACAAGTGGAGACGGACACGCAAACGGTGCTGGCCAAGGCGGCTGTTGAAAACGCAAAAGCCAAGTTGCGCATCGCGCAACAAGTGCGAGCGCAAATAACGTGGGGCTCTCACGATGGACCGGTTGTGCCTGTGCTTGCGGTGCTGAGGATCAACGGGCAGGCGTTTATATTTGTAGCCGTTAACGAAGGAAAAGGAACCGTGGCGCGGCAGAAGCTTTTGAAACTGGGCGACACGACCGGCGACAACTACACTGTGCTGGACGGACTGAAGCCTGGCGACCACATAATCGTCTCCGGAACACAATTCCTGCAGGATGGCGCTCCGGTTCTCGAACAGATCCAAACAAACGCGAAGCCGGGCGACGGCAAGAGCGCCGCTACGCGGTAGGTGCCGCCAATCCCGTGAGCGGCCCTCTCTCAATCCAAATAAAGGTGGAACCCGGCCTTGTTCGTTGATTTCTTTATACGGCGGCCGGTGTTTGCGACGGTCTGCGCGCTGATGATCATTCTCGCGGGCGCGATCTCGATTCCTTCACTTCCCATAGCGCAATTTCCAAACTTGGCGCCGCCGCAGGTGGTGGTTACGAGCGTTTACATCGGTGCGAACGCGCAAACCGTGGAATCGGCGGTGACGATTCCGCTGGAGCAGGCGATCAACGGCGTGCCGAGCATGAAGTACATCACGTCGACAAGCAGCAACAGCGGCGTGAGCACGATCACGGTGACGTTTGACGTGTCGCGCGACGTGGACCTTGCCGCAGTCGACGTGCAGAACCGGGTGAGCCAGGCGCTGGGCCGCTTGCCGAATGAAGTGAAAAACACAGGTGTGATTGTCACCAAGCAGGCCAGCGGATTCGTGTTTGGGGCGGGCGTTTATTCGGAACACGGGGAATACGACAGCCTCTTCCTGAGCAACTACATTGACGTTTACGTGAGAGATGCGTTGAAACGCGTGCCAGGTGTGAACGACGCGTTCCTTTTCGGAGAGCGGAAGTACGCGATGCGCGTGTGGCTCGACCCGGCGCGTATGGCGGAGCGGGGCCTTACAGCGTCAACTGTGATCAACGCTTTAAATGAACAGAACGTGCAGGTGGCCGCGGGACAAATCGGGCAGCCTCCAAACGAAGGTGAGCAAGCGTTTCAGATCAGCGTGAGGGCGGTGGGCCGCCTGACGAGTCCGGCGGAGTTCGAAAATATTATTTTGAAGACGGGTGCGGGCGGCACGCTCGTGAGGCTGAAGGACGTGGGCCGCGCGGAGCTGGGAGCGGAAAATTATGACGTCCTGGTGCGCTATAACGGCTATGACGGGGTGGGCTTTGGCGTAACCCAGCTTCCTGGCGCAAACGCACTCGATGTGGACCGCGCGGCGAAAGCCGAATTGTTGCGGCTTTCGAAGAGTTTTCCGCCGGGATTGAAGTACGCGGTGGCGTTTGATTCGACGACGGTGATTGGCGAATCGATACAGGATGTGCTGATCACGCTGGCGCAAGCCATCGTTCTGGTCATTGCGGTGATTTATTTATTTTTGCAGGACTGGCGGAGCACGCTGATTCCCGCGGCGACCATTCCTGTTTCGCTGATTGGGACGTTCGTATTCATAAAGTTGCTGGGATTCTCGATCAATACGCTGACGTTGTTTGGAATTACTCTGGCGACGGGTTTGGTTGTTGACGACGCAATCGTGGTCATCGAGAACGTCGAGCGGCACATCATGGAGGGCATCACGGAGCCGCACAACGCGGCGTCGGTAGCGATGAAAGAAGTGGCAGGAGCGGTGATCGCTACTTCGCTGGTGCTGGTGGCGGTATTTGTGCCCGTTGCGCTTTTTCCTGGTACCACAGGAATTCTGTTCCGGCAATTCGCTTTGACCATCGCGTTCTCGGTTTCCATTTCGGCGTTTAACGCGCTGACGCTGACGCCGGCCCTTTCCGCAATCCTGCTGGGTCGCCATCGGGACCGCGCGGAAGGAAGAATCTTTCATGCGTTTAATCGCGTTGTGACTGGCGGGACGAATTTGTACCGCAACGCGGTGCGTCACGTTATCGGCTGGCGATGGGCGGCATTGCTGGTTTTCTTCGCAGCGCTGGGATTGACGTACTGGATTTATAACAAGGTTCCGCGTGCATTTATTCCTGAGGATGACCAGGGTTACATCATCATCGCGGTACAGGCTCCGCAAGGTGCGTCCCTGCAGTACACGGTGGGAATTTGCGCAAAAGTGGAAGAGGCTCTTTCGCATGTTCCGGAAATTGCAGGCGCATTCTCGCTTCCCGGATTCAGCCAGTTTGGTGGCGCGCCGAATCGCGCGGTGGTCTTTAGCAACTTGAAGCCGTTCGCAGAGCGCAAAGGCGAGCAACATTCGGCGGCGGCGGTCATCCAGCGACTGCGCGGGCAGTTGTTTGGAATTCAAGGGGCGTTGGTCATTCCGTTCAATCCACCGGCGGTACAAGGCTTGGGGCAATTCGGCGGATTTCAGTACGAGTTGGAAGACCTGGGGCGGAATTCACTGCAAACGCTTGCGGATACGGCGAACAAACTCGCGGCGCAAGGAAATGCCGGCAAGGACTTAGTGGGTTTGTTCAGCAGTTTTACGGCGAATGATCCGCAGTATTTGGTGCAGATCGACCGAGAGAAAGCGAAAAGCCTGCAAGTGCCGTTGAGCCAAGTTACGGATGCACTGCAAGTTTACATGGGCTCGGTTTATGTGAACGATTTCGATTTCAACAACCGGTCGTATCGCGTGTATGTGCAGGCGGACAGCAAGTACCGGTCGAAGCCGAAAGATATACAACAATATTACTTGCGGTCCGACACGGGCATGATGATTCCGCTGGATAATTTGGTCAGCGTGGCGCCAACGCAAAACGCGCAGGTGATCAGCCACTACAACCTTTTTCGCTCGGCGGAAATTGACGGGTCAGCGGCGCCCGGACACAGCTCCGGCGAAGGGATCGCGGCGATGGAAGAGCTGTCGAAGAAAGCGCTTCCGCAAGGGATGACGTATGAGTGGAGCGGGCTTTCGCTGGAGGAGATTCAGTCTGGGGGCAAGGCGCTAATTCTGTTTGGGCTCGGCCTGGTTGTGGTGTACCTGACATTGGCGGCGCAGTATGAAAGTTTTGTGTTGCCGTTCATTGTGCTGATGGCGGTGCCGGTCGCGATTCTTGGCGCGATTGGGGCGCAGGCGATGCGGGGACTGCAGAACGATGTTTTTTGCCAGATTGGTTTGGTTATGTTGATCGGACTTGCCAGCAAGAATGCGATTTTGATTGTGGAATTTGCGGAGCAGTTGCGCGAGCAGGGCATGACCATTGTTGAAGCGGCGATTGAAGCAGCGCGGATTCGACTGCGGCCGATTTTGATGACGTCGTTTGCGTTTATTCTTGGTGTCGTGCCGTTGGTACTGGCGCAAGGGGCTGGCCGCGCGGGACGAATTTCCGTGGGAACGACGGTGTTTGGCGGAATGATTGCCGCGACGACGCTGAACTTGTTATTCATCCCGGTGCTCTACGTGATCGTGAAGAGCATATTTCCTGGCGGCAGAGCGAAGACAGCAGCAATTGAACAGTAATTTCCCACCCTCAAGGAACGATTCATTTCAGGACTTGTGATTGGACAGATGAGTGACGCTCGACTTCACTGCTTTTTGAGCAAACACATGCCTGACCATGGGCGGTCGCGACGGGATTTTTCCGTTTCGGGGAAAAGCGCGAAAATCCTGAACAAAAGGGAGAGACGCTTGAGGCGCGCGGCATTTTTGAGAAAGGATTGCACATCGACAGGCTTCCAGCCGTAAGGGATGAAAAAACTAGGGCCTTCGGGAGGGGCAAATTTGAACGGCGCTGCTTCGTTGAGTTGCTTGGCCATTCTTTTTGCCAACAAGCGGAGAAGGCCGGGCGAGGCGATATCGAGAATCCAGGATTGAAAACTGGGAGGAGCGGCGAGATCCTTGGCGAGACCGGCGACGTCCTCGGCGTTTAGATAAATGAGCAGACCCTCGGTGATGATGAGGGCTTTTTGGGAGCGGCGGCCGAGTTCGGCGAAGAGATCGCGGCGTAAAGCGGCATTGGATAGATCGAGACGGATGCGTTCGAGAGAGCAGACGGGCTTATCGTCGCGAAGAATTTCTTCTTTGTACGAAAGGATTTCGGGGAGGTCGACCTCGATCCATTTTAGAGATGCGGGAAGCTGCATGCGATAGGGGCGCGCGTCGAGGCCGGCGGCGAGGTTGATGACCATGTCGACGCCTTGCTGGACTTGCTCGTTGATGAATTGGTCGCCGAGATAGGTGCGCGTTATCATGCTCCAGTCGTTGTCGCGGCCGAGCGGCATAGACTTGGCGATTTGTTCGCCGCGTTCGCCTGCGAGACGACGGGCGAAGGGATCGTGGAAATGGGCGTCGGGGCGCTCGGTTTCGCGCGCGCGATAGACGGCGACCCAGCGCGCGGTGTCGGAGACGTTGCGAATCAGTGGCTCAGACGGATCATTTTTCGGGGAATGTGGCTCGCTCAAGTGGACGCCTCGTGATCGTGAAGTGATTCAACTTGTCGAAGTTTAGCTTTTGGAGTGGCGGGAGCACAACACAGGCCCCGACCGCCGGCGTAAGCTGGAAATCACTCGCCTTCGCCAGAGCCGGGGCGACAAGCTAATTGATAATCGGGATGAGCGCCGCTTGCCTGGCCGACGCGGAGTTCGAGTTCCAATCGGGCATTATCTGAACGAATTCCAACAGGTCCGTTGAGATTTCCTCCTTCAGGCCCAACACTTCCTTCCCACACGAGATTGTTGTCTGCGTAGACACGCATTTCGGCGTCATTCATCTCTGCGCGCAACGTATGCGCGGCGCCTGGGCGCAAGAGAGGCACAGGTGAACTGTAGACGGGTTTGATGTTGCGATAGCCGCGGTTGCCGCATTCCGAGCTCGCGTGCCGACCTGGATTGGATTTTACGGAGACGACGAGCTTGGATTCAGGTTCGATGCGCCACATCGCGTAAACAAGATTGCAAGGATCCTGGGCGCGGAGCTTGAGGCCAAACTGGCGGCGCATCTCGCCAGAGCCCAGGGGCTTTTCTCCAGCAGTCTGGCCTAGATACGTGAAATGGGCTTCGACATCCTGCGTGGTGGCAATGGTGACGAACGCACGCATCTTGGGCACGTTGACGGACATGCGGTTGCCGGAAGATTGCTCGATCGCGCCTTCGGTAACGCAAAGCTGTGCGTGTGGGACGGAGAGCCAGTTGATCGAGGGCACCGCCCCCATTCGAGTGTTGGGACCGAAAAGCAGGAAGGAGATTGCGAGGATAAAATTGGAGCAATTTTTCATGATGAAGGTATCTCCTTGCTTCGCGCGGAAGGGATTGGTGGCGAGTCTACCAGACGGATGTCGTATATAATCGCGGCAAGCATGCGGAATCAAGGGAATCTGTACGGCGCGGCACACTTGGCGGCCACGGATAGTCTACCGCCAGCGAACCGATTCCATGTTTCTAAGGGCGGGCGGAAGAGTTGCAGGCGAAAAGGCGGTACGTGTGAATCTTGAATTCAGCGCGAAGACGAAAGAGCTGCAACAGCGCTTGCGGGCTTTCATGGACGAGCATATCTATCCAAATGAGCAGCAGTTCGAAGAAGAAATTGAACGCGAGCGGTGGAAGCCGACGCGAGTCATCGAAGAGCTGAAACCGAGAGCGCACGCGGCTGGCCTGTGGAACCTATTTCTGCCGAATGATGAAAGCGGCGCGGGTCTAACAAATCTGGAATACGCGCCGCTGTGCGAGATCATGGGGCACAGTGTAATGGCGCCGGAAGTTTTCAATTGCTCAGCGCCGGATACTGGAAATATGGAAGTGCTGGCGCGCTACGGGACGCCGGAGCAAAAGGAGAAATGGCTGAAGCCTCTGCTTGAAGGCGAAATTCGTTCTTGTTTTGCGATGACGGAGCCGGAGGTGGCTTCTTCTGACGCGACCAACATTCGCGCCAGCATCGCGCGGGATGGAGGCGAGTACGTTATTAATGGGAGGAAGTGGTGGACGTCTGGTGCGGGAGACCCACGCTGCAAAATCGCGATTTTCATGGGCAAAACCGATCAAGCAGCTGCGGTGCACAAACAGCAGTCGATGATTCTGGTGCCGCTGGATACGCCAGGAGTCAAGATTGTGCGGCTACTCAGCGTGTTTGGATACGACCATGCCCCACACGGACATGCGGAGATCTCGTTCGAAAACGTGCGCGTTCCTGCGTCGAACATGCTGCTTGGCGAAGGACGAGGATTTGAGATTGCGCAGGGGCGGTTAGGCCCAGGACGTATTCATCACTGCATGCGATGCATCGGAGTAGCGGAGCGCGCGCTGGAAACCATGTGCAAGCGCGTGCAGGGGCGCGTGGCGTTTGGAAAAACGATCGCGGAACAAGGAACAATTCGCGCGGATATCGCGGCTTCGCGCATGGAGATTGAACAAGCGCGGCTGCTGACGCTCAAAGCGGCGTACATGATGGACGCCGTCGGAAACAAGGAAGCACGCGCAGAGATCGCGATGATCAAGGTCGTGGCGCCAAACATGACTCTGCGCGTTTTGGACCGGGCCATTCAAGCGCATGGCGGGGCGGGAGTTTCCGCGGATACATTTCTTGCCGCTGCCTGGGCGAATGTGCGCACTTTGCGGCTAGCGGATGGGCCGGATGAAGTGCACGTGGAATCGATCGCGAAATCGGAGCTGCGAAAGTGGGAGAAGGCACGGACGCACGCGCCAGCGGTTTGATGTATGCCTCAGACTGATGCTGCGTTCGCGACAGGTTGCCGGAGGGAATTGTGGCCCCAGTCATCGTGGAAACACCGGATTTCTTGAAGCAATTCTTAGGTAAAGAAATTGGTGTGAGTGAATGGCTCACCGTTACACAAGATCGTATTGCGCAATTTGCGGAGGCTACCGAAGACCGGCAATGGATCCATCTGGATCGCGAGCGGGCTGTGCGTGAGTCGCCTTTCGGGACGACGATTGCTCATGGTTTTCTGACGCTGTCGTTGATCAGCCGGTTCATGAAAGAGGTGATTCAGGTTCGGAGCGGGGTGGGAATGGCGATCAATTACGGTTTAAATCGCGTTCGATTCCCAGGTCCGGTGCTCGCGGGTTCGAAGATTCGCGCGCACGTCACTCTGCTGAGTATCAAAGAAGTTCCGGGAGCGTACGAAGTTGCATTTTCCGTGACGGTTGAGAGCGAGGGCGGCGAGAAGCCGTGTTGCGTCGCGGAATCGATCGTGCGTTATTACCAGTGAGTGTCGGTGGCAGTTTCCCGCAAACTCCGCAATGAACACGTAAAGGAACGAAAACCTCAGATTGCGCCGGTTTCGGCGGTTCGCAAGGCTGCGTGCAGCAAAGGTGTGACGCGTTGCGGCATGGTTGCGAACCGCTCGTCGTGGGTGAGGCCCTGGTGGTAACGGTAATAAATCTGCTGGACGATGACGGCGATTTTGAAACGGGCAAAGACCAAATAAAAAGCCATATCGGAGACGTCGCGGCCCGTTTTTTGCGCGTAACGTTGTACGAGTTCGGCGCGGCTGAGACTGCCCGGATAGGTAGTGGGTCCCCATCGAGTTTCGAGAATTTCCGGGGGATCGCTGGCATCAACCCAGTAGGCCAGCGCGGAGCCTAGATCCGTCAGCGGGTCCCCGATCGTGCACATCTCCCAGTCCAAGACACCGATTATTCTGGTGAAATCGTTGGGATCGAGAACAACGTTGTCGTATTTGTAGTCGTTGTGGATGAGCGCGGCAGTGCTGGACGAAGGCATATGCTTCTGAATCCAGTTGGATATTGTTTCAACTTCCGGAATATCGTGTGTCTTGGAGCCGTGGTAGCGTTCGATCCAGCCGCGAATCTGTCGTTCGAGGTAGCCCTGCGGCTTGCCCAAGTCGGCGAGGCCAATCGCGTTGCAATCGAGACTGTGAAGGAGCGCGAGGTTATCGAGAAAAGATTCGCATACACGCCGCGCCACCTCTGGGGAAAAATCCAAGCCTGCCGGAACTTCTCTGCGAAGAATGACACCATGAATGGGGTCCATCAGATAAAACGGAGCGCCCAACACAGAAGCGTCGTCACAGAAAAGAAGAACATGTGGCGCGGGAGGATAGTGGGCATGAAGTTTTGAGAGCACACGAAATTCGCGGCTCATATCGTGGGCGGTTTTGACTTTGCTTCCGAAGGGGGGCCGGCGAAGTACCATCTCGCGCGAACCGAGTTGCAGCGAATACGTAAGGTTCGAATGGCCGCTTGGATATTGCCGGACGATGAGTTCTCCGGATTCATTTGGGAAATGCGCGCGAAGAAAAGGCTCTAGCTTGACGAGGTCGAGCTCTTCTCCTGGCCGAACTGCGATTGTTTGATCTTGAACCTCAGCCATATTTATTTCGCACCCTCGACGCTAACGATAAGTCAGCAACGCGGGATCTTCCAGGTGCTGAAACGAATTGAACGTGCTCAGCGTGAAACGATCCGCTGAAAACAAAAATTCGCTATACGAACAATTGCGCGGCATCCACGCTACTCGCAACGTAACTTGCGGCGAGAGGCGCAAGGCTCGGTGTACCGATACGGCGACTGGCCCTCCGGACGTAAAGATGGCGCAGGTTTCGCTTTTGCCGGCAGTGGCCAGGAATTGCGTGAGGCCGCGATTGACGCGGGCCATAAAGGCATCCCAAGACTCGACGCCTTCGACCGTTAACTCTCCGCTGACCCACTTTGTGATTACGGTTTCGAAGAGTCTCTGAAAATTCCTCCGGCGTTGGGGCGGGCTGTTTGCGCTTCGAACAGCGGCCTCAAGGTCGCGGATAAGCGAGTTAGCTTGCACAAGGTGAGGGAGACTCTTTTCCAGCACGATGTCTCCTTGAAATTCGTCGAATTCGTCAAGAACAACCGCCTCCGGGAAATTCAGACCGTTCTTCGCATAGGTCTCGCGCACACCCTTTTCTGTGTCGCGATGTCGAACGCGTGGCCCGGTGCAAACGCGATCAAAGACGATTTTGTGGCGAGCCCAATATTCTCCGAGGATTCGTGCCTGAGCTTCTCCCGTAGTGGAGAGCTTGTCGTAATCTGGCTCAAGGAAAGAAGCTTGTGCGTGGCGAACCAGAAAAACGCGTCCCATGCGTCACCCGAGAAAAAGTCTTTTGTGAAAGAACATGCGCCAACTGAGAGCAAAATGCGATCAGCGCTGAAACTATTCGGTACTAGGCGGTCACGCTCTGTTCCTTATTGAAATCCGCAAACTTCTTGCCCTCATCCGCTAGCCGCTTCAGAAGCGGAGCCGGCTCCCACAACTCTCCATGCCGTTTGTGGAATTCCTCGACGCGATCGAAGACTTTCTTCAAGCCAATCGTATCGGCGTACCACATTGGCCCACCGCGATGAGCCGGAAAGCCGTAGCCGTTGAGGTAGATGATGTCGATGTCGACGGCACGCAGGGCGTAGCCATCTTCAAGAATGCGCGCGCCTTCGTTCACCAAAGCGTAGACGCAGCGATCAACGATTTCCTCCTTGGAAATTTCACGCTGGGGAATTCCGGCTTCGCCCGCCCATTTGCGCACTAGCTGCGCAACTTCCGGGTCGGTGGTCGCGCGGCGGTTTTCGTCATACTTGTACCAGCCGGCGCCGGTTTTCTGGCCGTAGCGGCCCATCTCGCAGAGATTACCTCCAGCAAAAGCTTGCCGAATTCCGGGCTTCTCCAAATGACGATACTCTTTGCGGATTCGCCAGCCCACATCGAGACCGGCGAGATCGCCGACGGCAAGCGGGCCCATGGCCATTCCAAAATCGTAGAGCGCGGAATCGACAGCTTCGACGCTGGCGCCTTCTTCGAGAAGAAAAACGGACTCGCGGACATAGGGATGGAACATGCGGTTGCCAACGAATCCGCGGCAGTTCCCTACCAGGACGCCGATCTTGCCGATTTTTTTCGAGAGCTGCATGCACGTGGCAATGACTTCCTTGCTGCTTGCCTTGCCGCGGACGATTTCGAGCAATCGCATCACGTTGGCGGGACTGAAGAAATGCGTGCCGATGACGGATTGTGGACGCGAGGTCGAGGAGGCAATTTCATCGATATTGAGCGTGGATGTGTTGCTCGCCAGGATCGCTCCGGGTTTACAGACGCGATCCAGCTCGGCGAAAACTTCTTTTTTGAGCGCCATGCCTTCAAAAACGGCCTCGATCACCAAGTCGGCGTTTGCAAAAGCATCGTAGCTGAGCGTCGGTTGAATCAGCTTGAGGCACTCGTCAACAAAAGCTTGCGTGAAGCGTCCGCGCTTCACCGACGTCGCATAATTTTTCTGGATGTTCGCGAGGCCCTTGTCGAGCGCGGCTTGATCGGCTTCTTTCAACAGGACGGGAAGGCCGGCGTTAGCCAAAACCATAGCGATGCCGCCGCCCATGGTCCCCGCTCCGACGACCGCGGCAGAGTTCACGGAGATTAACGGAGTGTCCTTCGGAATGTCAGGGATTTTGGCCACTTCGCGTTCGCCAAAGAAAACGTGAATGAGTGCTTTCGATTGATCGGAGAAAAGGCACTCCATGAAAAGTTTACGTTCGAGTTTGCAACCCTCTTCGAACGGCAGTTTCGTCGCGGCTTCGACAGCATCAATGGCAGCGAGCGGCGCGATCATGCCACGCTGCTTCTTGCGAGCATTTTCGCGCGCGGCGGCAAAGATCGGAGCGTTTTGTTCTGCTGAACCAAGCTCGTCGTTGCGTTCGCGCGTTTTGCGCACGATCAAATCGGCGACTTCGCGCGCAAACGCAACGGCGCCGGCTAACAGGTCGCCGTCGATCAAGCGATCGATGATCCCTGAGTTCAGGGCGTCCGCGGCTTTAATGGGGTTTCCCTCCGCACACATCTCGACGGCTCTCGCAGCACCGGCGAGACGCGGCAAGCGCTGCGTGCCCGCAGCACCAGGAATAATCCCGAGCTTTACTTCTGGCTGGCCGATTTGTGCCATGGGCACGGCTACGCGATAGTGGCCGGACATAGCAAGTTCAAGGCCACCGCCAAAAGCGCTACCATGAATGGCCATGACAACCGGCTTGCGGCAATCTTCGATTTTCAAGAGGAGCGTCGGCAATTCCAATCCGCCACCGCCCTTGCCAGAAGTGATCTTGCCGAATTCCTTGATGTCAGCGCCGGCGATGAACGTTTTGCCGCCGCCAATGAGCACTGCAGCCTTAATGGAGTCGTCTTTGTCGACCTGCTCGATCGCGGCGGCAATGCCCTCCGGCACGCCGGGGCTCAGCGCGTTCACCGGAGGATTGTTGATGGCGATGACAGCAATGTCGTTATCTTTCGTAAGTTGAACTAGGTCGCTCATTGGTGGCCGCTCTTTCTCGGACAATATTTCTCAAGCTTTACGGAAGAACGCGTCCGCTCCTGTGACCATCGGACAGACTTCGCTCTATTTATAAGATTTCTCACTTGCGGCTGGCAAATTCAGGGCGGATCGTGTCTTGTCCGCCCCAATATTTTTTGCGTAGTTCCCTTTTCAAAATTTTCCCGGTGCCAGTTTTTGGCAAGCTGTCGAAAAACTCCACCGAGCGAGGCGCTTTGTAATGCGCGATGCGACCACGGCAGAATTCGAGCAGCTCTGCTTCCGTAGCTTTAGCGCCGGGCTTCAAGACTACCAAAGCTTTCGGCACTTCTCCCCATTTCGCATCCGGAACAGGAACGACGGCAACCTCATATACATCCGGATGGGCAAGAAGCGCCTTTTCCACTTCCAGGGAAGAAATATTTTCGCCGCCGCTGACGATGATCTCTTTTTTCCGGTCGACGACAAGGAGGTAGCCGTCCTCATTGAGCGTGGCCATGTCGCCGGTGTGAAACCACCCGCCGCGCATCGCATCTGCGGTAGCTTGCGGCTGGCCCCAGTAGCCCTCCATCACGACATCGCTGCGGGCTACGATTTCGCCGATGCTTTTGCCGTCGTGGGGCACATCTTTGTCGTTTGCATCGACTACGCGAAGTTCGACCCCTGGAATTGCGTAACCGGTCATGGCCTGGCCGATGTATTTTTGATCGCCTTGCCAATCGAGGCCGGGCTTCATTCTGGAGATGGAAAGCGTGGGCGAAGTTTCTGTGAGGCCGTAGCCGGAGCGGCAACTTGCGCCAAGTTTCTCTTCGACCTCGCGAACCAGAGTCGGAGACGATGCTGCTCCGCCGATATTGATGAGGCGCAAGCTGCTCAAATCATGTTTTGTGCGCTCCGGGCAATTGACGAGAGCCGTGGCCATGGCCGGGACGAGGCACATGTTTCGCACGCGCTCCTGTTCAATCAGGCGAAAAATGCGGGCGGTTTCGAAGCGCTGCAGCATGACGTGTTTTCCGCCAGTCAAAGCGAGGGCGTGAGGCGTGCCCCAGCCATTAGCGTGGAAGAGAGGAATAGTGTGGAGCTGAACGGCGTCGGCCGTGGGATCGTCGGTGAGGCAGGCGTAGAGAGCGTGCATGTAAACATTGCGATGCGTGAGCATCACGCCTTTGGGAGTGGCGCTGGTGCCACTGGTGTAAAAAATTTCGGAGACGGCGTTCTCGTCGACGTCCATGATGTTGGTGCGGTAGGGCGTGGCGGCGGAAAGTAGTTCGTCGTAGTTTTTTGGCGCGAGCCAATCCGCCTGAGGCGTGCCGTCTAAAAGATAGAAAGCTTCTACTGTCGTGGCACTCTGCCGGAAGGATTCGACTGTGGGGAGAAAATCCTTTTCGAGAAAGAGAATTTTTGCTCCGGCATCGTTCAATATGAAAGCAAGCTCATGGGGCGCGAGCCGGATATTCAGCGGGAGCAGAATCGCACCAGCATCGAGAACGCCGTAGTAGGCCTCCAGCAACCGATGGCAGTTCATGCTGAGAAAGGCGACGCGATCGCCGGGCTTCACGCCCGCTGCGCGCAATGCGCCCGCTAGCAGAGCGGCACGCTTCGCAAATTCAGCGTACGTGAATCGCAGATCGCCGCAAACGATAGCGGTTCTGCGTGGGAATTGTTCTTCCGCATATCGCAAACATCGAAGTGGTGTGAGTGGAATATTCATTTGGAATCCAGCTCCATTTAGGCGGTTTGTCCTCCATCGACGACCAGAACATGCCCGGTGACGTAATCGGAGGCGTCGGAAGAGAGAAAAACTGCCGCGCCCTTTAAGTCGCGGTCATTGCCGAATCGCCGCAACGGGATTTTTTTCAAAAACTCTTCTTTGTTTCGTTCTATCACGACCTGGGACATGTTCGTGGGAAACCAGCCCGGAGCAATCGAGTTTACCTGAATGTTGTGGATGCCCCATTTGCAGGCCAAGTCTTTGGTGAAGGCAATGACGCCGCCTTTGCTGGCGTGGTAGCCGATGGCTTGAAATTCCGGCGGAGCTCCATGGATGCCCGCAACAGAGGCAATATTGATGATTTTCCCGCGGCGCTGGGCGGCCATAATCTTTCCGGCAGCTTGTGAAAAAAGAAAAGTGCCCGTCAGATTCGTTTCGATCACTTTGTTCCAATGCTCGAGGCGCATTTCTTCGACGGGAGCACCCCATGAGGTGCCCGCGTTATTGATGAGAATATCGATGCGTCCGAATTGAGACATGGCCGTGTCGACGACCGCCTGAACCTCGGCGTGATTTTTCACGTCGCAACCGAGAGCAAGCGTCTTAACTCCGAGGCTTTGCAATTCGGCGGCAGCCTGCTCGCAACGCTCCTTCTTGCGGGCGCAGAGCACAAGATTGGCGCCCATTTCCGCTAGGCCTTCCGCCATTTGGCGGCCCAGGCCGATGGAACCGCCGGTGATGATGGCCACGCGTCCAGTCAGATCAAAGAGTTGACGAACATTCATCGTAGGTGGCGTGCTTTCCACTCGTATCAGACGTACAGCGGAGACTCATCCATTGCCTGCCACGAGCGTAAGGATTCGCGCATTGGAAAATACTAGAAGCGCGCGCATACGCCAAGTCCGAATTCGATTATCGAGCTAATCGGAGCCGATTGCCTGGAACTGGCAAGCTAATCCCTAGCTAAAGCCGGATCTCTGAGCGGATCTCGCACGAAACTTCGCCCGTGGCGTTCCGTCCCAAGCAGCAGGAGGACGGCGAGCGTCAAAATAGTCACGACTTCAAAACCGGCGATGGCCCACTGATAGCCGACACGGTCGCGCAAAGCGTACTCGATCGTATTTGTGGGCGCCGCGAACAGAATCCCCAACTGATAGGTGAGCCCTGGCATCAATCCTCGCGTAGCGTCCGCGGACATTTCGTTCAGGTGTACGGGGATCACGCCCCAGGCGCCCTGCACTCCCATTTGCATCAGGAACGGAGCGATGACGAGAACAGCCAAACTCCCGCCAAACGCCCACAGAGGAATGATCACCAAACACAGTCCCAATGCCGCGATCATGCTCTTGCGCCGGCCAGCGACCTGCGAGAGGTGCCCAAAGATAATCGCGCCGATGACTGCGCCAATGTTGTAAAAAATTGCGATATTCGCAACGACGGCTGCCGGGAGGCGATGAACTTCCTTCAAAAAGTCCGGGTACAGATCCTGCGTACCGTGCGACATGAACATCATGAAAGTCATAAGCACGACCAGGTAGAGAAAGCGTTTCCAGTCGAGCATCACCGTGCGCAAGACTTCACCCGTGGTGGCGGCGCGATTTTGCTTCCACGCTTCCGACTCCGGAACTTTCGTGCGGATGTAGAGCGCGAGCAGCGCGGGCAATGCGCCAATCCAAAACATCGGGCGCCATCCCCAGGCCGGGAGTAGAAAGCGTGCCGCCAGCGCAGCGAGCAGATAGCCGATCGAATAGCCGCTCTGCAAAATTCCGCTAAGAATTCCGCGCCAGCGCACCGGGGCGGCTTCCATCGTGAGGGATGCGCCAACACCCCATTCGCCTCCCATGCCAATGCCAAACAGGGCGCGCATGACCAGAAAAAAAGTATAGTTGGGCGAAAAACCGCATAAGAGCTCTATGAACGAAAAATAGATGACGTTCGCCATGAGCGGTTTGCGCCGGCCGTAGCGATCGGAAAGCAAGCCGAAAATCACTGCCCCCACAGGTCGCATGGCGAGTGTGGCAAAGGTGGTGAAGATGATATCTTTCTTGGATACGCCGAATTGATGTGCAAGAGTGTCGTACAAGAAGACGACAACAAAAAAATCGAAGGCATCAAGAGTCCAGCCAAAAAAACCGGCGAGCACCGCGTGGCGCGCGTTTGATTTCGGGTTAGCGGCGGGGTTCGTTATTTGCACTCGATGAGCCTTTGCCGATCTGAAGTTGACGGCCTGTCATTGTAGCCAATGTTAGCGACCTTCCCTGGCGATGAATTCCATCGCATTTTCGTATTACGCAGGCAGCATTTGTCCACGCGTTTCGGCTCCAAAAGGAATTAAGAGAAGACCAACTGCAAATGCAAGTGAAGTGACGGCCACAGGAATTCCGAGAGAGCCATATCGCTGCACGCCGCTTCCGACCAGAAATGTGATCGCCGCCCCGCCGAAACGCGCAAAAGACGTGGAAAAGGCAAAAGCACTTGCGCGGCATTCCGTGGGGTATTGCTCCGGCAGCCATAATGTGTAGACGGCAAAATTCGCGCCGCCCAAACCGAGGAAAAACAAGCACACAAAAAACCACGGAAGCGCGTTCGGACTGAGATAGAAAACTTTGCCAAACGTGAGTGCGATGAACACCATCATCAAAGCAAAAAAGAAGCCCAGCGCGCCACGGCGGCCAAGCCGTTCCGCGAGCCAGGGCATCGCCAGGCATCCCAGAATGGTGGCGAACGCGACGAGCATGGTAGCGCGAGAAGCGAGCTGAGCAGCTTGCGGTCCAACGCGCCCCGCGGCTTCCGCAAGAGTGGTGACCGCTGCAGGTACATAGACCGTTCCGGCCCAAAGCCCGCTTATTGAAGCGAGCATAAACAGCGAGTTCAAGATTGTGCGGCGACGCAACGCAGGTGAAAAAAGCGCCGCGAAGGGCTGGTAGATCTGCCAGGACCGAACGACCTCTGCCTTGGCGGACCAACGCGAGGGTTCCTTGACACCATGACGCACCCACGCCAAAAGAAGCGCTGGCACACCTCCGAAGGCAAACATAGCGCGCCAACCATAGTGGCTCCCAATGGCGTAGTTGGCGATCGCGGCAAGAAATATGCCGACGTAATAGCCCGTGTGCATGTAGCCCGCGCCGGCGCGGCGCCTACTCTCTGGCCATTCTTCCGCGACAAATGTGCCGCCCATGGCCCACTCGCCGCCGATTCCAATTCCTGCGAGCAGGCGAAGAATCGCCAACTGCCAGACGTTGATGACGAGAGCGCTGAGAAACGTAAATACCGAATACCAAACGATAGTCAGCATCAAGGTTCGAACGCGGCCGAACTTGTCGCCCACTGGTCCCCACAAGAATGCTAGTCCCCATCCAATCAGGAAGAGCGCGAAAAGCAATCCTCCGTAGTAGCCGATGTTGCCTTTGGTTGCGGCGATGCCGGAACGAGGAAGAAGTTCACCAAGCGAAGGCAAAAGAACGAGCGCGTAGATAAAAGAATCCAAGCCGTCGAGAGTCCATCCACCCCAAGCGGCCCAGAACCCGCGAATTTGATTTCCGGTGAGCGCAACGCGGGGAGATGCGGGAGCCTTCGAAGATTCCACTGGCATCGTGGGAGGCACTATACCAAAAAGCTCCCGCGGGAAAAAAGAGAAGTAGCGCATCCAAATCCAATTTCGCCGCCATTGGTGGTGGTGTAGACTCTCTGATTCGTTTGAAACGACCTCCTACGGAAACCGTTCCTTAATGGACATTCACGGAGAAGCAAGGAGTCCAGACCCAGGCTCTCAAGGCGTCCACGCCATTTCTTCGCTCCGGTGGTGGATCGGCACACTCTTGTTTGCCTCGACGGTCATCAATTACATCGATCGCCAAACGCTTTCCTTGCTCGCTCCCTATCTCAAACAGGACTATCACTGGACCAACACGGATTACGCTAATCTCGTGATCGCCTTCCGCGTCGCTTATTCGATCGGACAAACTCTCAACGGCAGGTTGATGGATCGCATTGGCACAAAACGCGGGCTCACGCTCACCGTTTTGTGGTATTCGATTGTTTCCGTTCTCACACCGCTAGCCAGAGGCTTCTACTCTTTCATGGGCTTTCGTTTTTTCCTGGGACTCGGCGAATCCGGGAATTGGCCCGGCGCAACCAAGGCCGTCTCGGAGTGGTTTCCGAAACACGAGCGCGGCTTGGCCACCGCTCTATTCGATAGCGGCTCTTCGATCGGCGGCGCTGTCGCGCCGTTCGTTGTCCTCTGGCTGTACTTCCGCTGGGGCACGCGTCCCGCGTTTATTGTTCCCGGCCTGCTCGGATTCTTGTGGCTAATCGTTTGGCGCTGGCTCTATTACCTGCCGCAGGACCATCCTCGCATCAGCACCGCCGAGCGGCAGATGATCCTGAGCGACCACAAAGAAGATGAATCACCCGCGCGAACGCCTCCGCGGTGGCGCGATCTGCTCAAGCTGCCGCAAACATGGGGGACCATCATTGCCAGGAGCTTTACCGACCCAGTCTGGTTCTTCATCGCCGATTGGTTTCCCATATATCTCGTCGCCAAAGGGATTGCGCTCAAAAGCGGCTTGATTGCGGTCTGGATTCCCTTCATCGCCGCCGATCTAGGGAATTTTTTCAGCGGCTGGCTTTCCGGCCTCCTAATTAAACGAGGCTGGTCTGTCGGAAACGCGCGCAAAGTGCTGGTGGTCTTCGGCGGCTTCGGCGTGTCCTTGCTCATTCCCACCATATTTACCGTGAACCTTTACTGGCTCACTCTCCTCTTCGCCCTTGCCACTTTTTCTTACGCGTCTTTCACGACAATCGCCAACGTGTTACCTTCTGACCTTTACAAGAACGAATCCGTGGCCACCGTCAGCGGACTGAGCGGAACGGGAGCCGCGATCGGCACGATCGTCGTTTTCGAATTAGCGGGCCATCTTTCCGATGCGCGGATTGCCACGGGGGCGCACTTGTTCGACCCGATCATGATCATCGCGGGCCTGATTCCGTTCGTCGGGATGATTTTTGTGCTTCTACTGGTGCGTAATACAAAAGCGACGGATCAAGGCCTCGTCCGGCGAATCTGAAGTCTTCCGTACTGGTTGTCGGCGAATGCGGTTGGGAGATACGAAGAGGTGAAGAGGATGAGTAAAGTCTCGAATGCAGCTTGAGGAGGCTCGGTGAAAATTACGGATGCCAAAGTATTGATCTCTTCGCCCGGTAGAAATTTCGTTACGCTCAAGGTCTACACCGACCAGGGCATCTACGGTCTCGGCGACGCGACGCTCAATGGCCGCGAAATGGCGGTTGCAGCCTATCTCTCAGAACATTTGATTCCCTGCCTCATCGGCCGCGATCCCTTTCAGTCCGAAGACATCTGGCAATATTTCTATCGCGGCGCTTACTGGCGCCGCGGCCCCGTGACCATGGCCGCTATCGGCGCCATCGACATCGCTCTCTGGGACATCAAAGGCAAAGCTCTCAACACGCCCGTTTACAACCTGCTCGGCGGAAAGAGCCGCAACGGCGTGATGGTCTACGGCCACGCCAACGGCCGCGACATCGAAGAAACCATCGATGAAGTCGGTAAATATATGACCCTAGGCTATCGCGCGATTCGCGCGCAATCTGGAATCCCCGGAATTCCGTCAACCTACGGCGTCTCGAAAGGGAAATTTTATTACGAGCCGGCGGAAAAAGGGCTTCCGCCGGAGAATATATGGTCTACTGAGAAATATCTGCTCCATGTTCCGAAGCTCTTCGAATTGCTTCGAGTTAAGTACGGCGATGACATTCACCTCCTCCACGACGCCCATCATCGCCTCACTCCAATCGAAGCGGCGCGCCTGGGTAAGAGCCTCGAGCCCTATCACCTCTTCTGGCTCGAAGATGCCGTTACCGCAGAGCTACAGGAGGGCTTTCGCATCGTCCGCCAACACACCACCACGCCGCTCGCACTGGGTGAAGTCTTCAACACGATTTGGGACGCCAAGACCGTCATTACGGAACAATTGATCGATTACATTCGAATGGCCACGGTCCACAGCGGCGGCATCACTCACCTCAAAAAAGTCGCGTCGCTAGCGGAGATGTATCACGTGTTCACGGGCTGCCACGGCGCGACAGACTTGTCGCCGGTGTCCCTGGCCGCGGCTCTTCATTTCGACATATCCGTCAACAATTTTGGTATCCAGGAATACATGCTGCATACGAAAGAAACCGACGAAGTTTTTCCTCACTCCTATTCCTTCAGCGAGGGCTTTCTGCATCCGGGAGACGCGCCCGGTTTGGGTGTCGACTACAACGAGAAGCTCGCTGAAAAATTTCCTTACGAACGCGCGTACTTGCCCATAAATAGAAAGTTGGATGGCACGATGTTCGACTGGTAGCTCGAAGCAAGCGGCGGAGAGCAGCGCGCCACACGCGATGATCGGAGCAGGAATCTTCACCGGGAGAAATAAATCATGGGATACAGCAAGCTCGATCTGACAGGCAAATCGGCAGTAGTCATCGGCGGCACTTCCGGTATCGGCCGAGCGATCGCGCTCGGCTTGGCCGAAGCTGGCGCCGACGTTGCGCCAACTTCGCGCCGCCTCGATCAAGTCGAGGCCACTGCCCGCGAAGTCGAAGCGCTGGGTCGCCGCTCCCTTCGCGTAACTTCGGACGTCACCGACCGCGCCTCGCTGCAAGGGGTACTCGACGCCGCGGTGAAGGACTTCGGTAAAGTCGATATCCTCGTGAACTCCGCCGGACGCACCAAGAAGGCGCCCACCATTGATTTCCCCGAAAAAGACTGGAACGATATTCTCGAAACAAATCTCACCGGCATCCTGCGCGCCTGCCAGATTTTTGGGCCCCACATGATAGAGCGCCGCTACGGAAGGATTATCAACATCGCATCCATCGGCTCGTTCCTTGGCATGCTCCAGGTAGCCGCCTACTCCGCCAGCAAAGCCGCCGTCGCTTCACTCACGCAATCGCTGGCCATCGAATGGGCGCTGTACGGTGTCTGCGTGAACGCCATTGCCCCCGGCGTCTTCCGCACCTCTCTGAACGAAAAACTGCTCGACGGCACGCCGCGCGGCAATGAATGGCTCATGCGCACACCGATGAAGCGCTTCGGCAAGGTCGAAGACCTTGCTGGCGCCGCCGTGTACCTTGCCTCCGACGCCGCCAGTTACACAACAGGCTCAGTGCTCATCGTAGATGGCGGTATTCTCGCCAGCGGCGTGAATCAATGAATTAGTTGAACAAAGTCATTGAAATAACGGGACTTAGAAGCGTTTGGAGCCGAAGGCGAGAACTGAACTCGCGACCTGCCCATGGTTTCAGAAATTTGCTGTCGTTGATTCTCATGGCGAGGAGCACCGCAAAGGCCAACGATCCTGAAAGCAGGCATCCCGCGACGAGGCATGGGAGCGCGCCTTTCGGACCTTTGATTTGCTGCTGTAGACTTCGGAATATGCCCAAGCATCCAAATGGGCAGCGTCGATTCATGTGATGGAGGCCTTTCTTGCCTGTAATCCGTGCCTGCAGCCATTGCGGCCAGAAAAACCGTATCCCGGCAAAATATTTGGCCAGCACCGGCCGTTGCGGAAGCTGTAAATCGCCGTTGCCGCCGCTCTCCGAAACCTTGGCGGTCGACGAAATCTTATTCGATGAGATCATCCAGACTGTCCGTGTTCCCGTGCTCGTCGATTTCTGGGCGGACTGGTGCGGACCCTGCCGCATGGCTGCTCCTGAAGTGGCTCGCACCGCGGCGGAGATGGCGGGCAAAGCTGTGGTGCTGAAAGTGGATACCGAGAAATATCCGGCACTCGCGGGACGCTTCAATGTTCGCGGCATCCCGAACTTTGCGGTTTTTAACGGCGGTCGCCTGGTGATGCAGCAAGCCGGCGTGGTAGATCACGAGAAGATGAAACATTGGCTGAGTAGCGCCGCTGCGGTTTCCGCTTGAATAACAGTCGCGATTTGCAATTAATCCGGAGCAAGATAGCGGCCGGGCCCGCTAACGCAACAACCAGAGATACCTCTCCCACCTCGGCGCGCAGCGCCCTGCAGGAAACTGCAACTTAACTAGTTGAAAGCAAGAAGGTTAGAGAGAAAGTGGAGCCGAGGGCGAGAGTTGAACTCGCGACCTGCCGATTACGAATCGAAATCATTCTTGCACGGAGATGCAGCCACTAGCAGGTTGTCGCAAAGGGACTGATTTCATTACTCTTCGAAAGAACCCACCCTTGCGCTGCGACGTCAGGAAACGCACCAAACTGAAAAGAGTTTAGGGACAATTCGGGGACAGTCCATTTGACGCGTCGATCCGAATTCACCAGATTGTCGTTACAAGCTCCCAAGCTTCGGACGTGGGTTCGATTCCCATCGCCCGCTCCATCTAACCTACTGAATCCACTCACCTGTACCCCCCGATTTGGGCGCATCTGGGCGCAAAATTTCGCCCACTTTGTCCACTGCCTCGCGCTGCGCGTCTCCAATCACGTGTCCGTAAACACCTAAAGTGATCCGCGCA
>DATFZQ010000106.1:0-13091 GCA_035314345.1 Candidatus Acidiferrum sp.
TGGATGGTTCCTGACCCATGACAGACGGGGCAAGTTTGCGGGGAACCGACCGCGCCCGTTCCGTGGCACGTGTCACAAGTGTCGAGTCGCGTGATGGTCAGTTTCTTGACGGCGCCACGAACGGCATCCCAAAAGTCGATCTCGATCTGATATTCGAGGTCGCCCCCGGGCTCATGCTCCGGTTCTTCGCCGCCGCCGCGCCCACCGCGAAAAAATTGGCTGAAGAGGTCGCGGAAACTTGCATTGCCGCCCTGCGCGCCCGAGCCACCGCCAAAATCAAAGCCGCCAAAATCAAAATTGACGCCTTCTCCGTCTTGCTGCGGCGCGCCTCCGGGCCCGCCAGGAGGAATATTGTCGCTGTAAAAGCCGTACTGATCGTACATCTGCCGCTTTTTAGTGTCGGAGAGAACGTCGTAGGCTTCTTGCAACTGCTTGAATTTTTCTTCGGAGGATTTATCACCGGGATTCAGGTCAGGGTGGTACTTGCGCGCGAGTTTGCGAAAAGCCGTGCGAATATCTTTCGCGTTCGCCTTCTTCGAGACCCCTAATAGTTCGTAATAATCTTGTTTTGCGGTTGTGGCCATGGAAACTAGTTAAAGTCAACAGTCGACAGTTAAAAGTCAAAAAAACACCTACGTCACGCAATAAAGCAAGAAGGGACGGGAGCCCTTTCAAGGTAAACAATCCCCGCCCCTACAGGCTTTGGTTGCTTAGTTAGGCCGCTTGCTTTCGTCTACGTCTACATACTCTGCGTCGATCACGTCGCCGGGTTTTTTGTCCTGCGCGTTGCCAGAGGTCGAGCCTGCGTGGCCGCCGCTTGCCCCAGCACCTGCGCTGGCAGCCTGCTGCGCTCCCGCAGCCTCATTGGCTTTGTAGAGCACCTCGGCGATCTTGTGCAAAGACTTCTCGAGGTTCTCCGTCGCGGAGCGCAAGCGAGCCGTGCCGCCCTCGGCGATGGCTTTCTTAGCTTCTTCGATGGCGTCTTCGGCCGTCTTCACGTCCGATTCCGCAATCTTCTCGCGATTCTCTCGGACCATCTTTTCCGCCTGGTACATGATGCCGTCGAGCCTATTGCGCGCTTCGACTTCCTCCATGCGGCGGCGATCGTCTTCGGAGTGGGATTCGGCCTCGGTGCGCATCTTCTCGGCCTCTTCCTTCGTCAGACCGCTCGAAGCAGTGATAGTGATCTTCTGCTCCTTGTTGGTGGCCTTATCCTTCGCGCTGACGTTCAAGATGCCGTTGGCGTCAATGTCAAAGGTCACTTCGATTTGCGGTGTGCCGCGCGGCGCCGGCGGAATGCCGTCCAGCTTGAATTTGCCAAGCGAACGGTTGTCCGAAGCGAATTTGCGCTCGCCTTGCAGCACCTGGATTTCGACGCCGGGCTGATTGTCGGCAGCCGTCGAGTACGTTTCGACTTTGCGCGTCGGAATCGTGGTGTTGCGCGGGATCTGCACGGTCATCACGCCGCCGAGCGTCTCGACGCCCAGAGAAAGCGGCGTCACGTCCAGCAGCAGGATGTCCTTTACTTCGCCTCCGAGTACCGCGCCCTGAATCGCCGCGCCTACGGCCACGACTTCGTCAGGGTTCACGCCCTTGTGCAGTTCCTTCTCGCCGAAGAACGTGCGTACGAGCGCTTGTACCTTCGGAATACGCGTCGAGCCGCCAACCATCACGATTTCCTGGATGTCGCTGGGCGACAGTTTTGCGTCTTCAAGAGCTTGCCTGACCGGTTTCATGGAGCGTTCGAGCAGGTCGTTCATCAATTGCTCGAGGCGCGTTCGCGTCAGCTTCTGCTGCATGTGGATGGGGCCGTTCGCGCCCGCCGTGATAAACGGCAGGTTGATTTCCGTCTCCATCATTTGCGAAAGCTCAATCTTGGCCTTTTCCGCGGCTTCCTTCAGGCGTTGCAGGGCCATGCGGTCTTTGCCGAGGTC
Source organism: Candidatus Acidiferrum sp. (assembly GCA_035314345.1). Taxonomy (GTDB): domain Bacteria; phylum Acidobacteriota; class Terriglobia; order Acidiferrales; family UBA7541; genus Acidiferrum. Next base: position 1,935 of record DATFZQ010000106.1, read on the forward strand.
GATGCTGTGCTCTTTCTTGAACTCGTCGATCAGCCAGTCCACGATGCGCTGGTCGATGTCGTCACCGCCAAGGTGGGTGTCACCGTTGGTGGACTTCACTTCGACGACGCCTGCGCCGACTTCCAGCACGGAAATGTCGAACGTACCGCCGCCGAGGTCGTACACGGCGATGGTTTCGTCGCTCTTTTTCTCGAGGCCATACGCCAACGCAGCCGCTGTGGGCTCGTTGATGATGCGGACGACTTCCAGGCCGGCAATCTCGCCCGCTTGCTTGGTCGCCTGGCGCTGCGCGTCATTGAAATACGCCGGCACCGTAATCACAGCTTTGCCGACTTTTTCGCCAAGAAAATCTTCCGCGGCGGACTTCAGTTTGCCGAGGATCATCGCGGAAATCTGCGGCGGGCTGTAAATCTTGCCGAAAATCTCGATGCGCGCATCATCGTGCTCTCCCTTGACGACCTTGTAAGGGATGCGCTTCATCTCATCGGCAACTTCATCGTAGCGGCGGCCCATAAAGCGCTTGATCGAATACACCGTATTTTCGGGATTCGTCACGGCTTGGCGTTTCGCTACTTGTCCCACGAGGCGCTCTCCCGTCTTGGTTATGGCGACAACCGAAGGAGTGGTGCGTGCGCCTTCCTGGTTCGGGATCACTACCGGTTCGCCGCCTTGCATGACGGCTACGACCGAGTTGGTGGTGCCCAGGTCAATTCCTATAATCTTGCTCATCTCTGTTATTCCTTCCGGAACCCGTCTACATCACTGGCCGTCCGGAAGGTAAGGGTTCCGGAGGGGCCGAGGTCAAAGGCGTGCTCCTTGGTCCAGTTCGAGGGGCAGTATATAATTTGAGTGCGTCTTTGTCAAGTTTTCTCCAATACCGTGTAAGTATTTCTATTTAAATATCTTAGGATACTTATTCCTTACCGGTTAGGCCCGCCTATCTGATGCCGTGAGCTGGCTCGTAGGTACTTAAAAAGGCACGGAACCCTTCGAGTCATTCAAGAGTAGAAACCTATGATAATCTGACCGAGAGATTGCATCTCACCATTTTGAGGGTATTTGCGGGAGGATCGCGTGAGTCGTCGTGCTGTGTTTGCTGTAGTTGTGGTCTTGGCGTTGATCTGTGGGCGGCTCCTGGTGAGCCGAGGCATTCACCCCGTTGCCGCGGCGCGCTTCAGCGCCCAGCCGCATGTTGCTTCTCAGCCAGAAGTGGTGCCCGCCGCTCCGGCGAGGGAAGTGAGCGCTACGCGGCAGCCGGTCGTACCCGAATCAGTCGATGGCGTGAACGACGTCGATCCTCACAAGGCCTTTGGCTCGAAGAGCGCTCCCATTGTGCTGGAGGTATTTAGCGATTTTCAGTGCCCCGCATGCAAGACGCTTTTCGTGACCACCAACAGGCAGCTCATGGACAATTATGTCACCACCGGGAAAGTCTATCTGATTCATCGCGATTTTCCGCTGCCCATGCATGCCTATTCGCGCGTAGCGGCGCGTTATGCGCGGGCGGCGGCAGAGATTGGAAAGATTGAGGTGGTTGAGAAAGCCTTGTTTGATAATCAGGAGAAATGGGAGCAGACCGGTGATGTCGATGGAACGCTTACCGCCGTGCTTTCCTCCGCGGATATGACGAAGGTCCGTGCGCTGGTCAAGGGGGGAACACTCGAGCCTTTGATCGACAAGGATTTGGCGCTCGGACAGATGTACCGCGTGAGTCAGACGCCCACGTCGGTCTTCCATTCCAAGGGGCAGACGTATCCGTACTCAGGTGTGATGCCTTTCGAAACACTGCACCAGTTCCTGGATCAGTTGCTGAGTCAGAAATAGCCAGGCGTAGAACGATGGGCCCGAGGAATCCGCGAGAAATCAAAGCATGATGCAATCCAGCCCATGGAATTTCCGCCGCGCGATCATTTGGATCGGCCGCCTGGTTCTCGGCGGCATTTTTATTTACGCGGGCTATGCTAAGCTTTTTCTACCGAACCATAGTCTGTGGCCTTTTTTCATTCTGAAATTCTCTATATCCATGAACCTTTCGAATTTTGCCACTCAAGTGGAAGCGTTCAAGTTGCTGCCAGCTTGGGGAGTGCAATTCGTCGCCCACACGCTGCCCTTCACGGAAATTATCCTTGGGCTGCTGCTTCTGATTGGGTGGCGCCTGCGCATCTGGGCTCCGGTGCTCACAGCCATCATGCTGGGGTTTTTCGCTGTGGTCTTGCGGGCGTATCTCCTGCACATGGATATCAATTGCGGCTGTTTCGCGACTCCCCAGCCGATCAATCTTCAGAAGGTGCTGGAAGACGCGGCGCTCTCCGGACTTGCGCTGCTCATGACTATCTTCACCTTTATGGAAGCTCGTCGGCCACATCCGTGGGCGGCCCAAGAGACGACGCGCGTCCAGGTTTAGTCGAGGTACGCCAGAGAAGTCCGCTCGCGGACGAAAACTATGAAAACTCTGAGTGAGTATCTGGAACTCGCCGCGGTTGTTCATGGACATTTGTGCGCCGGGCAAGTGCTGGGCGTGCGGCTGGCGATGCTTGGGTTGCAAGAGCTGGGCATTGAAGACCCTGTCGCTGAGCGCAAACGAATCGTCACGTACGTGGAGATAGACCGCTGCGTTACCGACGCTGTCGCGCTGGTCGCCAATTGCCGGCTGGGAAAGCGCGCGCTCAAATTCCGCGACTGGGGCAAAGTGGCTGCGACGTTCGTCGATCTCAAGACGGGCCGCGCGGTGCGTGTCGCCGCAAAAGAATCCTCGAAGCAAGCCGCGCGCGAAATGTTTCCGGAAATGGCGAAAGACGCGGGGCAGCAAAAGGCTTACGCTGCACTTTCGGATGAAGTTCTCTTTGACAAGCAATGGGTAAAAATCGAAGTGCTACCCGAAGATCTGCCCGGTTTCAAAGGTCCGCGCGTGGTATGTGCGGAGTGCGGCGAAGGCATCAACTTCAAGCGCGAAGTGGTGGTGGAGGGACGTATGCTGTGCCGCTCATGCGCAGGAGAGCGCTACTATGAGCTGGCCTAGTGATTCCTGAAAGGCGACTTATTTCCTGCAAAATCCATTCTCGAAAATCGTTCTGCGATAGAATCATGTTTCGATGCTAAGCCTTCCACCTATCACCTTGCGATTGCGCGGTTGGAAACTGATTGACCGCGTGGCGCTCGCGTTTCTGCTGCTTTGTTCGATTGCGCTGGGAGCGGCTTGCGGGTTGCTGTTTGTCTACGCCAGCGACTTGCCGGAGATTCGAGCGCTCGAAACGTATCGTCCTACCGTTGTCACCGAAGTCTATGCTGACGACGGGCAGCTCGTCGGGAGCTTCGCGCTGCAGCGGCGCATCCTGATGACTTACGAGCAGTGCCCCAAAGTTCTCTACAACGCGGTTACGGCCATCGAGGACCAGCATTTTGAAGAGCATTGGGGCATCGACTTTCCGCGCATCGCAGGTGCCGCGTGGCGGAAGATTCTCCATGGCGGCAAGGCGCAGGGCGCCAGCACGATCAGTATGCAGCTCGCCGGCAATCTCTTTCTCGATCGCAGCGAGATCAGCTTCCGCCGCAAAATGCAGGAGATTCTGCTGGCTCTGCAAATCGAGCGGCGCTACACGAAGCCGCAGATTTTCGCCATGTACGCCAACCAGGTCTATCTGGCGCACGGCAACTACGGCTTTGCCGCGGCCGCGCAATTCTATTTTGGAAAGTCCGTCACGGACCTGAAGCTTCAAGAAGCCGCGTTGCTCGCCGGGATGATTCGCGGGCCGATTTACTCGCCTTTGGCTGACCCTGCGCGCGCCCTGGCACGCCGTAACCTCGTCATTCATCGCATGGAAGAAGAAGGGAAGATTACTCCTGTCGAAGAAGAGGCCGCCAAGAAAACGCCTCTCGGCCTGCACCTACAATATCCACGCAACGATCTGGCTCCTTATTTCTTTGAGGAAATTCGCAAGTATTTGGAATCGACGTATGGCACGGAAGCCGTCCACGAGCGCGGTCTGCGCGTTTACACCACGCTGAACATCAAGATGCAGCAAGCCGCCAATCAATCTCTCCGCGACGGCCTGCACAGCTACGACCGGCGCCACGGCTGGCGCGGCGAGCCTGCTAACATTCTGCGCGACAATCTTGGCAAGCTTGATAGCTACGACGACGATGATTGGCGTCATCCCATCGAAAAAGGCTCGTACGTCACCGGCCTGGTTCTTTCCGTCGACGATAAGTACGCGACGATAAAAATCGGTTCTTACCGTGCCATTCTTTCGCCGCCGGATTTCGCCTGGACCGGCCGCAAGAAGCCCTCGGATCTTCTGAAAGTCGGCGACCTAGCGCAGTTCTCCATTCAAGAGCTTCATGAAGCCACGGCTCGTGTACAGCTCGAGCAGCAGCCTGCACCGCAGGCCGCTATTATGGCCATCGACAATTCGACCGGCGAAATCAAAGCAATGGTCGGCGGCTATAGCTTTGAAGATTCCAAATTCAATCGTGCCACGCAGGCCGTCCGGCAAGTGGGCAGTTCGTTCAAGATCTATCTCTACGCCGACGCCATCGAAAAAGGCTCCTCGCCGTTCGACACCATCGTCGACACGCCGTTTACGGTGATCAGCGGCGGACAGCCTTATTCGCCACACAACTACGATGAGAAGTACGAGGGCACTATTACGCTGCGCCGCGCTCTGGCCGGCTCCCGCAACGTTCCCGCGGTCAAGCTGGCGGAAAAAGTCGGCATCAACTCCGTCGTGGATATGACGCGGCGATTCGGCATCACCACTTCGCTCCCGCCCTATCTTCCGCTCGTGCTCGGAGCGGCTGACATGAAGCTGCTCGAACACGTCTCTGCTTTCACGGTTTTTCCCAATGACGGGATCCGCATCGACCCGCACATGATTCGCCGCGTGACAAGTTATGACGGCGCGCTGCTCGAAGAAGCACATCCGGAAGTGCATGACGTTATTTCGCCGGAAGTCGCTCGGACGATGACGGCCATGCTGGAAGAAGTCATTCAGTTCGGCACTGGCGTTCAGGCCAAAGCGCTTGGCCGTCCCGCTGCGGGAAAAACCGGAACGACGCAGGACTATACCGATGCATGGTTCATGGGCTTTACTCCGCAACTTACCTGCGGCGTGTGGGTGGGCTTCGATGACAAACAGATTTCGCTCGGGAAGAAGGAAACCGGAGCCCGTGCCGCACTTCCGATCTGGCTCGAATTCATGAAGACCGCCCTGGAAGGCCAGCCCGTCCTTGATTTTGCAAACGTTGTCACGCTCGAACAGCAGGCGCTGGATCACAAAGTCAACGTAGACACGCCCGACACGGCACCCGAAACAGACGAACCCGCCGCTCCCAAGGAGAAGCCTCCGGTCGTTCCGCCGCCAATCAAAACGACAACTGCGCCTGCCACCACATCAGGAGTTCCTCCCGGGTTATAGCGGTGGCATGCTCATCCTGCTTGACTCGCGCCCGGTTTTGCAGAAGCTTCGTATTCAACCAGGCGGTTAAATACGTGGGCGGTCGTTATCTCTTATCGGGGTTTACGAAACGGATCCCACCCCAGGTTTGGGAGGGGTACTTCGCGCCCAGCCTCATCGACCAGCAGCAACATCCTCTTTTTCATGATTTCACCAATTGCAGTGATGGGGATTCCATTTTGGGAACGAGGAATCCGCTTCAGCTTTTTGCGAGGCACCGTGAAGAGTAATTCGTAGTCATCGCCGCCGTGTAGCGCCAAATCCCGCATAGATGCGTCGCCAGCCTGCTCACCCCTGGGCACCCGCACGACCGGAATCTTCGAAGCCGTTAACCGCGCCCCAACGCCGCTCGCAGCACAGAGCCGCGGCAGGTCTGTTGAGAGACCGTCGGAGAGGTCCATCATCGCCGAGGCCAGACGATTCTCGGCGAGCCACCGGCCCAACGCCAACCGGGGTTCCGGGTAAAGATGTTTCTTGAGAATTGGATCGCGACTGCTTGCCAGCCGTTTGCCCTTTCGAATCAGGCGGAGGCCCAGTTCTGCCTCGCCGAGCCGCCCGCTTACGAAAAGAACATCGCCTGGGCGCGCTCCAGACCGCAGAACTGCCCCGCCCGTCCGCACCTCGCCCACTGCGGTTACATTGACAAGGATGTCTTTCCTCCGGGTTGTATCCCCACCAGCCAGCACGCACCTAAATAGCTTGGCTGCCCGCTGCAGCCCTTGAAGGAACTGGTCGAGCCAAAGGCCGGTGTGCGAGGCGGGCAGGGCAAGGCTCAGCAGGAAGCATCGAGGCACGCCTCCCATCGCGGCCACATCGCTGACGGCTCGAGCGAGGCATTTCCGCCCCACCGCATCTGGCGGATGCTTATCTCGAAGAAAGTGCGTGCCTTCCAGGAACCAGTCACAGGTGAGGATCTGGTCGCATCCGTTCGTGCTTTTGAAGAGCGCCGCATCGTCGCCGATTCCTAGACGCACTCTGGAGCTGTGAGTCTGCATCCGGGCCACAATCTCTTCGATCCGTCCCAAAACGTCAGCCTCCCCGGGGTTCTGGAGCTTGCCGGATAGGTGCTTTGTTTTCTTCATGACTGGCGTTGAGTATAGCTCTCGGCGCGCCTTTCGCGCGTGGCGGAAGATGAAGGAATTCGCAACGCAACGGACGATTGTAAAAGTCGTCGGAATCCTGTACTCCCGGACAGGTGGGCGGTTTTTCACACCCTGTTCCAAATACCGCAAAATACAGGGTTGACGGCCAGCGCTACAGAATTTAGTATGAGCGAGGTCGCGAACCGAGACTTACGGTTCAGATTTGGTTACATCCGGGTTCAAAGTGGTTCTCTTCCGCGGGCGCCAGGGCACAAAGCCCGCATTTGACAAGCTAGAGGCCTGAGGGGCCAAGTATAGTGATTACGAGCAAGAACTATACGTTTTATATCGCGACGACGCCCGGCAAGCTGCAAAAGCTTGTCATCCCGGCGTACGTCCTGCACAGCCTCGCCGCCCTGGCCCTCATCGGCGCGGTTACTGTGGTTGCCGCCATCGGGTCTTACTCCCGGATGCTTTGGAAGGTCGGCAACTACAACGCTCTCCGGCATGATCAGGAAACACTTAAAAAGCAGTATCAGCAGCTTCAGAGCACGGTCAACGATACCAACCAGCGCCTCGATTCTCTGCAGTCTCTGGCCACCGAAGTAGCCATGACTTATGGGGTGCTCCGCTACCACCCTGCGGCCTTCGATAACACCGACAGCCAAGCCACCCCGGAAGACGCCTTTGACCGTTCCATCGAGCAGTACACCTTCTTGAAGAGGAACGCGGCAGTCATCGCCGTGTCTTCCAGCGGAATGCAGCTTATGCCCGCGATGAGTTTTGCCGACTCAACGTATACGCCATCGATCTGGCCGGTGATGGGACACATCACGGATAGCTTCGGCGAGCGGCTGGATCCGTTTAACGGTGAGGGCGCATTTCACACGGGCGTTGATGTGGCCTCAGATTACGGCGCGCCGGTTCACGCTACTGCTGATGGCATTGTGACCATCGCGGAAAACCACTCCGGCTATGGCCGTCTGGTTGTGCTCGACCACGGTTTCGGTATCAGCACCTGGTATGCGCACCTCTCGTCCTTCTCAGCGGTGCCTGGGACGCGCGTTAAACGCGGCGAGGTCATCGGCTACACAGGCATCAGCGGCCGTTCTACCGGCCCACACGTGCATTATGAAGTTCGCGTGAACAATGCGCCGGTGAATCCGTGGCGTTACATGAAGGGAACTACAGTAGGCGACTAGTCCGAGCCGCTAGCTTCCGTGAGTTTCTCGCGCCCCAGTTTTTTCGGGGCATTTTTTATTGCGCTTGGCTGACTAATTCCGGATGGTGCTTTTGTTTGCTGGGACCTTGTTTTGTGGAACCGGAGGCGCGGTTGGCATTGTGGTGCGCGCGGCCTCGAGAAAACCGGGCGTCAAATCGAACATCAGCCGAACCGATTTTGTCTCACCACGATCAATCTGCGAGACGTCCGCGCTCTTTAGCAGTTCCAGGTAGGCCTCGCGCACATCTGGTGGAAGCTGCTGCCGCAGCTTCTGGTCGTGGAGCCCCGCCTGCGCCAGCACGAGCAATCCGTTGATTATGTCAGACAACTGTTTGGTGGGCGCATCCGCCCCGCCTTCGCCTTCGAGCACGACGCGTAGATGGTCAGCTTCCGGTTTTCCAGCGACGGTGATCCACTGGAGTTGGTCGATCAAAGCCGAAAGCTGAGGAGATTGCAGTCCACCTGGGGCTTGTGCGCGTAGCGCCGCTCCTGCGCCGGCATCTTGCCGCATCACGACGAATACCGGCGAACCGGCAAGCCGGCGGAATCGCTCGCGCCAGGCTTGTGTGTCCGAGTCAGCATGTGGCTGGGATAGCGATGAATCCAAGCTCGCATCGTTTGTCAACGCGATGCGATTGTTGTGCAAAAACGTGAACGTAATTCGTCTTGAGCCGCCGGCTACCGGCACGGAAAAAATCTCTTTGCCGCCGCGAGTTCCGCGCCTTCCTGTTTGCGACGCGTAGGCGGCGATTTTCTTTCGGTCGAATCGTCCGTCGGCGACAGCAAACAGCGTGGAATCCTGGCCGCGCTTTACGAGTGCGATGCTCACACGGTTTAGATCGCTCTCGTAATTGAATCCCGTGGATTGCAAGAACTGTGCGTAGTCTGCATCTGCCTTTGGCTGCGGCGCCCATTTATAGAGTTCGGCGAGAAACGGAGATTGCCTGAGCGCATCCAGGTCGATAAAGAGAACCACGCTGGCATCGGCGGGCATCAGCGCAAGAAGTTCGTTGTGCGAGCTGGATCCAGAGCCGCTCCATCGTTGGTAGCCGTAGAGCACCATGGCTGCAACCACAAGCGCAGCAACGATCGTCGCAGCAGTCCTTCGCTTGTTCATTCAGTTGGCACCTAAGGCTCGCTATCTCGACAGTGGCTTATTACGGCGTTTCTGACCAAACAGGCCGTGCCTGGGAGAAGCACGTTTTACGGAAAAATTGAGGCTTGCGGTGCTTACCCCGGCTTGCCTCGTGCAGAAACACGGGGTTTATGCTAAACTACAGAGGCATCGAAAGATAGAGTCGCTAGGAGTGGGACACAGGGAAACAGGTTTTCCACAGACTTGGTCCCCGACGTGCTCCAAAATCGCATCACCCCCTTGCAATTTACTTGCCCCTTCTGCTATTCTTACTCGGTTTGAGCGACGCTGGCGTAGCTCAGCTGGTAGAGCATCTGATTTGTAATCAGAGGGTCGGGGGTTCAATTCCCTCCGCCAGCTCCACCAAGAATTAGCAGGGGAGTGAGGCGGAGCAAATCCTTGCAGGAAAAATAAACGGGCTGGTGTCTTTTGACACGAGTCCTTTTTGTGTTTTCGTTTTCGCGGAAGTTCCGAGCGCGAGGATTTTCCTGAAAAAGTTTTGGGGACAAGCAGTTAGCGTCCTTTTGTTTTCGCGGGACGGGTGGGTGAGTGGCTAAAACCAGCAGACTGTAAATCTGCCGCTCCTTGCGGGCTACGAAGGTTCGAATCCTTCCCCGTCCACCAGTCGTTCGCTGTTCGATTCGGCCGATCCCGTGGGTGATCGTCCGTGATCAGGAAACCGCAGGGCAATCGCACTAAGCGTTGATCGCTCGCGATCACACAAAGCGATGTTCGAGCGCGGTCCAATTCGCAGCAAAGGCGCTGCTCAGGAAAAGTGCGCCAAGAACGGGTGATTTTGGGGGAACACGGGTTAGGCCTGGGTAGCTCAGTTGGTAGAGCGCGTCCTTGGTAAGGACGAGGTCACCGGTTCAATCCCGGTCCCAGGCTCCAGAATTAGAAGGACGCAGGTGCAGGAAAGTTTGCAGTGAACGGGCGGGGGTAACTCAACGGTAGAGTCTCACTCTTCCAAGGTGATGGTTGCGGGTTCAAATCCCGTCCCCCGCTCCAGATTCAGAAGTAGCGAGTGACTTGCAGGATTTGGCAGAAGAGAAGATTTAACGCAGAGGGCAAAGAAAAATGGCCAAGGAGAAATTCGAGCGCAGTAAGCCGCATTGCAACATTGGGACGATTGGTCACATTGACCATGGCAAGACGACCCTGACGGCGGCGATTACGAAAGTGCTGTCGAAGCACAACCCGAAAGTGCAGTTCCGGGCGTTTGATTCGATTGACAACGCGCCGGAAGAGCGCGAGCGCGGGATCACGATTGCCGTTTCGCACGTGGAGTACGAAACGCCGAACCGTCATTACGCGCACATGGATTGCCCTGGTCATGCGGACTATATCAAGAACATGATCACCGGCGCGGCGCAGATGGACGGCGCGATTCTGGTGGTAGCGGCGACGGATGGACCGATGCCGCAAACGCGCGAGCACATTCTGCTTGCTCGGCAGGTTGGTGTTCCGGCGATTGTCGTGTTTTTGAACAAGTGCGACATGGTGGAAGACGCGGAACTTTTGGAACTGGTGGAGCTCGAAGTGCGCGAGTTGCTGAAGAGCTACCAGTTTCCCGGCGACACGATTGCTGTCGTGAAGGGTTCAGCACTGCAAGCGCTGAATGGCGATGCGAAGTGGGAAAAGTCGATTGACGAGCTGATGGAAGCGGTGGACAAGAACGTGCCGCAGCCGGTGCGCGAGATTGATAAGCCGTTCGCGATGCCGATTGAAGATATTTTCTCGATCTCAGGCCGCGGAACAGTGGTTACGGGCCGCGTCGAGCGCGGCAAAGTGAAGGTTGGCGAAGAAATCGAGATCGTGGGATTCCGTCCGACGCAGAAGAAAGTTGTGACGGGCGTGGAAATGTTCCGCAAGCTGCTGGATGAAGGGCTTGCCGGCGACAACGTCGGATTGCTCCTGCGCGGCACGGAAAAGGATGATGTGGAGCGCGGGCAAGTGGTTTGCAAGCCGGGCTCGATCACGCCGCACACGAAGTTCAAAGCGGAAGCGTATGTGTTGACGAAGGAAGAAGGCGGGCGGCACACACCGTTTTTCACGGGCTACCGGCCGCAATTCTACTTCCGGACGACGGACGTGACAGGCGACGTGAAACTGTCGACAGGCGTCGAGATGGTGATGCCGGGCGACAACGTGAGCTGCGAAGTGACGCTGATCACGCCGGTGGCCTTGGAAAAGGGATTGCGGTTCGCGATTCGCGAAGGCGGCCACACCGTTGGCGCCGGCGCCGTAACGGAAATCATCGAGTAA
>DATFZQ010000107.1:0-2197 GCA_035314345.1 Candidatus Acidiferrum sp.
TGACCATCATTTTTCGCTTGCGACAAAGCGGCGGACCATACATTCCGGTTAGCCCGTCACTCGGGAACGATCTAGGAATTCATTGATTACCTTGAGGACCCAGCAAGTCACCGACAGTTGGACAATGGGCGAAAAAACAGCCATGCCGTTTTCCTCACAAGCTTTCTACCATCCACGCATTGTTGTCCCCGTGTAAAGGCATCTCCAGAATCGCATATCGCCCGTCCGGAGACTGAATCATAAAATCAAAATGAGTTTCGTGTTTTGCATTCTCGGTCTGTGGCTGCCCTTGGAAAGTTACGTCCGCATGACCGCCCTCATTGACGGCGAGAATCACCGGGATACCCTGTGGCGTCACACTCGGCATAAAAACTCTCTTACTATCCGCTGCCCAGTCGCCGTTCATCAACGGCCAGTCCTTGATAACAACATCCCTGGCAACCCCGGTGCTCGGGGAGACGAACCGCACCCGATGCCGATCGAGAAAAATTGCCAGCCGCGAACCGTCAGGCGAAAGGCTCCAGTTGGTATAGCCGATCGGCATCTTCATCAGCTCGCGTCCTGCACCCTGTTCGGGAGCCGACCAGGCTTGCTTTTACCTAGCCGACGGGGGTTGGCTGTCTGTCGTGAAGAAAGCGGACTTCCGGAAAGCAGATCATTGATTGTGCATAAGGTCGCGGGACAACTTCCCACAACCTGATCTGTGACTTTTCGTCTTTTGTTACGCGCTCTCAAGCATGGGAGCCAGCTGATAGCCGAGTGCTTTGGCTGTGGCCGCCAAGCGTCCAATGCGTTGCTGGCGATAGCGGGTTTCGTAGGCCTTTGCCCCTTCGTCCACATAGCACTGGCCCCATCGCAGCAGCCGGTAAATGAGAGTGGCTAACTTCCGCGCGGTGGCGAACACCGCAATGTCTCCGCCCAGCCGTTGGGCCATCTTGCGATAGTACGCTCCCAGGGCGGTCTGGCTGTGGCGCAGAGAAAGCGCCGCCATGCGCAAAGCAGCTGCGACCCGGGTGCTCGCGCTGTTCCGCTTTCTCTTCCGCACCGGCTTCCCCCCGCTGGTGGGCACATGCGGCGCCAAGGTGACGTGGGAGATAAACTGCTTCTCCGTGGGGAAGCGGCTCAAATCTGGGCCGTACTCGCTGAGCACTACTTCGACCGTTTCCACTCCGATGGCATCGATGTGCGTGATATCGACGCCGCTCATTCGGTATAACACCTGCCGCTTCGGCTCCTGCCCACGTTTTTTGATCGTCCTTGCCTTGTTGGCGTTCTGCAGAGGCGGTGCCGTTTGTCCCCGCTGCTCTTCCCGTTCCATGTCCCCGAGTTTCCGCAGGATCTCCTGCTCATAGGCGGCGATTCGCTCCTGCACGCGTCGTACATCTTCAGCGCCTGCTGCAAGCTAAACAAGTGATCCTCCCGCCAATGCCCGCTCAATTGTTCGGCAATCTCATGCTCGGTTTTGCTGCAGCGGGGGTCGCGCAGCTTCGCCAGCTTCAAGGCATCCCGCTCTCCTCCGGCGATGGCGCGCAGAATCGCCATCCCGGTCACCCCATCGATGTCGGAAACGGCACGGTGCACGCGTACGTTCATCTGGTCCAGGCTCTTTTGCATCCTCCGCAACCAGTCCCCACGCTCCGCCACCAGGTTGGCCTTATCCCGCACCAGCGTCCGCAGCATGCAGACCGCTTCCTCCGGTCGGAACGAACCCCGCAGCAATCCGCAACTGTGCAGCCGCTGAATCCACTCGCAATCCGTCGGGTCCGTCTTTTTGTCGCGCCCGGGCACTCGCGCCAGCTGGCGTGTATCCACTAGCAGCACCTGCAAACCTTGCCCGTCCAACACCTCGTGCGGAGCAATCCAATAAACTCCGGTGCTCTCCATCGCCACCGACTCTACCTGTCGCGCTTTCAGCCACTCCGCCAGGCGAATCAATTCCGGCGTCGTCGCCCCGAAGCTGGCTCTTTCTCGACCGCTCCCATCCAAGCTCGGAGCGCATACCCAGTGCTGCTCGCTCCCCAGATCGATCCCGGCCAGGTTCCGTCGTATTACCGGCAAACCCTGGAGCTGTCTTCGGCTGCCTTCCGAGCTCTCTATCTCGTGCTTTCCTGTCATCTCTTTACCCCACCCTTCTGAACACGCCCGCCCAGGTTGGCCGTTTGTGGATTCTGATCTAGGGGAGAGCTACGAAAGCCTC
>DATFZQ010000108.1:0-83721 GCA_035314345.1 Candidatus Acidiferrum sp.
CGCACTCTAACCGTGGTATGTATCCGACCGGATTGCTACACTCGGCCCACAGCGCAATCGTTACCCAGAGGATCAGAACAGGATTGGCTACGTCCAAGCAGGAGATGGGACATCTATGTTTTTAGTCCTATGGGAGTTCGATGTCAAGCCAGGATGTGACAAACGGTTTGAAAGCGTATATGGGCCTATTGGAGACTGGGCCCAGCTATTCCGGTGCGATCCTGCGTACCAGCGAACTCTCCTCCTGCGCGATCCCTTTCGTGACCGGACTTACGTAACGTGCGACTTCTGGGAAACCGAGAGCGCGTACGAATCGTTTCGGCAAACGCATTCCGATGCATATCTGGCGCTCGACAAAAAATTTGAGGAGCTTACCCTCGCGGAGCGCAAGATTGGTGCTTTCGAGAAGCTTGCCCACAATGACTAAAACGCGGCGGCGACTCTCGCGCTGCATGCTTTTCGCGCATCGCCGCAGAACTCTGCACTTAGCTCTTTGCCCACAGGCCAGCAAGCCCGTCGGGCTTCAAATCGGGCTGAATAAACTGCCGTGGCGTTCCGGCCGATCGCAAGATAGCTTCCGCAGCCAGATAGCCGCTGCGAACCGCACCTTCCATGGTGGCGGGCCAGCCCGTTGCGGTCCAATCGCCGGCGAGGAACAAACCACCAATGCTTGTCTGCTGCATTGGACGCCAACGGTCGACGCCGGGTTGCGGGGAAAATGTGGCTGCGGCTTCTTTGATAACGGTGGCTTTGAGGAGGTTCGCCTCGCGGGCGGCAGGGAGGGCGTGGCGGACTTCTTTGAGGCAGAGATCGATGATTTCCTGGCGTGGCTTTTGGAGGAGATCGTGCGAGGCGCTAATGACCAATTGCAGATATTGGCCTTTGTCGGGGCCGGGAGCGGCACCATTTGCGTCGGCGTAGAGAGCCGTCTTGTTGAAGATCCATTGCGTTGTGGTGTCAAGGAGGGTGAGGAAAGTTTCGGTCATCACCTGGCGGTCAAACCAAAGATGCACGCCAGTGATCGATGCGTCGATGATTTTGTCGAGATTCCCAAGCGCAGTGTCGGAGCGTTTGAGGCTTTCGGGAAGAAGTTCCGAGAGTGTGACGTGGGGAAGGGCCAGGACGTACGCGTCGGCGGACTCTTCGCGGCCATCGTCGAAGAGAACAGCAACGAGCTTTCCGCTTTCGATGCGCAGGCCACGGAGCGGCGAACGAAAGACGACTTCCCCGCCCTTCTGTTCGATGGCCGCACGGCAGCCTTCGTAGAGTTCGCCTAACGCGACTGCGGGGACGCCCATGCGGTATCCGGTCTTATTGGAAAGAACGGCTTTCCAGAAAACGTCGATGCCGTAGCGGGCGTCGATGCGATCGAGTTCTTCCGAGAGTGCGCTGACGAGAACTACGCGCCAGAATCGGCTGATGGCAGCGGGAGTTTGTTTCCGGCGGCCGAGCCATTCGAGCATGGAGATGCCGCCGGGCTCGTCCACATCTGGCGGATGACCTCCGCTTTGCAGAATGGAATAGAAGGCGCGGGCGATGGCGAGTTTGTCTTTGAGTGCCAGCGGAGAAAACGTGAGGAACGAACCGGTCATGTGAAACGGCGCGGGGAGAATGCCGGCGTGCATTTCGCCGCGACGGCCTTGGGGATCAAGCAGAATTAAGCGATCGAAAAACCTGATTTTGTCGCCGGAGCCGACGCGGCGATAGAAGTCTTCAAGATTTGTGCAGCAGCCGAAGGTGACGTGCTGACAATTGTCGACGTGCTCGCCATCGGGCAATACGTAGGAAGCCGCGCGGCCGCCAAGAAACGGGCGCTGCTCAAAGAGTCGAACGCGCCAGCCTGCTTCAGCCAGCGCGACGCTGGCTGCTAGTCCTGCCAGCCCGCCACCGATCACGATCACGTTTTTCAAGAATATTCTCTTCCGAGAGGCGGCCGAAGCGCGCCTTTGCGATGAACAACATTTTTTCCGCTTTCGAGAGCCGCACGCGTTCGCCGAAAACGGCGAAGTCGAGGGACTCGATGCGGGCTAACAGGGCGCTGTACGTGTGCACCAACAGCCAGAGAGCGCCGCGGCTTTCCGCGTCGATTAGGCCGAAAAGTGCGGAGCCTTCTTCGTAACATTGCCAGGCGCGGTCCGCTTCAAAACGGAGGAGTTCGCGGACACCGAGAGTGGCTTCGCTCTTGCCAAAATCCAGGGGAGAAACTGCGTAACGCGCGAGATCTTCTTCGGGGAGATAGACGCGGCCCAAGGCGAAGTCGTCGTGGACGTCGCGGATGATGTTGGTCAATTGAAAGGCCAGGCCAAGTTTTTCGGCGAGATCGAGGGCGCGGGGATCGTGGAAGCCGAAGACGTGGGTGCAGGTTAGGCCGACGGTTCCGGCGACGCGATAGCAGTATTCGCGGAGGCGGTCGAAAGTCGGGTAGGTGCGGAGGGTGAGGTCCATTTCGGCGCCGCTGATCAGATCGTGGAGGTAGCGGGCTGGCATTTTGTAGCGCTGCATGGTGTCGACCAAGGCGGGCAAGACTTCGGTCGCGCCGTTCGGAGTGGCGGAGTTGAGCGCGGTTGAGCCATCAACCAGCCGCTCTTCGCCAATTACGGCATCGTCGAGAGCAGCGCGCCAATCCGCTAGACCCCGCTGCTTCGCGGCGAGATCGTTGCCTTCGTCGGCGACATCATCGACTAGGCGCATGAAAGCATAGAGGGCGGCTAGAGCGTCGCGCTTTGGTTTTGGCAACAGATAGAACGCGTAATAAAAATTGCTGTGGGCGGCGCGGGCTATGCGATGGCATTCGGCATAGGACCTTGAGGCGGACAATCCCAAGACGGGCACAGCTTGCCGTGCCCATATATTGGTGAAGCCCCCGTTCTCTGATTCGGGGCGTATGGGCTTGGCTACGAGATGAGTCAAGAGGGAACGGCCGAGGAGGCGGACTTGTTTGGCTTTGCTGATGGCCGGGCGATTGTGGAGCGTGTCGTAGCCCATGTTCTCGATGGCGTCGAGAACCGCGACGCCGCCGCGGCTGAACATTTCAAGGTCGACGCTTAGCCGGCCGTGGACCATGTTGGCTAGCGGAGCGCCTTGCGCGAAGAGAACTCGGGTGCGAGCGATCAAATCTTTCATCAGGCTGACGTAGCGTTCGTCGAAGCGGCGCTCGACGATTTCGGTTTCGGTTAAGCCGTGGGATGCAGCGACGTCTAAGGGAATGTACATGCGGCCCTTTTCGAGGTCGCGATCAACGTCTTGCCAGAAATTTGCTAGCTGGAGAGCGGTACACGTGGCGTCGGACATCGCCTGGCGCTCGTCGTCGCGATAGCCGCAGAGATAAAGGACGAGGCGTCCGACTGGATTTGCGGAATAGACGCAATAGCCAATCATCGAATTCCAGGTGGGATAGCGCTTTACGTTCTGGTCTTGGCGGAAGGCTCTTAGAAGATCGGCGAAAGGCTGCTTGGGAATATTTTTTGCGATTATGGTTTCGCGCAGCGCGACAAAGACGGGATGGGATGGGCGGCCGTCGCAGCAAGCATCGAGCTCGCGTTCCCACCAATCGAGCAGTTCCAGGGCGCGCTCTTTTTGCGGGACTTCATCGCCCAGGTCGTCGGCCCAGCGGCAGTACGCGTAGAGATTGTAGAAATGCCGATGCAGCTCTTTGGGAAGCAGCCAGGAGGCCACGTTGAAATTCTCGTAGTGATGCGTGGCGAGCCAGCGCGTATATTCCTGCGCCGCCGCCGGGGAACAATTGTTCGCTGGAGCACGTTCGGCAATTTCGAGTTCACCAGGACGCAACATTGAAAAGCAGATTCCTCGCTTCGCTCGGAATGACTATCGGGAGTGCTGTTAAGTTCAAAGCAATCAAGGGCGGACGGCCAGCTTGATTTCGCCGCTGCGGATCTTCATGCGCTCGAAGGCTTGCGGCAGTTCGGTCAAACGAATTTCTTCCGTCACGAAATCCTGCCCGACGATATCCCCGCGGCGAATGGCTTCGAGGGCTTCGCGGATAAAACGCGGCGTGTGATGAAAGGGCGAGATCAGCTTGATCTCGGAATAATGAATGGCGGCGGGATCGATTGCCACGTTCGTTCCTGACGGCAGGCCGCTGAAAAAATTCACGACGCCGCCACGGCGAACCATGGCCAGCGCCTGCTGCCAGGTGGCTGGATTCCCTGCTGCTTCGACGACGGAATCCGGTCCTCGCTCGTCTTCTGTCAAAGACTTCACGGCGGAGACGACGTCTACTGTTTCCGTGACGTTGATGGTGGCAATCGCGCCCAGTCTGCGGGCTACATCGAGAGGCGCGGTGCGACGGGCCAGCGCAATCACACGAACGCCCCTGCGCGAGAGCATGCGCACATAAGTCAATCCAATCGGCCCACAGCCAATAACGGCAGCGGTATCGCCGGCGCGCACTTCCATTTCGTGAATACCGCGAAGCACGCAGGCGAGCGGCTCGACAAGCGCAGCGCTTCCGTCATCGACGGAGTGCGGCACTTCGAGCATGTTTTCCGTGGCGATGCGACCCGGGATGCGCATGTATTCGGCGTAGGCGCCGTTGTTGAAGAGCAAGTCTTCGCAAAGATTTTCCTGGCCACGGCGGCAGTGGTAGCAGCGCAGGCACGGCGCGGAATTTGCGGCAACCACGCGCATGCCGATGCGCCAGCGGGCGTCCACGCGCTTGCCTACGGCAGCGATATCTCCAACGACTTCGTGGCCAAATACGGCTGGCGGCTGAATCATTTTCGCGTGGTAGCCGCGCTTCCAAACCTTCAGGTCGGTGCCGTCGGTCAAAGCGAGGCGGACGCGGAGAAGCACTTCGTCGGCAGCGAGGCGCGGCACGTCGATCATCTCAATGCGCAGATCTTCGCTGCCGTATAACACGGCTGCGGTCATCCTTGAGGGTACGGCGACTCGCGCGACGGCAAATTTCACTTCTTCTCCGAATTCCGTTTTCTTTGTGGTGGTCGTTTTCATGCGTGCGTAATCAGGATCTTAAGGGACTCGGCCGTAGGCCTGGCTGCCAGCTCCAGGGCTTCTTGGATTCTATCCAGTGTGAAGCGATGCGTGACGATTTCCATCACTGGAAGTTTCTTTCCCAGCACCAGATCCGCAGCTGATTCTTGGATGTCCACAGCCGCGCTGTAGCTGCCCAGGATTTCCTTCTCGTCGATCCCCACTGCCGCGGCAGGAAACTCGATTTTCGTAACCGGGTCGTTTGCCGCGAAGAGCAAAACGCGCCCACCGGGCCGCGCTGTTGCCAAGGCATCCGTTACCACCGACGGATGCGCTACCGCAACCAGCACCGCGTCCGCTCCACGACCCTCCGTACGGGCCCGAACTTCTTCTACCAGCTTACCACTGGTTGGGTCAAACGACTCCAGGGCACCGAGGGATAGGCTTTTTTGACGACGCTGTAGAATTGGATCACTGGTATATAGCTTGGGGCCTTCGAGATTGCTGACCATGAGCAATTGCAATCCGATGGGGCCGCAGCCAAGGATCAGTACGGTTTCGCCTGCGGTGATGCGTGCTTTCTGCACGGCTTTGACGATAGTATTGATCGGCTCGATGAAAGTGGCTTCCTCAAAGCTGACGTCATCGGGAAGAGCAACGATGCCGCGTTCGGCTACCCACGGCATGGCCTTCACGTACTGGGCGAAGCCGCCGCCGTTCGGCGCGAAACCGGCGGTCAGCCCAGTGGTTTTGTATTGCTTGCATTGGGAAAAGAGGCGCTTTTCGCAATAAAAGCAACGGCCGCAGGGCGTGTGATGAAAACTCATCACGCGATCGCCCGGCGCCCACCTTTCCACGCCACGACCGATGGCGACGACTGTGCCGGCGAGTTCGTGGCCGAGAATTTGCGGCGGCTCGACGTAGCGCTGAAAGATTTTTTTGATGTCGGTGCCGCAGATGCCGCAGGCCGCGACTTTGATGAGCACTTCGCCATCGCCAACTTCGGGTACGGGGACATCCTCGACGCGGACGATGCCTTTGTCACGGAAGACACCAGCGCGCATGGTTTTCGGGATGTGCCCGACCGAGTTCAGCGTCTCCGATGCGGTTCCGATGCTGCTCATGTCGCCGAGACCTCTTCTATTTTCGGAGGAGCGAAGCGCGTCCAGTTTTGTGAGATCGCATAAATATAGCGATCTAAGAAGTCAGCCAAAGATTTTCCGGCGGCGCGGCTCTGCCGTCCAAATTGAATCAACAAGGGAATGCGGTAAGGACTGAGGCCAACTTCTTTGAGCAGGCCGCCCATTTTCAGATGGCCGTGGGAATCGAGTATGCGACCAAAATCAACGGGCAGATCTTCATCCGCGGCGTCGCTGATGGCGCGAACCATGACGGCCGGGACATTGCGTTGCGCCGCAGCCGCTAGAATATAAGTTGATTCCATCTCCACGACACTTCCCTTTTGGCGCAGGTCTTCCTTCGCTTCGGCGGTCGCTACGATTTTCTCAGATGTGAGGGAGACATTCACGGGCTTTGCGCCGTAGGTAACGGCAAGATCGAGGAGTGCTGCGTCACTTGTGGCCTGGTAACCTTGGTCCAGAGTTTCTGTCGTGTGCGCTACAACTACGTCCCCTGGCTTCAAAGTGGTGTCAAGGGATCCAGCAAGGCCGGAAGAGATGCAGACATCGTGAATTTCAAGCGGGATGGAGAGCATCGATTTGGCGGCATTCTCTCCGCCGATACCGGTGAGAAGGACCGTTACTTCGTTCGGGCCGATGTTGGCTTTGAAAAGGTCGAATTCGCGGCGGCGCTCCCAATTCTCAAATTCGTAGGGCACAAAGGGATGGCGAGAGGACCACTGCGAGAACTCGGCTTTGATGGCGAAAGTGACTAGGATGCGCATAATGCTGTAAATCTATGATGCCCGACCAAAACTCAAAGCTACAACTTGCTTATCTGTTGAAGCTTAGCGGGGCCCTTCCAGTATAAACAAGCCCCGCCCCTACAACTGATTCTCGAGCAAGCAAGAATAGGACGATCCCGTCTGGCCTCGTTCTACGCCGCGGCGCGCAGCATTTTCTTGGCGCGGCTGGGCTTAACGTAGCCGTTCGCTTCGTACCAGCGAACCGCTCGCTCCAGTGCAGCCGCTACCGACCCCGGCTTAAAACCTAGTTCTCGCTGCGCCCGTGTGCAATCTACGAACATCATGTGCTGCGCGATCTTCACGCCCTCGACGGGAATTTGCGGCTCTCTTCCGATGAGCCGCGAGAACGCCGTATTCATGTAGGCTACACCTAAAGCCAGCCCGTGAGGAATTTTCAGCGATGGAGCAGGCAGGCCCGTTATTTTGGCCAGCGTGTCCAGCATCGCTTTAAGCGTCAAGTTTTCGGCGCCGAGAAGATAGCGTTCGCCCACTTTCCCTTTTTCCGCGACGAGCAAATGCCCCGCCGCGCACTCTTCCGCGCCAACAAAATTCAAGCCGGTCTCGACGTATCCGGGCATTTTTCCGTTTAGAAAGTCGAGGATGATTTTCCCTGTTGGCGTGGGCTTCCAATCGCCTGGTCCGACGGGAGTGGTGGGCATGGCTACAATGAGCGGCAGACCTTGTTTTGCCGCGTTGAGTGCTTCTCGCTCAGCCATCCATTTCGAGCGCTTGTAGTGGCCGACCATTTCTTCGAGCTTGGCGTCCGTGGCTTCGGTTGGCAATTCGGGACGATCGACGGCGATCGTGGCGACCGTACTGGTGTAAATAAATTTTTCTACGCCGGCACACTTCGCGGCTTCGAGCAAATTCTTCGTCCCACCGACATTTGAATCGTAAATGTCGCGCGATTTTTTGGCCCAGAGTCGATAGTCAGCCGCCACGTGAAAAACGGTCTTTACGCCGGCCAGGGCACGATCGAGAGAAGCGGCGTCCCGCAAATCGCCGGTCATGTATTCAAGAGAAAGGTCTCCCACGGCGCGGTTGGTGCTGGAAGCTCGCATCAGGACGCGGACCGAATCGCCACGCGCGACCAGCTGGCGCGCGACGTGGCTGCCGAGAAAGCCGGACGCACCTGTGACCAGCGTGGTCATCCGACTTCGGCGCCTTCCTCAAAATCGCCTGGCGGTGAATCCGGAAGAGGCTGGCGATCGATTTGACGAGTACCTCGCGAGGCCGCGGGCAGTGACGCGGATTCGACCAAGTCCGATAGCAGCGCCCATCGCCGGCTCAGCAAGCGACGGCGAAGTTGCTTGACCGTCTTCTCAAGCTCCGGCGAAAGTGCCGCACGGGTGATCAAGGATCCGTCCACGTCGAGTTGGCGAATTTCCGCGTGGAGTTGCTCTAGCTCGCCCGGGGCTGTGTGAGGGTGCGTCATCAAAAGTGCGCAAGTGAGAAAACCTGCCAGCCTAGCCATGCGAATGGCTTCCAGTCCGACGCGGAATGCGCCTTCAAGAGCATTGCGCTGGTCGTGCGACGGCGCAAGGCCATCGAAACGGACTGTGAAATAAAAACGATTAGATGGCTGAAATTCGTGAAGGCGCCGTTTCAACAAGGCGCCGGAAGTCTCCAGGAAGACGCTGCGCCCGGAGGCCGCCAGAGCGTTGGTGAAACGAGCGATCTCGGGAGAATCCAGCGGCTCGCTTCCGGAAATCCAAAGGATGGGTGAACGGTATCGAGAAACGAGGGTTCTGGATTCCGAAGAGTCTTCAACCGCCTGCTGGGTGCCAGTGGAAAATCTGGCTGAAGAAGTCTGGAAATTAGCCTCCGGGGAAAGCTGCAAGATCGGGGGATAGCCCTGCTTGTTGCCAAACGCGCGGGCAGCCAGGGCAAGGGTTAGATCCGCGGTGAGCCGCAGAGAAAACGTCATCGCGGGCTCTAGAACCCGCTCCGCAGCCGGAATTCGGCTGGCTGGAATTTCATGGCGCAATATTCGTGCGGCCCTTGCAGCTGATTACGGAAGCGCGCGAGCGCGTAGAGCGGGAATGAATTGCGGTAGAGGTGATACTTCAAATAAAAAACGCCAGGAAATCCGGTGCCAGTAAACTCGGCTTCGCTCCACGAGCCATCTGTATTTTGCTGGTGGACGAGATAAGAGACGGCTTTTTGAACTGCAGAATCATTCGGTTGCGCACCCGCAAGTAACCCAATCAATCCCCAGGCCGTTTGTGAAGCGGTGCTATTGCCCTGCCCCTTGGTGGCGGGATCGGTATAGCTCCACAGGGATTCGCCGAAACTGCCGTCAGCTTTCTGAACGTCGCGCAGCCAGCTCACCGCGCGCTGGCAAAATTCTTTGGCCGTAAGCGAAACCGTTTCGAGGGCGCGCAACGCGCCGCTGGTGCCGTACACGTAATTCACGCCCCAGCGCCCAAACCAGGAGCCGTCTTCGCATTGATCCCTGAGCAAAGACTTCACGCCGCGCTGAATAGCGGGATGCTCCGGCGGCCAGCCGAAACGGCCGAGGCACTCAATAACGCGAGCCGTCACGTCCGCTGTCGATGGATCGATCATGGCGTTGTGGTCGGCAAAGGGAATGTTGCACAGAAGTTTGCGGTCGTTGTCGCGGTCGAAGGCGCCCCAGCCGCCGTCTTTATTTTGCATGCTCAACAGCCACTGAAGGCCAAGACGAATGGCCGTTTCCATGCGCTCGGGATTGGGATGTTTCACACGCTGCAGCGCCATCAAAACAAATGCAGTGTCGTCCACGTCCGGAAAAAAATCGTTACGAAATTCGAACGCCCAACCTCCCGGCTCGGCGTCTTTATTCTTGAATTGCCAATCGCCGGGACCGAGAACCTGCTTCGAGAGCATCCAATCCGCGGCTTTCACAAGTGCGGGATGATCGGCGGGCAGCCCGGACTCTTCCAACGAGACCATGGCAATGCAAGTGTCCCAAACAGGGGACACGCACGGTTGCATGCGAATCGTGTCGCCCTCTTCGATCTCGAAACGCGAAAATTCGCGAATCTCGCGAGAGGTGATCGGATCGTCCGGACCGTGACCGAGCGCCACTAGCGCGAAAATCGAATTCATCATCGCGGGATAGATGGCGGCGAGGCCTTCGCTGCGCTCCATGTGCGCGAGCATCCAGGCTTTCGCTTCGCGAAGCGCGCGGTTGCGAAGGGGTTTCCAGGGAAGTCTTTCGTAGAGCTTCAAGCCGCGATCGATGGCCAGGAAAACGTTGCGCCAGGAGATGAGCTGCTTGCTCCAGTCAAAAGCGGCGGCTTTGTGGGAGATGTCTTTGAAAAGCTCGTCGACACGCGCGCGCTCCGGCAAACGCCAATCCGGCCGCAGCGCGGAAAGTATCGCCATGGGGATGACGATACCGCGCGTCCATGACGACATTTCGTAGATGTTCAGGTAAAACCAGGTTGGCAAGAGCAGCAGTTCTGGCGGAATCGAGGGAACAAGCTCCCAGCCAACCGCGCCGATCAGCGCGAGATAAAAGCGTACATAAGAATTTGTAAGCTCCAGGCCGCCAAGACGGTGCACCGTTTCGCGCGCTTGGGCCATGTGCGGCGCGTCGGTGTCATCGCCAGCGAGCTTCAGAGCAAAATATGCCTTGCAGGTTGCATTGAGATCGGAAGGCCCGCCGGGGAAAATATTCCAGCCGCCATCGGGCAATTGGCGCCGACGAACGTAGTTGGCGAGCTTGGCGATGCGAGCGGGATCGGCCTTGCCGAGCACATAAAGGTAATAAATGTAATCGGATTCGAGGGTGGTGTCGGCTTCGAGTTCGCCGAGCCAGTAGCCCTCCTCGGCTTGCAGCGAGAGGAGGTGATTCGCACCGTTTTCGATGGCCTGTTCGAGCGAACCAGACAGGTCTTTCTCAAGCCAAAGAGGCGGTATGGCAGGGGCAGGTCTATCCAGTCCTATGCGTGTACCTGTCGCCAAAACTAGTCCCCCAAGTAAAGTCTAAATCCAGGCTCAACTGAGCTAACTGCTGTGTTCCTAGTCACTTCCCACAACGCCCGGCACGAGCGCCAAGCCTATCGGTCACCGAGTAACACAAGTACCACTCAATTATCGCCGTCTTGCGGCACTGGGTCAACTTCTAAGATGCAGAAGCGTTACAGAATCGTTGTCAGAGGGTGATACTTGGCGGGGCCTGCAACGCCCGCTCGATAAGTACGTAAAGGGGCTCGGGCAAAGCTTCCCCCTCGCGCTGCGAGACGGAGGGCTTGGTGCGCAGCAAATTGGCGGGAAGCTTGATCCAAGATGGAGCGGCGGCAGGTTCATCCATTGAGCCCCGGAGAACGAGTGCATCGGCGCGGTCGAGCGCAACGCGAGCGGACTCTTTGAAATCTTCGCGGGCTGGATCGATTACGGCAAAATAGAGACTTGGTTTCAAGAATTGCAGAAGAGAATTGCTTTCTAGAATCAGCGGAGGAGAATCTTCTCCAGTTACCGTGAGGGATTGTTTCAGGGCATCTCGCATCAGCGGCAACCCCTCGGCGAGAAAACCCTGCTTCGTTCTCAACCAGAACGACCGCTTCGCGCCTGCGGCCAAAAATCTGGCGCTGTCCGTGCCTGATTGCGGCTTCGCTTCCCATTCGATGGCGCAAATGTGTTCTTCGGGAGCG
The DNA here is from genome assembly GCA_035314345.1 of Candidatus Acidiferrum sp. Classification (GTDB taxonomy): domain Bacteria; phylum Acidobacteriota; class Terriglobia; order Acidiferrales; family UBA7541; genus Acidiferrum. Next base: position 11,515 of record DATFZQ010000108.1, read on the forward strand.
CAGTCGCAGTTGTTGCCGTTCTGCGCGCAGACGCCGTGGCCGTACTGCGTGATTTTTCCCGCGATCCAGTTGGCTTGCGGGAAAGTGCTGATGATGTCGCACACCAGTTGCGTTTTGCCGATGCTGCGGGTGTGTCCGCCAACTACGATTACGCGCCAGCGAGGAGCTGTGCTCACGTCACTTCCTTTTTAGTCTGGCCTTTTCGTTTGGCTTTCCAGTTTGGCTTCCAACTCTTTGATGCGCGCGGCCAGCTCCGGTAGACGCGCCTGCCAGGCGAACTGTTCTTTGAATTTCTCGAGCGGGCGGGCGGGAGTTCCCCAGACAGTTTCCCCGCCGCGAACTGTTTTGCCTCCGAGAACACCGGATTGTCCTCCAATGATTGCGCCGTCTTCCAGATAACATTGCTCTCCAAAGCCGGCCTGGCCGCCGACGACCACATGCTTGCCGAAATCGCAGGAGCCGGAGAGTCCGACTTGCGCTGCCATCACAGTGTGTGCGCCGATCTGGCAGTTGTGGCCGATGTGCACGAGATTGTCCAGTTTAACGCCTTCGGCGATGCGCGTGTCGTCGAGCGAGCCGCGATCGATGGTCGTGTTTGCGCCGATCTCGACGTCGTCCGCGATCTCCACGATTCCCGCTTGCGGAAACTTCCAGTAACGGCCTTCGCCCTGCGCGTAGCCGAAGCCGTCGGCACCGATGACGGCCCCGGAGTGAATTTCCACGCGATGGCCAATTCGAACGCCTGCGTAGAGCGTCACACGCGGATGAATGCGACAGTCATCGCCGATCCAGCAGCCCCCGCCGATTACGCTGTGCGCGCCGATTTGCGTACCTTCGCCGACGTGAGCGTCTTCGCCAATCACGGCAAACGGCCCGATGCCTGCGCTGGCGCTGACTCTCGCCAGCGGCGCCACGATCGCCGTCGGATGAATTCCGGTTGCGATGGGACTCTTCCCAAGGATTAGCGCGGCTGCTTTGGCGAACGCCAGTCTTGGTTGCGAACTTCGCAGAACGGTCTTCCCGGGCAACGCAATATTTTCAGCGACAATCACGCAGAGCGCTGCCGATGCCGCGGCGCGCTCCGCATGTTTGGCTTTCTCGACATAGATGAGATCGTGCGGGCCGGCGCGCTCGGGCGCCGCAACCCCGCGCAACTCGAGGGCGCCGTCGCCTTCCAGCTTTGCGTCAACTGCTTCTGCCAACGACTTCGCCGTTTGGATCATCGAAAACCTCTCTCAAAAATCATACAGCGCGGGCTCGCCTTTGGGCCTGGTCTTCCAGCGCTTGTGGACCCAAACCCATTGATCCGGGTGCTTGCGAATAATCTCTTCGATTACTTTGGCAAACCGCTGGGTATTTTCAAAGACGTCGCGCTCGGTGTCACCGGTTCGAATGAGTTCCACGGGGGGTTCGAACCGCAGGCGATATTTTTGGATCATCTCATCCCAGTAGGCGTAGCCCGGCACGACGGCCGCGCCGGTGTGCAGAGACACGCGCGCGAGGCCAGTTGTTGTACAAGCGAGCTTGCCGAAGAAATCGACGAAGGCGCCTTCCGCTGGTAGCGTGTTCTGATCAGCGAGAATGCCAACAGTTCCGGACTCTTTCAGAATCTTCAGCAAGACGCGGGCAGATTCGTTTTTGAAAATGGGCTGATTTCCTGAGGCGCAGCGGTACTGGTTGACGAGTGCGTCGAGGAGCTTGTTGTCGAGAGGCCGCGCCATGTAATGCAGCGGATAGCCGTAGAGCGCGTGTGCGAAGGAGGAAAGCTCCCAGGCGCCGATGTGGCCCGTTAGATAGAGGACTCCCTTGCCGCGACGATGTCCTTCCAGAAAATTTTCATGCCCCTCGAGAATCACGACGTCTTCAATATTTTCTTTCGTGAGCCGCGGCAATCGTGCAAATTCCGCGGCCATCCAGCCGAGATTGCGAACCATTTTGCGTGTTACTTCTTTGCGCTGCGCGTCGGTCCAATCCGGAAAGGCCAGGCGCAGGTTAAACTCCGCAGTCTTTCGCAACTTTGGCTGCAAGGATAAGAGCAGACTCGTCGTGGATGCCGCAAAGCTACGCGCGATGCCTCGCGGCAGAGCGCCAAGCGTTTTCAATATCAGCCAAACGGGGGCGTATTCGAGCCATTCCTTCATTGTGTTCAAGGGCGGCCGCGCGGCGGCCGACGCGCGACAGTATGCAAGAGGTAGCCGCTTCGAAGATAGACTTTCAATGCTAGACTTTCCCTTCCGTGAGCGAATCGCCTACTGCCATCGCTGAGAAACCGCAGTCCAACTCTGTGGCCCGCATCGGCTGGGCCATTCTTATCTTCGCCACACTGTGCGTCTGTTACTTCAGCCATCTGGGAGCCATCGGATTTGTTGGCCCCGACGAACCGCGCTACGCGTGGATTGCGCGCGACATGACCGAAACGGGCGATTGGGTCACACCACGACTCTACGGGAAGCCGTGGTTCGAGAAGCCGCCGCTTTTTTATTGGGGCGCCGCAGTTTGCTTCAAACTTTTTGGCGTGAGCGAGACCGCAGCACGTTTGCCGAGTGCGATTTCTGCCCTGCTTGCAACTCTCGCGCTGGCGTGGCTGGCATTGCGTCTCTACGGTGCTGAAACCGCGCGCTGGCTGTTGCTGCTTCTCCCCACGACGGTCGGCATGATCGGGTTTTCGCACGCCGCCGCCACCGACATGCCTTTCAGCGGCATGCTCATCATCGCGATGGTCTGCGCCGCCGTCGTCCTCGGCCTCACTCGCGACGAGAACACTCCCATACTCCCACGCACGCCATGGCTCGCCCTAATCCTCTTCGGCTTTTTCCTGGGCTTAGCCGTTCTTGCGAAGGGCCCCGCCGCAATCATTCTCAGCGGCGGCGCCGTTTTCTTCTGGGCGCTCTTCACGAAGTGCTGGCGTGACGGATTCCGCCTATTTCATCCCGCAGCCATCGCAGCTTTCTGCCTAACGGCACTGCCTTGGTACATCCTTTGCGCCCGCCGCAATCCCGATTTCTTCCGCATCTTCATCATCGAGCACAATTTCAAACGCTTCCTCACCCCCGAATTCCAGCACATCCATCCCTTCTGGTTCTACGTTCCTGTGATCATACTTGCTGTATTGCCATGGACTGGGAGCGCTGCGCGCCTGAAATTAACCACGAAAGCCCCGTCAGAACCTGGCGATTGGTTGAATTCGCCAAGTCTTTTCTTCGGTTGCTGGGTCATGTTCCCAATTGTGTTCTTCACCCTCTCCAAGTCGAAGCTGCCGGGTTATATTTTGCCGACAATCCCCGCTCTCGGACTCTTGATGGCGCAAAACGTTTCACTCTGTATACGGGGAATCATCCCGGGTGATCGATGGATTAGAATCACCAGCGGAACCACATTTATCGTTCTTGGAATACTAGGCATCGTGCAGATCGAGGGAACTGACTTGATCTGGCCAGCTCTCGCGGTCGCCACTGGCGGATTTGCAATCCTGGTTATAAGAGATTTGCGATTCGGACTCTCACTTGGCGTAAGCGCTCTAATCATAGCCATCGCTTCTTCCTTGACGGGAAACACGGGAGCTGTCTTGGACCAGCGTTATTCGGCGCGTAGTGCAGCCGAGGCCGCACGAATTGTCTGGAACAATTATTCTCCTGACAGATCGTCCACTTACAAACTTACGCGATCATTTCAGTACGGCCTGAATTTTTATTTTCACCGCGAACTCCCCGAGTGGACGCCAGATGGGACTGCTCCAGGCTGGGTGTTTGCGCTTGCCAAAGATGAAGGTGAACTGCGGAACCGAGGGCTAACTTGCCCGTTCAACGCTCTCAGACACGCCGTAATTGTGTGTGAAAACGGGGGCCTAACGATTGGGCGCTCCAGTGGCGGGCAATCTAAGTAAGAAGAAGCTAACCACACGGTTTTCATAATCGCGCTTATCGGCGTCATCCATAGACACAAAGTTGCCGTGCGGAATGATCTGCTGATCGCGCGGCTCCGGCGCCTTCATAAACATCTGGCGCGTAATATCGGCAAGTTCGGGGTCATCGGAAGGCTCGATGAACAGTTTTGGCACTCCCGCCAGCGTATTCAGCTTTTTTGAGAGCGGCGGATCCTCGCGATACTTGTAATTCAACCACGTAAAACTGAATGCCGCGGAGCGAGCCATCAGTGGAAATCCGCCGAGACCGGTGCGTTCCACGCCGATTTTCACCATTTGTTGCGGCTCGTCGTAGACCGAGTCCAGCACAATGGCCTTGATGCGGTGATCGTTCTCCGCCTCGCGCAACGCAGCGTAGGCGCCCAAATTGTAGCCCCACAATCCAATGCGGCCGGGATCGACGTCGTTGCGCGCCGCCACGGTGTCCACGGCCGCGCGCACTTCGTCTGCTTCGCGATAGCCAAAAGTGGTAATTCCCTGATTCCCGCCGTGCGCCGCAAAGTCAAAGACAAACACGTTGTACTGGTGATCCTGCAGAGCCGAAACCAGCGTCAAAAGTTCGCCGCGGCTCGATCCATAGCCATGGCACAGAATAATGGTCGGCGCGCCGCGCAAGCCCGGGAAAAACCAGCCGTGCCGGGTGCCCATTCCCGGAACCGTGAAGTCCACCAGGTCCGGCTTACCCGGAAAGCTCTCCATATCGATTTCGCTGCTGGTGCGCTGTGGCTTGACGATGCGGTAGACAAGGAATCCCGCAATGGCGACAGTCGCGAGCACGGCAAAGAAAATCAGCGCAAGAACGGCCGTAAAAAGTTTTGCATACCACTTGGTTGGATAACGCAGTTCGTAGAGGATCGACATTCTTAGTCTGTGTAATGACGCGGCCAGCGCCGCCGGTTTTCACTCCTCACAAAAAAAACATCACTGGCGCGATGTTAGCACACCTTTTCCGCACCACTTCCGGAAGCCTGCGCCCGTTGTGTCGGAATTGTATCGTCGTGCCGCTGTGGCTTGTTTGTCCGGCCACCGATTCGGCTATCATAGAGCTTGCGGTCAGGGACCGCGTGGCAGTCCTCTTTTATCCATGAATATTGTCGACTTGCGCCAGACGACGGTCCGCCAACTTGAGCCGCTCCTTGAAGAGGAAGCGCGGCACTGGCGCGATGAACTCCATTGGGACTACCGCGGCGCCCTGGAATTGATCAAACGATTCATGGACGCTCACGCCCTCGCGGGATGTGTCGCCTTCGAAAATGGCAGCGCCGCGGGTTACTCCTTCTATGTTCTGGAAGAACAGAAAGGCCTGATCGGCGGCCTCTATGTATCCGCCAAATTTTCGCAAGCTACCATCGGACAGCGGCTGCTCGACGAGATGCTCTTCTCCATGCGCGCGATTCCGCAACTTTCGCGCATCGAAGCGCAGCTCATGCCCTTCAGCGGACCAGTGGAAGTGCCGCTGAGCGAACAGGGCTTTCGCCTCTACTCCCGCCAATTCATGCTCCAGGATTTGCAGAAGCTGCCCGAAGCCAAGGCCGGAGCCTCCACCGGAATGCGCCTGGACCGCTGGAATGACCGCTATTTCGAGCCCTGCGCCAAGTTGATTTATCTGGCGTACGCAAACCACATCGACGGCGAAATCAACGATCAGTATCGCAGCCGCTCCGGCGCGCTGAAGTTTTTGAAGAACATCATTCTGTTGCCGGGCTGTGGCCACTTTGTAGCCGGTGCCTCTTTTGTGCTCCGCGAGCCGGGCAGTGACGAACTCGTTGCGGCAGTCCTCACCAGTGAAGTCTCGCCGGGAGTCGGCCATACCACGCAAGTCTGCGTGCTCCCCGGTTACCAGGGAAATGGCATCGGCCGCATGCTGATGCAGACTTCCGCCGAAACGCTGCGCAGCATGAAATTTAAGGAATTAACGCTGACGGTCACTTCGGAGAATTACGGCGCCGTTCAGTTGTATGAAAAGCTGGGGTTCACGACGATTCGAACGTTTACCGCTGGCGTCTGGCCGCGCTAAAAACTCTCTGAAAACGCGTCACTTCTTGCCGCGGTCCTTCAATAGATTCTTCAGCTCGGACATGAATTCCTGCACATCCTTGAAGTCCATGTAAACCGAGGCAAAGCGCACGTAAGCGACCTTGTCGAGCTTTTTCAGCCGGTGCATGATCATTTCGCCGATCTCTGTCGTGGTGAGCTCGCGCTCCGTCGCTTCGTGAACCACGCTCTCGATTTCATCCACAATACCTTCGAGCTTCGGCGTGGCCACGGGCCGCTTCTCGCAAGCCTTCAACAATCCCTGCAAAATCTTTTGCCGTTCGAAACGCTCGCGCCTTCCATCCTTCTTGATCACCATGTAAGGAATTTCGTCGATGCGCTCGTAGGTCGTAAACCGTCGGCTGCACTTTAAGCACTCCCGCCGCCGCCGAATCGTGTCTCCGGCGCGGCCCTCGCGCGAGTCAATCACCTTGTCGTCCAGATGCGCGCAAAATGGACACTTCACTCAGGCATCTCCTTCATTCTTCCTTCACAAGAACTAGGTACTTTCACTTTTCAGTTCTTCTTTCTCTTGCCGCGCTATCTCTCGTAGCTTCCCCGGTGAGAAACCCTCGCGCAGCAGCAACGGCACGCCCGCAAGACTACACGCGGCAAAGGAAATCAGCCAGAGGACAATTGCCGCGGCTGCCGCGGGTTCCTTTTCGACTCCAAGAACGGCCGTGTAAGCCAGGAATGTTGCTACCTGCGCCCCTCCGCCCACTCCTGGCAATTGCACAGCGGAACCGGCCAGCGTAAACGCGAGAACGAGCATGGCATCTCCCAAGTTGATCTTTCCTAGCGTGCCGCCAAACGCGCGGGAAACCCAAAGATAAACCAGAAGCACCAGAAACCAGTGGGCTGCTGAGTAAAACAACGCAAGCGCCAGTTCGCCACCCGAGCGAATCGCCTGCACGCCTCGTGCGAGCCCAAGCAATATGCGCGCAACTACCGCGCGCCATCCATGCGCAGCATGCCAGCCCTGGAGACTCCGCTCAAGAAGCGCGGTTCCGTGCAAACGTAGGTAAACCAGGAATGCGATTGCTCCCAGAACGCCTGCGGAAAAAAACGTGCCTGTCGTTTTCGCGGCAGCTTGAAGTGTGCCTGCCTGCTCGCCAACTCGTGCGTGCGACTTGAAAAGCAGCAATCCGATCGCCGCAATGACTGCCATACTCGCTAAATCGAAGATCCGTTCCAAAACATAGATACCGAACATGTCCGCGACAGGAAGCTTCTCTTTGCGCGCCAAAAGAACGGGCCGTACCGGCTCTCCCGCGCGCCCGAGCAAGAAAACGGCGGAGAAGCCAGCCAGCGTCATGGAATAGATCGGCCAAAAACGCGACGGGCCCAGATTTCCCTGAAAAACTTTCCACCGCAAGGCACGGAGCGCGTAGCAAAAGTAAATCGCTACAATAGAAAGAATCAGGAGGTAAGGATTCGCGCCGCGGACAGCGCGAAGCAGCTTTTCCCCGCTGAAATCCTGCAGATGGATGAAGCCTCTGGAAAAATAGATAACGAGCGCAAGGACAACGAGTACTGCCAGAGCGATGAGCAGCTTCCTCGACGATGAACGCATGAACTTGTCAGACTAACGGTCGCAAACACGGGCGTCAAGGCGACCCGCCGGAATGATTTGAGGCAGTTTTATTTTGGAGCGAAGTGCCGCGGATCGCGCAGCAAAACGAGCGCCGTGCGGCCATAACCGTCCTCCACATTGCTCTGGTGGGCCTGATAATCCGCCGTGAGCGCGCGCCGCAACTCCGGCAGCGCGTGGTATGGCACGGAGGGATAGAGGTGATGTTCGAGGTGGTAATTCACATTCGACCAAAGAAACTCGATCAGTGGATGAGTGACGATGGACCGCGCGTTGGTCCATTCGCTGCCCTCAGTGACGTCGTGATGTTCCGTCACGCTACGTAAGACTGAAGCCGCGTACAGGCCAGTGACCATGGGAGCGATCACGAACAGCAAGTAGCGCGGCCATCCTAAAACAGAAGCCATTGCCGCATGCAGAAAAACAGCACCGGCCAGCTCCAAAACGATTCTTCGCCGCACTCCGGCGGGCATTTTCTTTTGCAAACCGTAAGCGTTCACGCCGATTTGTGCAAACGCAGGGATCAAAAAGTACGCCCAGCCAGGCACACCCCGAACTACTCGATCAAAAAACTGGAACTCCGGGTCTTGAGGCGTGTGCGCGTAATGATGGTGATCGAGATGAAAGCGCCGGTGCGCCTCCGCGGAGATTCCCGCGAGCGCCAGCGTGAACCACGTGAAGAAGTTGTTGAGTCGCCGGTTCCTCGAGATTAAGTCGTGCGTGCCCTCGTGTCCCTGCACCAGCAAATCGTGGAACGGCCCGAAGCCAATCACAAACAAGCCGACCGCGGTAAACCACCACCGGTGAAAATAAATTGCCAATGCGGCCATGCCAATCCAGAGGACAAGGTCCAGAAATATCCGCGGAATGGAGCGATACGGCTTGGCGCTCAGGTTCTGCGCCAGTGCATCGACTTGGGAATAAACTGCCATGACATTTTTCGACTAGAAGCGTCCTGCTGACCTTCCCTTGAGATTACTGCGATTTGCCACGGCTTCGCACCAGAAACTCCAGAAACAGCGCCCCAAATAGCAAGTCCACGAGAGATGGAATGACAAGATCCATGGGAATTTCTTGCGCAAGCGCGTGTCCTAAGAACACGAGAAACACGAGCGGCTTCCCGATCACGCCAAGCTTCACCAGATCGCGGTTGCGCGAGAGATCGCGGCTCACCCAGTAATAACCCAAACCAAACACAAACAGGCACGAGGCTAATAATTGCAAGCTGATCGTGTCCGGCGGACCAGGAAATCCCATCACCTGACGAAACCTCGCACTGGTCAGGAGAAACAGCACGGCGCCGGCGGAGAGCGTGTTCCAAACAGCCGCCGCAAGAAAGAGCAATCGGTCATAGCGCGCTCGCGAGCCCGCGGTCGCATACGCTGCTTCACTAGCCATCGCTTGCACCAAGGAATCGCAAAACGCGTGCGCTTACGTCTTCCGCAAGATTGAGCGCCATCCAATGTCCAGCCCGAGGAACTATCTCGAGGTTCGCGCCTGGAACCATTTCCGCGAGCTTCCTCGCGTGCGCAGCAGGAAAATGTTTGTCGCGCTCCGCCCATAAAAACAATGACGGCGTTCGGATGCTCGAATAGAGCTGCTTCAATCGTGGCAAGGTTCCTTGATAGCCGGCGCACATGCGCACCACAAAATCTCTAACTTCTGGGCGCTGAAAGCTTTCCCATAAATCGCGGCGTAACTCCCCGCTAATTTTGTAGCCAGGTGGCAAAAACGTTCGAATCGCTCGAAAAAAGACCGCGCGCGGCATGCGCCCCAGCAAAACTCGGTTCCAGCCGAATTTTCTGAGCAGCGCAATCTCCCACGACGTCTTTTCATCCCAGATCACGAGAGAATTCATCACGACCAGTTTGCAGGTTCGACGCGGATGTTCGGCCGCAAAAGCGAGTGCAGGCTGTCCGCCCATATCGTGCCCGATGATCGCGGCCTTTTCGATTTTCCAGCCATCCATCAGCGTGTGCAGCCGCCGCGCGAAATCAAACGGCGTCGCTCCGCCGCTCCACGCTTCGCTGTACCCCATTCCGGGCCAATCAAACGCCATCACTTCGTAATGCGCAGCAAGCCGCGGCGCGAGCTCTGACCAAACTTGGAGATTATCTGGATATCCGTGAAGGAGAATCACTGGCGGCCCGCTCCCCAGGCGCGCGACGCGCAAGTTGCGTCCGCCGTGAGTTTCGGTGGTCGTCGCGAGCATCAGGCGAAATCCTCTTGCAAACAATCCGCCACGAGCACTCCAGAAATCGCGCAAAAGCTCACCCACTGGCCCGGGTGCGTCGCACTGCCCGCCAGATAAAGTCCGCGTATGTCCGGACTGCGGTGCGCCAGTCTTCCCTCGCGCATGAATTTCGCCGTCATCACCGGGTTCATGCTGTCTCGCGCGAGCGAATATTCGGCTCCCCATTCCGCCGGCGTGCGCCGCGCAAGCACGCGATATTCGGCAGTTCCCTCCTGCCACCATTTTTCTTCCAACAATTTGTCCAGGTACTCGGCCTGTCCAGCCGGTCCGATGCTCTGCGCCTTTACATGGTCCATCGGGCCGAGCAGCCTCGCCGGGTACCACTCGCCTTGTTTCTCCCCCGGATTCATCACGCCGGGCCGAATCATTAATCGACAGCGTTCTTCGCCGCCTGGGAGCAAAAATCGCAAGTACGGCGCTTCCATCTTTCCCTTCACCGCGAGGTACGCGCACACGCCCGGCGATTGCAGCGGAAGTTTTTCGCAACGTTGTTGGCTTGCGCTTTCCTTGTGATCAAGCAACTCTAAGTACGTGGCGATCCCGCAATCGGAAACCACCGCATCGGCAAAAAATCGTTCTCCCTCGGTAGATTCCACTCCCGTCACTCGGTCGCCTTCCGTACAGATCGTCTTCGCTTTTGTGCGGTATCTGAATTCCACGCCAGCCGCTGTTGCGGCTCTTGCCAAAACTTCGGGAATCGCTCGAATCCCGTCTTTCGGATAGAAACATCCGACGGAATGCACCAATGCCGGAACAAACGCCAAGGGACTCGGCGCTTCCTCCGGACGCTGTCCCGCGACACGCGTCCATATCGAAAGCGCATCCACCACCGGCTGTGGCAGCCGCGAAGCTCGCAAAACCGATTGCAGCGACTGCAAAAGAAACCCCGCGTGACGCCACCGTCCGCCGCCGAGCATCGACATCGGTCCAGGCGCTGAGCCGTAAAGCAAGGGACGCAGCGAGGCCTCGATCGCTCCCGTCTTGCCCACGAAGCGGAGATAGAGTTCCCCGCTTCCCGCCCAAGTGCGGTCGAGTTCCCTTGCTGTCGTGGCGTCGCTCGAATAAATGTTGACGGTAGGACGCCCCGGTGAAGCCACGCTGTAAACATGATCGATCGGTCGCAACTCGATGTGCTCGCTGAGTTTCAATCCGACGGATGCAAACGCCCATTCCAAGCCAGGCCTGTCCAGCAAAATGTACGGCCCTGCATCGAACGAAAACCCCTCATACACGTTTCCCGAAGCCAAGCCGCCGGCCTCGGCACGCGCTTCCAGTACCTGAACGCGGAATCCTTCCCGCGCCAGTCTCAACGCAGCGGTTAGCCCGCCCATCCCTGCGCCGATAACGACGACGTTCTTTTTCACTGGGAAGCAGCCTTGGCAGAGTGCTGCTTTCTCGCTCGAGGAAAATGCAAACCAAGAAGTCTGCGAAGCGCCCCGCGCAAAACGCGCTGGGAGAACGATACGCGCTGGAGCGGAGGAAACGCCCTCTCATCCATTTCCGGAACAAACAACGAGCCGCGCCCGCTCCCGAAAACGTACACCGGGTACGCCACAAAACTCAGCATCGTAGAAAACTCTGTTTCGTATGGTCCCCGCCAACGCTGCAACTTCTCATTCGTGCCGACAACTTCGGTGCGCTCCCGCGGATCACCGAACCAGTGGCAAGCCGCGCGCAAAATGTTTGTCTGCTCAGGTTCGTGGACTCCCATGTGCCGCGCCGCCACCAAATCCACGGCCAGCGCATCTTCGCCCGCGTACACCCTTCGAGGAGACTGCGGCCGCGGACAGCCCATCACTCCCACAAGTCCATCGGAAGCCTGGTCATACGCATCCAGCAAAACAAAATCCGGCGGAAACCCGTCCAACAGCATCATCAACGCCGTCTCGCGGTGCGCTTGCCGCTCCACAAAAAGAAATTCATCGCAACGTCCTCCCATCCACTCCAGATTGCCAATCGTGAGATACGCCATCTCAATCGGATGGCTGCGCATTTTCCCAAACGAAATCCGGAAGTCCGCCTCTTTCCAGCTTCGCGAAATCGTGTTCTGTGCCATCCCGCGGAAATACGCATGTGGTACCTGGTCGCTGGAGGCATCGACAATCGGCAGCCCGCATTCCTGCATTCCAAAATAAGCCCCCACTTCCGCGACGCTTCGGTGCTTGAAAAACTGATCGTAGATATTCGCGGATTCGACGATTACTGCATTCTCGCAGCCAAGCTCGCGCAGGAAGTTTGCAAGCTCCCGCAGCAATTCCGGATCGGTAATGATGGAGCGGTCCTTCCTCGCATATCCCAACATGAAGGATGGCTTGATGACGATCCTCAATTCCTCAGGCTGCTTTCCCAACGCTGCCGCACGCTGCTGCAGCTTTTCCGACAGCCCACTCTCGTCCAGCAAACGTCGGAAAACGCTGCATTTTTCCTCTGCGGTTTTTCCTTCCGCCGCAAACACCTGCCCGCCGCTTCCTATTTTGCTGTTCACAATTGTTTGCTTCCGCAAAGTCCGCGGCAAAAAATATTCGCCAACGTCCTCAATCTTCTTAGTCAGCGACTCTTCCGTCTCCCCCGCAACAAGCCTGTCCTTTTCGTCTAGCGCGTCGGCAAGAATTTCGAAAATCTGCGCGTGGCGGTCTTCGTCGTCCCGCACCCGCACAAAATCTTGCTCAAGGTCGCCCCCCAGCTCCGGCGCCACTTGCGCCAGCGCGATCATCCGGTCGTAACACAACCTGGCCGTCTTCTCCGCATCGACGTTGAAAACACAAAACTCTCGGAACGGTCCGTAGTTCAAGTATTTTCGAACATCTTCCGGGACCTTCCCAGTCAGCGCCCCGATCCACGTCACAAACGTGGCTCCAGCGCGAGAAAATGGCGCTTTCGACCACGGCACATGCTGCCGCACCGATCCAGCCCATCCACCCACCAGGCCGCCCATCTGTTGCGCAAACGCCTTCATCCGCAGCAACGGACCGCCGTATTTGAGCAGCGCCCCGCGAATGTAAATCGAGTGCATCTCCTCGTCGCGCCAAGCCCATATCAATGCATGCCGCATCAGCTCGCGAGCCGCAGGTGGAATAGGCATCGCCGAGAGCCGCTGCGTCATCAACTCTTCGCGGTACCCAACGCTAACCAACTCCTCGCGCTCCAGCGCCATCAGGCACAACCCGATTAACTCATCGCGCGGCCGGCCAGCGTACTTCGCTTCCCATGCCTTGAGCTCTTCTGCAAATTGTTCGAAAACAGCACCCACGAATGGAACCTCTTACCTCCCATATAGACACGAGTCTGCACAGCCGACAAGTCGCCGTCTAAGCACACGGAAGCTATGAATCATCCAGCATTTTCAGAGATTTCAATGACTTAGAAGAGCTTCGCGGCTGGTCCGAAACAGTGCCCCCCGCACTTTCGTCAGCGTACTGTCGTCAGCGTACGTCAGCGTACTTGTGTCCAGAGGCGGCTCTGAGTAAGATGCCCCCACTCGCGGTCGGTCGCCCGGGCCAGAACAACAGGGAACTTTTCGAGAGCAGTTTGCGTTCCATAGTTGCAGGCCGAAGTTGGCTCCATGCAACTTTTGGGGCAAACTGGTCACCGTAGCGGGTTTCGAGGCTGATGATACGTTGGAGCAGGACGCCCAACTGGTCCAGCAATGCCTCCAGGGCGACGGTTCGGCCTGGGAGGAACTTGTGCGCCGTCATACGCGTCGCATCTTCAACATTTGCTACAGGTTTACCGGCAATAGCACGGAAGCCGAAGACTTGTCGCAAGAGGTTTTCCTCCGGGTGTATAAAACGATTGGGAGCTATCGTTCAGCCTACGGCGGGTTTGCCACTTGGATGACCAGCGTGACGCGCAATCTTCTCATCGACCACTACCGGCGCACCAAGCGCGACCGCATCACGGACTCGCTCGAGGACTCTATGCCGGTCGTCGAGAACAAGGAATCGGCCGGACGCCGTCCCGATCAGCAGTTGCTGCTCGGCGAACTCAGTGCTCAGGTGCAGACCGCTCTGACCAAGCTTTCGCCGGAACTTCGCGAAGCCGTCATCCTGCGCGATTTGCAGCAGCTCGAATACAATGAGATTCGGACAGTTTTGGATGTACCCGAAGGCACCGTGAAATCTAGAATCAACCGCGGACGAATCGAACTCGCGCGCATCCTTCAACAAATGGGAGTGCGCCCGTCATGATTCGTTCCTTCACATTGGAATTTACTTGGGATCCAGCGCGGAGCATGTCATGACCTGGACTTGCGAAAATATCGAAGCACGGCTTAGCGACTATCTCGACGGACTCCTCAGCCCGGACGAGCGCCGCGAATTCGACGTTCATGCCAACTCCTGCGAAAACTGCGCGCAAATGGTCGCCAGCCTTTCTCAGATGGTGAGCGGCTTGCACTCTTTGGAGCAAATCGACACCCCGCCCCGGCTGGTTTATTCGATCCTGAATCAGACTCTCGGACCGCGCGAGGCCAAAAAAGGCTGGCGCAGCGCTTTCGGCTGGATCAGCGGTTTATCTTCTCCCCGATTCGCGTACAGTGCCATCTCGGTCGCTGCCACGCTGCTGATTCTTCTCACTGCTTCCGGCTTCTCGTTTCGCAAGCCGAAGCTCGCAGACCTTTCGCCCGCCACCGTTTACCGCAATGCAGACCGCCAGGCGCATCTTGTCTACGCGCGCAGCACCAAGTTTGTCAGCGATCTCCGCGTCGTGTATGAAATTCAGTCTCGCTTGAACAAAGACAACGAACTGCCCACGACGCCAGAGAGCACCGTTCCGCAATCCGCTCCTGGTAAAAATCCCGGCAGCACCGACGGCTCTAAGCCAACGACTCCGCGTCAGCAGAATCGTGCGAATGGCATCGGCAGAGAACTTGAAATTCTTGCCTCGGAAGTTCCGGCGGTCAGCGGCCAATTCTGCGGCCGGTTGCTTGGAAGGAGAACTCCATGAAGTGTGCCGTCCATTCTGAAGTGGACGCAACAGGATATTGCCGCAATTGCGGCAAGCCCATGTGCCCGGCTTGTATTCGGCCCGTGCGCGACGTTCTCTATTGCGAGGATTGCTTGGCCACCATTCTCGGTCATCCCGCGACGCCCGCCGCACAAGCTGCGCCAGCGGGAGTTCCGCAGCAAGCAGTCATTCCCGCGGTTCCTCCTCTCCCTTTCCCTCCGGGAGTTGGACCAAACCCCGTCCTGGCTTTCTTCTTGGGATTTTTGCCGGGCTTAGGCGCTTTCTATAACGAGCAGTACGGCAAAGGCATGATCCATCTCGCGATTTTTCTTTTGTTGTTCATCACTGGTGTAAACGGTCTGGACAACGGCGGTGCGGAAGCCGCGCTCTGGATTTGCATCGCCGCGCTCTGGGTTTACATGCCCATTGATGCGCTTCGTACCGCGCAGGCCAAGCGCGCCGGTTTACCCTTATCAGATCCGCTCGATAATTTCAGCAAACAGAAGCCCATTGGCCCAATCATATTGATTGGCGTTGGAATCCTGCTCTTGCTCAACAATTTTGAATGGTTTCAGTGGTACCGCATTGCCCGGTTCTGGCCCCTCGTTCTCATTGGCGTGGGGATTCTGATGTTTCGGAACCGCATCGACCGCCAGCCGTAGGAGGCTCCTTCGGGAGGTTGGATTCAGATGAGCGATCGCATTCGTTGCACCTGCCAGCGTTGCAGCATCCGCGGCCTCATGGGGCCCGTCGTGGTTGTTACTGTCGGCGTGCTTTTTCTGTTGGCGGAAATGCGCGGCGGCTACTTCGACTTTAGCAACACCTACCCGGTCATCCTCATTGTGATCGGGCTTATCAGTCTCGCCTCCGCTATGGCTTCAAGCGAGGGCCATGTTTCTTCGACGGCCCCCGTGCCGCCTGCCATTCCACCCGCTCCAAGCGTGCCGCCTCCTCCGTCGAGCCCGGCGCCCACCTCTTACCCAGGACAAGGACAATAATCCAATATGGCCAGGAGCCGCCAAGCCACCAGCAGAATCTTTCCAGGGCTCGTGCTTATAACCGTCGGATTTCTTCTCCTGCTCCACAACTATCGCGGTTTGGAGCTGGGAGATGTGCTGGTGCGCTGGTGGCCCCTCGCGCTCATCTTCCTAGGCTTAATTAAGCTCTACGACCGGACAGTCGCCAGCCGCTCCGCCGATCCCGGTTCCGCTCGCATCACCGGCGGAGAAATCTTACTGGTCGTCGGCATGATTGTGCTGCTGAGCTGCGTCGTCGCCATCGATATTGGCAAGCGTACCATCGGCGGAAAGCTTCCCGTTGAAATCTCCGGCGACGCCTACCCCTTCGACTTGGATGTCGCACCGAAACCTGTCCCTGCCAATGCCCGCATCGCCGTTCGCGGCATTCGTGGCAACATTACCGTGCGCGCCTCGGACGTGCCAGAAATTCGCGTCTCCGGCCAGAAGAATGTCCATGCCTGGAGCGAAAACGACGCTTCACGCCGCGCTGCCCCCGTTTCCGTTGAAATCGTTCAGAATGGCGATGGTTACGAAGTTCATCCCACCGGCGTGAACGCAGGCGACTCTCGCATCAGCGTTGACATGGAGATCCAAGTCCCCAAGATGGCCTCTGTCAATGTCCGGAACGAAAAGGGAGACATCACTGTTTCCGACATGGCCACGCCGGTCTCGGTAACCAGCGCAAATGGCGACGTCGAGGTCCGCGATACGGCCAGCGACGTGAATATCGAAATGCACAAGGGCGACGTCAAGGTTTCCGACACGAAAGGCGATATCAAGATTTCCGGCAAGGGCACCCAGGTCGACGTCGCGTCAGCCACGGGAAGCTTTACACTGGACGGCGAGTTCTACGGCCCCATCCGCGCTGACAAAGTCGCCAAAGGTCTTCGCTTTATCTCTCAGCGCACCGATCTCACGCTTACATCTCTCACCGGCCACATGGAAGTCAGCTCAGGCAATCTGGAAATCGTCGACGCCCCGGGAGATATCACGCTGCGCACGAATCGCTATTCCGTAACCATCGAAAACGCCACCGGCAAAGTAAAAGTAGACAACCGCGATGGCGACGTCGAGCTGCGCTTCTCTTCGCCGCCGAAGGCCGACATCGATGTCACCAATACCAACGCCAGTATCTCGCTTACTCTTCCCGAGTCCGCCAGTTTCAATATTCTCGCCGACTGCCACTCCTGCGACATCAATTCGGAATTTTCCGCGGACTCCCTGAAGAAAACTTCTGTGGAATCCGGCGATTCTCATCTCGAAGGAAAATACGGCACTGCCCGCGGCCCGAAAATCACCCTAAAAACCAGCTACGGCACACTCTCCATCAAAAAAACCAGCTAGCCGTCCGCTTTTCTTTTGTGGCACAGCCAATCGTGGCTGTGCGTTCTTTTATGACCATCAGGTTGCGACACAGAAATCGAATTGGCTAAACCAATACCAATCTATCGTTCCGCCAATCGATTCAAATCCTCAAAAAAAGCCGGGTACGAAACCCCCGCGCAATCCGCATCGCGAATCACGGTTTCTCCCTCCGCAGCAAGCGCGGCCACGGCAAACGCCATCGCAATCCGATGATCCCCATGCGGCTCAATCTCCGTCCCATGCAATTTTCTTGCGCGCCGTCCCTCCACTTTCAATCCATCCGGCCGCTCTTCGACCGTCGCCCCCATCCGCCGCAAATTCTCAACAAGCACAGCGATCCGATCGCTCTCCTTAACCCGCAATTCCCCCGCATTCCGAATCTCGATCCCCTCTTCAGTAAACGGTCCCAGCGCCGCGAGCATCGGCAACTCATCGATCACCAACGGAATCGTCTCACCTTCAATTACTCCACCCTTTAGCGAAGCGCCCTTCACAGCCAGGTCTCCAATAATCTCCCCGTGCGAACTCGTCAGCGAAAGCATTTGAATCGAAGCGCCCATCGCCGCAAACAAATCCAGAATCGCTGTCCGCGTCGGATTCAAACCAACGTTGTGAATCGCGATGTTTGAATCTCCCAGCAGAGAAGCTGCTGCAATAAAAAACACTGCCGAAGAAATATCGCCCGGCACGTCCAAAGATTTCGCCACCAGCTTCCCCGATCCATTTCCTCCAAATAGCCCATGGATCTTCGTTGTTCGCCCGTGCCGTTCGACAGCCGCTCCAAACTCTTCCAAAGCCAATTCCGTATGGTCGCGCGTCCGCGCCGGCTCCGTCACGCTCGTCACGCCGTCCGCGTACAATCCCGCCAGCAGCACCGCCGACTTCACCTGCGCACTAGCCATCGGCATTTGATAATCGATCGCGTGCAAGCGCGCGCCCTTAATCTCCAGCGGCGCAAAGTTGTCTTCCTTCGCGCGAATGTCCGCGCCCATCTCCCGCAGCGGCCCCACCACCCTCTTCATCGGCCGCTTCTGGAGCGAACTGTCTCCTGTAAGCTTTGTAGTGAATTCCTGCCCTGCCAAAATTCCCGTCAGCAGCCGCATGGTCGTCCCGGAATTTCCCGCATCCAGCGGCCGCCAACTGCTCTTCAACCCTCGCGGCCCGCGCCCCGTAACTCGCACCACGTCTTTTTCGACTTTCACGTCCGCGCCCAACGCGCTCATGCACCCCAGCGTGCTGTGGCAGTCCGCCGCCGCCGAAAAATTCCGCAGCTCGCTCGTCCCCTCGGCCAAACCCGCCAGCATCGCGTAGCGGTGCGAAATCGATTTGTCACCCGGCGGCTGCACGCCGCCCGTCAATAGTTTTGCCGGCTCGACCGTCTGTTTTTTCACGCCAGGATTTTAGCACGCTCCGCCGCCTCGTCTCGAAACGCCCCCCCCCGCTCAAACTCTAACGTCCCGCTCCGCTCGATCTTTTTCTTTACATCCTCACCTCATTACTTCTTTGCTTCATCTTCCCCTGTCCTTCCGAACAGTTTTTCTAGAAGCACGCGGCAACTGACTCTCTGAAATTTCCATCCAACTCATTGCGTATTATTAAGTGAGGAGAATCGTAATGTCAGCCCGTAGAACGTTGCTTCATCTCGCCGCAAAAACCGCCATGGTTTTCGCCGCCATCTTCGTCGTCACGGTATTGCTAGTCGCTATGCCTGGCCACCGCGCACCCGGTGCGCAGAGCCCCGCCGCTCAGGAAGCCGCTACGCCCCAATCCAAAGCCATGCCCGGGATGGATATGGGCGATGAAAAAGTCAGCGAAAAGGCTGCGGTCCAGGACATGACGCCCGGCCACAACGACGCGCACAGCCACCACATGTACATGACCAGCATGCGCGCGCAGACTCCCGAAGACGTTCAGCGCGCCAACGAAATCGTTACGCAACTTCGCGCAGGCATCGAGAAATACAAGGACTACCACGTCGCTCTCGACGACGGCTTCAAAATCTTTCTCCCCAATCTCCCGCAACCCGAGTATCACTTCACCAGCTACCGCAACGGCTTCCTCGAATCGCTAACATTCGATCCCGCGCGTCCCACTTCCCTTCTCTACAAAAAAACCTCCACCGGCTACGAGCTCGTCGGCGCCATGTACACCATGCCCAAGCGCGCGACGGAAGACCAGCTCAACGCTCGCGTCCCGCTCAGCGTCGCCATGTGGCACCTGCACACCAATCTCTGCATGCCCCCGCGCGATCAGCTCCGCAGCGCCGACTGGACCAAGTTCGGCCTCAAAGGTTCCATCATCACCGAGGATGCCTGCTCCGAAGCCGGCGGCCGATTTCATCCCGTCATCTTCGGCTGGATGGTCCACGTCTACCCGTACCAGCAAGGCATGGACAATATTTTCGCCATGCACCACATGGACTAGTTCGTCTGATCGGCTCCCATAGCACTCAACCACACCGGTCCACGTAGTTCCACCCAGCCTAGCCAAGCATGTTCGCCCTGGACTGACCAGCCGTGATCCTATCGGCAAGTCTGTTTCCAGGTCTCGATGCGCGATCGGGTTTTCGCCTGCATCTAACTAGAATGGGTTTTTGCCACTTGACTGAAAACGGCTGCGTTCATCAGGCATGTCGATCATTTCCGAGTACCCCACAATCCAGGACTTCTCCGTTCCAGTCCCTGTAGCGTGGTAGTATGGCGCCTATATTGGGATAGCGTCGGAGCCTCAGCAGGAGGCGAAATATGGCGAGATTCGAATCTGTTCCGGCGCCGCTGGGAAACTCTGTCCCAAGTTCTGCCTTGTCCGTCCCAGTTACAAAGATTACTGCGCGGCACTCTGCCCTCGTCCGCGTCACTCACTGGATCACCACCCTGTGTTTTCTTGCTCTGCTCGTCAGCGGAATTGAAATTGTGATCTCTCACCCTCGATTCTATTGGGGCGAAACCGGCAATGTCTTGACCACACCGTTGTTTAGACTGCCGATCCCCTCCTCGAGGGCATTGGTGCCGACGGGCTACGGGTACGTGCTACCTGACCAGAACGGATGGAGTCGGTATCTTCACTTTGAAGCTGCGTGGGTTGTGGTATTGACCGGCTTACTTTACGTAATCTCCATTTTGTTTACAGGCCACTTGCGGAAAAACTTGCTCCCGCGCAAGGCCGATCTTTCGTTGCGGGCGTTCTCGACCTCGATCGCGGACCATCTGCGCTTTAAGCGGCCGAGTGAGGCGGAAGCCTGGTCGTACAACGTGCTCCAGCGGCTCAGCTACCTATTCGTCATCTTCGTGCTGTTCCCATTAGTCATCTGGACGGGTTTGGGAATGTCCCCGGCATTTGTTTCTGCGGTTCCGGCGACCGTCACTTTGCTCGGCGGCCAGCAATCCGCGCGCACGATTCACTTCTTTGTCTCCCTGGCTCTTGTGCTCTTCCTTCTGGTCCACGTCGTAATGGTTTGTATTGCCGGATTCCGGAGCCGCACGCGAGGGATGATCACGGGCCGGGCTGGCACACAGATGGAGCGCACATGAGCGATTTCTCGCGCCGCAAACTGATCAAAGCCGGACTCGCGGCTACGGCGGGCGTGGCGGGCTTGGGCGTGGCCGCGCGCATTGCACAAAAGTATGGACTGATTCCGCCTGATCATGGCGGTATCTACGGCCTTGGCGAAACACTGACCTATGCTTCCCATCGGCTGCTGACGAGGCACTCGTTAGCCCGTGAGTTTCCTCGCAGCCAGATTTCGAAACCTCCGCTTGCGAACGAAATGCCACCCTTGAAAGAAGCTTACAAGCGCCTTCAGGCTGGAGGATTCGTTGACTGGCGGCTCTCCGTCAACGGCATGGTCGACCGGCCTGCCTCGTTTTCGCTAGCCCAGCTTAAAAGCTATCCGTCGCGCAGCCAGATCACTCAACTGGCGTGCGAAGAGGGCTGGTCGTATATAGCCGAGTGGATCGGCGTGCCTCTTTCCCATGTACTGGGACTCGTGGGAGTCCACCCGCAAGCCAGATACATTGTCTACTACTCGATCGATCCCGACTGGTGGGACAGCATCGATATGGCCGATGCATTGCATCCGCAGACTTTTCTCGCTTATGGGATGAATGGCGATGAACTTCCCGTGGGCAACGGCGGGCCGCTTCGCCTTCGGCTCCCCCGGCAGCTAGGCTACAAGAGCGTGAAATTCATCACCCACCTGACGGTCACGGACGGTCTGAAAGGATTCGGCAAAGGTCTCGGCTCTGCGGAGCCAGAAGTAGGCTATGCCTGGTACGCCGGCATCTGACAGGCTCGTTTCAGGCGAGTGGCTACTCGAAACTTATCGTCGGACTAGGGTACATCCCCGCAAGCGGGGTGAACGGTCTTTGAGAAGCACTTATCCGACAAATGCGCTATTATAGTATTTCGATTTTCTGAAATCAGTTTCGATTTCCAAAACCACGTAAGCTGCCGCACTTAGCACATCGTGTCGGTGGCTCGGCGTTGTCCACGCGGTGCTTCACTGGCGGCAAAGCTTGAAGGCAGGCGAATATGGCCTTCTTCTGATTCTCTCTTCTCAAGCCTACTCCGCCGTCTTCAATTTCAACTTGCTCTTGTTCTCTTCCAAAAACGCGCGTAACTCCGCCGCGATATCTAACAAACGAATCCACTGCTCGTAATACAGCGTGACAGGAAAGCGTCCGAGTCCATACACGCTCACTCCGCCTTTTTCTCCCACCCGAAATTCCAACGATCCTTTCTTCCTCGTCCCCGCCTGCTTTTCCAATTCTGCGATCCGCGCCAATAATTCTTCCTTGCTTGGTTCTGACATTATCTTCGCTCCCCTCTTCTCGCCCCCGGAACACTCAGGCCCAGGATATCTCGACGAAATCCTACCAGTTTTGTCTCCCACAAGTCTTCGTTCTGCCCCGCTCCGCTCACCGAAGCGCTCCCTCGCATCGTTCCCCTTCCAGCACACCACCAGCACACCACCAGCACACCACCGTTGCCTCTCCCTTCGCCACGGTGTAGGATACGCCCATAATTTGGTCTCTCGACTCTGTGCGACTGCCGTTCTTCGATTCCGATAAGGTTGGGCCACAAATGAAACGGTTCGCAACTTTCGCTCACCAATTCCTTGGGTGTGAGGAGCACTTTTTTATGTCACGACTCATACGTCTATTTTGCATTTCCGTTTTAGCCATTACCCCTTGCGCGGCACAGCAATCAGCAGCGCCAGCAGCAGCACCAGGCGCGGCACCCGCAGCGGCAGCGGCGGCAGCACCGAAAAGGCTCGTAGCCGTGATGAATTTCGACTACGGCACAGTCAAGACAGTCGTTGCCTCCATCTTCGGCACCGACCAGGACGTCGGCAAAGGCATCACCGACCTCATGGTTCAGAAGCTCGTGACGGACGGCAAGTACAGAGTCATCGAGCGCGCCGCCCTCGACAAAATCATTGCCGAGCAAAACTTTAACAACAGCGACCGCGCCGATCCCTCCAGCGCTTCCAAAATCGGGCGCATTCTCGGTGTCGACACTATCATTCTCGGCTCCATCACCAAGTTTGGCCGCGACGACAAGCAAATCGGCGGCGTGGGCGGCGGCCACAGCGGCTGGACCGGCGCTATCGCTGGCATGGGCAAAAAAGAATCCAAGGCCGTGGTTGCCATTACGGCTCGCCTCGTGAACACAACGACCGGCGAAATTCTTGCCTCCGTCACCGGTAACGGCGAATCTTCGCGGTCCGGTTTGATGCTCGGCGGCGGAGGCGGTACTGGCTACAGCGGAGGCGGCGGCGCCTTCGACATGAGCAGCAGCAACTTTTCCCAGACCATTCTCGGCGAAGCCGTAAATAAAGCAGTCACCGATTGCGCCACGCAACTCGATAATGCCGCCGGAACTTTGCCGATCATCAAGGCCACCTATTCCGGCCTCGTTGCCGACGTCAGCGGAAACACGCTTATCATAAACATTGGCAACAAAGTCGGCGTGCGCGTCGGCGACACCATTCAGATCAGCCGCCCCGTTCGCACAGTTAAAGATCCAACGACTGGCAAGGTTTTGAAAACCGTAACAAACCAGCTCGGCAGCGCTACGGTGACAGACGTTGACGCGGACTCCGCCACCGCCACCTATACTGGCCCAACGCCGCCCAAGGTCGGCGACGTCGCGGCCAGCTCCGGCGGCACTACCCCGTAATCTGTTTTTCCGCCGCCATCGCGGCACATCGATGCTCTGTTTTCATATCCTCGGTGCTTGAAGAGATAGGCGAGACAGCCTCTTAAACTTCCTCGCCTATTTTCTTATCTGAAGGGAGCCACGCAATGAGCCAGGATTACGCCGTCGGACAAAAGCTCGGTGATTATGAAATCCTTGGCGTACTCGGCGCCGGTGGCATGGGCAAAGTCTATAAGGTCCGCAACACCATCTCCGATCGCGTCGAGGCCATGAAAATTCTCCTGCCCGATCTCGCCGGTCAAAAAGATCTTGCCGACCGCTTCCTTCGCGAAATTAAGGTCCTCGCCAGCCTCCATCATCCGAACATCGCCGCGCTGCGCACGGCGCTGACGCTCGACAATCAACTCGTCATGATCATGGAGTTCGTCGACGGCGTCACGCTCTCCTCACGGCTGCATCAGGGCGCCATTCCACCGGCTCTGGCCGTCAAGTACATCGACCAGGTCCTCGACGCTCTCAGCTACGCCCACAAACAAAACATCATCCATCGCGACATCAAGCCCGCCAACATGATGCTCACTCCCG
This sequence comes from Candidatus Acidiferrum sp., assembly GCA_035314345.1. Taxonomy (GTDB): domain Bacteria; phylum Acidobacteriota; class Terriglobia; order Acidiferrales; family UBA7541; genus Acidiferrum. The sequence goes on from DATFZQ010000108.1 coordinate 35,388, forward strand.
ACGGCACCGTGAAGCTCATGGATTTCGGCATTGCGCGCTCCGCTAGCGACCGCAGCCTCACCATGACCGGCACCACGCTCGGGTCCCTAAACTACATGCCGCCCGAACAAGTCAAAGGCGATCCCGCGGACAATCGCTCTGATCTCTATTCTCTCGGCGTCTCGCTCTATGAAATGGTCACCGGTCAGCTTCCCTTCACCGCGGACAGCAACTACGCCATGATGGCCGCGCATCTCCAGGAAGTGCCCAAGCCTCCCATCGTTCTTCGCCCCGGCATTCCTCAGGCGCTCAATCAAATTATCGTCATGGCGCTCGCCAAGGATCCTGGCCAGCGCTTTCAATCCGCCGACGCTTTCCGCGGTGCATTGAAAAGTGTCCCCGCGCAAGGTGCAGCGACGCAGCCCGGGGCCGATCCGCGCGCTTTCGTTCCCTCGGCAAACGCCGGCAGCGCCACGGCTCTTTTCCAGGAAACTCCGGCCTCGCAATCTCCAACCACGGTCATGGACACGCCCGCCTATAGACAAACGCCACACGTTGCAACAGCGGCGAGCCCGGTCGCAGCAGCGCCTGCCGGCGACATGCCACAAGCGCCGCTTCCACAGGTCAGCGGCAGTGGTCATCGCGGACTCTACATCGCGCTTGGCGCTTTCATCGTCGTCGCCGTTCTGTTCGCCGCCGGCCTTTATCTGCCGAGCCGCATAAAGACACTTGCTGGCGCCGGCAAGAATGCTCCGCCCTCGCAGCAAGCTTCCTCGTCGGCGACGAGTCCGTCATCCACCACTGCACCGGTTTCCCCAGATGTGACCACTCCGTCTTCTTCCACGCCCACTTCAACTGTTCCCGCTGTGCCAACGGACAGCGAGGCGGCTACTGCGGCCGCCAGCGCACAAGCTGTGCAATCCGGCCAATCCGCGCCTGACTCCTCGAACGCGTCTTCTGCTTCATCCACCGACACCGTGCCTTCGACTTCGGCAGCGCCCAGCTCAGGCGGCACTCCCGGCCAACCTGGAAAAAAGCCGTCTCCCGCCAAATCCAAAAAAGATAACCAGGCCGCGCAAGCCGACGCCCAAGCCAAAGCCGAGGAAGCGGCAGCTGTCGAAGAAAACGAGCACCGCTACGACGACATCGACAGCCGCTCCGCCGCCGTCTCGACATCTTTGGATAATATCCAACGCCAGCAAGCTGCTGCAGGTTACGGCCTCCGCGGCGACATCGTCTCCGCTCAACAGCGCATGAGGACCGACCTCGGCAAAGCACAAGCCGCCATGCAGAAACAAGACACCAAAGCCGCCAAGAAGTATCTGGACATGGCCGAAGCCGAACTCACAACCATCGAAAAATTCCTCGGTAAATAAGCAACCGCTGACAGCCGACAACTGACAGTCCACCGTCGAAAACGAAGGCTGGCCTGAGATCGGCGAACTCGAAATACGAAAATCGAAAACGACAGTCAGGCATAAGTGTCCCCCCCCACCCTGGTGTTTTGGAGAAAGAGTGCGGAAACGGTTGAGGACAAAGAAGTTGGCACTTTCCCCTTGCTTACCGAGTGGAGAGGATGTACGCTGCTCTCGGTAACCGAGGAGAACCGATGAGCAAACCTTCCGATCTCGTCCAGGGCACTCTGGATTTGTTACTGCTCAAAATCCTCGCGCTGGAGCCGATGAACGGCTACGCCATCAGCCTGCGCTTGAAGCAGGTCTCGGGCGAGGTGCTGCAAGTCAGCGATGGGTCGCTCTACCCCGCCCTCCACAAGCTCGAACAGGAGGGCTGGATCACTGCGGAATGGAGACCGACCGAAAACAATCGCCGCGCCAAGTTCTACTCGCTTACGCGGCTGGGCATAAAGCAGCTCGAAAAAGAATCCGCGAATTGGGGCCGCCTCTCCGCGGCCATCTCGAATATCGTGAAACTCAAAGAGGCCTGAGCGCGCGGCGCCCTGGCAAGGTGGTATCGCATCATGCCCCTCAAACATTGGTTCTACACATTGCCGCTACGCCTGCGCTCCCTATTTCGCCGCGACCACGTCGAGCAAGACTTAAGCGAAGAACTTCAATTCCACCTCGACCAGAAAATCCGGGAATACCTGGCCGCCGGGCTCAGCTCAGACGAAGCGCGTCGCAAAGCTTGCCGCGAATTCGGCGGGCTTGAGCTATCCAAAGAGAATTGCCGCGATACGCGCCGCGTCAACTACATACAAGATCTGCTGCAAGACCTCCGCTTCGGTCTTCGCATGCTTGGGAAGAGCCCGGGTTTCACGTTTATAGCTGTGCTCACACTCGCCCTCGGAATTGGCGCTAACACGGCGATCTTCAGCATGGTGAATTCCTTTTTGCTCAAGCCGCTGCCCGTTAGAGATCCGGAGCAAATCACCACTCTGGCCTTTCAACTAAAAAAAGGTCCGCTCCTAACTGGTTTTTCTGTTCCCGAGCTGGAAGATCTGCAAGCCCAGACAACTTCCGTATTCTCGGACGTCATCGGGGATCTCTTCGGCGCGGGCGGCCTCACAGTCAATGGAAAGACCGAGCCCGTCTATGTGTACTTCGTCACGGGCAATTATTTCACCGCCCTCGACATCAAACCGCACCTTGGCCGCTTCATCTTGCCCTCGGAAGGATCTCCGACGGCTCTCAGCCCCGTCATTGTCCTGGGTTACAACTACTGGAAGACTCGTTTCGCGGGTGATCCCAGCGTCGTTGGGAAAACAATCGCCTTTGACGGTCATCCGGTGACCGTCATTGGTGTAGCACCGAAAGAATTCCATGGTCTCTTATCCATGGCGGACATGCAGGGTTACATGCCACTTAGCATGGAACAGGTGGATAGCGCCTATGACAGGACCACCCCGGTCAATCGCGAATTGAGAAGCGTTTTTGTGTATGCGCGGTTGCTTCCCGGTGTCCACTTCAAAACGGCGCAGTCGGCTTTGGATGTCATCGCCAGCCGTCTTGCTGCTCAGAATCCAAAGAGCGAAGAAGGTATGACACTCGGCGTCTATGCGGAGCGATTTTCACGGCCCGATCCTGACCCGGATAGAACCATCTTGAAGATCGCGACATTGTTCCTGATTCTTGCGGGGCTCGTTCTAATTCTCGCTTGCGTGAATGTTGCCAATTTTCTGCTGGTTCGCGCCACAGCGAGGCAACGCGAAATGGCCATTCGCACCGCCCTGGGCGGTACGCGAGGCCGATTAATCCGGCAACTTCTCACAGAGAGTATTGTCCTGGCCTTATGCGGGGGAATTTGCGGCGTCCTTCTCGGATTGGCAGGGAGCCGCGCGCTCAGCTCGATTCGTCTCCACACCACTCTGCCGGTCTTGATCGAATTCCAATTCGACTGGCGCGTGTTCGGGTACGCCCTCGTGGTTGCGTTGCTCACCGGGCTTATCGTCGGCACAGTGCCAGCTCTTCGCGCTTCGGGACGAAACATGATCGAAGTCATTCGCGAAGGCGGCCGGTCCATCAGCGGCAGTCGCAGCAGGTTGCGCTCGGCTCTCGTGGTTATTCAAGTTGGCGGCTCACTTATGCTGCTTATCGTCGCCGGCTTAATGGTGCGCAGTTTGAATTATGCACAACGGTCGGATTTGGGTTTTGATCCGCGCAATGTTCTCAACCTTACGCTCGATCCCAACGGCATCGGCTACGACAAATCAAAGGGACTTCAGTTTTACAAGGAACTCCTCGAGCGCATCGATACTTTGCCGGGGGTAGAATCAGCCAGTGCGGCATTTACGGTGCCTTTTGGATATTTCAACGACTTTGACCTCCTTGAGGTTCCGGGCTACGAGGTTCCCCAAGGAACAGCCGTGCCCTCTGCTGGATTCAATGCGGTCTCGCCCGGATATTTCCGTACTCTGCGCATCCCGCTTCTGGAAGGCCGCGATTTCACCGATGCGGATCAGGAAGATTCGCAATGGGTGGCCATCATTAACGAGGCAATGGCGAAGCGCTTCTGGCCCAAGGAGAGCGCCCTGGGCCATGAGTTCCGCGCCGTCGGTGACCGTGCCCATTTGCTCCGCGTCGTCGGAGTGGTGAAGAACAGCAAAACCAACAGTATGATCGGGGTGGTTCGAGAATATTTCTATGTTCCATTCGCGCAGCAATACAGTTCGCTTGCCACGGTCCAGGTGCGCACGACATTCCCGCCAGAAACTCTCGTGACATCGATTCGCGAGCAGGTGACCGCGCTCGCTCCCATGATGCCCATTTCTGAGGTTCGGCCTATGTTGCAGGCGCTCTACACCGTGAATGGGCTGCTACTTTTCCAATTCGCAGCCGGACTCACGGGCTGCCTGGGGCTTCTCGGGCTGATTCTTGCGCTTGTTGGCGTCTTCGGAGTCATTTCGTTTGCCGTCAGCCAGCGGACGCAGGAAATCGGGATTCGCATGGCCATGGGTGCGGGACAAAGCTCCATCTTGAAAATGATTCTTCGCCAGGGAATACTGATTATTTTTGCGGGTTTGGCTGCCGGCGTCGTTCTGGCCTTGGGTATGGCAAGCCTCGTGGGAGACTTCGTCTCGGGCGTCAGCCCGTACGATCCGCTCACTTACTTCTCAGTTTCCACAATGCTTGTGCTCGTTGCGCTGGTCGCTTGTTATGTTCCCGCGCGTCGCGCCACGCGCGTGGATCCCATGATCGCCTTGCGTTACGAATGATCATTGCGTGCTGGCGTTATTTCGCCAGGAGGATTTTCCAGCGCTCCCAGGCCTCCGTCCGCGCTTTCTTGTCGGCGTCCTTCGCGTCTGGAGCTTCGCCGGCGCGCATGAAGCCGTGGCCTGCGCCGTCGTAGGTTACGGGATCAAATGTCTTTCCCGCGGCCTTCATGTTTGCGATCGCGTCGGGAATCATTGCGCCGATTCGCGCGTCATTGCCGGCAAAAAATCCGTAGACCGGGGCTTTGATTCGCACCATGGCGTCCTTATCTGGCGGCGGGCCGTAGAAAACGAACGCGGCAGACAAGTCGCCGCGGTTTGTCGCGAAGCGGAATGTCTGTCCGCCGCCCCAGCAAAATCCGCCAACGAACAGCTTGCCGTTGGACGCGGGAATCTTGTTGCCATAATCCGCGGCGGCGTTCAAGTCGGCAGTAACCTGGTCCGGATTAAGTTTACTTATGGCTTCCATCACCTTGTCCGACGCGATCGAGGATGTGCGACCGCCGTCCGGACCCATTCCCGAAAGGAGATCGGGAGCAACGGCGATGTAACCGGCTGCGGCGACTTGGTCCGCCAAATCTTCCACCCAGTCCGTCAGGCCGAAAATTTCGTGAATGATTATCACCACCGGCCGCTTGTCCTTCGACTCCGGATACACAACGAAGGTGTCCACCGACCGGCCATCATGCTTAACCGTCACCCACTCGCTATGCCGCGGCGACTTCGCCAGCGCCGCCTTAGCCCAATCCTGCGCGGAAGCCGTCTGCGCCAATGCCAAAATCACCAAAGCCAAAATCATGCGCTTCATTTATTCCCCCTTGCGCTTCGACCTCGTCGATATTTCGCATCCTCGATGCCCGAAGCGCCTGCATCATATCCGCTCTCCCCAGGCCAGTTCAATCCCTTCGCGGGTCCACATATTGTCCGAGCACCAGGTTACAAATAAGCGTCGTCTTAGAAACGGAGCTCTGCGCGGGGTGAATCCAATCTCGGCTGCATTCGGTCATTGAAAGTTTTCAAATTTGTGTTGCGCATGCGGCTCGTTTCCAAGACACTCTGTCCTTTATTTGCTGTCCTTCGGAGGCGACATGACCCGGCTTCGCACTCTCTTGCTTCTTCTAGCGCTCTGCGTACTTCTTCCCGCGCTAGCGCATCCTCCGCAGGAGCCGGCTCCCCTAAAGACTGCAGCGCCTCCCGCAGCCGCCGAGGCAAAGTCGTCTCCTACAACTCCGCCTCCAGCCGCGCATCGGCTCGAAAAAGCCGACCTTGCAGCTTTTTTCGACGGCCTCGTTCCTCTTCAAATGGAGCGCAGCGACGTCGCTGGCGCCACGGTCCTCGTCATGAAAGATGGCCAAGAGCTCCTGAAAAAAGGCTACGGCTACTCTGACATCACGAAGAAGACGCCCGTCGATCCCGACACCACCATGTTCCGCTTGGCCTCGATCTCAAAACTCTTCACGTGGGTTTCCGTCATGCAGCTCGCCGAGCAAGGAAAGCTGGACATCGACACCGACGTGAACAATTATCTCGATTTCAAAATCGCTCCCGCCTTCGGCAAACCCATCACACTGCGTAATTTGATGACCCACACAGGCGGCTTCGAGGAGGTCCTTCACGATATTCTTATAGTTGACCCCAAAAGGACTGCGTCTCTGAGAGTCTTCCTCATCGCCAATCAACCGCGCCGCATGTATCCGCCAGGTGAAATACCCGCCTATTCAAATTACGGCGTCGGGCTCGCCGGCTACATTGTCCAGCGCGTCAGCCTTGAGCCGTTTGAACAATACGTTTCCGAGCACATTTTTCTGCCGCTCGGCATGAAGCACTCCAGCTTCAACGAACCGATGACTGCGGAACTCGCTCCGTACGTTTCCGACGGCTACCGCGCTACCACGGAAAAACCAGCCCTGGGTTTTGAGATTTTTCAGCCCGCTCCCGCCGGCGGCGTCTCCTCCACGGCAGGCGACATGGAAAAATTCGGGCTGGCGCTCTTGAACGGCGGCGAGCTCGACGGGCACCGCATCCTCAAAACCGAAACTCGCGACCTGATGTGGACACGACAGTTCGACACTTCCGATTTGTTGCCGCCCATGTGCATGGGTTTCTACCAAACGTGGCGCAACGATTTGCGTTTCATCGGCCATGACGGAGATCTGGTTGCATTCCACAGCATGTTCCTGATGGAGCCCACCCAAAAATTAGTCGTTTTTGTTTCTTACAATTCAGCTGGCTCCGCATCGCGCAATCGGGCCGAACTACTGGACGGCTTCGCGGATCGCTACTTCCCTGCTTACACCGCTCTGCCCTTTCAATCATTCCCCGTCAAAGAACTCAAAGACATCGCGGGGAACTATCAGTCAACACGCCGCGCGGACAGTACCAAGCTGGCTATTTCGAATCCCGCAGGCCAAGGCGTCGCCAGCGTCGACAAAGACGGCGTTCTCACGCTCGATCTCGCCAAAGATTTGCGCGGTCATACGCGTAAATGGAAACCCATCGGAAAAGATCTTTGGCAAGCCGAGGATGATCAGCCTCGCATATTCGTCATTCGAGATTCATCAGGGAAAATCGTCCGCTTAGCCGTCAACTTTCCCGGCGTGCAATACCAGCGCGTCTCCTGGTACGAGCACAAAACTTTGATAGGAATTTCCCTGGCCGTAAGTCTGCTGATCCTTCTTTCGGCCGTAGTGGCCAGCCTTATTCGCTTGGCTCGAAGACTATTTTTCCGCAATCGCCTGCCGCTCAAGCCTCAACCCGGCACTGAATGGCTCACCATCGGACCGCGGCTGGCCGCTTTCTTCTGGATCATTGTCACTATCTGGCTCGTGGCCTTGTCGGTAAATCTTCAGAACGAAGCGTTACCGTCGTTCCCCGTGATCCAACGCTACTTCTCGCTTATGAATTGGTTCTCCGTCCTGGCAGTTTTCTTCAGCATCTTCGCGCTGCTAGCTGGAATCCGCGCCTGGCGCCGCACAGATCTCCGCGTGATTTCTCGAGTGAAGTTTTCGCTGGTGGCGGCGGCCTGCGTTTTTCTGACGTGGTATTCCATTCACTGGAACCTGATCGGGCCGGTGCATCGGTTCTAATTCCATCCGGACGGGCACGGCATGCCGTGCCCCTAGCAGGCACGCAATTGTTAATTTTTCGCCTGATGGTGACGGGGCCTGCCCCCGTGCCCGCCGAAGGCTTTCAGCACCCGCTTGACAAGAATCCCGCTCAGGCGTAAACAGGTAGAGTGTCTACGGTAGATGATCCACGTAAAGCACTCGAATTCCTGCAGGGTACGCTCGAAGTCCTGATTCTTCGCAGCTTGCAAAGTGCTCCGAACCACGCCTACGGCATATCGCAATTCCTCGAGCAGCAATCGGAATACGAATTCCTCGTCGACAACGGCTCGCTTTATCCGGCGCTGCAGCGTCTGCTTCAACGCCGGTGGATTACTTCGCAGTGGAAAAAATCCCCTAACGCCCGGCGCGCGAAGTACTACCGTTTAACGCCTCTTGGCCGCAAGCAATTAGTCGCCGCGAAATCGAAATGGATGCGCTTCGTGGAAGCCATGGCACGTGTGCTGGCTCCGCAAAGGTGAACCCTATGCGCGAATGGTGGTCAAAGATTTGCCGCGCTTTGCATCTTCGCAGGGGACTCGACGACGACCTGTCCGATGAAATGGAAGCGCATCTCGATCTAATTACGGCGGAAAATATCGAACGCGGGATGCCTCCGGGCGAAGCTCGCGCGGCAGCGCGGCGTGCCTTTGGCAATCTGACCAGAATGCAAGAGAAAACGCGCGAAGCCTGGCAGTTCCCGCGCTTTGAGACTTTTTTGCAGGACATTCGTTACGGTCTGCGAGGCATTCGCAGATCGCCAAGCTTTTCTCTCGTCGTCATTTTGACGCTGGCGCTGAGCATCGGCGCGAACACGGCGATTTTCAGCGTGGTCTATTCGGTGCTCGTGCGCCCGCTGCCGTATCCCAGCGGAGAGCGGCTTGTGTGGCTCGGCGAATCCACTGCCAAGGCCTCTGGCATCAGTATCACGTGGATCAATTTTGAGCACTGGCACCACGACAACGATTCTTTCGAGAACATGGCGGCGTTCGCGGGCGAGGACCTGACCCTGACTGGCAGAGGTGACGCCGTACTCACGCATGAATTGCTTGTGACGAGCAGTTTTTTTCAGCTCACTGGCGTGAGACCGGCTCTGGGCCGCCTTTTTACTGACCCTGACGATACGCCCGGGGCAGCACCAACGGTGGTCGCGACAGCCGATTGCTGGCAACGCAAACTCGGCGGGGATGCAAATGTTGTCGGCGAGTCCGTCGTTCTGGATGGCACGTCGTATCAAATCGTCGGCGTCCTGAGCCCTCGATTTCAATTTCTGACCGGGGCCGTTGACTTTTACCTGCCCCTCGGCCGCGCCGCGGGCTCTTCTCATAAACGCAGCGATCATGGAAATATTCGCGCCGTGGGACTTCTCAAACCGGGAGCAACGCTGACGCAAGCGCGGACCAATCTCGACGCCATCATGCAGCGGCTCGCTCTCAACGACCCGGGCCCGGAGGATGATCACCGCGCGTATGCCTCGTACTTCACTGAGGTAATGGCCGGCGACGTTCGCACGACGCTGCTCGTTCTTATGAGCGCAGTGGGTCTCGTGCTGATCATTGCCTGTGCCAATGTGGCAAGTCTTCTGCTCGCTCGGAGCACGGCGCGCGCCCGAGAGATCGCGGTTCGCGTGGCCATCGGCGCCGGTCGTGCGCGGCTTGTCCGCCAACTGCTGACCGAAACTATTGTTATCGCGGCCATCGGTGGCGCATTGGGATTGCTTCTGGCAGGGTGGTGCTTGCGCACGCTGCTACTGATTGGTCCGCGTGATATTCCGCGCCTCGCAGAAGCCGCGCTGGATATTCCCGTTTTGCTTTTTGCGGCCGCGATTTCCGTCGCCGTCGGATTACTAGCGGGACTTGCTCCCGTTTGGAATGCTGGAAAAGTTGACCTAACTACCGCACTGAAAGAAGGTTCACCGACCGCCGGCACAGGGAGGCGCGGCCAAACATTTCGCAGCACGCTGGTGATCGCGGAGATCGCCATCACGCTGATGCTGGCGTTCGCTTCCGGGCTTCTCGTTCGCAGCTTGATCGCTGCGCAACGCGCCGACACCGGCTTTGACCCTAAAAATCTGCTGGCGATTGAACTGCAGTTGCCGGAATCGCGATATAAAAGCGACGACAGCGTTCGCGAATATTACGGGCAACTTTCGCGGAACCTGCGTGCCGAGCCCGGCGTCAGCGACGTTGGTCTCGTGATGTGCCCACCGGGCGGCGGCGATTGCGGCGACTTTTGGTATTCCATCCTCGAAAAGCCCACGCCAGGCCGCGACGATGTTCCCCTCTCGCTATATAACATCGCGGATGCGAATTATTTTCGCGCCGCACGCATGCGCCTCCTCGCGGGACGCAACTTCAACGAATTGGACCGTGCCAACGGCTCGCGGGTGACGATGATCAACGAACGGCTTGCACGCCAGGAGTGGTCTGATCCGCAACTGGCGTTGGGGCAGCATCTCAAGGTCGGCGGACCATACATGGAAGGTCCAACGCTGGAAATCATCGGTGTGGTCGCAAATATCAGCCAGGAGGGTCTCGACGCGGAACGCTCACCGACGTTTTACTATGCGTTTTCGCAAAAACCCTCTTCCGCAATGGTGGTGACGCTTCGCACTAACGGTGACCCGGCGCAATCGATGGACGCCGCTCGCCGGCAAGTTTCGGCTCTCGACCGAAATGTTCCCATTCAATCGCTGCGAACCGCCGAAGATTGGTTGGGTGCGACGCTCCAGCGCCGGCGCTTTGCGACGCTGCTGCTTGGGCTCTTCGGCGGGCTCGCGATGCTTCTGGCGGCGGTGGGAATATACGGCGTATTGAATTATTGGGTTAGTGCGCGGCAAAGAGAAATTGCCATTCGGCTCGCCATAGGAGCGCAGCGCTCTTCCATTCTTCGCTTGGCCGGATTGCACGCCACTCGCCTCGCGGTGATTGGAATTGTTTTCGGCGCGATCGGGGCCTGGGGTGCCGCCCGCTGGCTCGAAAGCTTGGTCTTCGGCGTAACGGCGCGCAACCCGATGATGATGCTGCTCGCTGGGGCAACGGTGATCGTCATCGCTGCGCTAGCGGCTAGCGTGCCGCTGTGGCGCGCTACGCATACCGACGCAGTGCGCAACCTTCACGAAGCTTGACTCATTTGGTCGCATACACCATAGCGAGCGAAAGAGAGCTTACAATTCCCAGCCTTTGCGTCGGTCCGGTTTCACTAGTTTTTGCGCCGCCTCCGAGTTCGTCACTTTCAACGCGGCGCGATCCCAGTGCAACCTCTCGCCCGTACGTGAAGCGACATTCCCCAGCAACAAGGTCTCCGTCACCATCCCCGAGAATTCGAAATTCCCGCCGGGCTTCACTTTCCCTCCCTTACACGCATCGAGCCACTCGCGCTCATTCCCCAACGACCTCGGCAACGTCTTCGGCGGCTGCTTATAAGCATCCATCTTCGCTTGCGGAATTAATTTCGGGTCTCCGCCGTTGAAATTGCACAAGATTTTCCCGTGATCTCCGACAAACAGCAGCCCTTCATCTTCTTCCTCGCTCCCGCCCTTTAGCCGCCGCCCCTCTTCCAACTCGTCCGGCCGCGCGGGTTTCAATCCACCGTCGTACCAATTGAAGTTCACAGGAGGCATATTCCCGCGCGCGGCAAAGTTATACCGGCAAATGGAAGCGAGCGGATAAGTCTCGTCATACCGATCGCTCGAGCTCGCTTCCACACTTTCTGGGGCCTGCAATTTCAATACGCGGAAAATCGTGTCGTAACTATACGAGCCCATATCCCCGAGGGCCCCGCAGCCAAAATCGCTCCATCCCCGCCAGACAAACGGCAAATATGCCTGGTTGAACGCGCGCTCCGGTGCTGGCCCCAGCCACAAATCCCAATCGAGTCCCTCCGGTACAGGCTGCGTTTCCTTGGGCCGCTCAATGCCCTGCGGCCAATAGGGGCGGCTCGACCAGTTATAAACTCCCCGCACCGGCCCAATCGCACCATCCCAAATCCATTCGCACAAAAGCCGCGTCGCTTCGGAGGCTTGATTCCCTACCGCAATTTGCGTCGCCACACCAGTCTCGCGCGCCACCTCCGCCATTCTTCGCGCTTCATAAATGGTGTGAGTCAGCGGCTTCTGGCAAAAAACATGTTTTCCTTTCTTCATCGCCGCAATCGACACCGCCGCGTGTAAATTGTCCGTAGTGCAGACAACAACCGCGTCCACATCCTTCCGCTTCTCGAGCAACTCGCGAAAGTCCGTATAAGCGGCGCAACCGTTGTAGGTTCCCGACCGCTGCTGCGTGCCGTAATAGGCGTTCACAATTTTTTGGCAAGGCTCGCGTCCCGCGACTCCGCTGGTTACGCGCAGGGTGTGCGAAAGCTGAATCGGCTGGTCAGGACTCAGCCAATCCCACCCACTGTCCACTCCCAGCAAAGCCTGCACGGATTTGCAAAACTCGTGCGTGTCCCACTGGGGATAATTCGCCGCGCTTTTGTTCGAATCGCACACCGCCACGCCCTGCACGTCCGGCTCTTTCAAAAAGTGCAGCATCACGCGCAACCCCTGCGCGCCCACTCCGATAAACGCAATGCTGACTTTGTCGCTCGGGGGAACAAATCCCGGTCCGCCCAAAACGTGCCGCGGCACAATCGAAAATGCCACCGCCGCCGAAGTCGTTTTCCCCAAGAATTCCCGCCGCGTAACGCCGCTCTTTTCTCCGGTATTCAATCGTTTCAAATCGCCCATTTCGCACCTCACCGCCGCAATTCTACCGATTCTCCCGCAAAACGTCGATGTTTCCATGCACGCGGCCATGTAGCTTTCGTCGCGCCCGTAAGTCGTTCGTGTAAAATGATAGCCGTACCAAGGCAGATGAGTATCACCACCGGAGCTTTCCGACTCTCAACACGAGGCCGATAACATGACGCCAGTGCAGAAGGAGCTTCTGCAGGAGTTTCAAACCTTTGCCCAGACCGCTCCCACGGCCGAGTCCCTCATGGAACATATCGCCAAGCGCCTTCACGAGAAGATGACGCGCTATAACTGGACAGGCTTTTATCTAGTCGATCCCGCAGACCCCGGCTACCTCATCGTGGGACCCTTCGCTGGCAGCTTTACACCCCATGCTCGCTTCCCCCTTAGTAACGGGCTCTGCGGTGCGGCGGCCACCAGCGGTCAGGTAGTCGTCGTGCAAGATGTCTCCACAGACCCGCGCTATCTTGCCGGCTCGTCCCTTGTAAAGTCTGAAATCGTTGTCCCCATTTACGTGAACAAGAATCTTGCCGCGGAACTTGATATCGAAAGCTATTTTGTCGACACGTTCACCAAACCGGAGCAGGAGTTTGTGGAAGCCTGTGCCAGCGTCCCGGCAACCTACTTGGCAAAAGGATAGGCGAAAGGTTCGTCATGGCATTTGCTATCGCGGGCGGTATAAGGCGCACTCATTTATATGGCGCATTTATCCTGGTGGCGTCCTTAGCAGCTGGGTTCGTTGTATTTCATGCGTCTACTCTGGCGACGCCGAGCAGTCAATCCAAAGAGACCACCTTCAAGGCTGGCGGCTTGCGTTCGTTTGAAATTGTCCCTCTGGAAACAGTTTCGGAAACGTCTTCCAACGCCAGCATTGGCGACCTAAACGGCGACGGACATCCAGATATTGTGTTGGTTAAAGGACGTCACTGGCAGGTGACCAGCAAAGTATTTTTCGGCGATGGCAAAGGACACTTCACGCCAGGACCAGCACTCCCAAGTAAGGCCACCAAAAGCTACTCGGCATCTCTCGCAGATATGACCGGTAACGGCCATCTGGATATGGTGCTGAGCAATGATCAGCCGGATCCAAAATTGGTCCTGCTCAACGATGGCAAAGGAAATTTCACCATCGGCGGGAGCTACGGCAATCCAAAGTGGTCGACCAGAAACGCAGCAGTCGGAGACCTTAACGGCGACGGCTATCCGGATATCGTTGTCGCGAATCGCGAAATGACGAGCTATGTCTGCTTTAATGATGGCAAGCTCCATTTCGACTGCCGTCCATTGGTGGACTCGCCTAGTGCGGCCACTGTGGTCATCGCGGATATCAATAACGATGGCGCAAACGACGTAATTTATGCCTGCAGAGATTCCTGCCAGAGCGTTGTTTATTTTAATGACAGCAAAGGTAATTTTGCTCGGAAAATGCCTTGGGGTCCTCCAAAGTCCTCTACTCGCGCCATGGCGGTCGCCGACTTTGACGGCGATGGCCATCTGGATATCGCCGCCTGCCACGAGCAGCTGGGCTGTTTTGTGTACCTGAACGACGGCAAAGGCAACTTTGGCGGCGGCATTCCATTCCAGACATCTGCTGCGCTCCCCTATTCCATGATCGCCGTGGATCTGAATCGTGATGGCCGGCCGGACATCCTCGTCGGCTACGTCGACGCGCCGGGAATAGCCTATTTCAATGACGGTTCAGGAAAGAAGTTTCAACCCGTGCTATTCGGCGACGGCAAGGGAACGATCTACGGCATGGCCGCGGGCGATCTGGATGGCGACGGATGGGCTGATGTTGTGGTAGCCCGATCCGACGCACCCTGCTTCGTGATGTTCAATCGTCCACCAAAAAAATAAGCATTGCGATCGCTTTCCGAAGGCCCAATCGTTTCACCTGGTTCTAGAACGCCTAGCCTCTCTGTCCTACGCTCGTGCCCTCCGCCGGTCCAATTGCTTCCCCGTACCTCGCCGCGTATGATTGGCAATTCATGCTCTCGGCTCGGCCTAATCTGCCCATGACCCGCAAGATCTCCCGCTTCCTCATTCTATTAGCTGTGGCATTTGCTCTCGGACCTGCGATCGCGCTGGTGTTCTTCACAGTCCGGGCTCAAGCTCCAAGCTCCACCGAAATCATTCCACTTAGCCAAGTTCGACCAGGCATGCAGGGCTACGCCTATACCATCTTCGCCGGGGACCAAGTCGAAAAGTTCGACCTGGAAGTCATCGGCATTATGCCCAATTTCCTTGGACCCCGACAAACCATCATTCTTGTCCAGCTCAAAGGGCCCAAAGTTGAGCATACCGGCGTTGTCGCTGGCATGAGCGGCAGTCCTGTTTATTTCGAAGGCAAACTTGCCGGCGCTCTGTCCCTCAAGCTAGGCGTTTTCACAAAAGAACCCATCGGCGGCGTGACTCCCATCGAGGACATCATTCATCCCCAACCGCGATCCTCCGCGCAAAACGTCGCCTCCGACGCCCCTGTCGCACAGCTCCCGCTTCCCCAAGATGCGGCTTCCCGCACTGGCCTGCCCACCGGCTCCGCTCTCGAGCCCATCGAGACGCCTCTCGTCTTCTCCGGGTATCAATCCGAGGCTCTCCGGCCGTTTGCCGGTCAGCTCCAAAGTTTCGGCTTCGTTGCCGCACAAGGCGGCACCGCTGCCCCCAAGCCCGATGACGGGCACCTCTTACCGGGTGACATGGCAGGCATGGTCCTGGTGCAAGGCGACACGTCGATCAGCTCCGCATGCACCGTCACCGCTATCCGCGCGAATCAGGTCTATCTCTGCGGCCATCCCTTTCTGAGCCTTGGTGACGTCCAATTCCCGATGGCCCGCACCGAAGTCGTTACCACCCTTTCTTCCGAGCTCGCTTCCACAAAAATCATCAACGTCGGCGGGTCCATCGGGACGATCACAGGAGACCATCTCACCGCAGTGACCGGCAAACTCGGCGCTCCACCTCCTATGATCCCCATCGACCTGACTCTCGCCGTGGGTGGCATCGAAAAGAAGCTTCATTTCGAGATGGTCAATCACCCCAAGCTCACTCCCCTGCTGGTGGGCCTCACGGTATTCAACGGCCTTACGCAAAACTCTCTCTACGGCGAAGGTACAACGCTCCATCTCTCCGGAGAAGTCCTCGTCCACGGCCACGCCCCCGTTCAAATTGAAAACACTTTCGCGCCAGGTGATGCTTTCTCCCCCGACGGCTTGCCCATAGCCCTGAACATTCAAAGCGTATTCAATCGTCTTTTTACCAACACACGCGAAACTCCTGTGTTCGACCGCATTTCGCTCCGGGTGGAGAGCGTTCCCGGCCGGCAATCCTTCAGCATCGAAAGTGCGTGGCTCGAAAAAGGCGAAGCCGCGCCCGGCGAAACGCTTCGCGTCCGCATCTTGCTTCGCCCCTATCGCGGCCCCGCGCGTGTCGAAGAAACCACCGTCCGTGTTCCTGATCAAGCTACGCGCGGCACAACTCTGCGCGTCCTCGTCACCGACGGCGACATGCTCAACCGTGCGTCCCGAGGCTTCTCTTTTGCCGGCGCAGGCGGGAGCTATGCGGGCCTCGATCAACTGATCGCCTTGCTAAACCGCGAGCGGCGCAACGACCGACTCTACGTCGGTCTCTTTGCTCCCACACCGACCATCCTCTGGGACGACAAAGAGCTTCCCAACATTCCGCTCTCTCAAATCAATGTCATTGATGGACGTCCCACTCCAGGCACCGTTCAGATTTTGCGCGAATCTCTCGCCAGCGAGTCCTCTATCGCGTTGGGCGGCCCCGTAACTGGCGTCATCTCCCTGAATCTCCAAATCCGGTGACCATGCAAATGCCAAGTCGCAAGCAGACGAAGTCCGTAACCCAGAAGCATCTTCTCTCAAATGCAGCACGCGCGTTTGCACGGATTGCCTCCTTGTCGTTACTTCTTTGCTTTTTCACCTCATCTTTCTCACTTCTCCACGCCGAACACACTCGCCGCTGGCTTCAAACCACTTACGAAGAATTTCTCAAAGGCACGGCCCACGGCGTAGCCGTCCGCAGCGACGGCCGGCTTGAACTCGCGCCAAAATTCACGCTCCTCGCTGACGCCGATGCTTCCTACCTTTGGTCGCTTCGTCTCGATCCTAAAGGCGCTCTTTACGCGGCTGGCGGCTCTCCCGCAAAAGTGTTTCGCTTCGATAACGGCGGCAAACCAACGACCGTTTTTGAATCCACTGACTTAGTAGCCCAATCGATCGCGTTCGACTCTAAGGGCGTGCTTTACGTCGCCACCTCCCCGGACGGCAAGGTCTATCGCGTCTCCTCTTCCGGCGAGAAAACTGTCTTCTTCGATCCCAAAACAAAATACATCTGGGACATCGCTTTCGGTTTCGACGGGATTCTCTATGTCGCTACCGGAGACAAAGGCCAAGTCTTTGCCGTCACGCCCGAGGGCAAAGGCGAACTCTTTTACGCCAGCGACGAGGCCCACATCCGCGTTCTGGCTTTCGACGCAAACAAAAATCTTCTCGCCGGTACCGAGCCCAATGGCCGAGTACTGCGCATCGCGCGTCCCGATGCAAAGGCTCCGCGCAAAGATAAAGATTCTTCTTCCGGATCCGTCGCCGATGGCTTCGTCCTCTACGAAACCTCCAAGCGTGAGGTCACTTCACTAGCCGTCGCTCCCGATGGCTCCATCTACGTCGCCGCCATCGGCGAAAAACAGCGCACCATTTCTACACCTCCCACGACTATCATCAGCTCGCCACAAGGAACCACAACTTTCACGACTAGCGTTGGCGGTGTCACCGGCACGGTTTCTGGTCAGATTCAACCATCCACTCCTTTCGTCGCCTTTCCTCCCACTCTTTCCAGTAGTATCTATCGCCTTTCTCCCGAAGGCGCGCCCGATGAACTCTGGACTTCCCGCGACGATGTCGTATATTCGCTCGGCTTTGCTTCCGACGGCCGCGTCTTGGCAGGCACGGGTAATAACGGCGCTCTTCTAGCCGTCGATGGACATGGCGTTTTCGCGCAACTAGCCAAAGCCGGTTCAGCGCAAATCACCGGCATCGCGCGCAACGCCGCCGGTAAAGTTTTCTTGTGCACCGCGAATCCTGGAAAAGTTTTCTCCGTCGGCCCCGAATACGAGCCCGAAGGCACCTACGAATCGCGTTCCTTTGACGCGCAACTTTTCTCCCAGTGGGGGCGCCTCGATTGGTGGGGTCCACCACCGGCAGCTGTGGCCTCAACGAAATCCGCTGCCGCATCCGGTGGCGAACCGCGCCTCGAGTTTTTCGTCCGCTCCGGCAACACCGAAGATCCCGGAAAGGAATGGTCCCGCTGGTTCGGGCCGTATTCGAAACCTGGCAGCGCTGTTGAAGCACCAAGCGCGAGATTCTTCCAATGGAAAGCCGTCATTCATGACGGCCGGCCTGGCGACGGCATCAACTGGGTGAGCCTCGCTTACCTGCCACGTAACGTCGCACCCGTTATCGATGCCATCGTTCTGCAGGATCCAGGTGTGCGCGCGCAAGGCAACACGATCATCTCGTCCGGCCAGGCGCCAAGCGTAGCTCTTAAAATGCCGCCTACACCTAACACTCCTGGCGTTTTCATCGCGCAAACTACAACGCCGGCAAAATTCGAACAACCTCCTCAGGGATTCCGCGAAAAGGGCTATCAATCGGTATTGTGGAGCGCGCACGACGATAACGACGACGACCTGCACTACAGTGTCTACTATCGCGGCGAAAACGAGCACGAGTGGAAATTGCTGAAGGACAAACTCGATCAAAAATTTTATTCCTGGGACACCACCACACTCCCCGATGGCGCCTACTACCTGAAGATTATTGCGACCGACGCGCCTTCGAATCCCCCCGCTGTTGCCCTAAAAACCGAGCGCGAAAGCGAACGCTTCGAAGTGGACAACACTCCGCCGGCCATCGAACACCTTAAAGTGGGACAGGGCACTTTTCAGAGCGGCCCAAATGTCGTTGTCATCTCGAATGTGATCTCGTTCACGGCGCGTGATTTCTCAAGCAGCATCGACCGCGTTCAATACAGCCTCGACGGAGGCGACTGGACACTCCTTGCCCCAGTTGGAAATGTAAGCGACGCCCCGAGCGAAAACTACGAATTCACCCTGGGTACTCTCGCTCCAGGCGAACACACGATTGCTGTCCGCGCCTACGACCGCTTCGACAATGTAGGCAGCGCAAAAATCACGACAACTTTTTCGAATTCGAAACCCTAGAACCAGAATTCTTCGGCTGTGTTCACATCTAAAATCTGATATTGATTGGATTTTGGATGCCGCACTAAACTCGCAGTCTGCCGGAATTTCTCCGTCCTTGCTCTGGAGGGCAGCATGATTACCGGTGCTCACGTAATTGTCTATACGAAGGACGCTGAGGCGGACCGCGCCTTCTTCAGCGACGTACTCGGCTTCCAATCCGTCGATGCCGGACGCGGCTGGCTGATTTTCGCGCTACCGCCTGGCGAGGCCGCGTTTCATCCCTCCGAAAACAATGGTCCGCACGAACTCTATTTCATGTGCGACAACCTGGAATTAGAAATAGCAGCGCTTGCGGAGAAGAAAGTCATGTGCTCGGCGGTTCACGAAGAAAGATGGGGTTCCATTATGAAGATACGCCTTCCTGGTGGGGGCGAAATCGGTCTCTATCAACCGAAGCATCCAACAGCCCTGGGCCTCGGCTCAAAGTAGAACCGCCGCTCAAATCAAAAAACTGCCAGATTTTCAGACTGATTTACCTGCAGAGGTCTGCGACATCCAGAGTGCCTACCCGCGGGCCGAGCTGAACTTCACAATTTCCGCCCCGAAACCGATGCGGCCATCCGCGTAGGCCTCATTCTTCACGTGGACGACGCGCGCAGTGCAGTTCATCTCCTCGGAGTGGTTCCCCGTCACTTCGCTGGGTATGCGAAGAGTCACTTCAATGGGCATCCCCACCTGCAGGGGCGCCGACGATGCGAAATAAAACCCGCCGCGTGAGATATTTAGCGCTTCCGTGAAATGGTCGCTCTTATCCGCAGCCACCCCTGTCGAGCGAAATCGCAGCGGTGTGCGGTGATTACGGCGGGCAAGTTGTCTGCGTTCTGCGCCTGGCATAATGTCCTCCTCTTGGGGAGGGCGGTAATGACGAGGCCCTCGCACCGTACGAGAAGGGGAATCTCAGCGTAGCAGAGCCAGAAGCCCGGTCAAGCATCAATCCTTAGTACCAGGGGTACCTCCTATTCCTCCTTCCGTTCACCGTTCAGACTGGCCGCCCAGCTGCCAATCCTCGGCTTCAACGAAGAGGCGAGGCCTCTCAGCCCCGCCCAATTCGCGTCCGCCCCAAAATGCGGTTTGCAGACCATCCGCAAATGCAGAAAAATGCACCCTTTATATCGACCTCGATCATCAAAGGTTATCTTCGCCCAAAAGGGGATAATCCATGATCTTTGGTATGACGCCGTACACGTTCTTTCACGTGCTTTTGAGTCTCATCGGCATCTTCACCGGGTTCATTGCGTTGTTTGGGATGATCGCCGGGAAGCGCCTCGATGGCTGGAACGGAATCTTCCTGCTGACCACCGCGTTGACCAGCATCACGGGCTTTTTCTTTCCGTTCCACGGGCTGACGCCAGGGTACTATGTGGGCGCCATTTCGTTGGTAGTGCTCGGCGTCGCCATTCCTGCTCGCTACGTCAAGCAGCTCGCAGGCGCATGGCGCAAGATTTACGCGGTAACTGCTTCGATTGCGCTCTATCTAAACGTCTTTGTGTTGATCGCGCAGTTCTTTATGAAGGTGCCTTCCCTGCATGCGCTGGCACCCACAGGTTCCGAGCCACCCTTCTTGATCAGCCAAGTCGTTGTGATGGCGATTTTCATCGTCTTGACCATCGCCGCCGCCATCAAGTTCCACCCTGAAGCCGTCCACGCTTCTTGATCGATCGCAGGTCCGGGAACAATTCTGCAGAGCCGTGGCAAGGCTCCCGCTAAGGCTTTGCGGACGCCTTATCCAGGACCTCGTATTGCGCGTGCTGTTGATCCGCTGCCGCTTGCGGTGTGGCTAACAAGTGCATCACCGGGTAACCGTCTTTTGCGGAATACTGTGGCCACTGCGGCAGTCCCGCGCCATTTGGATTTCCGGTCTTGGCAAAATTCGTCCAGTAAGAACCCATCTGCTCGGATAGTGCGTAGTCCTCGGGCCGCCATGGAAGTTTCTTCGAGTCGAGCATTCCGAATACAAATTCGATTTCCGCCGAATGGTAGGCTCCCCGACTTTCTTGCGGCGGTGCCCCAGGTGCGGGGGGCGGCAACGGAGGCGCCTGGTCAAACTCATATCGATAGACGGGAGAGTCACCCGTCTTCACCTGCATCTCGATCCATTTCCAAGTGCCGTAGCCGATGAAGTTTGCCGTGGCCAGCTGATCGGCCGAAGCTTTCGCTTGCTCGTCCGTTTCTGCTGGAAAGGCCTTCAGGACGTCCGGCGCCTTTTCACCGTAAGTCTGGTTGGCTTTCTTTGCAAAGTTATCCTTGGTCGCCGCGTCAGCTCCGAAAAACATGTGGTAGTTCCCTTCGTCGTGGTTCCATCCTGCGAGCAGCGCGACGTGCGCCTGATTGCCCTTCGCAAAAGTATCGGATGGACTTTCCGTGAAAAAGTAGCCGTCGATGTTTGGACCGAAGCGGAAAGCGTTTTTATCCTTCGAGGCGGCGTCGAGCGTCTGCTGCGAGGTCATCGCTCGCAGTTTTTCCAGAGTATCCGCTCCGATGGATGCCCCGAATTTCACGCCATCCTGTTCGCTTTCCGCGAGTGGTTTCGCGCTTAGTGTCCGGCCAAAAAACGCGCCGCTCTCTCCGATGGCGCGATGGAGCAATCCCTTGGATGTGGGCGAAGCCATAAGTGCGCTCACGGAGAACGATCCTGCGGACTCTCCAAAGATCGTTACATTCTGAGGATCGCCGCCGAATGCCGCGATATTTTTGCGCACCCATTGCAAAGCCGCGGCCTGGTCCAGCAATCCGTAATTCCCTGATGCATGATGCGGCGATTCCTTGGTCAGCTCCGGGTGTGAGAAAAATCCAAAAATTCCCAGTCGGTAGTTCATGCTCACAACTACTACAGCTTTGTGTGCGAGGCGCTCGCCATCCTGCCGCGGTTCGGAGGTGGCGCCGGCTTGAAAACCGCCACCGTAAATCCACACCATCACTGGCAGCTTCGCATCGGGCGAGGCCTTGGGCGTCCACACATTCAGATAGAGACAATCCTCGCTCGGCGCTGCATCGCGAAATACCATGTCGCCAAATACATTTCCTTGCATGCAGCGCGCGCCGAATTCCGTCGTTTTGCGCACTCCTTGCCAGCTTGGAATGGGCTGCGGCTCTTTCCAGCGCAGCGCGCCAATGGGCGGCGCTGCGTATGGAACCCCTTTAAAAATTTGCACCTTGCCATCCGCGCTGGTGGAACCTTCGACGCTGCCGGCATCGGTGCGCACCTGGCCGGACGCGGCAACGCTCATCCCGGCGAGCAATAGCGCCGCAACTAAGGCTCGCGTTACGCGTTCAGTGCCTATAGCATGAATTCTCATTGGCTCTCCCCCGCTCCCTGTATTTCTCCTCATCGTAAACCGCGAAGATAGTACCTCCCAATAGGCGCGCTGAACAAACCTCTTTCTTCGCGATTTTTCGACAAGCGTTAATCGCACGCAGCGCCGCATGCACTGCCCCGCAAGTCTGTCGTTTTCGCCCGCGGCCAGATTAGCCTGCTCACGCACCCACAACCTTCTTTCGCCGCGGTTCGGGGCATCCGTTCCATGTGCAATAATGTGCTCCGTATCGGACGGACTTACGTAGCGACACAAAACCATTTCGAAGGCTGGAAGGTCGACGCATCGGGGCATCCCATGAGCACAGCACCGCAAGTTGAGTCCACGAATTTTCAAGCGCCCACTTGGGATGACATTCGCGAAGCGCATGCGCGCATTGCTTCGCGCATCCACCGCACGCCTGTTCTCACCTCGCATTCGCTCGATGCGATGGCTGGCGCGCAATTTTTCTTCAAGTGCGACAACCTTCAGAAGACTGGCTCCTTCAAAATTCGCGGCGCTGCAAATGCGATCCTTTCGCTGACCGTCGAGGAAGCCGCGCATGGCATCGTGACGCCATCGAGCGGAAACCACGGGGCCGCCGTAGCCTGCGCTGCCGCCTGGCGCGGTGTGCCTGCCTATATCGTCATGCCGAAAAATGCGCTTTCCGTGAAGTGCCGCGCCGTCGAAAGCTACGGCGGACGCATCACGTTTTCCGAGCCGACGATCACTTCACGGCAGGAAACTTCCGCACGCGTTCAAGCCGAAACCGGTGCGGTCCTGATTCATCCTTACGACAACGACCGCATCATCACCGGCCAGGCCACCGCCGCGAAGGAATTTCTCGAAGAAGTTCCGGACATCGACGCCGTATTCACGCCCGTGAGCGGAGGAGGACTTCTCAGCGGCACTTGCCTCAGCGCGAAAGCCATGCGCCCCGAAATTCGCGTTATTGGCTGCGAACCCGCGCGCGCCGACGACGCCTACCGATCGCTCACTACCGGCACGCTCCAATCGCTCGATTCCAGCGACACTATCGCCGACGGCCTTCGTGCTTCTCTCGCCCCGAGAACATTTGCGATTTTGCGGCGTCATCTCGACCGTGTCCTGTTGGTGAGCGAGGAAGAGATCATTGCGGCGATGCGCCTCATTTGGGATCGCATGAAAATCATCATCGAGCCCAGCAGCGCGGTGGCCATTGCTCCCCTTCTCAAGCCGGGAGCCGTCGCCGAGCTCAACTTAGCCGCCCGTGCCGATGGCGCTCCTCCAAAACTGGGTGTCATCTTTTCTGGCGGTAACGTCGACCTCTCCACCCTCCCGTTCTGAACGTATCCGCGCCGCTCCATCTGGTTCCCTGTCGCGAGCAGCATGCTCTCGATGATGGTCACCCATGCAGCCACACCGATCGTGGACGAAGGAATGATATGAGAAGCCGGATCAACACAGCTTCGATATCTGTCATTTTTGACGATAGTGCGCTGTGTCGCTCCAGTCTAGCGTCTCCCCGTTTGGCAACGCTATTAGGCGCACAGGGGAGTGCATGGAAATCACGCGAAGAGACTTGATCAAGGTATCTGCAGCGGCGGCGGCTTTGGGAGCTTTTGGCGAAGTATCCAAAGGCTTTGACGATCCCCTGCCCTCGTGGAATAACGGACCTGCGAAGCAAGCGATTCTGACTTTCGTCAAGGATACGACGGAAAAATCCAGCTCCAAGTACGTCGGACCGAAGGATCGGATTGCCACGTTTGACCAGGACGGCACTCTTTGGACGGAACACCCGTTGTATACCCAGGCCATGTTTGCGCTCGACCGCCTGGGTAAGCTCGCCCCACAGCACCCCGAATGGAAGGAGACCGAACCGTTCAAATCAGTAATCACGGGTGACCGCGAAGCGATGAGTAAGTTCAGCGAAAAGGATTGGATGGAGATTGTCGCCGTAACGCACTCCGGGATGGGCACGGAAGATTTTCTGGCACTCGTGAAACCGTGGATCGCTTCAGCCAAGGCCCCGCGTTTCGATCGACCGTACACTGATCTCGTTTTCCAACCAATGTTAGAAGTTATGAAGCATCTTCGCGAAAAAGGCTTCAAGACCTATATCGTCACAGGGGGCGGACAGGAGTTCGTGCGCACTTACAGCGAGCAGGTGTATGGCGTCCCGCCAGAGCAAGTCGTGGGATCGAGCATTGTCACCAGGTACGACAATTCAAGCGGCAAGCCGGTGCTGATGCGCGAACCCAAACCATTCTTCGTGGACGATGGGCCCGGCAAGGCCATCGGTATCAATATGTTCATCGGCAAGCGGCCGTACGCAGCCTTCGGCAATACCGCTGGGGATCAGCAAATGCTGGAATGGACGCAAGCAGGGGATGGCGCGCGCCTGATGATGCTTGTGCTTCACGATGATGCCCAGCGCGAGTATGCCTACGGACCGGCGAGGGGGCTTCCGGATACCCATGTCGGAACTTTTTCCGAGGCGCTTCTGACCCAAGCAAGCAAGAGCGGCTGGAATGTGATCAGCATGAAAAACGATTGGAAGCGCATTTTCGCCTTCGACAAGTAAATCAATGCCTTGTTCTGAAGCTAGCCGCGACATCGAAAGCGCAGAATGAATTAGAATCTTCGTGGCGATGTGGACTGTCCTTGAAATAGCTCCGGGTTGATCACATTACCGAACATTGGGCATAGCAATACGGCTTTTACGCAGCTCATGCGGACTGTCCCAGCAATCCGCCCGGGAGAGTCGCAGCGCCGATGGCCTCTAAATCAGAACCGCCTGCCGAAACCGCCGAGCGCCCCGGCAGTCTGCTTGTGCTTGCCCTGCTGGCGCCTATCGCAGGCGCGATCGCCGGGCTGCTAGGATCGGTCTTCCGGCTTGCTCTCGAGCGCGGCGACCGTATTCGTGATGCATTAATTTTGAGGGAGCACGGCCACAAGACTCCCGGGTTTCTAATGGTCACCCTTTCTTGCGCTGCCGCAACGGCCCTTGCGGCATGGCTAGTTCGCCGGTACTCGCCCCTCGCGTCTGGCAGCGGCATCCCCCTTGTTGAGGCTGTGCTCGAAGGAAAGCTACCACAAGCGCCCTTCCCTCTGATACCAGTGAAGTTTCTTGGTGGCCTGCTCGCGATGGGCGCGGGGCTTGCGCTCGGTCGCGAAGGCCCCAGCGTGCAGATGGGGGCCACCAGCGCTGACACCTTGGCGAGAATATTTAAGCGAAATTTACCGGACCGCAGGGTACTTCTAGCTGCCGGCGCGGGGGCCGGGCTCGCGACGGCCTTCAATGCACCGATCGCCGGGGCAATTTTTGTGCTCGAGGAATTAGTGCGGCGATTTGAACCACGCATCGCCATCGTGGCGCTCGGTGCATCGTCAGCCGCCATCACGGTGGCGCATCTGTTTCTAGGTTACCAGCCAGACTTCCATGTCGAGGCCTTGGCTTTTACGAGGAACAATGGAATAAAGATCCTCTTTTTCGTACTCGGTGCGGTAGCTGGGCTTGCTGGCATGGCCTACAATCACGCGATTCTCGGGGCAATCGCCGCGGCGGACAGAGTGCATCGATGGCCCGTGGAATTTCGTGCCGCGCTTATTGGCGCTGGCGTAGGCATTCTGGCATGGTACGCACCCGGACTTGTCGGGGGCGGCGACCCGATTACTCAAAGTATGCTGGAAGGGTTAGGGACGCTCGCCCTGATTCCAATATTGTTTCTGATTCGCTTCGCACTGGGAGCCGTTTCTTACGCCGCCGCCACGCCTGGCGGCCTTTTCGCTCCCATGCTTGTGCTAGGAGCGCAACTCGGCCTGTTCTTTGGAATCGGCTGCCAATTCTTATTCTCTGGGCTTCACATTCAACCGGTGGCATTCGCGGTCGTAGGCATGGCCGCCTTTTTCGCAGGAGTCGTGCGAGCGCCGCTCACCGGAATCGTGCTCGTCACCGAGATGACGGGAAACGTCACCATGCTTCTTCCCATGCTTAGCGCGTGCTTCGCGGCGATGCTCTTTACGACCCTTCTCGGCAACCCACCGATTTATGATTCTCTCAGGGAACGTACCATGCTCAACGCTTCGGCTGCACCTAGGTCATCGCTGAGATGAGCACTGAGCATCCTAAGTGGACGCAGGAAATTATACGCAGCTCCTCAAAGGCAGACTGCGCCTATTGTGGATCTAGAAGGCGCGACTGCGCGATGCGCAGAGACTTGGCATTCTGACGCTGAATTCATGACAGTCGGGACCTCGTGCTGGATGCAATTCTGGAATACGTAGCTCCTGTAAAAACTGCCAATGCCCACGAGATTTGCTCCGAATATCATAATCCGAGTGGCTCATATATCGCGCAGGCCAGGACGAAATGCAGTCTCCCTCTATCTCCTCGCATGGATGCTGTTCTTTTTTTGTGCGGGTCTCCCCGCGCAGGACAAGTGCAACGTTGAGGTCAAAGTCCTGCTCCCGCCTGCAGAGACGCAGAACGCCGTCGTAGCGCTCAAAGCCAAAAAAGAAACGCCCAGTCGCGTGTACTTCTTTGACACAGACGCGCTCGACCTTTTGTCTCAAGGGGTAATCGTGAGGCTGCGTCGGGACGCGCATAGCGAGCTGACTATCAAATTGAGGTCGCCCACTGGAAGGAAGCTCGGACCCACCACCGAAGGCGGCGACGACTTCAAATGTGAAATCGACCAGACAGAGGAAGGAGCGGTCTTCTCGTATTCGATTCGGAAGAGATACGTCGCGGAAGAGCTTCCTCAAACTGGAAATGAGGTTTTTCTTTTGCTTAGCGCCGGACAAAAGAAACTGTTACGAGACGCCCAGGCTTCGGTGGATTGGACCCGTGTCCAAAGAATCGTCGAAGTTAAATCAAGCGCCTGGCAGGCTCAATCTCAACCACGGTTAGGCAAACTCGCGTTGGAACTTTGGGAGTGGCAGAGAGGCAAACTCCTGGAACTCTCGACGAAAGTTTCATCCGAAGCAGCCTCGTCCACATACGCAGAATTAAGACAGTTGATCGAGACTAAGCGCCTCTCGATGAGTCCCACCCAACGACCCAAGACCACGATCGTTCTTCAATCCGTCGCGCACATCGCGCCTCGATAGGCGGTCTCGCACAGTTACGGACACCCCCAGGCAACTAGAGAGATTCCCAACTCACCTGCCTGGCATGTCAGGACGGGAGCAGGCGATCGAACCATTACGCAATTCCTCGCACTGTTAAAAGTGACAGTTTTCCCAGAAGGGGTAATTGGCTAGCCTGCCAGATGCTGTACCTCGTAGATATTCGCAGTGCTTAACTGGAGTCGCATGTCGCACTGTTGAGGAATCCGCTGGTACATTCTTGGGTTTGAGCTCTCCAGGTTAAGCAAGAGCGGAGAACGCCAAAACAGCTGCTTCCCCGCAGTGTGTGTCCTCAGTAGGAGGCTTTCGATTGTTCAGCCTTATCCGAAGTCTCATCCAGCCCTACCGCGGAACCCTACTGGTTATATTGATCGCGATGCTGGTCCAAACCGCGATGAGTGTGGCAGGGCCGTGGCCGCTGAAAATCATTCTCGATAACGTAGTGGGCTCCCACAAACTGTCGCCCGAAATGACCCACCTGCTTGGCCCACTTTTGCGCGGCGAAGGCAAAATGAAAATCGCAGAAGCTGCGGCAATCGCCGCCGTCGTGATCGCGTTGATCGGCGCGGCCATGTCCTATATCGCGAACTACTACACCACCAGCGTAGGCCAGTGGGTGGCCAACGATCTCCGCCTCAAAACCTATCACCACCTGCAGCAGTTGTCCCTCAAGTATTACGACACGCACGAAACGGGCACGCTTTTGAGCACTGTTACTGCCGACGTGCAAACGATCCAGGGCTTTGCGTCGTCTTCCACGCTGGGCATCATCGTGGACATGTTCACGATAATCGCGATGCTGGTCGTCATGCTCTGGTTGAACTGGGACTTCACTCTGATCGCCGTGGCCATTACACCCTTCATGCTGTTGCTGGTGTCGCGCTTCAAGAAAACCGTCAAGAAGGCCACGCACCAAGTCCGCAAAGAGCAGAGCAAAATCGTGGAGGTCGTGGAACAGGGCCTGCAATCCATGCGCGTAACCAAGGCTTTCGGCCGTCAAGAACTTGCCGAGGCTCAACTCGCAGAGGTCAGTCAGGCCACCGTGAATGCTTCGCTAAAAGCTCGCCGCATCAAGGCCTTGCTATCGCCGATCGTTGCCGTCACCGTTTCTCTCTGCACCGCGTTCGTGCTCTATCGTGGTTCCTATCTTATTCTCGCGGGCGCGATGACCGCCGGAGGCTTAACTGTCTTCCTTTCTTACTTGAGCAAATTCTTCAAGCCTGTTCAGGACCTCGCCACAATGACTAACGCGATCGCTCAGGCCGCTGTCGGCGTCGATCGTATTCGCGCCATTCTCGATGCCGACACAGTCATTCCGCAGCGCCCCGAAGCGCGTGATCCACAAGCGCTTAAGGGAGAAATCGAATTTCAAAATGTCGCGTTCTCCTACAACAACGAGGCTAAAGTGCTAACGGATGTCAGTTTCAGCATCAAAGCCGGTCAAATGGTCGGAGTCGTGGGCCCTACCGGATGTGGCAAGTCCACCATCGTCAGTTTGATTCCTCGCTTCTACGATCCCACAGGCGGCAGTGTAAAAATTGACGGAGTAGACCTCCGCGATTACAAGTTTCTTCCTCTGCGCGATCAGATAGGTTACGTCTTGCAGGAGACCATTCTTTTCGCGGGCTCTGTGCGCGATAACATCGCCTACGGCCGAGAAAATGTCACCGAAGCACAAATTGTGGAGGCCGCCAAACTTGCGAATGCCGATGAGTTTATCCAGCGCATGCCTCACGGATACGACACTATGGTTGGCGAGCGCGGCGACACGCTCTCCGGAGGCCAGCGCCAGCGTATCGGCATCGCGCGCGCTATCGTCAGGAATAACCCTATCCTGATCCTGGACGAGCCGACTGCGGCGCTGGACACCGAGTCCGAGCAGCTTGTTATGGAGGCCTTGGAGCGCCTGATGAAGGGCCGCACAGTGATCACTATCGCCCACCGGCTCAGCACCATTCGCGACGCCGACAAGATCGTCGTTCTAAAAGGTGGCGTCGTAGCGGAACAGGGCACGCACGACGAATTACTGGCCCGCAACGGCGTGTATGCGGAGTTGTATAAGATTCAATTCAGTTCGCCACCTCAGGCCTCTTCCGCCGCTGCAGCTACAAATTAGGAAAATATAGAAGATGGTTGAGAGGACAAATTCAGTGATCAAGCGAATTCTGAACGTCTCCAACAGCGTCTTGCTGCTGACGCTGCTTCCGGCTTGGGCGTTGGCAAATGAGGCAAAAGAGCCGCCGCATTTCGTTCCGGCGAGCGTGAACACAGCTGGTGACATTCCCTACCCCGCAAGCAGCCTTGACGCGGGCGTGGTGACGCTCTCAGTAGACTTGGACAAGACAGGTCGGGTGATTGCAGTAACGATTCTGCGGGACATCTCCACCGTATCCGGGCCGGCCGCCGCGGCGGTGCGCTCCTGGAGGTACACGCCGGCGACGCGCGACGGGAAGCCCGTGGAATCGACGCTGACGATCAATATCGTGTACGATCCCGGCTTTCTTGGAGCGGACAACATCCCTCTGCCGCCGCCATCGCAAGTTCAGCCCATCTCAACGAAGGAGCAGGCATTTTATCCCCCACAACTGAACGCAGCCACGTTTGCGCCGTATCCTGCCAAGGCGAAGGCCCAGGGAGCTGTGGTCCTGAACGTCACGCTGGACACGAATGGCAACGCCTCCCAGGTCGCGACTCTGCGAGACGTTCCGCCGCTGACGGCATCGGCAACCGGCGCATTGAAGAGTTGGAATTTCAGCGCGGCAACCTACGAGGGAAACCCAATCCAATCACACATGGTCGTGGCTTTCGTGTTCCGCTCCCCATCAGCGGCACTTCCCTGAAATTACTTCGATAGCAGTATACTCCTCCAAATCGCATCGCTAAGACGAGGTCAGGCGCATTCATGAGCCATTATGGATTAGCCGTGTTGGGACTGTTAATTGGCCTGTTCGGCGGCATATTGATTTGTCTTGAGCTTGGCTACCGCATTGGACGTAATGACTCAAAGAAAAGTCGCGAATTAGCATACGTAGGCATCGGCAACATCGAGGCTGCACTCTTTGCGCTTCTTGGCCTTCTCCTCGGATTCAGTTTTGCAGGAGCAACATCCCGGCTTGAAACCCGGCACCAGCTCATTGTTCGCGAGGCTAACGCCATCAGTACAGCCTATCTTCGCTTGGACCTGCTTCCTGCAAGCGAGCAGCCGGCAATACGCCATTTATTCCGAGACTATCTCGATGCTCGCCTTCAGGCTTATGAGAAGTTTGCGCACCAGGAAGCCTCCGAGATCGAATTTGCGCGGGCGTCAGCACTGCAGGGGCAGATTTGGTCCCAAGCGTTAACCGCCAGCCGGGCAGACCCAACTCAAGACTCTGCCAGGCTTCTTTTGCCAGCTCTCACCGAAATGATCGATGTCGCTACTTCTCGTGCCATTGGGCAGAAGATCCATCTTCCGGCTCTCGTGTTTTACCTGTTGATTGGCATCGCGCTCCTCTCTGGTCTGCTCGCGGGTTACGCCATGTCCAAACGCCAGACGCGGAGCTGGCTGCATGTCCTGATTTATGCCGCGATCATCTCGATCACCGTCTATGTGATCTTCGATTTCGACAATCCTCGCTTTGGCCTGATCAAGGTGGACGCGGCCGATACCGCTCTCCTTCAGCTCCGCGATTCAATTCGGTAAGGAGGATCGGGACTGCTGCGCACAAGTCAGGTCTCTGCTCGTTGCCCTTCTCAGAGTTATTTCAGGCCAACCAGCGCAAATTTCCATGATCCATCGCTCTGCCGCTTCAGCAAACGCATACCTTTGTCGTTGACATTGACGGGAGCGTCCTTGGCAGACAGCTTGTACGTGGCTTGCACATTTCCTACCTCGAGGGCCCAGTCTCCCGCGATTTGAATCTCTTTGATGTCGGACACGTAGTTCAATACCTTGAAATCCGGGTTCCCGGCCCGGAATTGCTCATACATCTCTTTCATGGCTTTTATACCCACCACGGGCGTGCCGGCAGCGCCGAGGTTCACTCCATCGTCCGACCAGAGACTCGTCAGCGAGGCGGGGTCTTGCGTGAGTGTGGCCGCAACGTCTGACTTGTGGAGTTTTTCGATGGCGGCTAAGTCCGCAGCGTGGGGGTCCGCTTTGTGTGGCACGCCGATACCGGCTCTCCGAGCGTAGTAGCCGATGCCGAGTCCTGCTAGGAACGCTACTGTCACAAGCAAAATAGTACGTGTCATACGGCCTCCGTGCGCCCTTACTTGGCACTAGTGGAGGACATTTGTCAACGACGCGTCGCATGGAGCGCGGGAGATGGGCCGCCCTGATTTAGCTGTTAGCGGCACAAAAGACAAGGGATGCGGGTTTCACGGGAAAACTGAAGCGCCGATTTCTTGTTGAGGATGCAGATTGGCCAGGGCCCCGACCCCCTCGGGGTAGGCCCCGCGCTGAGCGGAGGAACCCGGAGAGTCGAACAGTTTGAAAAGGGGCGCGGGATGGGGACGCCGGCGGGAAAACGAATATTTTGGAGTAACGGCGAAACTAAATAAAGGGGGATGGGTTTGTAATTTGTTACAAGCAGGCTTCCAAACAGTTATACGGAAGACAAGGGAACTTCGCGAGGGATTTTGCGGAATAAAGGAATAAAAGACAGGCATTTACGGTTGGATTGTTGCAGCATTGTTTTTCTCGAAAGTTAAGGGTGAAGTGGGCGGTGGGTGAGGAATTGTCGGGAGTGCTACCACTTATACAGGATGGGCAGCAAGTTGGTGAAAGGGCTGCAAACGGTTTGTGCTAACCTCTCCTTCAGTTTTTCGGGAGTAAGCGTACTCGTGCAGGCCTCCAGCCAGGGCAACCATTCCGCCCAGGAACCAATCCTTTGCGGTACGGTAGCTCCCCCTGGACCGAGGGCCACATCAAATCTGTTGCATGGGCGGATCATGAAGACTAACTTTCAGATATTTCGCAGTGCGATTTTGTTTCTTGCCGTTCCATTTGTGTTTTCAGGCGTGCGCGCTTCGGCGCAAACGAAGCCGGATAGCGCGTCGGCCACGCAGGCTGTGGCGGTTCCCGCACGAATCACCCAACCGATTGACGAGACGAATCTCGTCACGCTGCACCGAAGCGTACATCCATTGGCGCGCGCAGAATTCGATCAAGGTGCGGCGCCTGATTCGCTGCTAGTGAATAGAATGCTGCTCGTTTTGCAACGCAGCCCGGAGCAAGAAACAACGCTGCGTAACATGATGGACGAACAGCAAACCAAGAGCTCGCCGAATTACCACGCGTGGCTAACGCCAATACAGTTCGGGCAGCAGTTCGGCCCGGCGAGCGCGGATATTCAAAAAGTGACAGACTGGCTTTCGCAAAAGGGATTCACAGGAATCAAGCCAGCGGCGAGCGGCATGTTTATCGAGTTCAGCGGGACGGCCGGCACGGTGCGAATTGCCTTCCATACGGAAATTCATAGCTTCCTTGTGAATGGCGAGAAACACATGGCGAGTGTGTCTGACCCGCAAATTCCAGCTGCACTGGCGCCGGTTGTCGCGAGGATTCATTCACTTCACGATTTCCGCCAGAAGTCGTTCATACACTTCTCGAAAGCGCTGGAACAGGCTAAAGCGGAAGGTAAATTGAAGCCGGGGTTTGGAACGGGAACGGGCCTCTACGCCGTGGGCGCAGGGGACCTCGCGAAAATTTATAGCATCCCAGCAACAGTGGGTACGGTGCTGGCCGGAATGGGCCAAACGGTCGCGATTGTTGCGCGTTCCAATATCAACGTGCAGGATATAAATGACTATGGCAATGGGTTCAACTTGGCGAACCTAAAGGCATTTACGGAAGCCAACAACGTCATAGTGAACGGACCAGACCCTGGGATCGTGCCTGGGGACGATGGCGAAGCAACACTAGACGTGGAGATGGTTGGGGCGGTTGCTCCGAATGCCACGATTCTATTAGTGGTCAATGGAGGCACGGAAACCGGTGTGCTGGCAGGGATACAACCCACGGATGGCGTTGACCAATCAGCGTTGTACATTGTGGATAATAATCTTGCGCCGGTCATGAGCCAAAGCTTCGGGTCCTGCGAGGCCGATACTGACACCGCGTTTAGCAGCACTTTGTGGGAACAAGCTGCGGCGCAAGGCATAACGGTCATGGTGTCCACGGGTGATAGCGGTTCGGATGTCTGCGACGCAGACCAAGGAAATCTAAACGCGGCTCAGTTCGGCCTGAGCGTCAGCGGAAGCGCATCGACGCCGTTTAACGTAGCCGTGGGCGGAACTGATTTTGACGACGCGACAAACCCAACGACTTTTTGGAACAACACGGCAGCGTTGGAGACAGCGATCTCCTATATTCCCGAGATCACATGGAATGCCAGTTGCGCGGCCGCGGGATCGCTGACGGGGTGTACGTCCGTGGATCAGACTGGCTTGGATCTTCTCGGGGGCAGCGGCGGGCAGAGTAACTGTGGGGTCCAAAATCTCACCACGAATACATGCACCGGGTATCCGAAACCACCGTGGCAGAGTGCGCCCGGGGTGCCTGCAGATGGTGTACGGGACATTCCTGACGTCTCTCTGTTTGCCTCGGTGAACACCGCAAGCAACAACTTCTACGTTATCTGTTTAGCTGACTCAACAGCCCAAAAGGGCGCTGGCTGTAACTTGACAGGGCCGAATTTCAATTTTACAGGCGTGGGCGGAACGTCCGCGTCGACGCCAGCGTTTGCAGGGATGATGGCACTCGTCAACCAGTCGGAGTTGGCGGCGGGAAGGAGCGGTCGCCAAGGCAATGCGAACTATGTCTTGTATAAGCTTGCGACGGCGCAGGGCACATCTCCGGGCACCAGCGCTTGTAATTCGTCGCTTGGACCAGGTGGAATCAACGCGAACTGCACCTTCAATGACATAACGAAAGGCAATAATTCCATGGAGTGCGCAGGAGGCTCGCCTAATTGCAGCAATCAGACGGCGGGCGGCTTGGGCGTCCTCGTGGAACCTGCCAAGCCAAACCCTCCATTCAGCGCAACAACTCCAGGATGGCAGACAACTGCTGGCTATGACCTGGCAACTGGGTTGGGGTCGGTAAACGCTTCGAAATTGATCGCGAACTGGAGCACGGTTACCACAAACTTCAAACCCGCGATGCCCGCTATCACCAGCCCCGCCACCGGCACTGTGAATATTACTCACGGGGCGACGCAGAGTTTCACCATTACTGTTACATCGGGATCAGGAACGCCAACTGGCGAAGTTTCCTTGATTGCAAAGCCCCCGAACTTCGCACAAGTTGGCGCAGGTCGCGCTACCCTTTCCGGAGGGACGGCAACGATCTCGACCAATATGTTGCCAGGAGATGACACCACGGGAGCAGGCACGGCCTATCCAGTGATAGCGCATTATGCGGGCGACGGAACCTTCGCACCGAGCGACTCGACTCCCATCAACGTGACGGTCAATAGGGAAGGCAGCACAACAAGTGCGAACATTTGGGCTTCAGATCCCGCTGGCAACCTCCTGTCCCAGAATGCCACCTCCGTCCAGTATGGCACGAACTACATCATGGTTGTGAATGTGGTGGGAGCAACCGCGGGGACTATCTGCAACAATTCTTCGACGACATCCGCCACGAATATCCCGGTGGTCCCGTGTCCAACGGGAAATATCACTCTCACCAACAACGGCAAGCCGATGAACGACTTCATAAAGACCGGCTCTGCCAACACGAATCTTTCCTCCGTGGGCAACCTGGGATTTGTTGAGGATCTGCTCATTCAGCTCGCTGGAGGTTTGAATCCTATCGTAGCCACCTATTCAGGCGACAACAGTTACAACCCGAGTACCTCAGCTGCAAATACGGTCACCGTCACTCCCGGTCCAACGCAGACGGCCCTCACGGCCAACGGGGGAACCTCAATCTCGGTTTCAACCGCACAGTCGGTCACACTGGTCGCGACGATATCGACGAACTATACGCAAAACAGTATTCCCTCCGCGAGCAATGGGGCCGGCCCGACAGGCACAGTTACGTTTTCGTCATGCGGCACAGCTCCCTCCTGCACAGTTACACTAGCGCCGACTGCCGCTACTACCACGACGGGCGCCTTTGCGACGGCAACGCTGACGACCACGTTTAGCACCGCGGGAACGCAAACGATTAGCGCGACATACACGAGCGGCGACGGGAATTACACGAGCTCGGCGTCGACGGCGTCTGCGACGGTCACCGTGACGCAGGCGCAGGTTGGAAACTTTACAGTTTTCTATGCTCCCCAGCCTTTGGTTCTTAGCTCGATGACGGGCGCGGCTGCGGCATTGACGGTCACGATAACGCCAACCGGCGGATTCACAGGCACGGTGGCGGTGACGCCGACAGCGGCCAGTCTGCCCCCTGGGGTGAGCTGCACACCTTCTCCGCTGAACATCAACGTGACAGGGACTACGGCTGTCCCCGGTACGTTGAACTGCATGGTGACGGCTGCAACTGGGACTGGGACCGTGACAGCTTCCAATCTTCGGGAGGATCGAATGTTCGAGGCAAAGGCAATTCCTCCGGCAAACGCGACTCCTCCGACGACGTCCGGCAAGGGCTGGTGGACGCTGAGCGCGGGAACAGGCTTTGCGGCGCTGTTCCTGGTGTTTCTGCCGGGGGAGCGCAAGAAGTATCGCGCGGCACTGGGGTTGGGGCTTGTTTGCATACTCAGTTTGACGATGGGGTGCAGCTCCGGCAGCGGAGGAGGCGGCGGCGTCACCAAGACGGCTACGGCTACAAAATTGACCGTGACCAGTGGGACGGTCATTTCGCCCGCTACGTTTTCGTTCAGCGTTTCGGTGACTGGTGGCACTCCTAGCGGGCAGGTCCAACTGTTCGATGGAAGCACGATGATCGGCACGGCAGCCACGGTGGCAGGCGGGACTGCGACACCAACCGCCCCGGCATTGGCCGTAGGGACCCACGCGATCAGCGCACACTACCTGGGGGACGCTACTACGGCGGCATCAGCGAGCGGTACGCTCAACCTGACTGTCACGGGCACCACGAGCATCGCGATCACGACGAGCCCGGTAGCTACACCGGCTGCGTCCGCGATCAACGTTACGATCATCCAGTAGCGGCCCCTTCAGTACAAAAGTCATCGAGCGGCCCCGATCTTAGTCGGGGCCGCTTTTTTGTGGTTGAACTGTAGCGGGGGACGCGAAAAACAAAGCGATGAGTTTTGCTCCCCGCCCAGAACATCGTCCAGGAAGGACACAGAGGGCACAGAGTCAGGAGAGATCCCTCGACTCGCTGCGCTCCTCAGGATGACGATCCTTGTCGGATCGTCAGTTAACGTCGGGTGGAAAGAAGATGCCCCAGAAATTGGGCGAAGGCGAGGTGAACTCCACGGGAACTTGCGAGCCTTCATGGCTCATTTGCGGCGGACGCACCACCCGTGCTTCGACCTTGTTCTGGGCTTTGGGATTTTCGATGGTAACCATGGTTCCTTCCGGGAGGGGCTCGGGAATAATCAACATGGCGCCGCTCGCGCTGACAGTATGGGTATGCCCTTCGAGCGTATTCGATTTGCCGGTGACCTGGACCACAACCCGGATCCTGAGGAGGACACGCTGGGCGCGGCGACGCTCTTCCGCCGTGGGCGGACGCGTCGAGACCACTCTAGGGGCCGAAGTAGCCGGTTTGACGTTCGGTTGAGGTTTCATCAAAGCTCAAGCCCCCAAAAATCCATCTCCGGCGCGACAAGCTCGACGCCGTACTCCCAGCCATCCGGGCGCGGAACCCCACGCCAGACCACTACTGCTGCATTACTGGTATCCGTGGCAAGATTTGTTAGCGCCAGGCGATGTTCGAGCTTAAGTTCCTGCTCTAAGACCACCATGCAGCCGTACGGATTGACGACGCGGGTGTGGGCTTCCACCGAAATGCGCTTTCCGGCGTCTCCATCCCACTCGAGGCGGACTGGCACGCGGGAATTCATGCGGCGGCCTCGGCGCTTGTCACCGTAGCGCTCGCCTAACACCCTGTTCTCACGCGTCTTAACTGGCGGCATTTTTGCCTCTAAAAGGCATGCTAAAGTTGAGGAGAAAAAGGGTCAATGGTACGGTCGAGTGGGGGCGCACGAAAGGATAGCTGTACCGGAGTACAGGTTGGAACGACGGGACAGGCGAGCCTTGAGAAACCTGATTGTAAACGCGGATGACCTGGGGTGGACGGAGGGCGTCAACCGGGGGATAGCCGAGGCGCACCGCAACGGAATCGTCACGAGCGCTTCCCTGCTGGCCAATGGCGCGGCATTTGCGTCTGGCGTCGATTTGGCGCGGACGACGCCGGCGTTGGGAGTTGGGGTGCATTTGAACTTGAGCGATGGCGAGCCAGTAGCGGAACGGGAATTGGTAACGACGCTTTTGAACGATCGGGGCGAGTTGGAGGGTAAACCGGAGAGTTTGCTTCTGAAGCTGGCGCGTCGAAGTGTATTGCTTGAAGAAGTAGAGCGCGAATGGGACGCACAGATTCAGAAGGTGCGCGACATTGGAATCGAGCCGACCCATCTTGACGGGCACCGTCACGTGCAGATGCTGCCAGGGTTGTTCGAGATCGCGCTGCGGCTGGCGAAGAGGCATGGGATTGCGGCAGTGCGGATTTCGCATGAGGAATCGAGCCTGCGCGCGGCGCTTTCCTCAGGTGCGAAACAAAAAGGGACCGTAGTGATGAAGCAAGGTGTGCAGGCACGAGGCTTGAAGCTGCTGGCGCGGGATGCGCGGGAGCAGGCGGAACGCGCTGGGATTGCCGCTGCGGACTATTTTTGCGGAATTGCGCAGACGGGGGAGCTGACGCAGGAAGGCGTTTTGCGACTGCTCGAGATTTTGCCGGAGGGGACGACCGAATTGATGTGCCATCCGGGATACGCGGATGAGGATTTGGCCAAATCGGCGACCCGGCTGCAAGCTTCGCGTCAAGCCGAACTGGAGATATTGACGAACACGCAAATACGAAATCTTGTCGCCTCGCAGGGGATTCGGCTGGTAGACTATGGTTTCGCAGCCCAAGAAGCCTGAGGAAAGCCTAGAACTGAAAGCATGAAGAACGATCCACCTATTCGCTACTCGATCGTCGTTCCGTTTTACAACGAACAGGAAAATATTCCACCACTCTACGTGAAGCTTACGGAAGTGATGGATGCGATTGGCGAGCGGTATGAACTTGTGTTTGTGGATGACGGAAGCAAGGACAAAACGTTCAAAGTGCTTTCCGATATTTACGAGCATGATCCGCGGGTGAATGTGGTGCAGCTGCGAAGAAATTTCGGGCAGGCCCCAGCTTTGAAGGCCGGATTTGATTTTGCGCGGGGCGAAATCATTATCTCGATGGACGGAGATTTGCAGCACGACCCGGATGAGATTCCGAGGTTTCTGGAAAAAATTGAAGAAGGCTACGATTTGGTAAGCGGGTGGCGGATATCGCGCACGGATCACTGGTTGACGAGACAACTGCCCAGCCGGATTGCCAACAAAATGATGGCGAAGCTGTCTGGAGTGGATTTGCACGATTTTGGAACTACCTTCAAGGCTTACCGGCGGGAGGTTTTGTCGGAGATTCATTTGTATGGCGAGCTGCATCGGTTCATTCCGGCGCTGGCGAGTTGGGCGGGAGCTTCGGTGGCGGAAGTACCAATCTCGAATATCGCGCGCAAGAATGGGGAGTCCAATTACGGGATATCGCGGACTGTGCGCGTGCTCCTGGACTTGCTGAGCGTAAAATTCCTTTTGGATTATTCGACGAAGCCTCTGCAATTTTTCGGCTTGATGGGTTTGGCCTGCTTGACCGGCGGAGCGGGCATAGGATTGTGGGTGTTCCTCCGCAAAGCGATTTTGGATGAAGGGCTGCTGGCGAATCACGGGCCATTGATGCTTCTGGGAATGGCTTTGGTGATGGGCGGCATTCAGTTTATTGCGACGGGGTTGATCGGCGAGATGCTGGCGCGGACCTATTACGAATCGCAGAATAAGCCCGTCTATAGTGTGCGCGAATTTCGCAGCCGTCGCGAAGCGCTGGCGGGTCGCGATGAGCCTCCGCGAACGGCGGGAGCCGGAGGCTGGTAGTTCGGCGGAAATGGCGCGCCTCTTTGCGATGTTTCGCGGTGCCTTGCGACATGCCTTCCAGAAAAACTGATAGGCACTACTTCCCTTCTGAATTTTTGAAGCATTTCGATTTTCCATTGTATTTCCAGGTGACATGCGACTAGAAGCTTTGAATTATCTTGCTTGCCCGAATTGCGGCAGTGAACTGACGCTTCGCAAAGAAGGAGTTCGCGAAGAAAAAGAGCACGTCATGGCGGGGACGCTGGCGTGTGCTGGATGTAAAGCGGAGTTTTCGATTTGCGACGGCGTGCCAATTCTAATGCCCGCGAATTTGGAGAATGTGAAGATCGAGACGGCGTCGCGGTTCGCGGAGGAGTGGACGCGCTGGAGCGATTTGCGCAGGTATTACGAACAAGAGTTCTTCGACTGGATCGCGCCGGTAACGGGCGAAGATTTCAAGGGACAAACCGTGTTCGAGGGAGGATGCGGCAAGGGGCGGCACACCGCAATCGTGGCCTCTCATGGCGCGAAGGCGATTGTGTCGCTTGACTTGGGTGAGAGCGCATTCGTGGCGTTTGCGCACACACGGGATTTGCCGAATGCGCATGTTGTGATTGGGGATTTGCTGCATCCTCCGGTGAAGCCGATTTTTGATATGGCGTTTTCTGTGGGAGTTTTGCATCACTTGCCAGATCCAGCCGCGGGGTTTGCGAGTTTGGCTTCACGCGCACGGAATGGTGGGCGCGTATTTTTTTGGGTTTATGGATATGAAGGAAATGAGTGGATTCCACGGTTTATCAATCCAATTAGAACGGCGGTGACTTCGAAATTGCCCGCGGGTTTGTTGCGCGTGCTGTGTCTGATTCCGTCTGCGTTTCTCTGGGTCGTGATCAAGCTCTTCTACGGACCGGGACCAGACGGAAAAGGGCCGAAGCATTTGCCGTATGGGGATTATTTCGCTGCGATGCACAGCTACCCCTTCGATGAAGTCCATGCAAATGTTTTCGATCAATTGGTCACGCCAGTGGCATATTACTTGAAGGAAGAAGAAGTGCGGCCGTGGCTGGCTTCGGGATTCAAGGATGAGTTGTTGCGCTCGCAACGAGGATATAGCTGGACGGGATTGGCGAGCGTGGACAGGCATTAAGGATTTTGTTCACGAAACACTATGAATTGCGCAGGGCGCTAGCGTATTTGCGATTGTACTGGCGGCTGCATTCGGGGAGGTGCGCGTGAATCGAGAACAGTTTTACGCCATTATGGGCGGCGACGGGACGCTCGACTACGAGGTGTATCTGAGCACAAAGACGCTACTTTCCTGCCAACTCGACTACGACAAGCTGTGCAACGCAGACGAGATGCAATTCCAGATCGTGCATCAAATCGAAGAGCTGTGGATGAAATTGATGGCTTATACGCTGCTGGATATCGATGAATATTTGCAGCAGGAGAATACGAATCGTGTGATTACGCTATTTCGGCGCGTGCACACGGCACAGAAATTGATGATTCAACAGCTGGCGTTGCTGGAGACGATGTCGCCGAAGGAGTATCAAGAGATCCGAAAGAAGCTGGGGAACGGAAGCGGGCAAGAATCGCCCGGGTTTCGCGTGCTGCTGAAGATGTACCAGCCGATCTGGAATTCGTTCAAGACGAATTATTTGGACAAGCATGGGCTTACGATCGAAAAGATCTACGATTCGCAATACAACCATGGGGATGCGTACATGGTGGCCGAAGAGCTGGCGGAATTCGACGAACTGTTCCAGAAATTCCGATACGAGCACATGCAGCTGATTTACCGGACGATTGGATTCGGTTCCAAGTCGCTCAAGGGGCGGCCGGTCGAGATTCTCGAGGATGGCATGCGTCATAAGTTTTTCCCCGAGCTTTGGGAGATTCGCGGGCAGATGACGGATCGCTGGGGCGCGGAGTACGGAGTGAAGCGGGATTCGCTGGGCGGACACTGACACCCCCCGGTTTTTTGTAAGCGTTGGTTCTAAAAGGCTTAAGCTTTCTGTAAGTGGCTTAGAATCAATATTAAC
Source organism: Candidatus Acidiferrum sp. (assembly GCA_035314345.1). Taxonomy (GTDB): domain Bacteria; phylum Acidobacteriota; class Terriglobia; order Acidiferrales; family UBA7541; genus Acidiferrum. The sequence goes on from DATFZQ010000108.1 coordinate 76,674, forward strand.
GGGCATTTTTGTAAGTATTGAAGTATTGATTCTAAAGGGCTTGCGCTGAGGCGTGCCGGGTACGACTTTGACCTACGGTGCCCTGGGCTGCAACTTGAAAAAGTGGCCAGTCCAAAGAAAAAGCGCCAGCTAGAAGCTGGCGCTACGGTATATCCCATGCGTTAATATACGCTGAAGTTATAATATTGTCAAGAAGAATTTTTGGGCTGCGCACTAAAGATAGTGAAATCGAATTTAGGAGTTAGAGGTGAAACGCTAGCGGGGCGGGGCAAGTTGGCGGTAGTGGCTGCGGAAGAAGATTAACGGCTCACCGGGAAACAGATCGGCGCTTTGAACTTCCCCTAGAAAAATAGTGTGATCGCCCGCGATGTAGGTGGCGACGACCCTGCAGACGATTTGGGCGATGGTGTCTTCGAGGAGCGGGACGCCTGCTTGTGTCCAGCGATAGCGAATGCCAAGCTTCGTCTCCGCTTCCGAGGTTTGTTCAGATTGCGCAAAATACACGGACACAGCCTGCTGGTGCTCCTTCAAAACGTTGACGCCGAAGAAGCGGTTTTGTTTGAGAAGGGACAGGAGATGGCTGCGCTGGTCGACGCAAACGAGAGTGAGGAACGGGTCGAGAGAGACCGAGGTGAAAGAGTTGGCAGTCATCCCGTACGCCTGGCCGGGAGCACGCGGGGCGGTGATGACTGTGACGCCTGTGGCGAATTGGCCGAGCGCGTGGCGAAAGTCCGTTGCAGTGAGAGGAGTGGTTGTCATGTTCGAAGTTTTTGAAGATACCACACTGCGAGGCACGTTGCGAAAAAGGCGCCCACCCGCTGTGATGGTTTACGGATTGCTCGGTTGCGGTGGGCTCTCGATGGTTTGCAGAAGACGGACCATTTCGGGCGCGGCGATGTGCTGGTAATCCGGTGTCAGAAGGCCGAACGTTTCCACCTCGTCATATTTGCGCGTGATGCCGCTGGATTGTGTTCCGTTGAGCGCCCAGTAGCTCCAGCTCAAGTCGTTCTCGCTCAAGTATTGCACAAACCAGCGGAACCATTGCGCGCGATCTCCGCATTGCAGAGTCTGGCATTCCCCGAACTCACCAACCCACAGCGGCACGCCAGGCTCGTTGTGCAGCAAATACCCAGCTCGTGCATCATAGGCTTGCTTCAATTCGCCATAATTCTGAAAGGTATGGCCGCCGATTGCGTAAGCGTGCGGCGAATAGACGACACGATTCGGGATTTTTAGCGTGACGGGCAATTTCCCAAACGCTGTGAGATCGGTGGAATACTCCGGTCCCTCTATCATCACCAGCAAGTTCGGATTCGCAGCAAGCACCGCATTGCCGCCGCGTTCCGCCGCTGCATGCCAATCCAGATGGGGATCGTCGCCACCCCACTGCGCTCCGCTGCGCAATTCGTTGCGAAGATCCGCGCCGACGACCCAACGCTGATGCTTGTAACGCCGAACGATTGCCTGCCAATCCGCCAGCCACTTTTCTTCTGGATATTCCGCGTTGTACCAGAGACCGTTGCCATCGTCGTCCTTGCAGCACCAGTCAGCGCGGCTCACGTGATTATCGAGAATGAGCATGATGTGTGCGCGTGCCAGAGCGGCAATCACGGCGTCCATGACTTCCATCGCATGCTTGCCGCGAAATTGCGAATTTGCCTTTACGGCGTAATCGGGGACCACGGGATTGCGCTCCAGCGTTTCATTGGCCCACGGGAGCCGCACAGAATTAACGCCGATTGCGCGGATTTGCGCGATGATCGTGGCAAGGGGCGCGTGGTCCAGTCCGCCGACCACAAATTCTTTCTGGTCGAAGCCGTACCAGTTGACGGAAGTAAGGCGCACCAAATGCCCGGCGGAATCCAGGATGTTGTGGCCGCTGGAGTGCAGCGGCGGACGCACTTGCTGCTGCGACAAAACGGTCGGCGGCAGAAATAGAGTCATTGCAGAGAAGAAGAACCCGGCGGTTCGAAATGATGCGGACATCCGTCTCTCCTGCTTTCTCGTGGGACTTATTTGCCTAATCCAGAAGAGGCTATATGACCCGAAACGGCATTTCTTGGCAACGCCTATTGTTAGTTCGACGCACTGCTCTTGAAACCAGCAGCCGGGTGAACTAGTCTCCCATCGGCCTCGTGGTTGTGTTACGAGCGGACTAGAATGTTCGTCGGCTGCGAGACGGAAGCGGTTCGGGAGGCATTCATGCTACGGCACGAAGCGAACACTGTTCGCGTCTTGTGCGGATTATTGATCGCAGGGTCGATGTCGGTAGCGTGTCTCTCCGCATTTGCACAAAAACCGGCGGTCCCGCCCGGCGCTTCGCAGCCCACCATCCTCTACGGCGCTGCCTATTACAACGAGTACATGCCCGCGGACCTGCAGCCCGGCCAGCTGGAAAAAGACGTCGCGCTAATGAAATCTGCAGGAATCAGTGTTGTTCGCATGGGCGAGTCCACATGGAGTCTGTGGGAGCCGAGCGACGGACACTTTGAGTACGCCTGGATGGATAGCGTCGTGGATGCCATGGGTAAAGCTGGCATAAAGGTGATCATGGGCACGCCTACGTACTCGATACCGACCTGGATGGCGCACGCGCATCCGGAGATTCTGGCGCGGCCGCTCGGCGAAGGTTACGTCGGCTATGGCATGCGCCAGAACATGGATTTCGACAATCCCAAGTATCGCTTCTACGCCGAACGTGTCATCACAAATCTCGTGAGCCATTACAAAGACAATCCGGTCGTAATCGGCTGGCAAATCGACAACGAAACCAGCGGCTACGGCGCCTCGAATCCCGAAGTTTTCACTGGATTCGTAGAGCATCTCAAGAAAAAGTTTGGAACCACCGACACGCTCAACAAGGCCTGGTTCCTGAACTATTGGGGCCAGGACGTGAACGACTGGGCGGACATGCCCACGCGCGACAATGCCACCAGCACCAGTTACAAACTCGAATGGAGCCGCTGGCAGGAGATGCGCGTGACAAATTTTCTTGGATGGCAGGCCGCGCTGGTCCGCAAGTATCGCCGGCCCGACCAGTTTATCACTCACGATTTCGGAGGAATGATGGGCGGCGGAACGGATGAACCCACAGTCGCCGCTGTTCTCGACGCTGTCGCCAACAATCCCTATCACGGCACGCAGGATCATATGGATGGCGCGTGGCAGGCGCTGCAGGGAGATTTTGCGCGCTCGCTGAAGCACACCAACTTTCTCGTGACCGAAACAAACGCACAAACGCTTGGCTGGGATTCCGCCGGCCAGTTTCCTCCCTACGACGGGCAATTGCGCCTCGACGTTTATACGCATGTATCGAGCGGGGCCAACATGGTCGAGTATTGGCATTGGCACTCGATTCATGCCGGCCAGGAGACCAACTGGAAAGGCGTGCTGAGCCATGACCTCGAACCGAATCGCGCTTATGCCGAAGTCAGCCGCGTCGCTCACGAACTCCAAAAGATCGGCCCCGAACTGGCCAACATGAAAATCCACAACGACGTCGCGATTCTTTACAGCGTGGATTCCGCGCACGCCATCAGCTTCATGCCTTTCGAGCGAATGCCGGCATCTGGCTGGGTGCCGGGCAAGGCTTCGCATGGCTACAACGCCATTGCGGCGCAGCTTCACGACTCGCTTTATTTTGCCAATGTGGGCAGCGATTTTGTTTTTCCCAGCGTTACCACTGCTGAGCTTTCGCAATACAAACTGCTCATCGTTCCTTGCCTCTATGTCGCCGATGACGCTTTGCTGAACAGAATCTCCGACTACGTTCGCAACGGCGGCCACGTATTGATGACTTTCAAGAGCGCATTTACGAACGAGAACTCCGCCGTTCGCTGGGAGATGGCACCTGGGCCGTTGCGAAAAGCGGCAGGATTTACGTATCAGGAGTTCTCGAATTTGGAAAAACCGCTAGCGCTGAGAGGCGATCCATTTCACGTTGGCGAAGAGAACAAAGTCAGCACCTGGGCTGAGTTTCTGCAGTTGGAGACGGCGAAGCCGCTCGCCTATTACGAGCATCCGTTCTTCGGAAGCTGGTCTGCTGTGACAACGAATAGCTTTGGCTCAGGAACGCTGACCTACGAAGGTACAGTTTTGTCCGACAAGCTCCAGCAAGCCATTGTGCTGGATGCGCTTCGCGCCGCGGGCCTTGCTGGTCCCGACCAACAACTACCTTCGAGCGTCCGCGTCAAACACGGTGTCGGTCAGGACGGTCGGAAGCTCCACTACTTTCTCAATTATTCCAGCTCACCCGCTGAGGTGGTCTATTCCTATGGGGCGGGAACAGATCTGTTGACTGGCCAATCGTTCGCGCAAGGCCAACAGGCAACGATCGCGCCGTGGGGTCTGATCATTGTGAAAGAAAAATCCCCAAGCCACTGAAACCGTCCGCGTGGTGGTAATGACGGTGACGCTCGTAGCGAATTGGCCGAGCGCATGGCAGAATTACTCGCCATTCCTCGCTGCAGCTTAAGCCCACCCCCTCCCAGCTCAACTAGCTTAGCTAGAGCAACACGATAGGGATATCCAACTGGCTGCCGACGGAGTTTCCCAAAGTGCTTTCGCACTGTGTCCAATCAACTATCGATACCGTCCCTCAGTACAGTTTCTTTGGAAAAACTGGTCGCGTACGGTTTAGATACGTAAATCTTTAAGTAGGAGCGTTTATATGCTTTCCAAGAAGCAGCTTACGTTTCTAATGGCGCTAAGTGTTTCTTTGGCGGGGATTTCCTGCGGGAAAACGCACGCGCGCGCCCAGCTGGACAGTAGTGCCCTGCTTCAGATCGTGCGTGGCTACAACCCAAACAGCCACGCTAGCCAAGTCATGGCAGCTGCGCGGCCCGTCGAGCCGCTTATAGTGTCCCCGCAAAATCTCCAAACAGAGCTCGAATATCAGAGCCCAATAAAACAATATTTCAGCGAGGGAAATTATGATCAGCTGGAAAAAACTATAAAGGAAGCGCGGGAGGGAAAAGGGAGAGTCCTCGGCGGCACGTGGAAGGTCTTGGAGTTCTATTTCGCAATCCACGAGACATTTCTCGGAGCAAATCCAGATGAGTCTGATTGGAAGATGTTCTTCGATTCGTTGAACAAATGGATTGCAGTAAAGCCGGAGTCCGCCGCCGCCCGCATAAGTCTTGCACAAGCTTATATGGGCTATGCGTGGCGAGCCAGAGGCAACGGATACGCCAGCAGTGTGACCGACAAAGGTTGGGACTTATTTGGAGAACGCGTTGGATTAGCTAGCGCAACGCTCGCGGAAGCGGCGCGCCTAAAGGAAAAGTGCCCGTATTGGTATGAGGGGATGCAAACGGTGGCTCTCGCCCAAGGGTGGGACAAATCACAGACCCGAGAACTCCTGGAACAAGCTGTCACGTTTGAGCCTGATTACTATCATTTCTACCGTGAGCATGCGAATTCCTTGCAGACCAAATGGTACGGGGACGAGGGGGAGCTTGAGTCGTTCGCCGAAGAAGTCTCCGACCGAATTGGCGGCGAAAAAGGAGACATTCTCTATTTTGAAATTACCAGCCTTAAGGCATGTCAGTGCGATGCGAAGCAAACCGCCATGCAACATATGTCCTGGCCTAGAATCGAACGCGGTTATGCTGCGCTCGAACAGCTATACGGAGTGTCCTCATTAAAGAGGAATCGATTCGCGAGCATGGCAGTCAAGGCGGGAGACAAAGAAGCGGCGCGTGAAGCGATTGTTGCGATCGGTACTGAGTGGGACAAGGATGTGTGGCTCAGCAGCGAGAAATTCGAGAATGCGAAAAGTTGGACAATGAACGAGTAGCCGTGCCCACTCATTTTCTTGGATGAAAGCACTCGTTTGATGCAGCTATCTTGCGCTCGCACTCGGTGGCGGTGCGGACCTGTTCTACCTCACTCCAGTCTTCCATCTTTGTTTCTATAATGACCCTGTCTCGAATTTGGGAAACTGTTGCTAGAGGGCCAGCAAAGCCCGCGCAAGTTTGCGTTTTTGGGCGCGGGTGCGCATGACGGTGGGTAGGATCGCGACTTTCATGCCGAGGGCGCGAATGGCAGATTCCTGCGACGCGTCGCGGCGGTCGATGACGAAGGTACCGGTGAAATCGGCATAGAGCTTGGCGACGGCAGAGGCGGAGGAACCGCAGCCGAGTTGGATGAGCATTTTGTCGCTGGGACCTTTTAGGGATTTGCCGCCGACGATGGGGCAGACGGCGATGACGCTTTCTTTGCGGGCGCGCAATTGTTCGCGCACGCGCGGCACAGCAAGAATCGGGCCGATGCTGATGAGCGGGTTGCTGGGGCAGATGATCACGCGGTCGGCGTCGCAGATGCACTCGAGGACGCCGGGAGCGGCGTGAGCGTGTTTTATTCCGGCGAAGTGGATGCCGCGGACGCCCGGTTCGGTGCGGTGCTTGATGAGGTATTCCTGGAAATGCATGTTGCCGTCTCGAGTTTCGATGATGGTAGGAATTGGCTGGTCGGACATGGGCAGAATGCGCGACTTCACACCGAGAGCGAGGCGGATGGATTCCGCGGCTTGGCTTAGCGTTTTGCCATGCGCAAGCAAATCCGTGCGGTGAATATGGGTAGCGAGATCGCGATCGCCGAGATTGAACCAGATTTCGCGGCCGTAGATGCCAAGGCGATTCAGGAAATGAAAAGTTTCGCCGCGCATGCCCCAGCCTTTGGCGGGATCGACGACGCCGGCGAGCGTGTAGGTGACGATGTCGAGGTCGGGAGAGATTTTCAGGCCGTGCAGCACGATGTCGTCACCGGTGTTGACGATGACGGTGAGAGCATGCGGATCCATGGCGCCATATAGGCCGAGGAGGAGCTTTGATGCGCCGATACCGCCCGCCAGAGCGGTGACCGAGAGTTTTTTTGTAGGAGACATGGCGAAACAAGGATGCTGGGACGTGGAGATTCGCGCAAGCGGAAAACGCTGAGTGTGAGCAAGAAACTAAACTGGACGCAAGGCCGGTACGTTAACGAAAGAGGTCTTCGCTAGCCGAGCGGATGATGCGAGCGGCGGGATCTTGGACGAAGTTGTAGTGGA
>DATFZQ010000109.1:0-118840 GCA_035314345.1 Candidatus Acidiferrum sp.
CCGAGGTGTTCGCGTAGCTCAACCCAATGCCCTTCAGGAATGGTGGAGAAGACATCGACGACTTTGGGGTCGAATTGGGTGCCGGAGCAGCGACGGATTTCTTCGCGCGCGTGGGACATGGGGAGAGCGCGGCGGTAAGGACGGTCGCTGATCATGGCGTCGAGAGAATCGGCGATGGTGAAAATGCGGGCGCCGAGAGGTATTTGGTCGCCTTTGAGGCCCCGCGGATAGCCGGTGCCATCGAAGAACTCCTGGTGTGCAAGAACGATTTCGGCGGCATCGCGAAGGAAAGGGATGCGGATTAGCATGTTGTAGCCGATTTCGCAGTGCTTCCGCATAATCTGTTTTTCATCGTCGGTGAGAGGGCCCGGTTTGCGGAGAATGCCATCCGGGATGGCCATTTTGCCGATATCATGAAGGAAAGCAGCTCGGGCGAGAATAGGCAAGTAGTGATTCGGGACGGGCATGGCTTTTGCGATGGAGATGGTGAAAGCCGTAACGCGCTGGCAGTGGCCTTCAGTTTCGGCGTCTTTTAAGTCTAGGGCGCTTCCTAGGGCTTCGAGAGTGTCGTCGTAGGATTGTTCGAGCTGAGCTATCGCGCCAGTGAGCTGGGCAGTGCGCTCCTCGACCTGTTGTTCGAGCTGGAGCTGGTAGCTGCGGTTTTCAGCGACCAGACGGCGATGCTGTAGAGCGCGGCCGACTCCTAGGAAGAGCTGATCTTTCTCGAAGGGTTTTAGGATGTAGTCGTAGGCGCCGCGGCGAATGGCTTCCAGAGCTGTGGAGATATCGTGTATAGCGGTGACCATGATGACCGGGACTTCGGGGTCGTATTCGCGAAGCCAATCGAGCAGCTTGATGCCGTCCATTTCGGGCATGATCATGTCGCTTAAGACGAGATCCGGCGTGGACTTTTTAACTTGTTCCTGAGCAGCGCGGCCATTGCTCACGGCCGTGCAGCGATAACCTTTCGATTCGAGCATGGTGGAAACCACCTCTCGAATCGCCTCTTCATCGTCGACGACCAGTATCTGTTCTAGCTCCACGAGTGTTTGCCCCTACCGCCATTATACGGGACGGCACAGCGGGTTTGGGGTGGCCTTGCCCATTAAGAAAATAGCATGTTAGCGTCAAAGGAACCTTCAGAGAGGGCTCTGTGACGTCCCTCGCGAGAGAGGCAGCTGCTTTGTCTCGCGGCAAGGGCCATTCAGACCGGGAGGCAGCGCATCGTGTTGGTGAACCAAGGCCTGCTCGGCATCGCTTTCTTCGAAGCGACGGCGTTCATCATTCTGCTGGTCCTCTTCTTTATTTTTCAGCGCGATCATATCAATCGGTATTTCCGGGCCTGGGTTGGTGGGTGGCTTGTGTTTACCCTCGCCTCGCTCTGCGAATTAGCGATGTTGAGCCGCAATTTGCCGCAATTGTGGATGGTGGTGGTGATCGGAAGAGTGGCGGCGATGCTGCTGTTCTCTGCCGCCGTGGTGCAATTTACGACCGGAGCGGGAAAGCGAAGCTGGCCCATCTTGCCGCTCGCGGGAGTGGTGTTATTCGGAGTTTATTACTTTCAGCGCAGCGTGGCGCAGGACTATGCAAGCGTTTCATGGGGAACGGCGCTGCTGGCGAGCGCGGTGTGTCTGTGGGCGGGGTTGGTGCTGTGGAGATCGCCGCTGTTGAAGCGCGGGCACGGCGTGCGATTGTTGGAGGGCGTGTTTCTATTGACCGGTCTGCATGGAATGGATCGTCCGTTGTGGCCGCAGCATCCGTATTTTCTGTTGCGAGTGGCGTTTGATCATTTGTTGGGCGTGGCGCTGGGAATCGCCATGGTGGTCGTGGTATTGGAGGGCGCGCGTTCGCGCACGGTGGAACTGAACGAGAAACTGCGCCGACTCACGCTGCTGACGACCGCCAGCACGCAAACACTGTCTGTGCAGGAAGTGCTGGACCGGGTGCTGGCTCATTTGGTGGAGAGCTTGGGAGCGACCCACGGACTTGTGCGGCTGCTGGAGGGCGAGGGAGACAAGGCCCAACTCGTGGTGCACGCTTCGGTCGGTTTTGATGAGGGTTACCTGAAAAAGCACGGAAGATTGGCCGCCAAAGCACCGTGGTCCCAGCAGGTCTTACACAAAGAATGCGAGTTCTTGCGACTAGAAGATGAACCGGATCAGAGTGTACGCCAGAGAATGGCGGAAAGCGGCATCGGAAATATCATCACGATGGCGCTTCCGGGAAAAGATGGTCCGCTCGGGATTATCGCGATTGGTTCGACGCGAGACGAACAGTTTCAGGCAGACGAAATTTCGTACCTTCTGAATATCAGCAACTTGCTGGGATTGACGTTGCAAAATGTACGGCTCTTCGAGCAAGTGGCCACCGTGCAACAGCAGTGGGCGTACACCTTTGATTCGATTGGCGACCCGATTCTCGTGCATGATCGGCAGGGACGGATTCTGCGCTGTAACTTGCGCCTTGGGCATCTGCTGGGCAGAGATTCGCAGGCATTGGTTGGGCGCGCGGTGACCGACTTGCTCGCGCGGAAGAATCTGTCTTACGAGGTGTGCCCTTATTGCGAGGGTGTCGCGGGAGAAGGAGATTATACCGACCCGTGGCTGCAGGGCTATTTTCTCGCCTCTAATTCCACGTTCACTGATCCGGCGGGGAATTTGCTCGGGACAGTGCACGTCCTGAAGGACATCACGGAAAGAAAGCGCGCGGAAGAAAAATACCGGACGCTCGTGTCCAGCGTGCAGGAAGGCGTTTTTATTTCAACGCCGCAGGGACGCTTCCTGGATTTTAACGATGCGATGATGCGCATGACGGGATTTGAGACACGCGAGGAGTTGCTAGGAGCCGATATTCCGGGCGCGATGTACGCGAATCCGGCGGACCGCGAGCGCCTGAAGAAGCTTCTTCAAGAACACGGCACGGTGGCGGACTTCGAATTCGAGATGAGGCGCAAAGACGGCGAAGTTCGTACGGTGCTAGAGTCTTCCATCGCGGTGAAAGACACAGCGGGAAATGTTACGGCCTATCAGGGCTTTCTGCTGGATATCACCGAAAGAAAGAGGGCGGAGCAGGAAATCAGGCGGCGCAACCGGGAGCTGCTGGTCTTAAACTCCATCGGCCAGACGCTCATGGAGTCGATGGACTTGAGCGATTCGCTGCATCGAACGCTACGGCAGATGGCAGAGCTGTTCAGTCTGGATGCATGCGCGCTGTACCTGTTTGACGAGGAGGGGACAAAGATCCGGCGCGTGGCGGCGGTGGGGCACCGCTCCGAGTACGCCAGGAATTTCCCTCCCGTCACTCTGAAACCGGAGCTGCTTCAGCACATCCGGGCGGTACACGCGACGTTTCTTTCGGTGCAGGGCCTTCCGCTGCCAGCTATCTTTCGCGAAGCGCAGAGAAAGGAAGAACTTCTCTCCGCCTATATCGTAGTGCTCTGGTCGAAGGACCGCGTCATCGGGGGCCTGACGGTTGGGAGCCGCACGCCCAAAGAATTCTCCCCAGCCGACGTTAACCTGCTGATCGCAGTGGGCAGCCAGCTCTCCAGCGCTATCGAACGCACCACGCTTTACGAAGAAGCGCGGCAAGCGTATGACAACCTGCGCCGCACGCAGGAGCAGCTATTGCACAGCGAGAAGATGGCTGCTGTGGGGCAATTGATTTCCGGCGTGGCACACGAGTTGAACAACCCGCTTACGGCAATCCTGGGCTACAGCCAATTGCTCACCTCCAGCGGGCAGATGGGCCCGCAAGGAATTGAATACTCTGAAAAACTCTACAAACAAGCCCAGCGGACGCACCGCATCGTACAGAATCTACTGAGCTTCGCGCGGCAGCACAAACCGGAACGAGTGCCTGTGCAGCTGAATCTGATTCTGGAAGAGACGCTGGCGCTGCGCGACTACGATTTGCGCATGAATCACATTCGCGTGCATCTGGAACTTTCTCCGGAACTACCTTATACCTCTGCGGATCCCCACCAACTGCAGCAAGTGTTCCTGAACATGGTCAACAATGCCGTGGATGCCATGCTGGAGCATTCCAACGAAGGAGATCTCTGGGTGCGAACAGGAGCCAACGGAGATCGGCTCTTCATCGAATTTACCGACAGCGGTCCGGGCGTAAAGGATGCGTCAAGGGTCTTTGACCCCTTTTACACTACGAAGCCTGTTGGCAAGGGTACCGGACTGGGTCTCAGCATCTGTTATGGAATCATCACGGAACACGGCGGATCTATCCGTGTCCGCAACGTTCCTCCGCGCGGCGCATCGTTTACGATTGAGGTCCCCTATCAGCCGATAAGACCGGTAAAGGTTTCCGAACCTGGCCAGACGATCGAACAGGTAAGAGAAGGCCGCATCCTATTAATAGACCAAGATGATTCCGTGCTGGAAGCTGTTAGAGCCATCTTGCTCGAGCGAGAACATGAAGTGGAGACAGCAAAAACCGCCGCGGATGCGATGGCCCTTCTCGAGAATCGACAGTTTGATTTAATTGTGGCTGATCTTGACCTTTCCGGCACTGCAGGGCGCAACATACTTCATGACTGGATCATGGCCCGGAAGCCAGGTTTGTCGAAACGTTGCGTGTGGATGCGCGGAGTCGCTCCGCTCGGGCGTCCTCCGGACGAAACGCCCCGTAACGGGAATTACATTCTTCAGAAGCCGTTTAAAGCTGCGGAGTTGTTAGCCGCAGTGGATGGGGCATTAGCGAGTGTCCAGACCGTGCCCATCATTCAGCGATGAAGCCAGCTTGGCCGCTAGGGCCGCACGCTCCCCAAGGTTGTTCATGGCGGTTTCCAACCGGATAGACAGCCTGCTAACCACGTCGCTCAGAGACCCAAGCTCGAGAAGTGGCGCGAATCCGAAGAGGAACTCGATACGGATCATTTCATAGCGCAAGGAAAAAGCCACACGCAAGCGGAGCCGCGCAAGTTCTTGCGCGACGCCGACCTGCGGCGACATCGAAGCAATGACCCGTGCCAGCCGCCATAACTTCAGGAAATCGCCGCGAAGGCAGGACAGATAGGCCAACGCAATCTTTCTGCGCTCTCTGCGAATTCTGCGCGCGAGCTGAAGTGATCCCCGCGAGGAAAGAAAAGCGAAGTCTTCCGCCCCCAGGGCCTGCCGTACCTGCGGGAAATAGCTTACATGGCGCTGGCTCAATTCATCGGTGGAGTCGAGATCGCCATCGGGGCCACTGTGCTTCCGGGGATCACGCAGGACCCACACAAGCAGAAGCAGCATGAGGACTGCGAAGCCAATCAGGAGTAATAGAGTGGAATTCACTGCTGACTTGCCTCCAGTTTCCAAAGTCGGAGGAGCTTTTCATTGAGTCGGCGCAAGTCTTCATTAATCTCTGGAGAGAGCCGCTGATAATCGGAATCCGAGGAAGAGGCAGGCCGCCGGTCTTCGACGGGCAAGGGCTTCCGGAGGGCGGCCGCCCAAACGATTTGGACGATTACAAATGAAGACATAGTCAAAAGTTGCCAAGCCGCCAAGTGGAGAAAAAAATCCTTCCTGAAAAAGGCTTGAAGAAGGGTATTGACCACAATTTCGGTGCAGGAATAAAAACAAAATCCGCCAAGTAACATTTTGTAGGTGCGCGGGACGGGAATCGGGTAGTAACGAACAAGGAGCAGGCAGGCAATGAGCACCGAAGCAAACGTGAGATGATAGCCGCGATCGGGTTGGAACCACCGAGCTAAACCCCAATGCCCGCGAGCTGCTAGCGCGACGAGTAGGACGACGATCCCCAACGTGACTGTCAAAGCGCGCCATCCAAGCCCCCAAATCCCTTGAAACGGTCTAAGGATAATCTCAAGAATCTCGATTGTGGCCAGAGCCTGTGCGATAAGAGTGAGGCACTCCGACGTCCAAGCGAGGGTCTTAGGAGTGTCAGGATCACTCCACGAATGCGTATACACAAATAGGAGGAAACCAGCCTGGCAAATATTCAGTGCGACGTAGGCAGTAAAATATGGCAGTTTCCTGGAATTCCCTTTCGAGAAGAGAAGAGCCAGCACGACCAATTGTGCGAGGACGCTGCAGGCCCACAACCATAGCACCGGGAGAGGAAAGCTACTCATGGTCGTTGAATCCTAGCATGTCTTAACTGGCCGGTAAACAATCAAGTTACTTTCACAGCGGACGGCGCGAAGCTCGTATTAGAAATTCCTTAGAAATGAAACTCCGCAACTCTCCCTTTGCAGCAAAGGCGAGTTGCGGAGCACTGTACTTCCCAGCGTTTATCCCAGTCCGTCGCGGGAGGGTTCAAAGGCGAAGAGGTTAGACCTCAACGGTCGGTCCGCCAATGCCAGGGGGAGTCGGAGTCGGAAGAGGTGAGCCACTCGCGGCGACGGAGCTAACTAAAGCCGGGCGGCGTGGGCGTTGGGAGAGGTGAACCACTCGTGCCGATCGCGCTAGAGCCGGGCGGCGTGGGAGTTGGAAGGGGTGACCCGCTTAGAATTGCAACAGAAACCCCAGCCTGCCGGTTACTAGATGAGTGTTACTGGATGATTATTTAAACGTGCTATTAACAGAGAGTACGATCGAAACCACTAAGGCGAGCAATGACAGGCGAATCGAAATGTTTTTCATCTTGGCTGAAAGCCTCCTGCGTGCAACCATGAAGAAGTATTGGAATTACCGAGATAAAACGTTCCGTCTGCGGAACGGAGCACTTGATGAAAACGATTACTCAACTCCAGCAGAACCGTCGCATCATTCAGGATTTCACTCTGACCACTCTGGCGAGAATTCCAGGGGAATTCGGCAGGCTTACCTATATGGCCTCGCTGCGCGATCTCTCAAGCGGGAAATACGAACACGCCGGGCTTGCGGCGTTGTATCCGGACGAGGCGGTTCAACAGGCCCTCGAATTGTGCCACGAGCAAATCTTCGAGCGAGTTCTGGAAACTCCGCTGGCGAAGCAGGAAGAGGACTTAAAGGAATGTCTGGAGCGAATGCCAGGTGGGCTAAACTCGACGCTGGCTCATGGGCGCCGTCTTGAGGCCTACCGAGTCTTGATGCCTGAGCGCGCACCCGGCTATCTCAAGGAGCTTTTCTGTTCGAATCTCCGCGCACTGCTGGAGCTTCTTCAGGAAGAATGCTCCAGGGTTCATTCAGCCTAGTAACGACGCCCACCACACGGCCGACCACTTCGACTTCTTCCGGTAGCCGCCAAACCTCGGGCATACAGCGGGATGGAGGAGGGGGTTGCATGAGCAGGTGCATGCCGTCCTGGTGAAACCATCCACACCGGTAGCCGTCGCGCAGCTCCACAAAATACATGGGACGGTCGTATTCATTCGCCCAATCGTCGTCTTGGATGCGGCGTACGCTTACATCTAGAAGCACTACGCTGACGGGGCGAGGCAAGGGCACCATGCGCCGGTCCGAGAGTCCAATGTAACCATAGCGGTGGCGGGCATTTCCATTGGTCAGCACGCCCTCGAGACTGCCCCACTGCTCGACCATACGTGAAAGCAGTTCCGTTCTCTTTGGATCAAATGCAGGATCGAACCGCAAAGGAGTCTTGAGCGAGACGGGCGGCGCAGCAAGATGCGTGTGCGGGGCATGAAAGGCGCCGCCGTCGGGAAAACAATCTTCGATAGGAACATCCTACCAGCGGAATATCTCGAGCAGGTTCAAGTGGTAGACCACCGCGAGTGTATAAAGTTTATGCAGGCCCGGGACAACGCCTCGATTCTCAATATCCGCCAGGCGGCTGATATGAAGAATCAACTCAGGACGGCCACGACGGGCCTCTAATTCAAAACTGGCACGTTCGACATCGCGATAGGTTAATCCGAGCCGTTCACGGGATTGCCGCAGACGAAGTCCGGGGAGCATGTTTCCTCGGGAGAGAGCTACGATTCAGTTGGCAGAGTATAACAGAATTGCCATTCTGTTAAGGATTCAGAACGGAAGGCTGTGAATTTCTTTGGAAAAAATCTTTATGGGAACCAGCAGTAACATTGCGTGTCAAAACCGTAAGGCGGCGCCGCGCGGCTATCTTCATTCCTTTTAGACGCTTGTGCCCAATGAACGGCTCCTGCGAATCCTTGGGTAGCTAAAATGCTGGCGGAACATGGCCCATGATTGAGGATGATGCGCGTTTCCTATAAGGCGTCATGCAGTGTCTGTGGTTGCGGTCGTCCCTGACGCTTATCTGTTATTCTGCAAAGATTATGTCCTTATCGATCAAAAGGGTTGTTAACTGCTTCTGTGCTCTCCTATTCGCGAGTTTGAGTTTTGTTGGCGGCAGCACGCTCCGCGCGCAACAAGCAACGACGACTTCCCCCGCTGCCGCGCAGCCGGCAGTAAACATCGCGGAGTTTGCAGCGACCGCCGATGAAGTGCTGCAGCAAGTGAGCCAGATCACTGGGCTTAAGCTGCTCACGCCGGTGAAGAAGACCTTGCGATCGCGAGAAGAGATACGCGCCTATGTCCTGCGTGAGATGGATGATGAGAAAAACCCGGCAGAGCGCTATGCAGAGGCACGAAGCGCCGAGGCTTTTGGACTGATCCCCAAGGGATTTGCTTTGGATGACTTTATGGTTGATTTGCTCACTGAGCAGATCGCGGGTCTCTACGATCCGAAAGCGCGCGAATTTTATATTGCTGATTGGATTCCGATAGATGACCAGCGCATGGTCATGGCCCATGAGTTGACCCACGCCCTGCAAGATCAGCACTTTCAGATCGAGGTGTGGGCCAAAGCGGCGAGGCCGAACGACGACGCCGAACTGGCGCGAGAGTCAGTGCTGGAAGGCAGCGCCATGGCCGCCATGATTGATTTTCTGTTGAAGGGAACGGGACATTCGGTCGAGGATTTGCCCGCGATCGATCCTTCGCTGTTTGCCGGCGATATGTCCAAGTCGCCCAAGCTGCAGGAAGCCCCGCAATTTCTGAAGGATGGCATGATCTTTCCCTATTTTGGAGGACTAACGTTTTCCACTGCGATCTTAAAATCGGCGGGGTGGAATGGGTTGTCTGCCGTGTTTGCGAAGCCGCCGGTTTCCACTCAGCAAATCATGCATCCAGCTCTTTACAAGTCGGGGAAAACTTCTGCTCTTGTCGCGATACCTTCTTTCCAAAAGCTGCTTGGCGGGGACTGGACGAAAATTGACGAAAACGTTATGGGGGAGTTTGGGTGGATGGAGATTCTGAAGCAGTTTCTGGGCGAGAAGATAGCCAAGCCGCTTGCCGCGGCGTGGGATGGAGATCGCTACGCGCTCTACGAACAGAAACAAACCAAACGGCTGGTCTTGGTTGCGCGCCTGCACCTGGACAGTGAAGAACATGCTGCGCAGTTCTTCGGGCAGTACTCGGAGGCGCTTAAGAAAAAACATGACGGCCGCGAGAATGAGTCGCGCCTTTCGAATTTCCTCTCTTTTAATACGGCGGATGGCGGAGTGTTCTTGCACTGTGTGGGAACGGAGTGTATTTCCGTGGAAGGCGCGAGCCGGACCGTGTTTGACGGCATCAATGGGATGATTGGCTGGCCTGCAGCTCCTGAGGCTCCTAAGGCTGCAGCCGCCGCTCGCTGAAGTCTATTTGGCGGGGGAGTTTAAAAGAGACAGACTTGCTGCCGCACGATTCGCAGAATTCCTTTTGTTTTTGCCTTCCAGTCGGTTGACCCGAGCTAGCAATCTTTCAGCGAGGCGGGTCGCGCGGGCTGCGGCGTAAGGATCGCGGGTATGCGCACGCATGCGCTGGAGCTTGGCGAGCCCCAGGCGCGCAAATTCCGTCGCCCGGGCAGGATCTTTGGCGCGGCGCTCGTAATGGATGGCCAGTTGTTCACAGGCCAAGACGCCATCTCGCGGATCGGCGGCGAGTTCAAGCCAAAGTGCTGCTGCGGCGGTGTGGTCACCGCGGCGTTTGGCGAGCAGCGCAAGCTCGCGGTGAGCCCGCGGGCGGAATTCGGCTGGAAGGCCGAGATCGAGCGCCTGCGAACAAGCGACCTGGGCTCGATCGGAATCGCCGCGACGTTCAAAGAAACGCGAGAGCCCGAAGAGATCAAGGCTGTCTACTCCATCGCGGTCGGCTTTTTGAGAGGCGAGAAGTGTGTTGATTTTGCCAAAGAGGGCGGCGAGTCCTCGCAGATCCATTTGATTGTGGCGCATGACGCTTACAAGAGGATCCGCTGATCCACCGCGAAGATAGTCAAAGTAATACCGTGGGATAAGCGACGACGCGATATCGTCTTCTCGATGCCACCCGAGGCGCGGCATATCCAGAACGCGTTGTTCCAACTCGACAAGGCGCACAGATCCGAGACGAAGTTTCCAGAGAGCGCGCGCGGGATGCAACAAATCGAGATGTGCGGCCAAGCGCGGCGTGGGAATGGTGCGCGTCATGGTGAAACGACTATCGAGGAGCGGCCAGTCGAAAGTCTTGCCGTTGAACGTGACGAGGACCGGACGCTCCGCGACGCGCGCGGCGAGTTCATGAAGGAGCGAATACTCTTCCGTAAAGTCGCGCATGAAGAGTTGTTCGACCTGAAGCGCGCCCGCGTCCCACCAGGCGAGCCCGATGAGAAAGGCGTACGTTCCCGTGCCGCCGGCCAGACCGGTTGTCTCTGTGTCGAGAAAGAGCCACTTGGAGGGATCTTCTAGAGCGGCGCGTGTCCGGCGAGATATTTCGAGGTCGCGAGTGCGGGAGAGAAGTTCGAGAGCCACGGGGGACGGATCGACAAATTCTGGCGTCGAGAACCAGTTGCGTAGAACGAGGTGCTCTCCAAAATGGTTCCGAGCCACACCCGCGTCGATAAGACGAGCAATGGCATCTTCCTGATCGGGCGCGCGAAGATCGGCTGGACGCGACGACGCAATACGCGCGGGGCGCAACGCGGCGAGACGAGATAATTTGTCCGCTGAAGCAGCCATCTAGCCACACAACCTGTCGAGGATGGCGAGAGCGGCTTCTTTCGCGCGCGGGGCAAGGTCGCCTGCGGGGCCAACGCAGGAGGGGCAGCCTTCATCGCACACGCACGCGGCGATCAACTCGCGCGTTTTGCGAATGAGCGGATCGTGGGCGCGGAAGAGCGGTTCGGAAAAGCCGATGCCGCCGGGATAGGCGTCAAAGAGATAAAGATTGGGCTCAAAGAATTCTTTCAAGTTGGATGAGGACGCGTCTCTAAGCCTCGATGGCGTGAAATCATCCGCTGTGCCGTGTAGGTACGCAGCATGCTGCGCACCTACAACCTCGGTGCCGGAATCAGGAGCGGGCGGGCGCTCGCCAATGGCCGTGCCAAGATCGCGGCCATCACACATTAGGAGAAGTGTAGCGACTGACGCCAGCGCATGAAGCAGCCCGAACATGCCGCTCTGCCGCTCGCTCACGCTGTACGCCAGCGATTCGAGCAGCGGCCTTTCCAACGTGATCCAATACGCCGTTGTGTGCATCTCGTTCTCGGGAAGCTCGAGCTTGCCGTCGCCGATGTTTTCGTTCGTGAAGAATTTTATCTTCTTGAAGCCCACCACTTGCGAGCGCACCAGAACATCCCCGTGGGAGTGAGAGTTTGCGGAAGCAGCAATCGCGGGTACATCCGACGTCTCCGTCGCTTCGAGGACGCGCACCTGCGTATAGCGGACGGCGTCGGTGTAGTAGTCGACGTCCACCTGTTTGACATAAGCCTTGCGCTCTTTGAAATCGAGATGCTCGACGTGGTACTGCTGCCCGCCGTGAATGTAGATAGCTTTTTCGTGAAGGAAGACCAGCGCGCTGGGGAAATCCACTTCTCCGATGACGTTTGGCGCGCCAGTGACATCGATAATTATGAAGTTGTCGCTGCTGATCGAGCGGAGACTGATCGTATCGGCGGGATAGGATTCGTGCGTCCAATGAAAATGACCCCCCGCGAGGTGCAGGTAGCCGGCTTCAGCGAGCCGCGCGCAGACGTCCGGAACATCGACTTCGCCAAATCGCTCACCGGGCGCGATGGGCAATTCGAATGCCGCGCATTTCAAATGATTGATCAGGATTTCGAGATTATCGGGCTGGATGAAAGCGTGTTCCGGCGTGTTCCCAAAAAAGTAGTCCGGATGCCGGACGATATATTGATCGAGGGGCGAAGAAGAAGCCACCATCACGGCGCAGGAACTTCCACTGCGACGGCCGGCGCGCCCCGCGCGCTGCCAGGTTCCTGCGATAGATCCGGGGTAGCCCGCCATCACCACGGTGTCGAGCGAACCGACGTCGATACCCAGTTCCAGCGCGCTCGTGCTTACGACGCCGCGAATCCGGCCGTCGCGCAAACCGCGTTCGATTTCGCGGCGTTCATTCGGCAAATAGCCGCCACGATAGCCGCGAATGGTTTCCTGCTTGCCGGGCGGCTGAGGATTGGCCTGTTGAAGATACGTGAGCAGAATCTCCGTCTGCAGCCGCGAGTTCGCGAAGACCATTGTTTGCAGGTCGTGTTTCAAAAACTCCTGCGCCACGTGCGAGGTTTCGTTGATATAACTGCGGCGAATACCGAGTGCGCGATTCACCACGGGCGGATTGTAGAAGACAAAAGTCTTTTCGCCTGCGGGTGCGCCGTTAGCGTTGAGCACCTCCACTTCTTTTTCAAGCAGCCGAGTCGCCAGATCACCGGGATTCGCAATCGTTGCCGAACAACAAATAAACTGCGGATCGCTGCCGTAGAAATTCGCAATGCGTCGCAATCGCCGCAGCACATTGCAAAGATGGCTCCCAAAAACTCCGCGATTGGTGTGAAGCTCGTCAATCACGATGTAGCGAAGATTTTCAAAGAGCCGCGTCCAACGCGTGTGGTGCGGCAGAATCCCCGTATGCAACATGTCGGGATTCGTTAGAACCACATGGCCTTTTTCGCGGATGGCCCTGCGAGCATCGGCGGGCGTGTCGCCGTCATAAGTGAAAACCCCAAAGCGGTTGTCGAGGCGCTGGTTAAGGTCGTAAAGCTCCGCCAGTTGATCCTGCGCCAATGCCTTGGTGGGGAAAAGATACAGCGCGCGAGTGTCGGGGTTTTCCAGAATCGAATTTAAGATCGGTAGGTTGTAGCAAAGTGTTTTTCCGGAAGCCGTTGGTGTGACCATAACCACATTCTTACCTGCGTGGACAGCTTCGGCAGCTATGGATTGATGCGTGTAAAGCTGTCGAATTCCCTTGGCGGCGTAAGCAGCGACAATATCCGCGTGAACCCAGGCAGGAAACTCAGCCCACTGCGCCTCCCGCGCCGGAAAATAACGCACTGCGGTGAGCACATCGCCATTGACGTCTCGGGTCGCGAGAGTGTCGAGCACTTCACGCACGCGAGTCAGCGACGAGCCAGCCGACGGTTCGAGCGCGCCAAACGCCGCCGCCCGAACGGCGAGAGAATGGGACATCGAGAGAGCCTCCTGCGATTCGCCTTTTGTTCGCCAAGGCTAGCATGCGGTGATAGCCGCCGCAACAGAGAAGTGCGTTTTGTTCCTCACGCTCAGCACTTTCACGCAGGCCGAGCTTGTAGTCGGAACGGCCAGCCGCAGTGCAATTGGTTTGCTTGCTAGAATGATGGCTAGGCCGTCGCTGCTGATTGCAGTAGGACGCACCGCTAAGGGATTGGTGCCCGCAACGCATCTGAGAGGAGCACCGTGGCCGAGCTTACTGTGCTTTACGATGGGGCTTGCAACTTGTGCCGCGCCAGCATGTCCCGCGTGCGGCGCAAGGATCTGCGGCGCCGCATCGAACTGCTGGACCTTCATGATTCGGCCGTGCCCGCACGCTTTCCCCAAGTGAATCTCGACGAAGCCATGCGCTTGATGCAAGCGGTCGACCCACGCGGGTGCGTTTATTCTGGGGCAGACGCCTGGGCGCGGATCGGGCTGGTGCTTCCCGGCTGGAAGCTGCCCGCATGGCTGTTGCTAGTTCCCGGAATTCACTTCATCGCGAAACGTGCTTACGGCTGGATTGCTCGCAATCGCTATCGCTGGAATCGCGAACTTTGCGAGGACGGCACATGCGCCTTGCATGTCGACCATTCTTCCGCTCCGAAAGAAAAGCCCCGCCAATAGACACCGGTCCACTGCCCAATTTACCTGCGTGGCCACCCCGGTATAATGTCCCGCGTCTATGGAATGGACTCCTTCATCCGTCGTTCGCTGGCTTTTTGACTCGCGAAACGGCCCCACGGACCGTTTCCTGTCCCGCTGGATTTTCCTGCGCGCTCTCGGCGCGACCTATTTCTCTGCTTTTTTCTCACTCGTTTTTCAGATTCGCGGTCTCATCGGCCCCCAAGGGATTCTGCCCGCGAGCGAGTATCTGAAAAGCGTAGCGGAGCAAGTGGGCCACGCTCGGTATTGGTATGTTCCAAGCGTTCTGTGGTTTTCAAGCGGTTCGTACATGCTGATCGGGCTTTGTTGGCTGGGCATGGCCGCCGCGGCTCTATTGGTTTTGAATATTTGGCCGCGCGGAATGCTCGCCATCTGCTTTGTCTGTTTTCTTTCCTTCGTAAGCGCCGCGGGAGACTTTTCAGGATACCAGTCCGACGGAATGCTGCTCGAAGCCGGATTCCTCTCGCTCTTTATCGCACCCGGCGGATTTCGTCCAGGCATCGGTGAAAGGCGCTTGCCGGTGCGAGCTGCGCTCTATCTGCTTCTTTGGGAATGGTTCCGCATCTACTTCGAATCCGGCGTCGCCAAAATCACGGGCGGCGATCCTGAGTGGCGGAATTTCACCGCGTTGGACGACTATTATCAGAATGGGCCGCTGCCAACCTGGATCGGCTGGTACGCACAGCATCTTCCGCATTGGTTTCACGCCACAACAGCATTCTTCACGCTGGTGCTCGAGCTGGTTTTGATTTGGGCTGCGTTTTTGCCGCGGCCGTTTCGAATCGCGCTCTTCTTCGTCGTAACACCCTGGCAGATCGGCATCATCCTCACAGCCAATTACACCTTTCTGAATTATCTCGTTCTCATCCTTGCGTTCCTTCTGCTCGACGACCGCTTCCTGATGCGATTCTACCGCGCGAAATGGAAAGAGCCACTCCTCGGACGTTCAACCGCACTTCCTACTGAGCCCGCTTCACCTACTGCCGACCAACTCTCGATTTTGGCGCCGCCCTCGAGTCCATCAACAGGCGAAGTTCCAGCGAGCAGAGTCGCCCCGCGCGATTTGTGGCAGAGCATCCGCTCCTGGCTCGCCCCGCTGCGAGTAGCCGTAACCGCTGTGTTGCTAACGTGGATCTTCTACGCGACTACTGCACAAATGGTTTGGATGATCACGCCCGCCCCACTCCCAACGTCGCCAGTAACTCTGCTGGATCCCTTTCGAATCGCTAACCGTTACGGTCTCTTCGCCGTCATGACGCGCGGCCGCTATGAAATCGAATTCCAAGGCTCCAACGACGGACAAAACTGGATCGCCTATACTTTCCGCCACAAACCTCAGGAACTGGACAAACCACCGCGCATTTACGCGCCCTATCAGCCACGATTGGACTGGAACTTGTGGTTCGCATCGCTAGGTGAGTGGCGCGACAATCCAATGGTTTTGCGCACGCAAAGGCGCCTTCTTTCCAACGATCCTGACGTGCTCGCGCTCTTTGCCGCGAATCCTTTTCCGCAAGGACCGCCTCGTCAAGTGCGTGCCGTGGTCTGGCAATACTGGTTCACGTCCATGGCCGAAAAAAGAGAGCACGGACAGTGGTGGCGTCGTGAATTGCTCGGACTTTATGCTCCGGCGATTCAGCTGGGACCGGACGGAAAGATCATCGTTACACAATGGCCGGAGACGATGCCCCCGCATGAATAGCCCATTTCGCGCGAACCATTCCGCTAGCGCCGAAGCCGAAGAATGAGAATCGCGCCAGCGAAAAACAGAACAGTGGAAGTGGCGAACGCGGCTTGCACAGAAAACGCGCTCCAAAGAGATCCCACCAGAATGCTTGAGAGGAAATCGCCGACAGCATTGACAGCAGCCAGTGTCCCGAAGGCCATGCCGTGCTGTTCTTTAGGCACAAGCTCGGCCGCGACGGAGTCTTCGAGCGCATCCGCAACGCCAAAGTAGAGCCCACCGAGAACAAAAATCACACCGAGTAACCACAACGAATGCGTGCCCGTACAAAGCAGGGTCGCCGCGATTCCCGCCAGCGCGTAGCCGCCGGCAAGCACGATCTTGCGTTGTGGCACGTGGTCGCTCAGCCAGCCACTGGCGTAAGCAGAGCCAGCCGAAAACACGTTATGAACTGTATAGAGCACAACAGCGATGCTCGCTGCACGGGCAATCCCGTACTTAGGCGCGAGCATGCGAGAGGCATAGAGAATGAGTAGCGAATGGGAAAAATCGCCCGCTCCAAATACACCGACTCCCAGAAGAAATCGACGGAACGACACTGGCAAATCGCGTACGCCCATCAAGAACGAACGTTTCGCCTTCGAAGCAATAGGGCGCTCTCGTACCAGCAACCAGAAGGAAGCCACGGCAATCAGACCCGGAAGAAGCGTCCACAGAAAAACATTTTGATAGTTGTGCCCGGTCTTTTCCAGCAGCCAGAGTGCAGTGAGCGGCCCGGCGATAGCTCCGACGGTGTCCATCAATCGTTCAAGCCCGAAAGCGCGCCCGTACGCATTCGGCGAAACATCTGCCGCCAGCAGCGCCTTCTTTGCCGGTGAACGAACACCGCGGCCAAGCCAAGCCACCGTTCGTCCAATGAGCACCTGATACGCATGCGTAGTGAGAGCAAAAGAAGCCGTCGAGAGCGCCGTGACGGCATAGCCAAAAATGGCTAGTGGCTTGCGATGCTTTAGGCGGTCCGTGAAATAACCGGCGGCAAGTTTGGTGAAACTTGAGAGCCCGTCCGCAAGGCCCTCGATTAAGCCGAGCCACGCAGGTCCCGCCCCGATCGCGGCAAGAAAAGCGGGCAGAATCGCCGTGGCGGTTTCGTGGCTCCAGTCGCTAAATAGGCTGGTGAGGCCCACACCGAGGACCGTGCGATTCAACCACGATTGTTTTTCTGGGCCGTCAGCCATGGGAGAGCAGTTTACAGTCGAACGCGCAGGCTGCAAAGTTTTGAGCGAATCTGAAAGTCGACGGCGAAATGCGAGGTCGACGTGGCGTTGCGGCCAAACTGATATCCGCGTCTTGCTGGAGAGGGCACAAATGACGGCCGTTACATTGACGCGAGGTAACTGACGGCTTGTACTGGTTACACGGAGAAAATGCCTTATGACTCCTGCGCTCTCCTCCATTTACGGGAGCAAACGCGAATAAAGGAAACAAAGTGCCAAACCGCCTCGCTGAACTGCTGACAAGCGCCGCTCGACAGATCGCGAGCGTCCTGATGATCTTGTTTGGCTCTCTGCTCGCCGCCAACGCAAGTGTGGGGCCTTGCGGAGGAACCGCGCTTGCTGTCGAGCCTTTCCCCGCGATTCTGGTAACGATTTTTGGTTTGGAGCTGATTGTCTGCAGCTACTTCCTGGTAAAGGAGCTCAAAGTCGAGTCGGACTTCCGCGCAGTTATTTACCTTTTCCTTTTAATGTGGTCGATGTCTCTGGTGATGGCGGTCGTTATGCGTGTCAGAGCTGGCTCGCCGCCCGCAAGCGAGGACATCAGCGATTTCTACTTTTCTTTGCTTCGAGGTTTCGCCGCGGTTGCGAACCTCATCTTGTTCTATCGCTGGGCCGGGGTGAAAAACTTGATCACGCGGTTGTGGTGATCCGCGCGGCTGCTACGCGGATGTTAGAGCCATGTCCGCGTTCTATTTCTTGGCGGCACGATACAGAATCACACGCACTTTTTCGAGCGTAATCAACCCACCTTCAACCATTTCGTCCAGCCGCGGCAGAATCTGTTCAATGCGCTCCGTAGATTCAATCACTTCGACAATGATGGGAAGGTCCTGCGACATGCGAAGGAGCTTGTCCGTGTGGTAGACGCTCGAGCCGCCATAGCCCGCCACGCCGCGCAGAACAGTCGCGCCAGAAAAACCTTCTTTTCGCAGGAGTTCGACGATGGCATCGTGCAACGGTTTGCTGTGCCATTTATCGGATTCGCCGATGTGAATGCGCATCAGTGTCCGTTCGCCTTCGAATTTTTCGTGTGTCATCGCGACTCCTAGAACCGGTTCGCCAGTCGAATCCCTGCTACCGACAAAAACAAACCCGCAACTACGCTAGCCGCGACATACGTTGTCGCGCGTAGCCATTCGCCGTCTTCCAGCATCTTGGCCGTCTCCCAACCGAAACTGGAAAACGTTGTATAGCCGCCGAAAAAACCGACAGCGATGGCCACGCGCCAATCCGGTGAGATAACCATGCGGTTCAGCGTAAATTGGCCGATCAATCCAAGGAAAAAACAACCAGTCAGATTTACGACCAGCGTGCCGTGGGGAAACGTACTTCCAGCGCGCGTCTGTACCATGCCCTGCAGTCCATAACGAGCCAGCGTTCCGACTGCTCCGAAAATCGCAATCAAGAAAATGCGCAATAGATCTCCAGTCCGGCGGCAACCGCTGCCCGCAACAAAAAACTCCTGGAGCCACGTGGCTGCCAGGAGTCATCAGAGCCCGCTCGCTGCACCGGCCCGGTTTAGGCGAACTCCATCGCCCTCGATATTTCTTCATTAAAAATCTTACTTCCCCCCGGCCTACGAAGCAACACACCATATTCCTGATCTTGCCCAAAACACTCCGTTGGGGTACGGCACGTTTACCCTGATCCTCGAAGGGCCGTGCACGTTTTAACTCTTACTGCCGGTTAACAGGCGCAACGCTCTTCCCCTGAAAAACCACTGCGCGCACCTTTTCCAACGAATGAATATCGCTCAAAGGATCGCCATCGACCGCGACCAGATCTCCTTCCTTCCCAGTCTCAATCGTCCCCAGCTGCTCGAGTCCCAACAAGGCCGCGCTCGTTTTTGTCCCGGAAATAAGCGCCTGCTGCGGTGTCATTCCGTATTTTACTTCCGTGATCATTTCATCCCTCACAGTTCCAGTTCCCGGCCCATACGAATGGTCCGATCCTGCCGCGATTGTCACTCCCGAACGCAGCGCAAGCTGAAAACTCGGAAAATGCGTTTTGGCCAGCGCATTCACCTTCGTGATCACGTACTCCGGAAAATGCATTTTCACTCCGTTCGCCACACTTTCCTCCACGACGAAGACAGTAGGAACAAACACAATGCCGTGATTCTTCATGAAGTCCGCGGACGCCTGATCCATCTCCGATCCATGCTCGATCGAATCAACACCAGCCTCCAGCGAGGCACGAATGCTGCGAATGTTCTCCGCATGCGACCCCACTTTGACGTGAGCCATGTGCGCCTGCTCGACAATCACTTTCAATTCTTCCGGCGAAAGCTGTTCCGAAGTCGGCGAATCCAGCGGCGAAAGCACTCCGCCCGAAGCCATAACTTTAATCACCCGCGCCCCATACTTAAGTTGCAAATGCACAGCCTTCTCCGCATCCGCGGTCGAATTGATGAATCCGTGCAAGGGCGTGTAGAAATCGTCCATCGGCAAATAGGGTGGCTGCGCATTGAAATCGCCGTGCCCGCCGGGGATGGAGATCGCATGTGCGGCTGGCACCAGGTGCGGCCCAGGAATCGTGCCCTCCTCAATCGCGTCCTTGAGCGCCACGTCGATAAACCCTTGCGTGGCCATAACGCGTGCGCCCACAACGCCGGAAGACAGCGCGTAACTCATCGCCTTGCTCCCGCGCAGCGCCGCCAGCGGTTCGGAGACGGACTGCCCGAATGCGCCGGCCCAGATATGGATGTGCGCATCCACAAATCCCGGCAGCACGGTGAAGCTCGAAAGATCGATTTGCTCCGCTCCAGCTGGCACTGCGACATCCTTGCCGACGGCGGTCACCTTTCCATCGGTGATCACCACAACTGCCGGCGACATCGGCGCTTTTTCCGCGTCGTAAATCAACTTCCCGCAGCGGACATAGACGACTTTCGGCGGCGGCGCGGCAAACATCACAAGCGCCCCGAGCAAACACACCAACACAACCAACAAAAATTTTCGCATCAAACTCTCCTCTTGGGCGTTGCGCGTGTTAAACGTCGCCGCTGCCGTCGAATTCACCGCGCCAGCCTAAATCGCGAAGGTGCCGAAGTCAAATTGCCGTACGCAGCTCGCCTCGATGCGAGCCTTTCGGGTCTTCAAATCGTAGGGCACAGCACGCCGTGCCCTCTTTCTTTCCTTTTTCTCATAGGGGGGCGGCACGCTGCGCCCCCTTTGCCTCTTGTTCTTCCTGCGATCGGTCAGTAATGAAAGTGAAAGCGCACTTGCACGAAGATTTCGCGCGGATTCAGATAGTGCGTCCCGCCGAACGTAAAGCTGTTATCCAGCAGCACTCGGCGGTTGGCGACATTTATGCCCTGCACGTTGACGGAAAATCTCTCCCCAAAACTCTTGCCGAATGCAAGGTCAAACGTCGTGTGCGGTTCGAGGTGGCTGTTTGGGTCCGGCGGAGAATTGCCGTTTGTAAAGCCAGAAGCATAGTAAACGTCCGTCGACGCGTAAGAATTCCAGGGCAACGTATATTGCCCGCCCACATGCAACGTGTTCCGCTGGTCGTGATCGAGGAAGCCAAATCCCGGCGGCGGAGTGGCGCACGGGGCGACAAGCCCGCCGGTTATGCAGCCGAAACTGAGCGCGAGCTGGTTCGAATACGTCACATAGACTTGCGCGCGATTGCGAATGCGAGGCGAACGCAATGTGAGCTCCCAGCCATTTATCCGCGCGCCTTGGATCGTAATCGGAAAAAACAAATCCGAGTCGTTGAAATTATTGTGATCGAAATAATTGGTCGCCCGTGTCAGGAAGTTGTCCGCGTCAATCGTCCAGCCGCGGAAGGGAATCGTCACACCGAATTGATGTTCTTCGTCGCGCTCCCCATGAAGCGGAATAAAACCCAGATTCTGGTTGGTGGCCGCATCCAGGAGCGGTCCGGACAAAGTTAAGAGAGGCGGCGCCTGATAAAAGTGCCCGTAAAAGGCCCGGAAAACCCAGTTGAGCTTTGGAATGCGCAAGGACGCGCCCACGCGCGGGCTGGTAGCATTTTCAACCACGCTCCCGGAAAAGTGTGTTTGCCGCACGCCGGCGTTCAAAGTCAGCCAAGAAGTGACTCGGAACTGGTCTTCGGCATACAATGCCGTCAAGCTTCCCAGCGGGTTCACCTGAGTCGGAGTCAGATTCGACGCACTCGTCTCCGTACACGTGGCAGTAGGCGGCGTCGGACAGTTGTAGATCAGGCTGAAGAGCTGACTGTCCTGCTGCGCGAAAGCATAAAGCCCGGCTCGCAAATTGTTGCGCTTTTCGACCCAGGCTACCGTAGCCTGCCCGCCTTCATATTTTGAAGACCGGTTTTGCGTCGTGGAACTCGGCAAGTCAAGCGGGCTGCTTAGATAATTCGCGCTGTTGAAATGAAAGAACGGCGAAACCGTGAAAACTAATCCCGGACTGAAGGTGCGCACCCATGTTAGCGTCACAAAGGAATCGCTCTCGCGGTTCGCGTCCTGCAAAAACTGTCCCTGCGTCTCTGGATTATTCGGATCGAAAGGAACCTGGTAATAATCCCGCCGCGCTTGCGCGACGAGCCGCAGTTGGTTCTGCGAATCCAGGTTGTACATAAGCGAAGTAAATCCGCCGAAGCCGTTTCCAGCATCGTGGATGACAGCCGAGGTCGGCGTTTGCAAGCCGAGATTTGTGCGGTTGCCGTTCGCGCTCGCGTAGTAGGCGAACCGATTGGTGTGTCCGCCAAAGTTGAGCTGATCGTCCGTCTGGTAAAAATTCCCCGCGCTGACAACGAGTACGGCCTCGCTATTGCGCTCAAATCCTGTCCGCGGCGCGACGTCGAACACGCCATAGGTGCGATCCCCAAAGTCAGCAGAGTAGCTGCCGCGCTGCATCTCCAGCGTATCGATATCATTGGGATCGATCTGCGGGCCAAGATTGCTGGCGATATTCGTGTTCGGAATCGGCACCCCGTCAATCAGCCAGCTCACCTGATGCCCGCCTCGAACGTGCAGCTGATCGTGCGTAAAGTAGGAACCCGGCATGTAGTCGGTAATCATCGCCAGGCTGTTCGTTCGCGCCGCGCCCGGCGTCTGCTGAATCTCTTCCCGGTCAACAAGCGTCGTGGGTGTCACAGATTCGGTTTGTCCTGGGGCTGCTTCCGCCGACACCGTGACGGACTGGTTCTGCGCTGCAATGTGCATCTCGAAATGCAGAATGGGTGCCGTCCCCGAAAGCACGGTCACGCTTTGCTCTTGGCTGGCAAAAGATGCGTCCGTCACGGTAACGGCGTACTCACCAAGCGGCACCGCATCGAAATGAAATTCTCCGTTCGCGTCGGTTTGTGTTTTTTGTGTGTAATCCGACGACTTCGCCTTCAGAACAACCTCAGCGCCTGGAACGGGGCGGTGCTGCGGATCGTGGACGATGCCTCGCACCGTGCCAAACACCGTGGCGAAAGCCGCCGTGCCGAGCAGCAGAAATGCTGCAAATGCCTGCAAAACTCTTTGCATAAACCTTTTTCTCTCCTCGTAGAATGGTTCCCTCGCGGCTACGAAGCCGCGGTGCGGGTGAATAGGCGTGCGTGGAGAGCGAGCAGTCCCTTATACGGCCGATGAAGAGAAGCGAGGAGGAGGAGAGAGCGGTTTGACGAATCGTGAAATTTCGAGAGAGCTTGCCAGCCGGATTGGACGGATCACTTCACTAGCCGCAGGAATAAAACTCGCCGCAGGCAAAACAAATGCGCCAGGCATCAGCGCGGGACGCGACGGATCCTTGCAACAAGACATCGAGCATGACGGCATCCCGCTCATATCGTGCCTACAATCCATGGGCTCTGACTCTTGCGAAGCGGCTGGTTGCGACTTGTGGTGATGATGTTCGGGGATGTTGCAAAAGCCTCCCGCGCAACAGTCCACGCCATACGCGAAGAGCGCTGCGCCTGCCATCGGCGCATACAAAAGCGCCACCGCAAGCAGACAAAGCCATGCTGCGGCCAATCGAACGCGATCTTTTCTTTTCGTACTCACAAGAACCCGACACTACACCCCGATACCACACAATGATACTCCACTTAGACGCCTCCTCATGTCTTTTGGTAGCTAGTCATTGCGAACGGAACCCATCGCAAGAAGGCTGCGCCGCATCCCCCTAATTGCGTGCGAACGGCCGTGCCCCTCACATCTTGACTTGCCAGCGCCTGCGTCGCAGACTAATTTTATGGCCCACACGTATCTTCTATTCGATTTCGGCACCGACGAAGAGAAAGCCCAGCTCGCCCGGCACAAACTGGAAGGCTGGAAGCAGGCCTTCCGCCTGGACAAGAAGCTGCAGTACAAGCTCGAACGCGCCGAGGACGAAGCAAAGGCCGCTCCAGAGCAGGCCCACAAGCCTGCCGAGGCTCCAAAGGCCGAAAAACCAAAGGTAAAGTCCAAGGCAAAACACAAATCCAAGCAAACGGAAGCCTCCGAAGAAGCCCCAACCGCGAATGGCAAAGTGAATTTGCTGGTCCGGCTCTATTTTTCGGGCCACGAGAAGCTCACCGAGCAACGCTGGCTCGATCGCATTCCATCCGAAGAGCCTTTCAAGGAAGCTTCCCCGCGTGTTGTACGCCAGGGCGAAGAGCAGTTTGACGATGTCGTGAAACAGTTTGATTCTCTGGGATAGCTTCGTCAGTTTCGCGTAGCAGCGGCAGAGTTCAGGTATAATAGGGTTCCGCAAGGCAAAATCCTGCTTCCCAAAGAGGGCAGAGCGAATGGCGTTACAAACGCGCGTCAAACTTCCCAAGCTTGACGCACCTAAGTTGCACGGCCTCGACCGTGACACCCTCATCCGCATCTACCGCACGATGTATCTTTCCCGCAGGTTGGATGACCGCGAAATCCAGCTCAAGCGCCAGAACAAAATCTTCTTTCAAATCTCCGGCGCAGGCCACGAAGCCGTGACTGCGGCTATGGGGCTTCTTCTTCGTCCCGGCACGGATTGGCTCTACTCTTACTACCGTGACCGCGCACTTTGCCTGATGCTAGGCGTCACGCCTCTCGACATGCTCCTGCAAGCGGTCGGCGCCAAGGAAGATCCCAGCTCCGGCGGCCGCCAGATGCCTTCGCACTGGGGCCTCCCCCACTT
This sequence comes from Candidatus Acidiferrum sp., assembly GCA_035314345.1. Classification (GTDB taxonomy): domain Bacteria; phylum Acidobacteriota; class Terriglobia; order Acidiferrales; family UBA7541; genus Acidiferrum. The sequence continues at coordinate 24,100 of DATFZQ010000109.1, forward strand.
GAACATCGTCAACAAGTCCTCCTGCACCGGCACGCAATTTGTGCAGGCCGTGGGCGCTGCCGAAGCCACGCTTTACTATGCCGATCATCCGAAGGCCCTGGCACAGGCCAAGAAGGCCCCGCTCGGTCAGCACGTCCGCCACGAATCCGACGAAATCGTCTATGTCTCCGCGGGCGATGGCGCCACCAGCGAAGGCGAATTCTGGGAATCCCTGAACGCAGCCTGCGCCAAAAAGCTACCGCTCCTCTACTTGATTGAAGACAACGGCTACGCCATTTCGGTTCCCGTCGAGGTTCAGACCGCAGGCGGCAGCATCTCGAAACTCACACGTGGTTTCCCGGGCCTGCACATCGCGGAATGCGATGGCACCGACCCTCTCGAAAGCTACGCGATCTGCAAAACTGCCGTTCAATACTGCCGCGAACGTCGCGGACCCGCTCTCGTTCACGCCCACGTGACGCGCCCCTATTCCCATTCGCTTTCCGACGACGAAAAGCTGTACAAGACGCCGGAAGAGCGCGAGGACGAAGCGCACCGCGACCCTATTTCAAAGTTTTCGCTGTTCCTCGTCCGTGAAGGCATCCTCGACCAAAAAGAGATTGAAGCCCTCGAATCCGATGTCGACCAGGAGGTCCGCAATGCGGCCGACGAGGCGCTCGCCGCCGAAGAGCCGACCATCGATTCGATTCGCATAAATATTTATTCGCCGGACATCGATCCCACGTCTTCCGCGTTTGATGCGCAACCGCATTTGCACGGCGCCCCGAAAACCATGGTCGAAATGGTCGCTGCCACGCTCTCCGACGAAATGGCCCGCGACGACCGCATCACTGTCTTTGGCGAAGACGTCGCCGACGCCAGCCGCGAAGATGCCCTGAAGCAGGTAAAGGGCAAGGGCGGCGTTTTCAAAGCCACTTCCGGCCTCCAGCGCAAGTACGGACACGATCGAGTCTTCAACACGCCCCTCGCGGAAGCAAGCATCGTCGGGCGGGCGATCGGCATGGCCACGCGCGGGCTCAAGCCCATTGCAGAAATTCAATTTTTCGACTACATCTGGCCTGCGATGATGCAAATCCGCGACGAGTTGTGCGTCATGCGCTGGCGCTCCAATGGCGTTTTTAAGTGCCCTGCTATTCTGCGCGTGCCGATTGGCGGCTATCTCACCGGCGGCGCCATCTATCACAGCCAAAGCGGCGAATCGATTTTCACGCATTGCCCCGGCCTACGTGTTGTAATGCCGTCAACGGCTCTCGACGTCGCCGGACTGCTCCGCACCGCCATCCGCTCCGACGATCCGGTCATGTTCCTCGAGCACAAACACCTCTACCGCCAGCCATATAATCGCTCTGAATATCCCGGCCCGGATTACACCGTGCCCTTCGGCAAAGCTCGCATGGTTACGGAGGGCACCGAAGTCAGCATCATCACCTATGGCGCTCTGGTGCATCGCGCCGAGGTAGCCGCCGCCCAATTGCTCCGCGAAGGCATCTCCGTAGAAATCGTTGATTTGCGTTCGCTCTCACCCTACGACTGGGAAGCCATCGCCAAAACAGTCCGCAAGACACACCGCGTCATCGTCGCCTACGAAGACATGCTGAGCTGGGGCTACGGCTCAGAAATCGCCGCGCGCATCGCCGACGAACTCTTCGAAGAACTCGACACCCCTGTAAAGCGCGTCGCCGCCATGGATACTTTCTGCGCCTATCAGCCAAAACTGGAAGACGTGATCCTCCCGCAAACAAGCCACATCACTGCCGCCGTCAAACAACTGCTCGATTACTGACCGTTTGCCCACACATCCTCGCCAGCCCGGCCACGGTCGAGGTCGATGAAACTTTTTCACCCATTTTGTCGTATTCTATTGTAGAAAAGGCTGGATATTCAGCCAGTTTGGGAGGTACGCCAATGACTTGCCCAAGTTGCAGCAAAGACATCGCCGTCGGTTCCAAGTTCTGTTACAACTGTGGCGCGAAACAACCCGAGTCCGGCGCCCTGGGTCTTTCTCCCGCCACGGGTGCTCCCAAGCGCCTCATGCGCTCCAGCACCGATAAGAAAATCGCTGGCGTATGCGCTGGCCTCGCCGACTATTTCGACATGGATCCAACCATCATCCGCGTGATCTGGCTGCTGTTGGTGATCTGTGGAGGCACGGGCATCCTCGCGTACCTAATCCTTTGGATCGTTCTACCGGTCGCCCCCGGTGGAGTCGTGGCCACTTCAACTACGGTCACAACCACCTAAACTCTGTTGGGCAATATGCGCTGATCAGGATGCGCGAGTGTACTCTGCGTTAACAAAGCCTTTGCCAATGCAAAACCACTTTGGACGATATGCTACTTATTGGCTTTTGGATTGCGCGGCGCCCGCGGCTTCCCACCACCACTCTCGAACAACGGGTGGTCCACTGAAATAAGTCCCGCCCCCAGCGTGGCAAGCGCAAAACATCCTGCTGCTACCACCATCGGGTAGGCGTATTGGTTTACAGCGAAATAGCTGCGCGGCGGATACACCTTCCACATCAGCAAGACCATCTCAATGGCCAGCAAAAGCGCCGCTCCTCGCGTAAACAGCCCGAGTAGCAGCAAGCCTCCGCCAAAAAGTTCCAGCACCCCCGAAACGTAAACGAGGTAGTCAGGAATGCTATGCTCTGCGAAAAGAGCGTGCATTTGGCTCGTCCGCTGCGCCAGCATCGGATAGCCATGCGACATGAAAATGATGCCAAAGGCCGCGCGCAACAGTAACAGCGCGAGCGGCTGCAGGGCATTGAGAGATTTCATCGAGTTCCTTCGAAGCGAAATTGTAAAGATGATTTACGAGCAGCGGCATTTTAACAGAAAAACAAACCAAGCACGGCCAAGCCCAGTCGCAGCTCAGAAATCAGGTACAATATTTAGCGAAGAATAAGTGGTCGCCCACACCCAATGCCCAGAGATCGCGTGATTGTCAAAATGGAAGGCGTGCCCTGCTTCGCCAGTGTCCTTCCGAATGCCGTGCGGCCGTCCATGCTTCCAGCTTTTGGGATCGCCGCATGAAGCGCAAGCTCCTCATCGCCGTCCCGCTGCTCCTGATCGTTGCCGTTGTGGCGTGGTTCTTCCGCCCAAAGCATGAAACTCTGGGCGAAGCCTACGTCGGCGAACGCACCGCCACTCTTTGGAGCAGTGTTGCGCAAGTTCGCGAGCCTCTGGACACACTCCACTACGGCGACCGTGTCGATGTTGTCGCACGCCGCAATGAAAGCATAAAGGTCCGCACCGCTGCCGGCGAATTGGGCTGGGTCGAAGGGCGCTATTTGATGGACCCAGCGCTCTGGCAGCGCAGCACAAAGCTTCTTAAGCAGGTCCTGCCGATGCCAGCCCAAGCGCACGGCCGCACCAAAGTCGCCACCAACCTTCGCGTCGAGCCCGGGCGCACGCAGGCGCGCCTCTATCAATTCGCGCGCGGCGTGCCCGTTGAGATCGTTGGTCGCGCCGTCGCCGACTGGACTCAGGTCACCGACGAAAAGGAGCCCTCGAACGAACCACAGGACACCAAGAAAGAAGATTGGTTCCTGATTCGCGGGCTGGCGACGCGTCCGCCAGGCGATTCCACAGCCCGCTCCGCAGAAACCACAACGACAGCGCCCGGCGATCAGACTCTGCCCATTGCTGGTTGGGTGATTGCCCGGTTCATCGAGTTGGATCTGCCCGATGCTGTGCGTGACGGAGCGTCGTCCGCCAACATCCGGCCAGTCGCCTGGTTCGAGCTGAACCGCATCAGCGATCCTGCTGGCGACAAAACCCAATATCTAGTTGCGGCCGCCCGCGGTCCCGAAGGCCAGCCCTGCGATTTCACCACGCTTCGCGTCTACACCTGGAATTTGAAAAAAGAGCGCTACGAGACCGCCTTCATCGAAAACGACCTGTGCGGTCAATTGCCTGTCCTCATTGGCAAAGGCCCGAAAGGCGATCCGGAATTTCGCTTCCGCCAGATGGACGGCAACAAAGAGGAGCGCGTCTATCGACTGATGCAGACGGTCGTCCGCCGCATCCGCGAACCCGGGGAAACTGCGAAGAAAACCGGACGCGCCGTCGCCGTGAAACCGCCTGCAAAATAATTAATTTCGAAGAGCAAGCTCACACCGGTTGCGCAGATAAGATTGTGCAACCCTGCGAAAGGAAAAACCAAGATGGCGCTGCATATCAGCGAGTCCGAAGTGCGAGCCGTGCTCACCATGCCCATGGCTATCGAAGCTGTCGAAGAAATTTCGCGCAAACAAGCGAATGGAGAAGTCGTCGTGCATCCCCGGCGTCGTTTTGAATTGCCGGGCGGAGGTTTTTTTCACTACATGGCCGCCGCGGATTTCTCCGCCGGCTTTGTGGCGATGAAGCAGTATACCTACGTTCAGGGGAAGATCCGTTTTATGGTGCCCCTCTACGAAATGCGCACCGGCGACCTGGTGGCGATGATTGAGGCAGACTACATGGGCCAGTTGCGCACCGGCGCAGCTTCCGGCGTGGCCACCAAATATCTATCACGGCAAACTAGCCACGTCGCTGCGATCATCGGCACGGGAGGCCAGGCGCGCACCCAGTTGGAGGCCATCGCAGGTGTGCGAAAGCTCGAGTCTGCGAGAGTCTATGGCCGCGATGCCGCCAAGCGAGAAAAGTTTTCCAAGGAAATGACGGAACGCCTCGGCTTTCCTGTGCAAAGCGCCGCTTCGTCGAGCGAAGCCGTGCGCGGAGCAGACATCTTCTGCACCGCGACGACCGCTGCCAATCCTGTTGTTAGTGGCGCGGATCTCGCTCCCGGCGTGCACATGAATGCTATCGGCGCCAATCACGCGCACAAACGCGAACTGGACGACGAAACCGTTTCCAGCGCCGATGTCATCGTGGTGGATTCCATCGAGCAATCCCGCCAGGAAGCCGGCGACCTCATTCTCGCTTTTCGCGGAGATGAAGTTTGCTGGACCGGTGTAAAAAAATTGTCGGATATCGTCGCGAAGAAATCGCCAGGCAGGACGAGCGACTCGGAGGTCACACTTTTCAAATCCAACGGAATCGCTTCATGGGATTTGGCAGTCGCCATGAAAGTCTACGCGCTGGCCAAGGAAAAAAGATTAGGAAGGGAATGGCCTTTCTGGGCCGGTAGTGGGTCAAGCGAAATGAGCTGACAACTGCGCTAGTGTGCCGCTTCCTTGAACTTCCGGCGTAATGCATTATGTAGGCGATTGCGCACTTCGCCCGGCAAATCGATGGGCTCCGAATCGCAGAAAAGTCTTACCGTTTTCTTCGTCTGATCGACCACCAGCTTGCATTCGGTGCATTCTTTGAGATGTCTCTCGAGTTCCTGCTTCGACGCTGCATCGAGTTCACCGTCGATGAAATTCGAAAGTTCTTGAATGACGTCTTGGCAGTTCAATTTGTCGCACCCTGCATGAAGTAACGATCCAATTTTTGTCTCAGCTTCAGCCGTGCGCGCAGCAGCCGCGATTTCACGGCTGGAACCGAAATTCCTAACGCGTCAGCCGTTTCCTCAGTCGAAAGCTCTTCGATATCGCGCAATACAAAAACCGTTCGATAGTCCGGCTCGAGCTCGTCAATCACGCTCGACAAAATCTCCCGCATCTCGGTCTGCGCAAAGCGCTGTTCGGGGCCAGGTCCCCAGTCCTGCAGCTCGCGTGGCATCAGGTCTTCGTCGCCTTCAATAGGCTCGTCCAGCGAAAACTGGCCAGGCCGGCGCTTCCGCAGCCGCATCAACGCTTCATTGGCAGCAATGCGAACCAGCCAGGTATAAAACCGCGCATCACCCTGGAAAGTTTTCAAATGGGAATAGGACTTGAGGAAAGCGTCCTGCATGGCATCTTCCGCATCCTCGCGATTGCGAGTGATGTTCATGGTCAGCCGGAAAATCTTGCGCTCGTAGCGGTTGACCAACTCCTCAAATGCCGACGCGTCGCCGGATTTCGCAGCCGCCACTAGCAAATGCTCGTCTTCACGGGCAACCGCCGAGGCCAGCCGGTGTGGATTTGGTGTACTCAAGAAGTTTTGAGAGCTGAAGAGCAGCCCTGCTCCGAACGTCTCCGTCTTTAAGTTAGCACAAAGCACGAAATTACAGGCCTCATTCCCTTGTTTGGATGAGGCAGGATAGGGGCAGGATTCACGATTCTGCGAACTATTCTGTCCAGTGGCCAGTTACCATCAAACGACAGCGCTTGACAGCCAGAGCGTGGCTGTCTAGAGTTTTGGTAGAGCATTCGTCAAGAGCACGATGGGCAACCAAGACCCGGTTCATTTCCTTCTATTCTCAGTTCCCCAGCAGCCAGGAAGTCCTCTATCTTCCCCTGTATTATGGCATTGTGTGCCACGATGCGCTTCTGCAGAAGTCGTTTGTTCCCGCCAGCGAAGAAAGCTGTTCGATCTCTTGCGAGAGGGCTTGACCGTTCGGACCGTCCGGCGCGAAAGCCTGGAACTCCGAAGTCAAAATAGGCAACACTAGTAAGATGCGAACACTCCCCGACCATCTGCGAAAAGGCATGAAGCTGGTCATCGTCGGCTGCAATCCGAGCGAATCTTCCGTGCGCGTGGGCCACTACTACGCCGGGCGCACCAATCAGTTCTGGCCCATCTTGTACGAAAGCGGCGTGGTGCCGGAACCGTTTGACTATCACGACGACAAACGCGTGATTGAATTCGGCATCGGACTTACCGACCTCGTCAAGCGGCCCACCAAGGGCGTCGAAGAGCTGACCCGGGGAGATTTCGCCGAAGGCCGCATCGTGCTTTCGCAAAAACTGGAGGAGTTCTCGCCTCACGTCGTTGCGTTCAACGGGAAAATAGTCTACGAGCAGTTTTCCCAGCGCAAGTGCAAGTTCGGTCTCCAGAAAGAGCTTCTTTATGGGGCGCGCGTCTATGTGCTGCCTTCCACCAGCAGCCAGAATGCGCAAGGGAAGAGCGACAAACTCCAGCATTTTCGCAAGCTCGCGCAACTCGTTGCGCGCACCGAGAAAGAACGCGTCACGAAACCAGTCTAATACGGAGAATTTTTATGAGTAACGCACCTCAAGCGGCTCCTTCCGGTCCGGTCATCCTGGAGAGCAAGCACGAAGGCATCGCGCTGTTGGTAATGAACCGTCCCGACAAGCTCAATGCGCTGAACAGCGATCTTTCGACCGCTCTAAACGAAGCATTCGACCGGATTGCGGAGGACGATTCCATTCACGTCGTGGTTCTCAGCGGCGCGGGCCGTGCTTTCTGCGCGGGCGGCGATCTCGGCGCTATCGGCAAGGGGCGCGAGCGCAACGAGACCGCGGAGCTTGGGCCGATTCTGCGCTCGGGGATGCAAGCCGTTCTGAAAATGCGCTTGATGCCGCAGCCGGTGATCGCGGCTGTAAACGGCGCCGCAGCGGGCGCGGGAATGAACATCGCGCTTGCGGCGGACATCCGTATCGCCGCCGACACGGCTACGTTCGGACAGAATTTCTCTCGAGTGGGGCTTTTCCCAGACTATGGCGGGACGTATTTTCTACCGCAACTTGTCGGCCCATCGGTCGCAGCCGAAATGTTTTATACAGGCGAAATGATGGATGCGCAAACCGCGCTGCGTCTTGGCATCGTCAGCCGCGTCGTGCCGGCTGCCCAATTGGAAGCCGAAGTGAGAACTCTGGCGCAGAAAATCGCGCAAGGCCCGCCGATCGCTATCCGCGCCGTGAAGAAGGTTCTATTCGGAAGCCACGAAAAAGAACTGGTGAAATCCCTCAATCACGAAGTCGAGCTGCAAATGAAGTGTTTTCATTCGGAAGATTGCAGCGAAGGCATTCGCGCATTTTTTGAAAAACGCCATCCGAAATTTCAGGGAAAATAGTGCGTCGATCCGGACGTTGTCCCATCGTCCGGGTGCTGGAAGTGTGTGACCAAAATGGATGACATGCAAATCACGGCGAAGGAAGTAAACGAACGCGTTGCGCGGGGAGACAAACTTTTGCTCGTCGATGTGCGCGAGCAGTGGGAATACGATTTGTGCCGGATTCCCGGAGCAAAACTGATTCCACTTGGCACAATTCCTGCGAATTTGAATGCTTTTCTCGATGCGGAAGAGGTGATTTGCTATTGCCATCACGGGATGCGCAGTCTCGACGCCGCGGTGTGGCTACGGCAACAAGGGGTCGAGAGCGCAAAATCGATGGCCGGCGGCATCGAACGCTGGTCGGCGGAAGTCGATCCGAATGTGCCGCGCTATTGAGAGCGAAACATGGCCAAAGTCAAGCTGCGGTACCTTGAGAAGCCCACTTGAACGACTTGCCGCAAAGCAAGAAGTTTCTTGCTCGCGCATGGCGCCGAACTTGAGTCTCGTGATCTGGACAAAAACCGTTTAAGTGAAGCCGAACTCGACGAATTGGTCGGCAAGCGCGATTACAAGCAGTTTCTAAACCAACGAAATGAACTCTACCGCACGAAAAATATGAAGGAGAATCCGCCATCACGCGCAGAGGCCATCAAGCTCATGGCAAAGACGCCTAACTTGATCCGTCGGCCGGTGGTCATTGGCGGCGATCAAATCGTCCTCGGTTACGACGAAGAGGCTCTCAAGAAGCTGTTGAAGTAGAGCGCAGCCGCGGAATCTTGAGTTACAGACTGCGTTTTTCCGCAGCGGCTCGAGGCTACTGTTCAAGAAAACTTAATGGAAACAAAAGTCATCGCCATCGTGGGCGCGGCCGACCTGGGACGCAGGATCGCCTATGCAGCAGTGCTAGCCGGGTATCACACCATTCTGGAGGACGTTTCGCCTTCCGCGCTGGAGCAGGGAATCGCCTGGATCACGCAAGCGCTCGGCGACGAAGTTTCGTGTGGAAAAATCGGAGCAGCGGTTAGCGACGCCGCGCTCGCAAATCTCAGCGCGGCACACTCCGCCGAAGATGCTTCCCGAGAAGCGGACCTGATCATTGAAGCCGTTTCCGACGAGATGGAGATGAAGATCGAGCTGTTTACAATTTTCGACAAATTCGCAAAACCGGGCGCGATTTTCGCGAGCACGACGACTTTACTTTCTATTGCGGAGCTGGCTGCAGTCACGTTCTGTCCAGAGCGATGCATCGGGATGCGCTTTAGCACAGACGCGCAGAAGACAGAGCGTCTCGAACTAGTGAAAAGCCGCGAGACTTCCGAAGAGACTATTGCGGCTTGTCTAGAACTCGGCCGCCGCATGGGCAAGGAAATTTCTGTGCGTGGCGAGGAGCAAGTTCTATCCGCTAGCGACAGAGCTTGAGAATGAATCCTCGCGGATTTCTCGCAACGCTAGAGAAGTTTGCAAGAAGTAAGAACGAGAACATGAACAAAGCACTCTCAGAGAAAATCGTAATCCAGCAGGGCGACCTTACGGACATGGATACAGATGCCATCGTCAACGCCGCGAACAATGACCTGCATTTGGGCGCGGGCGTCGCGGGAGCGATCCGGCGCAAAGGCGGCGAAGAAATTCAGCGAGAATGCGACGCGATCGGCAGCATCCCCGTCGGCTATGCAGCCATCACTGGCGGCGGCAAGCTCGCGGCCCGCCACGTCATCCACGCGGCGAGCATGCAGCTTGGCGGACGGACTACCGCGGCCAATCTGCGCACGTCTGTTGCCCACTCGCTGCGCATTGCCGCTGAGTGCGGCCTGAAGACAATCGCCTTCCCCGCCGTGGGGACCGGAATCGCCGGGTTCCCTCTCGATGAGTGCGCCTCCATCATGCTGCAAGAGGCCGCGCAACACCTGAAAGGCGAAACCTCGATCGAGAAAGTCTATTTTGTGCTATTTGACGAGCGCGCCTGCGATATCTTTGTTCGGGCTTGGAACCGTACGCAGACGGGCTCTTCCACTTGATCGGCGCTACTAGTTTCGAGGACTTCGCCTGAGTACTTCGAGTTCGGGACGCAGTAAGCCGTTGTACGCCCTCCCCACGTTTTTTGTAAACATTGATTCTAAACAAGTTAGCCGTTCCGCAAAGCCTCTACAATCAACACTTGTGGATTTGCCACAAACATTGATTCTAAGCGACTTGGACCGATGTCGGATCTCAAGGCTACGGCTGTTGGCCGGGCTTTTTCAGGACCGGGCGGTCGCTGGCCGGAGGCGGCGCCGGGGTTGCGGAGTCTGGTGCAGCGCCTGTAGCAGGCGTGGCCATTAGGACGCCGCCCTCGGAGTAGGGCTTTTTGAGGTAGCGCTCGGATTCACCTTGGCAGCCCCCCGTATTGTCGTTCGTTTGTTTGGCTTTGCTGTATTGATTGACGGCGCGTTCTCGCTGCCCAAGCAAATCGAAGACTTTGCCGAGGTAGATGTTGCTCCAGCATTCAGTCCATTTTTCCGAGGGCTCCGGCACGGCTTGGAGCGATTCACGAAAGGAGTTGGCAGCCGCTTGGTAATTCTTCTGGTAGAAGAAGGCTTCGCCCATGCGGAAATTGGCGAGCGGTCGGCCGGGCTGGATAGAAAGCGCTCTCTGATATTGCTGGATGGCGGCGTAGTAGTTGCCTTGTTCGGCTAGTTCCTCGCCGCGGGCAATGGCCGCGCGAGCGCGCAGGGAAACGCTGCCTTTGAGGACGAGATTGTTGGGATCCACCTTGACGCCACCTGGTTTCGGGCGGCCGAAGGTCTCGACAATAAACGGCGAGTCCATGCCTAGAACATCCACCCAGCTCGTTTCCGGGTTGCCTTCGGTATCGACGCGCAGCTCGACGGGCATGCTGAACGTGTCGATCTGTTGCTTGATCTTGCCGACGATGCGGAAGCCCTTGGGCGTGCGGTAAACCACGAACTCGGTCGTGAAATCAGGAACGCCAGTGGAGTTCAGCCATTGCACGAAAAAGCCGCGGAGATTCGGCGCGACCTGGCCCGGTTTGGCAGCCGCTTGAACGTCCTTGTCGGCCAGATTGACGAGATCGTCGATGCGCGCGGTCTTGCCCGCATACTGAGTGGCAAAATCATGGAGCATGGTCTTGAAGGCGACGTCGCCCATTAGCCCGCGAAGCATGTGGAAAACCATCGCGCCTTTATTTAGCACCACCGAACGATAATCACTCGAATACGGGTAAAGCCTTGCCGCTTGGGCTATCGGAGCCGCCTCGTCATACATGAGAGCGCCAACGGCAAATTCGTCGACGGTGCGCAGGCCGGCTTCTCGGCCGGCGGTTTGCTCGGCGTAAAGCTCTTCACAGTAGCGCGCGAGGCCGTCGGTCACCCAAGCGTCGCCAGGACTAGCGGGTAGAACCGAGTTGCCAAACCATTGTGAGGCAACCATATGCGCAATGCTGCGCTCGGCGATTTTCGGCTCCCAGATGCGGTGGCTGATCAGGACGACGCCGGGCGCGGCGAAGTCACGCAGAGTGCCATCGGGTAACTGAATGACCGTAAACGCCGGGTCTGGAAGGCCGCCAAACAGGTCGGAAAAAATCGTGACGGCTCGGGCGACATCGTCGGCAAAACCCTGCGCGTTGCCGGAGTCGGCACGCGGAGCGTAGACCGCTACGTCGATCCCTTCTGATTGCTTGGGATTCAGCTGCAGATTTCCGGCGACGAAGGTGCCGTGCGGGCCGGGAGTCTTGCATTCAAAGGTGTAGAGGAGGCGTCCGCCTTCGCCGCCATTTTTGCTTGCCATCGGCGTTGGGGCGGAACTCTTGCCCGAACCAGCTACTGCGAAATTGTCGGGAACGTTTAGACGAAAGGTCGCGGTATAGCGGTTGGAAGGATAGTTCGTCAGGGGAAACCATCTGGCTGGGAGCAGCAAATAGGCGTCTTCGTGGCCGATGACCGCGGCACGCACGCCGGGGACCGGGCTGTTCTCTTCGTTGGCGAGCAAGCCTGCGTACGTGAACGTCAGTGTGACGTGGCCACCCACCGCAACGGGCGTCGGCAGCGTGACCAGGACATAAAGCGGATTCATCGAGTCGCGTCCAAAACCCAACGATTTGCCGTCGGCCGTTTTTACGTCGCTGACGACCAGATTGGGATGGAGTTCGACGCGGATGCTGCCCGAAACGTCGGTGGCTCGGAAGTCGATTTTTGCAACGGCGCTGATGGATTGGTGAGTCGAATCGAGCGTGGCGGAGATATCGTAGTGGTCCGCCAGAAAGCCGAGAGGCCGGGGCGCCTGGGCATGGAGCGGAGAAGCGGCGCAGGCAAGTGCGACGACGAGTAGAGCAGCGAACTCAACACAGATTCTTCGGGGAAGGGGCATCAAACTACCTTTCAATGGCCTTGCAAAATGGAGCACCTCGCGCTGGGTGCAGACCGACACCATTCTACCTATATAGGATAGCAGAGACCGGCCTAAGCGTTGCCAGCGACGCTTGAGAGAAAAGTGGCAATCGCGGCGGCGGCTCGATCGACCGCACCCGGAGGCCCCAGGCGCTTGCGAACCTCTGAGAGACCGGCGCGAAGGTCTTCGCGGGCGCGCGGGTCGTTGAGTAGGCGCAGGACTTCCTCTGCGACTTTGGCTGGCGTGAAGTCCTTTTGAATCAGCTCGGGAACCACGCGACGCTCGGCAATCAGGTTCACCATACTGAAGTAAGACGTGCGGACGAGGGGCTTGGCGAGCAGAGCTGTGAGCGGCGTCACACGGTAGACGACGACCATGGGAACGTCGAGTAGCGCGGCCTCGACCGTGGCTGTGCCGCTCGAGACGATGGCGGCATCGGCGGCGGCTAGCGCGTTGTAGGTCTGGTTTTCGACGACGCGGACGTTCAGCCCGGTGTTCCAGCCGGTTTGCAGATCGTTTAGGTTGCTGTGAACTGCCGCGGCGATGACAAATTGAGCGAGGCGCTGCTCCTGGATGCGCCGGCAAGCTTCACGGATCACCGGCATGTGTTGCGCCAGCTCGGCATGCCTGCTGCCGGGCAAAATCGTGACGATCGGTTGGCCGGGATCGAGATTGTGCTGGCGGCAGAATTCTGCGCGAGTTTGCATGGCTTGCACGGCGCCGACAAGCGGATGGCCAATGAATTTTGTGGGCACACCTGCGCTACCGAAAAATGCTTCTTCGAACGGAAAAATGCAGAGTGCCTGCGCGAAACGGCGGCGGACAACGCGCACTCGCCAAGGCCTCCAGGCCCAGAACTGCGGGCAAATGTAATAAATGTTGCGCACTCCGTGCGGGCGGAGTTTGCGCGCAAGGCGGAGATGAAAACCGGGGAAATCGGTGAGAATCGCGAAAGGCGGCTTGCGGCGCTCGGCTTCCGAGACCAAACGGCGCATGGCGCGAATTAACGAAGGCAGGTGGCTGAGAATTTCCGTGATGCCGAGGACGGAGACTTCGGAATAATCGGTGATGACGTCAACGCCGGCGGCGCGCATTTGCGGGCCGCCCATGCCGAAGAGAGCGACATCCATGCGTTTTTGGAGTGCTGTCGCGAGACGTGCGGCGTACATATCCCCGGAAGCCTCGCCTGCGGAGATTAAGAGCGGAATCGGTGGCATGCGCGGTTGGTGCAGCGCTCAATCCGTTGCGGGCTGAGGAGCGGGGAGCGGCCTGCGCGGCTGATCTGCAAGTTGACCGGCGGAGTCGCGCGTGTCTTCCGGCAAGCCGAGCTCCTGCTCCTTGTACTGGAGCTGATAGAGGCGGTAGTAGATGCCGCGCTGAGCGAGCAGTTCCTGATGGGCGCCTTGCTCGCGGAGGCGGCCTTTGTGAAAAACAAGTATGCGCGAAGCGTATTGAATGGTGCTCAGGCGATGAGCGATGACGAGAGAAGTCCGTCCCGAAAGCAGGCGGTCAAGAGCTTCGCGAATCTGCAGCTCGGTTTTTGTGTCAACGCTCGAAGTGGCTTCGTCGAGGATTAGGAAGCGAGGATTATGCGCCAACGCTCGCGCGAAACAGATGAGCTGGCGCTGTCCGACGGAAAGTGTTGAGCCACGCTCATTGACACTCGTGTCGACGCCCTCGGGGAGCGAGCGGATAAAATCGCCGAGGCCAATTTCGTCCACGGCGTTCTCGACGGTGGCACGATCGATGCCGGGCGAGCCGAGGCGCACGTTGGACTCAATCGTTCCGGAGAAGAGGAACGAATCCTGCAAAACGATCCCAAAAAGCCGGCGTAAATTCTGGATATTGAGGGTCTTTATGTCGATTCCATCGAGAAGAATCTGGCCGCGCTGGACATCGTAAAAACGCAGGAGCAGGGAGATCAGAGTGGTTTTTCCTGCGCCGGTGTGGCCCACGATGGCGAGTGTCTGGCCTGGCTCGACGCGGAAAGACACATCGCGAAGAACCCAGTCTTCGTCGATGGGTGCGGCCACATCGCGGTAACTGAACCAGACGTTGCGGAATTCGATTTCGCCGCGGGGAGATTCGAGGCGCACGGCTTGCGGCGCGGAATCAATGGTGATGGGTTCATCGAGCAATTTGAAAATGCGTTCGGAAGCGGCCATGGCAGATTGTAGAATGTTGAATTTTTCGCTGAGATCCTGAATGGGGCGGAAAAAGCGCGTGGCGTACATCGTGAACGCAGTGAGCACGCCAAGGCTGAGTCCGCCAGAAAGGACGCGGTTGCCGCCGGACCAGTAGATCAATGTGATCGTCGCGATGCTGAGAAACTCGACGGCAGGGTAAAAGAGCGCGAAGGCGAGAATGGCATCGCGCCAGGCCAGCATGTTGTCGCGATTGCGATTCGCGAATTCCACGCGGGCTTTGCGCTCGCGATTGAAGAGTTGCACCACACTCATGCCGGAAATGTATTCCTGGAGAAATGCGTTGATGCGCGCGATGGCAGTGCGGATGCGGCGGTTGGCGTCGCGCACGAACTTGCGGAAGAAATACGTGACCACGAAAATGAACGGCAGAACGGCGAAGGCATCGAGCGCGAGACGCCGGTCCACGGTAAAGAGCAGAGCCGCCATGACCGCGAGGAGGAAGAAATCGTTGATCATGGTCACGACGCCAGCGGCGAAAAGATCATTCAACGCATCGACGTCTGTGGTCACGCGCGTCACGAGCCGGCCGACGGGATTGCGATCGAAGTAGCTCATCGGCATGCGCTGGATATACGCGAAGATTTCGCGGCGCATGTCATACATGGTTTGCTGACCGACGCGCTGCATGATTCGAATCTGCGCGTACTGCGCGAGGAAATCCGAGATCAGTACGAGTAGAAAGACCAGGCTGATCCACTCAATGCCGCGCCATGCTTGGCTCTCGGGAATGAGATGTTTCAGCGTTGGCGTGAAGTAACCGTCGATGGCTTTCCAGAAGAGCCAAGGGGGGGCTAGCTCAAGAGGGGTTACAACCGCGACGAGAGCCATCGCCAGCACGACGCGCCACTTGTACGGCCGCAGATATTGCAACAGCCGCCGCATCAGCCGCGCGTCGTAAGCTTTGCCGAGCTTCTCTTCTTCGTGGATATTGCTCATGCTCGTTCGAGTTCTTCTTCCAGCAACTGTTTCTGATATAGGTCGGCATAATAGCCGCCGCGCGCCAGAAGTTCGTCGTGTGTGCCGCGCTCGGTGATGCGGCCATCGCGCAAAACCACGATTTGATCTGCATCGCGCACAGTCGATGTGCGGTGAGCGATCAGAATCGTGGTGCGGCCGCGCATGATGCCGCGCAGGCGGCTGAGGATGCGTTCTTCCGTTTGCGTATCCACGCTCGAAAGTGAGTCGTCGAGGATCAAAATGCGCGGGTCTCTTACAATGGCGCGGGCCAGGGCGGTGCGCTGTTTTTGACCGCCGGAAAGCGTGATGCCGCGCTCGCCGACCATAGTGTCGTACTTCGCTGGGAATTCCTGGACGTCGCCATCGAGACTCGCGACTTCGGCAGCTGCGCGTACGCGCTCGAGATCAAAATTGGGGAGGCCGAATGCGATATTCTCGCCGACGGTTTCGCTGAAGAGATAGGTGTCTTGCGGAACGTAACCGATGGAGCGGCGCAACGTGTCCAGCGACCATTCGCGAATCGAGCGCCCATCGATGAGGACGGCGCCATCGGGCGCTTCCCATAGTCGGGCGACGAGCGCGGCGAGAGTGGTTTTGCCGCTGCCTGTAGGGCCAACAATCGCGAGTGTCGAACCCGCCGGAATTTTCAAGTTAATGTCGCGCAGAACGCCATCCGTCGCGGGGCGGTTGCCGTTTCCGGCTGCGTTTGCGCTGCCACCGGCCATGGTCGTCGGATAGGCAAACGTGAGGTTGCGAAATTCGATTTCCCCTTCGACTTTTTGATCGGCGGACATTTTAACGGCGCGGTCGTCAATCTGTGGCTTCGCTGCGAGGATGTAATTCAGCCGGCCCATGGAGGCCGCGCCGCGCTGAAAAATATTGGTGACCCAGCCGAGCGCAATCATCGGCCAGACGAGGATGCCGAGATAGCTGTAGAAGGCGATAAGCGCGCCGAGAGAAATTCGTCCACGAAGAACGAGATGGCCGCCTTGCCACAAGACAATCAGAAAAGTTATGCCGATAAGAGCCTGGAGCGACGGCATGAACATGCTCCAGGTACGGATCAACTTGACGTTGCGCGAGACGTACTCGCGGTTGGGTTCGTCAAAGCCGCGAATTTCTGCTTCTTCCTGAGCGTAAGCGCGCACCACGCGCACACCCGCAAGATTTTCCTGCACTTTTGCGGAAAGCGTTGCCAGGGACGCTTGAATTTTTTCGTAGAGCTCGTGAATCACTTTGCCGAAATGCTGTACGACTACCGCGACAATGGGTACGGGAAGAAGAACCCAAAGCGTGAGCGAGCCAGAGAGCTGCGACATGACGATAATCGCGAGCGCCATACCGATGATGGTCTGCCCGCTGTACATGATTCCTGGACCAAGAACCATGCGGACGGCGTTGAGGTCATTGGTCGCGCGAGACATCAACTCGCCGGTGCGGTTGCGCACGTAAAATTCCGGCTCCATGAGCAGCAAGCGATTCAGCAAATCGCCGCGGATATCAAACTCGATGTCGCGCGAAACGCCGATCAGCACCCAGCGCGTCACAAAAGAAAGCACCGCGCGCAAGGTAACGAGTCCTATTAGCATCAGACAATAAATGCCCAACGCGCGGCGGCTGTGTGGCGAGTAGTAGGGAATCATGCGGCTCAACCATGAGTCCGCCAGCAGCTGGCCCTGCGCACTTTTCTCGAACGGTCTGCTGCTTCCCGCGAGAATGTCGGTGAGGACTCCGGTGGCGAGCGGGATCACGTTTTGGGCTACGCTTGATACCACAAGCGCAAACATTCCGAGCGCTGTCGCGCCACGATACCGCGAGAGGTAAGGAAGCAGGCCAACGAGATTTTTCCACGAGGAGGACTTCGGCGGTTTCTTAGCTGTCGAAGTCGCGCCAATGGTGGCTGCCGCCGCGCTCATCGGAGCACCGACCTCGCCGTATCGAGAGACGGCTTTTCCATCAGGAAGTGCTCGTACGTCATGTCCAGCGATTGGTAACGTTTTGTCGCGGGATTCCAGGCGATGCCGATCGGCAGTACGTGCTTATCGGCGCCACCTTTGATCGGCGTGAAGTACAACTGGATTCCCTTGATGGGGTCTTGATCGTACTGAACTTTCCAGCCGGCGACGGCCGTTAGCGGCGTGAGGGCGAGATAGCCCTTGGCATTCTTGAGGTATTCATCGCAGCGCAGCAGCTCCGACCATTTGCCGTCGGTTTCCTCGGCGACTACGGCGCGCGTCACGATGGTTCCCGGTATGTCATTTTTGGGCGTCTTGGGGACGACGTTCGCTGCCAGGAACTGTTGCTTGCCGGTTTTCGCCAGATCTCCGAACACAAGGACTTGCGTCTCTTTGCCCAACAGATTTTGGGCGGCGGCCTGCATGTCTTCAGGCACGGCAGGCGCAGCGGGCTTCGCCGGTTCTTCCGCCACCGGTTTTGGAGCGGGGTCGTCTCCGCAGCTGGCCAGCAACAAGGATGCGAGAGCGAGGGAGCTTGCTGCCATTCCCAAAAGTATGCGTCGGCTACCGGTCACACGAAAGCGAGAGCGGCCCGCCTGGTCCTTCGTTTGGAAAGAGGCAAGGGAGCAGGGAGCGATAGCCGAACAATCAGAGGTAGTTTTTGATTCGTCCATCAGTGACATGTTGCCGTCGGCGTGATACCCACTATACGCCCGGCGTGCCATCCTTTTCCGGCGTGTTCAGCAGCTTCCTTCCGTGTGGAAGGCTCTGCGCCTGCGAGCCAG
The DNA here is from genome assembly GCA_035314345.1 of Candidatus Acidiferrum sp. Lineage (GTDB taxonomy): Bacteria > Acidobacteriota > Terriglobia > Acidiferrales > UBA7541 > Acidiferrum. The sequence goes on from DATFZQ010000109.1 coordinate 42,214, forward strand.
ACCTGCAATCTTACGATTCTATCTGTTGCCAGCCCTTCGTGGAAGCGCCCACCGAACGCGGGTTCCTCGACGGTACAGTTGCAGTTAGCGCTGCGCCAGAATCGCGTCCAGCCGCGCTTCGAAATTTTGTTCGCCTTCGGACCACAGCTCGCTGCGCTCCACCGGCAAAGCCTGTTCCATGGACTCCACCCAGCGGAACAACTGTTGGATGTTTTCGCGCGTCTTTGCGTGATATTCCTTCAAGTTGGCTGGGACCGACATCCATTGGCGAAATGTGTGTTCCAGCGGGTGATCGGACGGTTCGAACGGATTCGAAGCCGCGCCTGGAGCGAGCAGGCCGCCGTGTCCGGTAAAAAAATGCTCGAAGCCGAGATCGGCCGTGAAGTTTCCGTCGGATGCGGCGATGCCGCCGTCATATTCTGGGCCGTGGCACGTCAGCATGAGCGGTTCCGGCTTGTGCATCCACTTGAGGCTCTCCACATCGAAACTCCAGAGATCCCATTTTGCGTTGACGATGTAAGCGCTGTCCGGGTGAAGGTGCTGAATTGCCAGCGCCGCGACTTCCGGCGCGCCATAGCCGAGGTCCTTCAGGTCCCACTCGGCCAGCGAAAGCTCGGTGGCATCGACGGGCTGCACGATGAGTTCCTTGAAGGCGTTTTCCGAAGCGGAAAGCGGCGCCGTCGCGAGAAATCTCGCGAACTGAGCAATTAAGGTGGTTTCGGAGAAGTCGCGCGTCCAAACGCGCAAATACGCTCGGTTAGCCATAGTTGGTCAAGATCACTGATTATACGGGTGTGCGAACCGAGAGGCGAATCGGAGCCCAGATCGGCCCAGAATTCGGAGAGAAAGCTAGCGTTCGCTGCCGCCGGCGGTTTGCGAGCGGGTCATCTGCGGATCGGAAACCGGCGGCTCTGGAGCCGTCAAGTGAGACGCAATCTGCTGCAAGCGGTCGCGCAGCGTTTCGCCGACGCTGGCAAAAACCTGGGCACAAGTCTCGCGCAGCGTTTCCGCGGCTCTTGCAGCAATGCTGTTGACCGCCTCGCGCGATTGGTGATCGAGGCTGGCCACAGTCGCGAGCATCCACTGATTCGAAACATTCTCGAGCCGGTTGCGATGCTGCTCGGCAGCCTGATTGCTCATTTGGCCGTATATCTTGTGCATTTCCGTTCGATGCGCTTCCACCGTCGACTGCCAAGACTCGAGCAGCGGCGACATTCCGGCTCTTACCCTCGCGTTCGCGTCGGCAACGCCTCGTTCCACAGCGCTGCTCATACCGGTATGGAATTGGCGCAAAAATGCTTCCTGTTCGGCGGTGACTTTCTGCGACAACTCTGCCCGGGCCGCGTCGAGTTGCGCACGCGTTTCGCCGAGTGAGCGCTGCGTCTCCTGGCCGAAACCATCGAGTTCCTGCCGCGCTTGGCGCTGAATTTCATCGGTGAAGGCTGCCGTCGTGGTTTCCGCAGCTTCCGCAAAGAGAGAGCGTGCCTGTTCGAACGCGTCGCGCACGACCTCTTCCATCTGCGTCTGCGTATGGCCGATGAAGCTGCGGCTGGAGTGATCCAGCTCGCTGGCGAAGACGCTGGAAACTTCGCCGGCCTTCTCGCGAAACTGATTCTCCGCCTGTTCAACGGTTTTTTCGGTGAGGCTCTGAATCTGCGTCTGTGCCTTTTTCTCGTACCACTCGGCGGATTTCATCAGGTCGTCGACCGTCTGATGCTTGAGATCGGTCGCCCTGGATTCGATCTCGGCAAGGTTGCGAGCAGCCACTGTCTGTGCCGATTCCTGCAGAATCTCATCCACGCCGCCCAGATTTTCGCGGAAACGCGCGAGAGATTCCGCGAAGGCTTCGTCTGCCTCGGTGCGGATGCGGTCCTGTTGCAAGGTCAGCGCCGCGTCGAGAAGCGAGCGGCCGCCTGCGAGGCGGTGAATCGCTTCGTCCGTCCTAGAGATGTGTGGCTGCACCATCGAATCTATTTGTTGGTCAAACCGCGAAATTGCGAGCCCGCAGTGTTCTTCAAATGTGGTGCGGATTCGCGCGTTGAGTTCTTCGAGCAGCGTCTCCGACTGGCGGTGCAATTCGTTGCGATGCAGGCTGAGCACGTCGTCCACTTGGGATTCGAAGCTCGCCAGCGCTTGTCTTTGCGCAGTCTCGGTGCGAGTGGAAAAGTGTTCCAGGCGCTCGCTGGATTCTGCGGCGCGTCCCAAAGCGGCTTCCAGCCACTGCGATTGCTCTTGCAAAGAGTTGCGCAACGCGGACAAGCGCTGTTCGGCTTCGTTTGCGGCGCCGCTCATGGATTCACGAACCGCCGCCGTCTGCTGCTCTGCCTGCGCTTGCAAGGAGTTGAGCAGACTGGCCATTCGCTGCTCTGCTTCAGCGGCCGCGCCACTCATGGATTCGCGGACTGCTGCGGATTGCCGGGCCGTTTCTTCCTGCAAAGAATTTCGCAACTCCGCGATGCGTTGCTCGGTCTCGGCCGCGGTGCTGGCGATAGATTCGCGGGCGCTTGTCGTCTGCCGGTCCGCTTCTTCTTGCATTTGTGATACGCGGGCGCGGATGTGTTCGTCGAGGCTTGTTGTAGCCTTGTCCTGGGCTGTGGCCAGTGTGCTTTCGAGCGTGGAGCGCCAGCGCTCCTGCGCTGCTTCGACTTCGCTAGTGAGCTGGTCCCGCCAGTTGGAATGAGCCGCGGAAAGCGCGGTGATGACCTGCTGTTCGATCTCGTTTGCAACCGCGCGCATGGCCTCGCGGTGTGCGTTAGCCGCTACTTCCCGTTGCCGCGCTACCTCGTCCACCTCGCGGATCGAGTCCGCAGCGCGATTCGCGATTTGTGTTTCTGCTTGTTGTGTTTGTGCGCGCAGCTGGGCAGCGGATTCCTCCGCCTGCTGGCAAAGTGCGCGAAGCGATTCCACGGCGCTCGCGAGATGCTGCGTTTGTTCGGTACGCTCGGCTGTGCCGCGGTCCGAAATCTGCTGTGTTAGCTCCCGCGTAAGTTCTTCGAGCTGCGGCGCGATCCAGCGGGGAAGCTCTCGTTGCAGCGCTTCCGCGGCGGCTGTGTGCGTTGCGCGCGAGCGCGTCTCGGACTCTTCCTGAATTTTTGCAACCGCAGCGGAAACTTGCTGCGCCAGCTGTTCCCGGGCAACTGAGAATTTTTGTTCCCACTCCTCGATCGACACGCGGCGTTCTGCGGCGACGGCTTGCGCCGCGACTTCGCGCGCCGTGGCCTGAATTTGTTGCTTCGCGTCGGCCATCAGCCGCGCCATGTGCCGCGCCAGCTGCAGCGAGGCATCCGTAGTGCTTGCCGGAGCAGGAAAGATGCGCAGATTATCTTGCGCAACCGTGGCCGCAGGTTCCGGTTCCGCTAGCGGCAAGTGGATTTCCGCAGTGTCCGGAGCCCTCTGTGGAACATCATGCGCGCCCTCGTGAGCGCTCGAAACGCGTTTGCTTTCTGAAGGCGCAAACCAATCCGGCGGCGGGAAGGCAATACCCCAGGTGTTGCCAGGAACTTCCAGTTCGAGCGCCACCTGGAAAAGTTGCCGCACCGTGCGCGGCCGCTGAATCCAAGCCACGCGCCCTCGCACCGCTCTTGGAGGCTGCCCGGTTTCCGGATGCGCCACTTCGAGTGTCACCCACATGTTTTTCAAAACGTAGTGCTTCGATTGGTAGCGGCAGCCGTGGCAATTGATGATGAGCGTCGAAGTGCGCTCCGTGAACGGGCGTCCAAGCGCGTCCACACCCGTCACTGCGAGCGGAACCGCTTGCATAATTCGCGTGCTGCGGCGCTTCCGCAATTCTTCGTTTTGGTGTGCGACTGATTCGGACATCATTTCCGCTGTTTCGTCGGCAAGATTGCCGCTCTGCTCGTCCATGGACACCGTCGCCGCTCCTAGAGTTTGGGCCGAACTCCCAGATCGCTTACGACTGCTTGGTTGTTGTACCGTCTGAGGCCGGCGTACGGTGTGTTCCCGTGAGGAACTCCCATGCTTCTTTTGCGACCCAGATTGGTCCTACCAACAAATAAATCGGTCCTTGAAAAAACGCCGGATGGTTTCCTTCGATCTTGTGTCCAAGAAAAAGAAAAATCCAGCCGCCTACAAAGAAACTCGTTCCCCAAATCCACTTCATAAAGATCAGCAAAATAATCCCCAAAAAAATCATGGGGATGCCCAGGCCATGGAGAAGCTTATTCCAGCCGGAAGAATGCTCGTGATCGTATTGCGCCATGTAGTGCGCCAAGCCGGGCATAGCGCACCTCCTTGCGGTGGGGGACCACTCCGCGGGAATCAGACTCTATACCCAAAATGGGGCTTTGGCTAGAGGCGGCCATACGTACTAGAACGTATCAGCGCGTGTCTCAAAATCGCATCGGGGGAGAATTCGAGAGGGACGACCAACGTTAAACTCGGACTAACTTTCAGCCCTTTGCTTAAACGGTAGGCTCAGAAAAGCGGATTTTACAGGTCCCGGCGCCCTTCGAGAGCCTTGAGCATGGTGACTTCGTCGGCATATTCCAAATCCGCACCAACCGGAATCCCGACCCCAATGCGCGTAACGCGCACACCGAGCGGTTTCAGCAATTTAGATAGATAAACCGCCGTTGCTTCGCCTTCCGCAGTCGGGTTCGTACAGATGATGATTTCCTCGACCGACCCGCCCTTCAGTCGCTCGATAAGGGGCTTAATACGAAGTTGCTCCGGCCCGCGCCCAGACAGCGGCGACAACGATCCGCCAAGCACGTGATACATCCCGCTATAAGTGCGGGTTTTTTCGATCGCCATGATGTTGTGCGCTTCTTCCACCACGCAAATCATCTTCTTGTCGCGATTCGAACCGGTGCAGAAGTGGCACGGATCATTTTCCGTAATGTTGCTGCACACCGAGCACTCACGGATTTTCTCCTTGGCGTCGCGAATGGCGTCCGCCAGGCCCAGCGCGTCTTCCGGGGGGCAGCGCAAAATAAAGAAAGCCAGCCGTTGAGCGGTTTTCTGTCCAATACCGGGGAGGTGCTTCAGTTCATCGATAAGTCGTTCGACAGGAGCAGCAAAATCAGGCATGCATGATGTGTAGCACAGCCGCGCATCTCCGCGCAAACCAGGTTGAAAGTCGGCCAGGCAAACCGGGCCCGAGAGCCCCTCTCCTCCTCAATCACTCTTATCTTCGGGCTAACAGGGCTTCCCGAGAGCTTCTCTGTAACCCCATTAAACAAAAAGACTTAGCGGTCGCATCGTTACTACCTATGGGTGCCCTGGGAACAAAGTGCAAGAATCCGGCCTCCGCCCGTTCTACCATCAGAGCTAATCGAGCAGTACGCCAGAGGAACGCCCGTGCCCTTTCTCTACTTACTGTACGTGTTCTATGGGTTGACGCTGCTCGCCGCGCCAGTTCTGCTCATTTCTCTTTTTGTACGGCAGGCCAAACTTCACAAACAACTCAACGACTTAGCCGAAGACAACTCCCAAAAATTTGCAAAATTGCAGCGCACCGTCGGCGAACTCCAAACCAAACTCGCCGCCGCAGCCCCCGCTCCTACGGCAGCTCCCGAGAGGGCTGCTAGCCCCGACGCGCGTCAGTCCATCCCCGTTCCAAGGTCTTTCCCACACGTGCAGATTCCTCCTCCGGTTGCGGTCCCTTCGCGCGTCGAAGTGCCGCCACCTACCAAGTTGCAGTCCCCCCCTCCGATTCCCCTCGCAGAAAAGAAGCCAGAACCGGCTTCCGCCCCGCCAGTAACGTTAACGCCGCCAGTCGTTCCCACCCTACGGCCCACGCCGCCCTCCGAGTCAAAACCAATTCCCCCCCTCGCGCCGCCAATCATTCCTCCACCCACCGCTCCGCTTAAGCCTGCAACACCGGCGGCACCGCCGCCTCAGCCCGCGGCAATCCCTCCCGCTGCAGCCGCGCGTAACTCTATGTCCCATCCGACTTCACCGCTAAGCCTGCCCGCCCCAAAGTTCACCCGCGAACAGCGCATAAAATCTGTCTCCTCCATCGAAGAGCTCCTCGGTACCAGCTGGTTCGCGATCCTAGGCGTGATCATGACCGTGATCGGCCTGGCATTGCTCGGCAAGCTCGCGCTTCAGAATCTCGGGCCAGCCGGAAAGTCGTTTATCTTGTATTTCGTTTCGTTCGTGCTTCTCGCTGGCGGAATTTTCCTAGAAAAACGCAACCGCTACCAAACTTTAGGCCGTGTCTCCATCGGCGGCGGCTGGGCGCTGCTGTTCTTTAGCACCTTCGGCATCCACTTCGTCCCCGCGATGCACATCCTCGATTCCGGCATTCTCGATTCCGTCCTCATGCTTAGCGTGGCCATCGCCATGGGCGCGCACACGTTGCGCTACAAATCGCAATTCGTCACTGGCCTTGCGTTCTTGCTCGGCTACACCACCGTCGCCTTGAGCCAGGACACCGTCTACAGCCTCACCGCCGGCGTGATACTCGCCATCGGCCTTGTCGGCATCGTTCTAAAAATGGGCTGGTTCGAGCTCGAAGTTTTCGGCATCCTCGCCAGCTATCTAAACCATTTGTATTGGCTGTACCGCATCCTGGGCATCCAGGGTGCGCACGGCCGCTCCTTCCCCGAATTCCACGCCAGCCTCGCCCTCTTGTTTTTCTACTGGCTCACCTTCCGCATCTCTTACGTCGTACGTACCATCAAGACGGACTTCCAAGAGCATGTATCCACGGTTTCCGCGCTCCTTAATACGCTTCTCCTCCTTGGCTTGTTGAGATTTCAATCCGTGCATCCCGAGCTTGCCTATATCGCGTTATTTGCTATTGGCATTTTCGAGCTTGCATTCGCCCTGTTTCCCGCCACCAAGCGCCGTCGCGCGTTTGTCATCCTCAGCGTCATGGGCGCGTCTCTCATACTTGCTGCCGTTCCTTCGCACTATTCCGGCAACAACGTTGCAATCCTTTGGCTTATCAGCGCCGAAATTTTTCTCGCTGCCGGAATCATTTTCGAAGAAGTCGTTTTCCGCCGCCTCGGTCTGCTCACCGGCCTTCTTGTCGGCGTAGACCTGATCGGCTTCAACTTCCGCCCTCTTGTCGAACTGCGTGCCAAATCCGAAGAGCTTGCCCTTCCGAGCGGCGTTCTATTCGCTCTTTGCGCCATCGTCTTTTATTTGAACGCCCTATACATCGGTTCGCGCTGGGAAAAATCCTTCAGCAGCTCTCTGGATCGCAAACTCCTGATAGTCCATTCCTATCTTGGCGCTTTTGCCGCCGCCACTGCCGCTTGGGCCCTCTGCGCGAACGATTGGACTGCCGTTGTCTTCGCAGCGACGATGCTCTCGCTGGCGGCCAGTAACCGCCGTCTCGAATCGCGCCATCTCCAGATTCAATACACTCTTCTCGGCATGCTCACTGTGTACCGCGCGTTCGTCTTCAATCTGCACATCGAGAGTCCCTCGGACGCTCACATCACGACGCGCTTGATCACTCTCCCGATTCTCGGCGCCGTCTTTTATGTCACCGCGAAGCTGGCCGCCCTGCGCGATGATCAGGAACAGCGTATCTTCCGTGCCCTGTTTTCCTTCGCCGGAGCTTCCATGTTCGGGTTTCTCATCTGGGCCGAAGCGCCCCCAATTTGGATGGCCACACTTTTTCTCGCCGCGGGAATCATCCTCGCGTTTGCCGCTCGCCGCTGGGACCTTCTCCATCTCAGCATCCAGGAACATCTCTTCGCCGTCGCTGCCGTTCTGCGAACCCTCGACTACAACGGCCACCTGGCAGGGTACTATGGCCCCTTCAGCATCCGCCTGATCACCGTTTCGCTTGTCGCCGCTGGTCTGTACGCCATCTCGCGCCGCGCAACCAATGAAAGCGCGTCGCACGGCCTCATCGCCGCGTATCTCCACACTACTGTCGCGACATTCCTGCTCGCTCTCTTGATGTGGTACGAATTGTCCACAGGCTGGCTCGCTGCATTCTGGGCCCTTTTTGCTTTCGCGCTGGCCGCCATCGATCGACGCTTCAAGCTCGACGATCTGCGTTGGCAAGCGCACGCGCTCGCTGCCATCACCATGCTCCGCTGCATGGGCATCAACCTTCACACCCAGGAACTCTGGCATGGCATCAGCGTCCGCCTCATTACACTATCGATCGTCGCCGTCGTCTTCTATGCCATGTCTCTTTTCATTCGTATGTCGGATGAGTGGCACGCCCGCGATTTTCATCACATCTACTCGTGGTCCGCTTCGCTGCTCGTCTCTCTGCTCCTCTGGTACGAACTCGACCCGCTCGGCCGAGCCGTTGGCTGGGCTGTCTTTGGCTTGGTTCTTTTCGAATATGGCTTTCAGCGAAAGATCTCGCAGTATCGGTATCAGGCTTATGTGGCTTTCACCGCGGCGTTCGCCCGCATCTTTTTTGCCAACCTTACAGCCGGCTTGCGTGGCGAACTCTTTGGTCCCCGCATGTACACTGTGCTTCCTCTCATTCTGATATTTTTCTTCGTCTACGCCCAGCTTTCGGAAAAAGGAGATCGCACTGCCTCCGAAAAGCGTTTCCGCTCGGATTCGCTGGTCGCCTATCTCGGCACCGCGACGCTCGTCGCTCTCTTCTACTTCCAGTTCCCTTTGGACTGGGTGGTCACTGCCTACTCCGCTGTTGCTTTCGCTCTGTTTGCTGTAGCCGCAGCTCTCAAGCGCGAAATCTTTCTGCATCAGGGAATTCTGGTCACGCTGGCGGCCTTCGCGCGTGGCATGGCACACAATCTTTTCGGCTCCAGCTATTTTGGCGCGCGTAGTTGGAGCAGCCGCTACTTCGTCATGAGCACCGCGGCCGCGATTTTATTTGCGACGCTTTTCTTTGCTTTCCGGTGGCGCGAGTTTTATAAGACGATGCCGAACGTCCGCCACACGAACAAATTTGCCTCCGCCATGGTCGCTCACCCTGAGCAGCTTCAGTTTTTCGTCCCCATCATTCTGGTAACGGTCATGCTCGCTCTCAAAACGACGGTCGGCATAATCACTTTCTCTTGGGGCGTCGAAGGCGCGCTGATCGTGTTCTTCGCGCTTGCCGTTAAAGAGCGGAGTTTCCTTCACGCCGGCTTCGGTCTGCTTCTGCTCTGCATTGGCAAGGTGCTTGCCATGGATATGTGGCGGCTCGACCTGCGTCATCAAGTCATTGCCTTCATTGGCGTCGGCTTGGCGGCGTGCGCGGTCTCCTTTCTCTATATCAGGTTTAGTCACAATCTCCGGCAATTCCCATGAAGCGCCCAGTCGTCTTCATCGTCTTTTCCGCAATACTTGGATTCTCGCTCGTCGGCCTCTACTGGAGCCAGCGCCGCGTCAAGTCGACTCCGTCCTCTGCCAACGCCGTAGTTGACATGCTCGCCGACGCGCAGCGCGACCTCACGCGAGTCCCTATGCATTTCACGCGCCTGAGCGACGAACAGGAAATCGCCATCGGTCGCCAGCTGGCCGCCAACTACTCCGGCGTGATTAGGAAACTGATCCCGGAAGACGAGGCGCTCGAAAAATATGTCCGTCGTGTAGGCGGCACCGTTTCCGCGCACGCTCACCGCCATCTCGACTACAACTTTCACTTGATCCCCGATCACAACATGATCAACGCCTTCTCGTTACCCGGCGGCCCTGTTTACATTGGCGAGGGGATGCTCGATCAGATGGAAACGGAAGACGAGCTAGCCAGCATCCTCGGCCACGAAGTCGAACATATCGATCACTATCACTGCATTGAGCGTTATCAAATCGAAGCCAAGTTGAAAAATTTAAATCTCGATATCGTGGGCCAGCTTCTGCAAATCCCTTTGGAGTTTTGGCAAGCGGGGTATCACAAAGACGAAGAATTCGAAGCGGATCGCGAAGGCGTTCGCCTCGCCGTCGAGTCCGGCTACTCGCCTTACGGTGCAGTCGATATTTTTACGCGGCTAGCCAAGCTTTGCAACGAATACGTCATTCACGCGCAAAGCCCCGAGGAAGAATTGTCCGAGTTGGCGATTCAAAGCCTCACAGGATACTTTCGCTCGCACCCGCTTCCGTCCGAGCGCCTCGACCAAGTCAATCGCCAAATCGCCGAGGAGCATTGGGAAGACCGCAAAAAGCAAAAGCCGTTCCACGTCGAATACGAAGTCCACAACGGCAAATTCGTGAAGTAAAAGTTGGATTGGGGCTGTCGCAAAGATGAGAAGGGAACTAACGCGAGCAAGAATCCGAAGTGGTTGGCTGCTTAAAACAAACCGGGGATTTTCATTCCAGATATTCCGGGAATGCTACCGGCGAGATTTTTCATCTGGTTGGCGAGTTCTTCATCGACGCGGCGGGAGGCTTCGTTGACCGCGGCGCGCACCAAGTCCTGCAACATCTCCTGATCCTTGCTTGCAAAAACTTCTGGCTCGATGCGCAGGTCAACAATTTGCTTTTGACCGTTCATTTTTACCGTGACCATGCCGCCGCCGGCCGAAGCTTCGACGGCTACGCCATTCACTTGTTGCTGCAAGTCTTCCTGCACCTGCCGCAACCTCGAGAGCATCTGCTGGATCGCATTGACTTCCATCAGGACTCCTCTTGGCGCCATTTTACTTCGGAGATTTTTCCTCCGAAGCGTTGCAGCATCGACCGCACCATCGGATCTCGCTCGAACTGCTCGCGCAACTCTTGCGTGGCGGAAGTACCGCGCGGCGAAGTTGCTGCAACTGCTTCTACTTTAGCACACACTCTTACCGGACGGCCCAGCACTTTGCTCGAAGAGGCACGGACCTTTTCCAGGGAGTCGCGTCCTTCCATCATCTCCGCGAACGCGCGCTTGTCCGCCGAGAAATAAATTCTCAGCTCCGCGCCTTCCAGTTCCCATCGGCTGCCCTGATTCATGATCTCGCCGAGAAATTTTTGCTGCGCCTGAATCGCCGTCTTGATCTCTGCAATCTGCTTTTGCGTGATTCCCGCAGCCTGCGTCTCTATAGTCGCCGCTTCTGTAGATGCCGCAGTCTCTGGTTCAGATTCAGGCGTAGTGGAAACGGTTGCCGGAGGCTCCGCGGCCGCTGGCGGGGTTGGGGTTTTTATTTCCGCTCGCGCACGTGCTGCTGCCGCTGCAGTCGCGCCAAAACTCGGCGAAGAGATCCGCGGCGCCGGAGTAAGGGATGTCGTCGGTGCGGGCGAAAAACTCCGCGCCGGCGGCGCGGCCATTGTCTGGGCCGCACTGGTGCTGTTGCGCATCGCGCCTGAACTTGCAGCTTTAAGTGAAGAGCCGCCGCGAAGCTCCGCCAGCAACTCTTCCATTGGGGCCAGCCGTTGTGCATTGATCAGCCGAAGCAGGCCCATCTCCAGATGCACGCGGGCATCTGGCTTGCGCCGCAAATCGTCATCGGTCTGCAAAAGAATCTGGAAAAAACGCGTGAGGTCTTCTTCGCTGAATTGCGCAGCGGCATTTGCGAGAGCAGGACGTTGATCCGCCGTGGCCGCAATCAAATCCGAGTCCGCGCCGGAGACTCGCGCGATCAGCAAGTTGCGCATGTGGCGGATGGCCTCACGGCAAAAATGTTGAAGATTGCGCCCTTCCTTCTGGAACGTGTGCACCAGCCCGAGAGCACGGTCCGCCGATCCTTCCGCGATCGCAGCGACAAGTTCATTGAGCGAATCTTCCGGCACGACGCCCAACAGTTCGCGAACCTCTTTGTCCGAAATGTTGTCGCCGCAGTAGGCTCTCGCCTGTTCCAGCAGAGAAAGCGCGTCGCGCAGGCTGCCTTCCGCCATTCGCGCAATCACCGCCAGTGCGCCCACCTCGATCTTCAAATTCTCTTTCGCAGCGATTTCTTCCAGTCGTCCCGTAATTTCCGCGAACGTCAGCGCTCGAAAATGAAAATGCTGCGAGCGCGAACGAATTGTATCGGCCAGATTTTCCGGCTCGGTCGTCGCCATCACGAAAATCACGCGGTCCGGCGGCTCTTCGAGTGTTTTCAGCAGGGCATTGGACGCTTCGCTCGTGAGCATGTGCGCTTCATCGAGAAGCACGACCTTGCTGCGCGAAGCTGCCGGCGCGTAGCGCACCATCTCACGCAACTCGCGGATTTGGTCGATACCGCGATTCGAAGCCGCGTCGATCTCGATCACATCAAGCGAAGTGCCAGCGGCGATCTCTTTGCAGGAATCGCATTCGCCGCAAGGTTCTGCCGTCGGTCCGTTCACGCAATTCAGCGCCTTCGCAAGAATGCGCGCCGCGGTGGTTTTTCCCACGCCTCGCGCGCCGGAAAAAATATACGCATGCGCCACGCGATTATTCTTGATCGCGTTTGCCAGCGTGGATGTGACGTGGGATTGTCCGACGAGATCACTAAACGTTTGCGGGCGCCACTTCCGTGCTATGACCTGGTAACTCATGTATTGTCAGGCTTCGAACTTCCGTCCTGTTTCTTAAGCCAAAGCAAAAAAAAGACCAACGCCGCGCAAGCCAAAAGAAACGTAACAAGGATTGTTCCAGCGAAGATCATGAATACGCTCTCAGAGCCCGGCGCGCGCCAGCTAGCTTTCGGCTTTCACTGTCTACCGTAAACTGCGTTTCGGCGCGAGGAACTTCGGGTGATCTGCGGCACCCGAGGCAATCCCGATACCGTTGCTCCCTTCCGGGCCTGGCGGGGTTCGCGGGACCTCGTTGCACAGAGCCCGAAGTTCCACGCTCCGACAGCCGCGCTCTTCGTGCCGCTGCTCATTGAAGTTTAACACACAGAATTTTAAGTTGCGCCACGCCAGAGATTTCTCTGCGGCGCGCACAGATTTTTCAAGACAAAATTCATGGCGCGGCGGTCGCTTCGTAACAAGTCGGTTCGCAACCGCACTATGGTTTCGCCGCCGCCGGAGCATCTGGCGGTTGTACTTCGGACGGATTCACCCAGTTTACTTTGAACGGTCCAGCGCCATGGACCTGCACGATGGTTTCGCCCTTACATAGACCAAAATGCCGCATCTCTTTGGGCATCGCCACGAAGTTACCGACGTTCATCGGTTGCAATTTGCTCTCGTCGAAGGTCTCGCCCATGCCCACGAGAAAAGTTCCCTTCAACACGGTCACGTTTTCCTCCGTCGGATGCCAGTGCGCTGGAATCTTAGCTCCATCCACGCACCGAAGGCGCAGAACAAACGGCGCTCCCTCGGCATTCGGATCACCGGAAACCGCTGCAAGGTCGCAACCCTTGATAATCGGAGTCCATTTCAGATCAGCCTAGCGCGCGATCTTGTGTGCCGATGCGCTCTCTTTTTTCTCTTGGCTGTAACTCGCCGCAGCAAATGCCGCGAACGCAATCGTTACGGCACAAACGCTATTCAAAAAGCCTTTCTTCATTTCGTATTTCCTCCTGAAAAGCGCGGAGGGGGCAGCCGCCGTTTTTTTTGGTGCCGTCCCCACTGCGTTTTTTCTCCATTACATTTTCTTGCGTAGTTAGTTCTTGGGATAATTCGGATCGGCTTTCACTTCCAGGATCTGCTTGGTGTGGCGTTCGCTGTGTGCGGCGATGAGGAGAACAAACTCATAACCGTCGAGCTTTACTCCCATGGGGCTGTCGAGGCCGTGATCGCGCAATCCCGGCGTCGTTTTCACGAACACTTCGGTCTTCTCGCGGCTCTCGACGAAATGTTTGATGGCTCCGTCGGGTGTGCCGAAGCGGTTCGTCGGGACTAGCGGCTCCGGCGCCTGTGCCTTTTGCGAGCGGTCAGGAATCATCGCCACGACCATGTCATCGGTCTTTTTGAGGTCGCGGCCAGGAACTGCGGGGGCGACCATCACTTTTTCAATAATGATGGTGCGGATAAAATCTTCGGAAGCCGCGATGTGTTCCACCACTTGCGCGATGGACCAGCGATCCGGTCCAGCTTTGAAATTCCATTGCGCTTCCGACAGCCCAGCCGTGGCTGCCAGAACGGCTTTCTTGGTGCTTTCGAGATATTGCACCGCCCGGTCCTTTTCCGCTTGCGTCACTTCTTGCGCGCGAAGCGATGTGGCCGCCGAACACGCCAGTATCGCAATCGCAGCTCCTGTCATAAGTCGCTTGAACATGTCTTGCTCACTTTCGTTTTGTGATTGGTGAGGGAAACGGAAACCTTGGGAACACTGCGAGCCCATCCGGACGGATGAGAATAGCGGACGTGCTCGATGTGAAACCCTCCGTGTGGCAAGCAATGTAGCAGTGATTGGATTCGAGTTGCAACGGCAGGTAATACGTGAGCCGTGGGTGGCAAACCTGAAGCTGACGGTCGACAATTGACAGTCGAAAGTTGAAAGTCGAAGGGGAAAGGGATAACGCCCCCGAACAGCTCGGGGTAAACGCCGCCGACCGGACCTAATGGTCCGGCACTACAAAAGCGGGGAAGAGATCGACTGGCAGGAACGGGTCGTACGTGGCGGGCGGGTTGCGGAGGCAAAGGCATAGTTCCTGTCTCCTCCGCGACTAGAAACACACAGAGTATAACATATTGGTACTAGTCGTCAAGTGTAATCTTACAAGTGGTCTGTCTGCTTGAGGATAACAGGCGCGGATTCGGATGTAAGTGGCGGAAGTCAGAACCTTGAAGGAGTTGTGCGGGGATCGATTGGGAGTGACCCACCCTTTGCAAAAACCACCGCAAAGGATGGGCCACCCCGGAAAAAGTCAAAGGCAAAAACACCATGGCGTGTTAAGGGGCGGCCACCCGCCCCCGGATTAAAACAGCATCACGAACATCCCCGCGTGTTAAAACTCACCCACGGGCTGCTAGGCGGATGCGGCGTTGGCGCCTTTGAGGAAGGCTAGCAGGTCGGCGTTGATTGTGTCGGCCTCGCTCGTTGGCATGCCGTGGGGGAAATTCTTGTAGGTTTTCAGTATGGCGCCCTTCACCAACTTCGCGCTCTGCGGGCCGGAGGCGACGTAGGGGACGATTTGGTCGTCCTCGCTGTGCATTACCAGCGTGGGGACCGTGAACTTTTTGAGATCCTCAGTGAAGTCGGTCTGGGAGAAGGCCACGATGCCGTCATAGTGGGCTTTAATGCCGCCCATCATGCCCTGGCGCCACCAATTTTGGATGGTGCCCTGGGATGGTTTCGCGCCCGGGCGGTTGTAGCCGTAGAACGGGCCGGTCGGCAGATCCAGATAAAATTGCGCGCGGTTGGCGGCAAGCGTCGCTTGAAAGCCGTCGAATACCTCTTTGGGAGTGCCGGCGGGATTCGCTGGCGTCTTCACCATCAGTGGTGGCACGGCGCTGATGAGGACGGCCTTAGCGACGCGACTTTCGCCGTGGCGTCCTATGTAGCGTGTGACCTCGCCGCCGCCGGTGGAGTGGCCAACATGGATGGCATTCTTTAGATCGAGATGCGCGGTAAGAGCGGCGAGGTCATCGGCGTAGTGATCCATATCGTGACCCGTGCCGGGTTGGCTGGAGCGGCCGTGGCCTCGGCGGTCATGGGCGATGACGCGATAGCCGTGATTCAAGAAGAACATCATTTGGTTGTCCCAGTCGTCGGCGGATAGAGGCCAGCCGTGAGAGAAAACGATGGGCTGACCGTTGCCCCAGTCCTTATAGAAAATTGTGACTCCGTCTTTTGTGGTGATCGTTGGCATTGTGATTCTCCTTTTGCGAGTTTTTCAGTGCTGCCGATGATTCAAGGAATTTGGTGGGCCGGGCGTCTCTCGGCCGGTTGCCACATAGTTGGATGATTGTCGGACGGATTCAGATGTGTTTTTTTTGGGGCATGATTGAGCGTCGCCAGGTATAGAGTCGTACGAATCACTGAGAAAAGCGGCAGCAGGGCTGCCGCACTCCCAATTGCTACTGCGCAATACTATGCGGGACTCGGTAGTTGACGGGTGGGGAGGGAGGTTGCCTAAATCGGAACATGTGAGGCAAGGGAAACGGCTGGGGGAAATTGGAATTGGTATGCTGGATGGCGGCCCCCTCATTTCCTAAAAAGGAGATCCCAAAATGAAAATATGGCTAGGTATTGCAGCTGTGTTGGTTGTGCCGGCGTGCAGTTACGCGCAGGCAAAGCCTTGTGAGGAACTGAAGACAGAAATCGCGGCGAAGCTGGACGCCAAGGGCGTCAAGGGATATTCGCTGGACATCGTGGCGAAGGACGCGGACGCTGGCGACGGAAAAGTAGTGGGTACTTGCGAAGCTGGGGCGAAGAAGATCGTATACAAGAAGGGTGCGGCTGCGGCGGAGGCTCCGGCGAAAGCACCGAGCGGGCTCTAAGGCGCGGACGGATTGATCGACCGCCTGACAGTAAGGGACAGAACCAATATCATCTCGGTGCGTTAAGGGCCGCCAACTGTTCCGCCCCTAAGGGTGTTCCATCCGCCGTAGATTCCATGCGCCTTAGCGGCTCTTTTCAACTTCCGAAAGGAGCTTCTTGGTCGCTTCATCTGGGGCGAAATTATCGTCATTACGGATAAATACCGCAATCGCTTCAAATTTTTTGGAGTTGGAGATTTTGGAAGCGGTGCAAAACTCTCATCAGAACAGTTGATCGGAGGGTCTACATCAAAGGAATTCGGAAAAATCGAACCCTATCACACTGATACCTCCCGCCCCGTAATCCTCTTCGGTGCAGATGAGCAAATCTCGCTCATCGCTCTGACCAGGTATCTTCGAGCAGATCCCCACCGGGCCTTCATTATGGAAAAAGGACAGCCTCTGCCACGAGCCTTGTTCCTTGCGGAGAAGGAAGGCGCTGGCATTGCCAGCCGCATGGCTAAGGCAAGAAGCATAACCCAATAAGAGAGCCTCGGTTTTGCCAACGGAGGTAAAACTCCCCAACAAAACGCTGTTAATTCCTAAACCACCATCTCGAATCAAGGGTCCTTCAGAGCTCGTTGCCATAAATTTGGGGCAAACTCTGCAACCCGTTTCAACAAAATCGTTTGGTTTGTCGCAAAAAGCGGCTTGCATGGCCGTAAATTCTTGAGAGAGCTTCTCGTTCCCTAAAGCTTGCATTCCACACAACAAAAAAATAATAACGGTTAAAAGCCGAAAAATGATCCTCATAACGCTATTTTACCAGACTGTACCAGTGTGCCCCGCCAGAATTGAAAGCGCGTTTGAAATGACGGGGCGGAGACTGATGCCGATGCTGGAAAAAAACATGTTAGCGGCGGATGCGGCGCATCCAGTCGCCCCAGGAGAGGCCGACTCGGGTCATGAGGATGCCGGCGGCCAAGGCTAGAAGCATGGTCAGTGCAAATTGAAGAGGGCTGTGCTCGGTGGGGAGCCAGGCGTAGCGCGCCCAGTGGGACGCAGGCGGGATGAAGTACGGCGTGTTGTTGGTGGCGAAAAACCAGTTGCGCGAGGAGGGGGACATAAGGAAACTTGCGAAGGGCCATTGAACGGCAACAAAACTTACTAGAGAAGCGGCGCCAAGGATGGCGGCTTGCGTCCAGCGGTTGCGGTGAGTGATGCGGCGGCGCACAAGATCAAACACAATCGCAGGAACGATCAGGATCAGCGGAAAATCCGGCGGGACCAGGTGCGTGATCTTTTCGTAGACGGGGCCGAGCTTGGGCTGCGCGGGGATGAGCTGCAGAATCCACATGAAACAAAGATGCATGAGCGTGTAGCAGCCCGTCACGATGGTGGCAGCCCAGCGGTTTTCCGAGGCGCGCGAGACGGCGGCAAACCAGATCGGTGCGGCAAACATAATGACGACGTAGAACTTCGCGCCGTGCATGAACATGCGGAAGGTGTCTTCCTGCATGATGCCGACGGTCATGGCGAGAAGAAAAAGGAACGAGAAAAAGAGGAAGCGCTCAATGCGGACGCGGTAGTCGCCGGTGGCGCGATTTACTTCGGCGAGGACGAGCACTAAAGTGCCGAAGCGGATGGCGGTCATCCCCAGTGCCAGCAAAATGTGCGGCGGGCTGATGATTTTGACGTCGAGGCCGTAGGCGTTGTGCCACCAATTGTCGAAGGGCGCGGAGGTGACCATCGCGACGGCGCCCCAGGTACAAATAAATGCGCCGAGCGGGCCGTAAAATCCCCACATGGAAACGGAGTTGGCGCGGACGGCCGAATCTTTTCGAAAGGTGGTCGAAAGAATGAGGTAGCCGCAGCCGAAGCCCGCGAGAATGCCGCAGAGCTGAATCAGGAGATGCGCCGGGGTCCAGAACGTGTCGCGGCCGACGCTCTCGTGCCAGGAAATGTCCCACACACCGCCAACGGCGCTGCAAGCCACGGCGAGGACGTTGCACCAGATGTACCAGGGGATCGTGAGAGCCTTGGCGGAGACGCGCTCGGCAGTACGGGATTGGAACGTCGAGGAGAGAGGGATGGCACCGGCCATTGGTTGTGCTCCGCAAAGATTACTTACTACGGGCTATACGTGGCACAACCCGCGTCATGACCAGTTTACACTGGAAGGGCATGTACGAAAAAAATTAAAGGCTGTTGGTAGTGGCTTAGTTGCGCTCGAATAATGACTTTATGGGACGACACGCGACTTGCAGGCAGAGCACAGCCAAGATTCATCGCGCCAAAAGCGCACGATGGGGAGGTGGCTGGGCCCTGGCGGGCCGAATCAGTTGAAGCGGGTGGTCTTCCAGAGGGCAATGCCGCACGTGAATAGGAAAACTAGCATGGCGGCGGCGAGCGCCGCCAAAGCGGGCCAGTTGAGCGCCATCTTTGGAGCGCGGGCTAGAACGGCTAGCGTAACGAAGATTGTTGTGGCGGCGATGACCAGGAGCCAATCGAGCCACGTTCTCGTGGACTTCGTGCTGGTCAGGCCGTTCGGTTTGCTCGCATCGTTTCCTGAGAGAGCCGCTTGGACATATTCCGAATCGACCCCATAGCGTTGACCTTCGCGATCAGCGGCTTGCTTCCAGCGAGCGTGTTCTTTGCTGGTGACGCTGGAGAGAGCGATGGCTCCGGCTCCCGCGGCCATCAGGAGAGAGCCGCCGATGACTTGAGCGTAAAGCGAGGTGCTGAGGCCGCGCAGCTCTCCGAAAACCAGAATGCCCCAGAGCAGGCCCCACAACTGATTGGTGTTGGAGAGCGGAATGCCGCGGCTGATGCCGATGTATTTTGCGGCGTATTGTTGAAAGAGATCGCCGATGACCCAGACGAAGCCGCCAAGCATTAGCCAAAAGAGGACGGGCGTGGCTAGCTCGAGTTGATGAAAGAGAGCGTCGGGGCCGCCACCGTAGGCGAGGGCGAGTGTCAACATCATGCCGAGTTCGCCTATGGTGAAGAACGCGATGAAGGAGAGAGGATTCATGCCTGTCAAATAGGCTTTGCGGTAGGGGACATACATCGTGCCCCAGAGAACGCCGGCGCCGAGTGCGGCGAGGATTCCGCGCAGAGGATGTTCGGCGGGACTTTGCGCCGAGGAGGCGACCGCGAGAAGTGTTGCGCCAGCAAACATGAGGAGAGCGCCGCCAAGGACGGTGAGCCAGCGGAGTTTGCCGGCGTCGCGCAATTCGTTGAAGAGCAAATAGCCCCAGAAGATGCCGAGCAGGCTGTTGATGTTCCAGAGAGGGAAGGCAATGCTGAGTCCGATATCGCGAATCGCGAAAATGGTCAGCGTGTTGGCGACGGCCCAGAGGCAGCCTGCGAGGATGCCCCAGACAATCAAGTGCGGGGCTTGGCGAATGTCGGCGCGCATTTGGCCGGTGCCGCGGATTAGGGCGGGAAGGCTCCAGCGCGCAAGAAACACACCTACGACCATCAGGAGCGACACGACGAGAGGCGACACGCCGAGCTTCACCAATTTTGTTGGGGCTTCCGCGGCGCCTAGCCAAGCGCCTGCGCCAAACCCGCAGAGGATCCCCACGAGTTGCAATTTGCGGAGGCGGGCGGACTCGACGGAAGGCGAGATCATTTTTGCGGCGGAGGATTCCATGCGGGGGCTCAGCGAATCCAATGGAGCACGACTAGCCCGGCGAGCAAGACCATGGCCGGGACCCAGAAGTGAACATCGGTGAAGATCATGGTCCAAACGCCGGCGGACTTCGGCGATGCGTTTTCATCCTTCATGAGCCTGCCTCAGTGCTCATCGAGCAAAAAGGATGCTAGCTGAGCTGCGTGAGTGCATTGTCGCGACACCTTCTTATCATAAATCCGTTGCGACGGAAGAAAGTCCACTGGCCGGTTTCATCTTGAACGATGTGGCTGTAAGATTGTGCGCGATTGAAGGGTTGGGGGAGCCGGGGGAGGAAACGCATAATGTTGCGATTGGCCGCGAGTGTGTTCGCGCTGTTGGTAGCGTGCGTCTGTCTAGCGGATGAGAATCCGCCATTGCTGTTGCATCAGCCGACGATTAGCGCGACGCAGATTGTGTTTGTGTACGCCGGAGATTTGTGGAGCGTGCCGCGCGCGGGAGGAGTTGCACAGCGGCTCACGGCGGGGGCAGGAACGGCGGCACGGCCAGTTTTTTCGCCGGATGGCAGCGAGATCGCGTTTACGGGCAACTACGATGGAAATGCGGATGTGTACCTGATTCCGGCGAGCGGGGGCACGCCGCGGCGGCTTACCTATCATCCGGCGGTGGATGAAGTAGTTGGGTGGACGCGTGATGGGAAGTCGGTTCTGTTTGCTTCAAGCCGAAATAGTTACTCCTTCTTCAATCGCCTCTTTACGGTTTCGCGCGAAGGCGGTTTTCCGACGGAACTGCCACTGCCCGGTGGCGTTGAGGGATCGTATTCGCCGGATGGCAAAGAAATCGCCTACGTGCCTCTAGACCACGCATTTGAAATCTGGAAACGGTATCGCGGGGGTCGAACTTCGCCGGTGTGGATCGCGCGGCTTGCGGATTCGAGTGTGACACCAATACCGCGGGAGGATTCGAACGATTTCAATCCGATGTGGGTGGATCATCGTGTGTTTTTTCTTTCGGACCGGAATGGGGCGATGTCGCTCTACAGCTACGACACGAAGATGAAGGGGGTGACGGTTGCGCTCAAGAACGATGGCCTCGATTTCAAATATGCGAGCGCGGGGCCGGATGCGATCGTCATCGAACAATTTGGCGCGATTTGGCTTTATGACTTGAAGACTGGGGCGGCACTCAAAGTTGAGATTCACATCTCGGGGGACCTGCCGCAGTTGCGGCCGCGTTATGAAAACGTGGCTAACCGCATACGCAACGCGGATATTTCTCCGACCGGGCTGAGGGCGGTGTTCGAAGCTCGCGGGGAAATACTCACAGTCCCCGCAGAAAAAGGCGACATCCGCAACCTGACAAACACGCCGGGAGAGGATGAACGATATCCGGCGTGGTCGCCGGACGGAAAGATCATCGCGTACTTTTCGGATGAATCGGGCGAGGTGGCGTTATACGCCAAGAACCAGAATGGCCAGGGCGAGGCACAGAAGATTGATTTGGGCACGCCGGGATCGTTTTTCTTTTTTCCGACGTGGTCGCCGGACAGCAAGAAGATTGTGTATACGGACAAACGATTGAACCTGTGGTACGTGGACCTTGAAAAGAAAACGCCGGTGAAAGTTTTCCACGACCGGTTTACGGGGCCCGAGCAGATCTTCCAGGCGGCGTGGTCTCCGGACAGCAAATGGCTGGCGTACACGCAGCAGGAAGTGAGCCACATGCGGTCGGTGTTTCTCTATTCGCTGGAAACAGGACAGAGCCAGCGAGTGACGGATGCGATGAGCGATTCGGTTTCGCCGGTCTTCGATAAAGGCGGAAAGTATCTTTATTTTCTGTCCAGCACGGATGCCGGTCCGACCAAGGATACGTCGATGCTGAGCTACGACCGGCCGGTAACGAGCAGTGTGTATATCGTTGTCCTGCGCAAGGACCTGCCCTCGCCGCTCGCGCCTTTGAGCGATGAAGAAGGGGAAGCGAAGGCTGACGCGGCGAAGACGGATGCGACGAAGACTGGAGGCGCGGAAAAAGAAAAAGAGAAACAGCCCCCGGTTGTGAAAGTGGATTTCGAAAAGATTGGGCAGCGGATTTTGGCCACGCCGATTCCGGCGAGGAATTACGCGGAATTGAAGACCGGGAAAGAAGGCGTGTTGTTTCTAGTGGAAGGGCCGCTCGTCGAGCCTTTGAATGGCCCCGCAACGTTGACGGCACATCGTTTTGAGTTGAAGACTCGCAAGACGGACAAATTGCTGGAGAACATCCTGGCGTTCTATGTGTCGGCCGATGGAGAAAAGCTACTTTACCGACACGCGAGCGCGTCACAACCTGGAGGAACAGCGCCAGCACAGGTCTGGGCGATTGCGCCACTTCCTCCTGCGCCCACGGCGGGAGCGCCCGGTGGAGGTGGTTCGTCTGGTGGAGCGCCATCCGGAGCGAAAACGCTAAATCTTGCAACGATGGAGGTGCGCATCGAGCCAATGGTTGAGTGGAAAGAGATGTATCACGAGGCATTCCGCATCGAGCGCGATTTCTTTTATGACCCGGGTTTCCACGGTTTGGATTTGGCGGCTACGGAGAAGAAATTCGCTGCGTACTTGCCGGGGGTCGCGACGCGCGATGACCTGAATTACATCTTTAAGGAGACGATGGGCGACTTAACTGTCGGGCATCTATTCGTGCGCGGCGGTGATGGTCCGGAGATGAAGCGCATTCCCGTGGGACTTCTCGGCGCGGACTACAAAATTGAAAATGGCCGGTATCGATTTTTGCGCGTCTACGACGGCGAGAATTGGAATCCGCAGTTGCATGCACCATTGACACAGCCTGGCGTGAACGTCGTGGAAGGTGAGTATCTGCTGGCCGTAAACGGCCATGAAGTGCGCGGCAGCGACAATGTGTACAGTTATTTTGAAGAGACGGCGGGGAAGTCCGTGTTGCTTCGCGTCGGGCCAAACCCGGACAGCAGCGGCTCTCGCGAAGTGAGCGTGGTTCCCGTCGAAAATGAGATGGGACTGCGCGAGCTGGCCTGGGTCGAAGGCAACCGCCGCAGAGTGGATCAGCTTAGCAAAGGGAAGCTGGCGTACATTTATTTGCCGGATACGGCGAGCGGCGGATACACCTATTTCAATCGCTATTTTTTCTCGCAGGCGGGCAAGGACGGAGCGGTTGTCGATGAGCGATTCAATGGGGGCGGGACGAACACGGACTATATTCTCGATTATCTGCGGCGCACGCTGATGAATTACCGCACGACGCGGGACGGCGAAGACATGACCACGCCTGTGAGCCTCATTCAAGGGCCTAAGGCCATGATCATTAACGAATACGCAGGTTCCGGTGGCGATGCCATGCCATGGCATTTCCGGCAGGCAAAGGTCGGAGTGCTGATGGGGAAGCGGACCTGGGGAGGGCTAGTAGGATTTTTCGGACCGGGTGAATCGCTGATGGACGGAGGCATTGTGACCGCACCCAGCCGGGGATTCTGGACGCCGAACAACGATTGGGAAGTGGAGAACCACGGCATCGCGCCCGACGTGGAGGTCGAACTAGATCCCAAAGCGGCGCGCGAAGGACGCGATCCGCAGCTTGAAAAGGCGGTCGAGCTTCTGCTCGCGGACTTGGAGAAAAATCCTATACCGAAGCACAAAAAGCCGCCTTATCCGAACTACCATACTAACAGCGGGAACACGACGGCGCGTCCCAACAACTAATATTGCTCGTCGGGGCGACTGAACTCTTAATCCTGACGACCGGCTCTGAAACTTTACGCATGTCCACGGCGTAGCAATAACAAGGAGCAGTGTTTATGAAGCGGCGAGTGCCCCTGCGAGAACCTGTCGGCGTCGCGCTCGAAACACTGCGCGCGCACAAAATGCGCTCCTTTCTCATGTTGTTGGGAATCATTCTGTCTGTCGCCACGTTGATCGTGGTTATCGCGCTGATTTCCGGCGTAAATCAATATATAGCCAACAAAGTCGCCAATCTGGGCTCGAACGCGTTCACGGTGATGCGGTTTCCGATCATCACGGAAATGGAAGAGTTGGTCAAAGCCCTGCGCCGGAACAAACTCGTTACTTGGGATGACTATCAGGCGCTGCATGAAAACCTGAAGCTGCCTCTGCATGTGGGGGCGGAGGTATGGACTTCAGGAAAGTCCCGCGTCGGTTCGCTTACTATTCAGGACACCAGCATCCGCGGTGTGACGGCCAGTATGGGCGACATCGATGCACAAGAAATGTCGGACGGCCGGTACATCACCGAAGCGGATGAAAGCAGCCGGGCAATGGTGACCATGATTGGTTCCGAATTGGCCAACAAACTCTTTCCGGGGCTGGACCCGGTTGGTCACGAAGTAATGCTTGATAGCCGCCCGTTCATCGTCGTTGGCGTTGCCAAGCCAATCGGAACCGTCCTGGGGCAATCGCGAGATAACTTTGCGTATATTCCGGTGGAGACGTACATCAAGATTTACGGAGCCTACGAGGGAATCTGGATCAACGTCCAGGCGCGCGGAGCGGAATGGATGGAACGAACGCAGGACGAAACGCGTGTGCTGATGCGCGCGCGACGTCATCTGGGGCCGAATGAAACCGACTCGTTCGGGATTCTCGACTCGGCGACGCTGATGAAACTGTGGAATCAGCTGACGGGCGTGATTGCGATGGCCATGGTCGGGGTGGTTTCGGTTTTCCTGGTGATCGGCGGAGTGGTGATTATGAACGTGATGCTGGCCACGGTCACGGAGCGCACGCGAGAGATTGGCATTCGCAAGGCGCTCGGTGCGAGCCGACACGACATTCTGCTTCAGTTTTTGGTGGAGGCGTGCGTGATGTCGGCTATGGGCGGAGCCATAGGGGTGGCGATCGCCTACGGAATCTGCCTACTGGCTAAGGCTACAACTTCTATTCCGATGCACGTGCCGATTTCCGCGGTCATCATTGCGGAACTCATCTCGGCCGCCGTGGGGATTTTCTTCGGTGTGTATCCCGCGCGAAAAGCGGCCATGTTGGAGCCGATCGAGGCGCTGCGGACAGAAATCTAGAGGAGAAGTAAAGCACAATGCGAATGGCGCTCGGCGAAAACGCTCAGATGGCTCTCACCACGTTGCGTGAGAACAAGATGCGTTCCTTTCTTACCGTGCTCGGCGTGGTGATTGGGATCACCGCGCTGCTCTCTGTGGTGGCGGTTTTGATGGGCGTGTACAACGACGTGAACGCATTCCTGAGTGACTTCGGCTCGGATACACTCTTCATTTTCAAGTTTGATCCCGGCATCCATACTTCGGGCCGGCTTACACCGGAAGAACGCACACGAAAACCGCTTACCCTCGGGGACGCTGAAGCCATCGGCGAGCTCTGCCCCGACGTCAAAGCCGTCTCGGCCGCGATTCTGCCTCGCGTTGTGGAGGGCTCGCCGGGTGGCCGCCCGCTGATGAGCGCGCGCTACAAAAGTAAGGAAGTTGCCGGAGTGGACTACCATGGAATCCTGCCCGAGGACGAAGTAGTGTTCAATTCCAAAGCGGAACGAGGAAGATTTATCAGCGAGGGGGAAAATTTGCACCGCAGGGACGTCGCGCTGATCGGCCCGGATTTAGCCAAAGCTTTGTATCCAGACGAAGATCCGCTCGGCAAGCCGATTCTTGTGGACGGCGTGTCTTACGAAGTGATCGGGGTAATGGCTGCCCGCAAAGGACAACTGGTGAAAGACCAGGCCGCCGACAAAGCGATTCTCGTTCCTTACCGCACCTATCAGAAACATCGGCCGGGGGATGATGAGAATTTGATTGGCGCCGTTGCTTACCCGGGCCGAATGCCAGAAGCCGAGGATGAGATTCGCGGCGTGTTGCGGCGCCGTCGAAATGTTCCTTACAACAAGCCGGACAATTTTGGCGTTTCGAGCGCCAAGGAGATCGCGGATCAATTCCGCCAGATTACTGCTTCGGTGGCACTGCTTATTTCCGTGGTCAGCTCGATTGGTTTGCTAGTCGGCGGCGTCGGCGTGATGAACATCATGCTGATGTCCGTCACGCAACGCACGCGAGAGATTGGTGTGCGCAAAGCAATCGGTGCGCGGCGGCGCGACGTGATTTGGCAATTCTTGACGGAAGCGATTGTGCTTACGGGGGCCGGAGGAGTGATTGGGGTACTGCTCGGTTTAGGAATCAGCCTGCTCATCCACCTCTTCGTGCCGAACTTGCCCTCGGCTGTTCCGCTATGGGCGATTCTCGTAGCGGTGACGGTGTCGATGAGCGTCGGTTTATTTTTTGGGATGTATCCGGCAGTAAAAGCGTCTCGTCTCGATCCTGTAGAGGCATTGCGCTACGAATAGCGATTCACTCATAACGAAGCGCCTTCATGGGATCATGCCGCGTGGCTCGATAAGCGGGCCAAAGACTTGCCGCCAACGCCACGAGAGCGAGGAAAAACGCCGCTCCGAGCAGGCTTGCGGGATCGCTCGGGCGCAGCCCATACAGCAAAGTGCGCGCGCCGCTTGTTGCGGCGACCGCAAGCAGCACCCCGATTCCCACGCCCAGTGCCAGCAGCGCTAGAGTTTGCCGAAGAACTATACCGATCACGTCTTTCCGGCTCGCGCCCAGAGCCATGCGGATTCCAATTTCATTTCTGCGCATGGCAATAATGTAGGAGATCACTCCGTAAAGGCCGATCATGGCCAGAAGAGCTGCCAGCGCGCCAAAAAATCCAGAAAGCAGCGCCATCAATCGTTCTTGCACGAGCCCGTTTTGAATTTCCGTCTGGAATACGTGATACTCGATCTTCATTTCCGGATAGAGCGGGTTAAGTTTTTCCCGGAGCGCGGAGATCACCGCCGAGGGCGGCGACGAAAACCGGATGAACGCGTTCGTGAAATAGTATCTTTCCGGATATTGTTGTGCTGGCGCGAAGGCTTCCGGCGGGATCTCATCACGCAGTCCCCCATATTTTGCATCTTTCACCACGCCGACAATCTCGTATTCGTTTTCCGCGTAATGCGGTTCAGCAAGCGTACGAATGGTTTTTCCCAGGGGATTTCCTCCCCCTATGAATTGCCGGACAAAAGTCTCGTTCACGATGGCAACGGGCTGAGATTTCGTTGTGTCGCGTTCGGTGAAGTCGCGACCGGCAACAAATGGAATTTGCATCGTCCGGAAATACCCGGGACTCACCCAGGTGAACTTGGACTCGGCTTGCGTGGCGCCGGAGCGAACACCCAGCGAGAAGAAGCCACCGTCCAAAGGAACATGCGTCGAAGTTGCCGCGGATTCCACCAATGGGATGGATCGAATTTGTTCTAAAATCTCGTGCTTAAAGGTTTCATAGCGCTCGGGAGGCAGATCGAGCCGCCGGAAGTTCAAATAGGCGCGCAGAATTCCGGTCTCGCGGAAACCTGGATCGAGGGTCATCAAATTCCAGAAGCTCCGAACAAATAGCAGCGCCCCCACTAGCAGTACCAGGGAAAACGCAATTTGTGAAACGACCAAGGTTTGCTGGAACGAGAATTTTTGGCGGCCTGCCGTCATGCCGCGTCCGCCGGATTTCAACACCGCGCCTGGCTGCACTCGTGAAGATCGAAACGCAGGGACCAGACCGAACAGCAAGCACGTCGACACGGCAACTAGAGCGGTGAATGACAGTACCCGCCAATCGATGTTCGTGGCCAGATAAAACGGGTCTCGTTCGGTACCGAGCATCCTCACAACGGTTCTGCTGAGGAATGAGGCCAAGCCGATTCCCAAGACAGAACCAATGACTGCGAGCACCAAGCTTTCCAAAAGCAATTGTCGCAGCACTCTTCCACTGCTGGCCCCAAGCGCCAAGCGGACGGCCATTTCCTTCTCTCGTGTGCTGGCCCTCACGAGCATCAGGTTTGCCAAATTCGCGCACGCAATGAGGAGCACCAATCCCGTTGTTCCCAATAGCAGCCAGAGCGGAGTGTCATAAGCCTCGCCAGGCGCGCTGATCCCGTTACTGCCTGAGTAGGCGGTCAGCCTGAATTTTCGGAAGGTATCCAACTCCGAAGTGCTGTAACCGTCCGGCACAGTGGCCTCGAACATCCCCGGGCTGGCTGCGTCCAGCTGAGCTGAGGCCTGTTGTAGCGACCAGCCCGGCTTAAGGCGTCCCATAACTTGCAGCCAGAAAACGTCGCGCCGGATTAGGGTGCCGTCGCCTGGGATGTAGGCAGGGACGGAACACGTTGGTAGAGCAACCTCGAACTCTTTTCCGACATCGAGACCGAAGAAGCCGGGGGGAGTTACTCCAATCACTTGGGTAGGATGCCCGTAAACAACAATTCTGCTTCCAATCACCGAGTCCTTGCCGCCAAACTCGTTCTGCCACAGCCCATAACTGATAACGGCGCCAGACGTCCCGCAGTCGGCCCGGTCGTCTTCTGGCGTGAATAGCCGGCCCTTAACAGGCACAATTCCGAGGATGGGGAACATCTCCCCGCTAACCCAGAGGCCCTGAGCCACCCTCTCCTGCTCACCTCGTCCGATTCCGTAAACGGTACTGCGCCACGCGAAAAATCCCGTAAATGCCTGCTGCTGCTTCCGGATTTGCTCCCACAGCGCCGTGCTGAGCGCTGTGTCATCAGCGGTCCACCCGAAATCATGAATTCCGCCTTTGATCTGGACCCTAACTAGTGACGCTGGGTCGGCTACGGGCAGACTTCGCAATCGGACGGCGTCCAGCAATTGAAAAATGGCGGTGTTCGCGCCGATGCCGAGCGCGAGAGTGAAGATTGCTGTAACGGCGAAGGCTGGGCTCTTGCGCAGAGTGCGCAGAGCAAACCGCAGGTCTTGAAGCGTGGTCAGAAGCCAAAGCGGGCCATTGGCGGAACGCGCAGTATCAGGTTGAGCATCCACTGGCACGGCGTAGTTGTTGGTCGTCTTCTTCAACAGATTAACCCACCAACTTTTCGACTTATCGGCTGTCGAAATGCGGCTCTAAAATTCCTACTCCAACCGGGCTTCTCGCATCTTTTCGAGGCGTTGTCCCAGATCTCTTCCGGTGAGGCTCCAGCGCAAACTCATCTCTGGCTCCCGGCAACCGGAAGCGAAACCCGCAGGGCTCAAGGGTGTGTCCGAAAGAATAAATCGGTACGTGTAGAAGATGCAACTCGTTTCGCCGGATTTGTTCGATGCTAGAGCTGGCGCCGGCTAGAGCTTATCGGGAAAGAGAAAGACCTTTTTTGCAAGTTCCGAAGTCAGCGTTTCCGGACGGTAGTATTTTTTGAGGATATTGTCGTCCCAGCGCAGGAGATCGGCATTGCTCGCCGAAAATTCCGCCCAGGTTTGCTCTGAATTCACCCGGGCGATCCGTTCCCGAATGAGAAGCAGAAAAGCCCAGGTGATCGTTTCGTTGTAGAGATTCGGCTTGCCGTGTGCTGCGGCGAAACGTGTCAAGTTTGAAGCGAAACGGTCCAGGGCTTCGAGTGGCGTGTATTTCTGTAAGTACAAAAAGGCCATTTTGACGTGCTCGGCGTGATGAAAAGTGCCATTGGGCAAAGTACATCTTTCAAACGCTTCCATCCACTCAGAATCGTTCATGGCCTGCTTCGGGTGTTTGGTTTGTTGCGTGGGCCTTGCAGACGAGTACGGCCACGCCATAGACAACGAGTCCTCCCACTTCATACTGACCATGCAAAATATGCACGAGGGCAGCAAGCCCAAAAATGACAAGCAAGAGATAGCTCCCGATCACGGTTGTGACAGGCACAAGGAATAAGATCGCGGCGATGATTTCAGCGCCTCCGAGAACCGGCCGGATCCAGAAGGGTAATCCCGCCTTAGCGAGAAAACGCGCCGCCGAAGTGGAAAAGATAAACTGGCAGGATTCGAGCAAGACCACCAGACCGAGCGTCGAGCGCAGCAGCGGGATGGAGAATCTCGTGAGGCGCCCGTTCATTTTCCAGGTTTGTTCTTTCCGAGCGAATGACCGGCTCGCGATTCGGTAAGACGGTGGCTCGCGCGTGAATCCAGGTCGAGTCCGTAGAATTTTTTCAAATCCTTGATGCGTTTCAAACTATCAGCGCCAAAAGGGCATTTGCCATCGAAGGCATGGAGCACGATACCCTCCAGGAGGTCGCCAAGCGTCATATCGTGATATTCCGCGAACGCCTTCAGCACTTTTAAGATTCGTTCTTCCATGCGAACGCCGGTTTGTACGCGCTGGACGCTAAACTTTTTGTCGTCTATCATTGTGGCCTTTCCGCTAGTTGGTACCAATGTACCAAAGTACCAAGGTCAAGTCAAGCAGCCAGTGCGCGGACCGCCCTGAAACCGCCGGATGCATTCAAAGGAGATGGAGACGCGCCCACCATTTACATTTCCGTTATAGACCGGAAAAAGATTTGCTGGTAAATTGAGCTTTTCACCGCCTGCGATTTCAGCTATAAAACCAAGCGTTCCACCAGCCATCCAACCGAACCAAGGTAAGCCATGCCTCTCCGCAAAAATCTGCTTGTCGGTTTCGCACTTTCTGCCACAATTCTTGCCCATCCACCCGGCGTGCTGCGAGCGCAAACATCGCAGTCTGAAGCGAGTCGCATCGTCGCTATTGACGAGTCTTCGCTCGTCGTTTTGCACGGCAACCGTCATCCCTTGGCGGCGCCCGCGAATGATCGCGGAGAAGCCGCTTCCGATCTCCCCATGGAACGCATGCTGCTGGTTTTTAAGCGCGATGCCGCAACGGAATCCGCGCTTCAGAGTCTCATCGCCAGGCAGCAAGACAGATCCTCGCCAGACTTCCACGCATGGCTTTCGCCCGATCAATTCGGCAACCGATTTGGCGCTTCTCCAGCGGATATTCAAAAGCTTACGGGCTGGCTCGCATCCCACGGTTTTCGCGTGAACCGCGTGGGGCAAGGCGCGATGTCTATCGAGTTCAGCGGCACTGCCGGCCAAGTAAAAGATGCCTTTCATACCGCCATCCGCTCCTACGTAGTGAACGGGGAGAAACACTACGCAAACGCATCCGATCCGCAAATTCCTGCAGCCTTTGCGCCCGTGGTTGCTGGAATAAATACTCTCCATAATTTTCGAAAAAAATCGGCGATTCGAGTGTTAGGAAAGGCCAGCCGCGTCGCCAACACCAGCATGTGGCAGCCGGAGTTCACCTTCAGCGGCGCGGCTGGCGTGGAACACTTTCTTGCGCCGGGTGACTTCGCGAAAATCTACAACACGGCACCGCTCTATCAGAATGGAATTGACGGAACGGGACAAAGCATCGCCATCGTGGCGCGAAACAACATCCATCTTTCGGACGTGCAAATCTTCCGCATCGCTTTTGGACTTCCCGTCAACGATCCACAGATCATTCTTGACGGTCCCGATCCGGGGAATTTGACTGGTCCAGAAGAAACAGAAGCCGATCTGGACGTCGAGTGGTCAGGCGCCATCGCGCCCAAGGCCACCATTAAGTTTGTCGTCTCCGCCAGCACCAACTCGACTGACGGTGTGGATCTCTCTTCTCTCTACATTGTGGACAACAATCTCGCGCCCGTTCTCAGCGCCAGTTTTGGCCAATGCGAACAAGCTCTCGGCCAAACGGAGAACACTTTTTTCAACAATCTCTGGGAGCAGGCGGCCGCGCAGGGCATTACCGCCGTGATTTCGAGCGGCGATAACGGCCCCGCCGGATGCGACAGCGATAGTCAAACAACGCCGGCCGCTCAGGGACTTGCGGTGAACGGTCTCGCCTCCACGCCATTCAACATCGCCGTGGGCGGCACGCAGTTCAATGAGAACGGCGCGGACAGCACTTACTGGTCAACGACAAACGGGCCGGACCAATCTTCCGCGCTCGGCTATATCCCGGAAGTCGTCTGGAACGAGAGTTGCGCCGATCCGAACGTATGCGGCGTCGGTTCGTTGTTTGCAAGCAGCGGCGGCGCCAGCACTCTTTACAGCAAGCCCTCCTGGCAAACGGGGCTCGGCGTGCCGAACGACGGCAAGCGCGACCTTCCGGATGTTTCTCTCGATGCCGCCGCCGGCCATGATGGATATTTGCTTTGCCAGGACGGCATCTGCACCACCAACGCCAGCGGACAACTCATCAACGCCGAGCTCGTCGGCGGCACCTCCGCCGCTGCTCCCACGTTCGCTGCTATCCTGGCGCTGATCGCGCAGAAAACCAATTCCCGTCAAGGACAAGCAAACTTTGTACTCTATCCTCTCGCGGCCGCTCAGAATGCTGCGAATTGCAGCTCCACCAGTCCTCCGCAATCTCAGTGCATCTTCAACGATATCACCGTGGGGAATAACAATGTCCCGGGGCAGACCGGCTTTTCCGCGACACCTGGCTACGATCTAGCGACTGGCTGGGGCTCGGTCAACGCCGCCAATCTCGCTGCGAATTGGCAGAACGTAACGTTTCGCTCGACACTAACCACATTGCAGCTTTCGTCGACAAACCTGACCCACGGACAGCCTGTAACCGCTTCCGTGATCGTCGCTCCCGGCGTTGGCTCAGGAACGCCCACTGGGAATGTGGCTCTCCTCGCCGGAGGATCCGTGGGAGTGAATCTTGGCAACCTTAGCAATGGGACGATTTCGGGAATAGTCGAGACACTTCCCGGAGGAACGTATTCTGTTACCGCCAGTTACGGTGGAGACGGAAGCTTTGGCGCGAGCGCCTCTGCAGGCATTCCGATCAGCATAAGTCCTGAGTCCAGCAGCACGACATTCTCCGCGTTCGTCAGCGGCCAGTCAGGCAATCCGCCTTCCCAGGTCAACACGACCTATGGCAATTTCCTCAACTTACAGGTAAACGTTGCGGGAGCCTCCGAAAAGGGAACACCCACGGGAACGCTCACTTTTTCCGACAGTTTCAACGGGAATACCAGCACGCTGCTGAGCACTTCTCTCAACAGTCAGGGTAACGCGCAAGTTCAGGAAACTCAGCTCGCCATCGGAAACCACACGCTCAACGTCAGCTATTCCGGCGATGCAAGCTTTTCCGCAAGCAGCGCGGGGCCTGTTAGCGTGAGCGTCGCCAAAGGGCCAACCCAAACGATTCTCTTCGTCCCCTCCGGGGCCTTGCCGAACACTTCCGTTGTTCTGCAAGCTATTGTGCTTCCGAATGGCGCGATTGATCCGACCGGGACCGTGCAGTTTTTCAATGGCAAAACGATACTGGGGAATCCTGTGCAGGTGAAGAATTTAATCGCCACGCTGACCACCCAGCTGACCACCGGGTCGCACAGCATCACGGGCGTCTATTCCGGTGATCCAAACTTCGTAGGCTCAACTTCGGGCGCAGCCACCATCGTCGTAGGCAATCCCGATTTTCTGATCTCCGTCAATCCAGGGAATGTAACGATCTCGGGAAGCGGTCCCGGTGCCACAAACGTTCTGCTCACGCCCAGCCCAGTCTTGGGTTTCTCTGGGCCCATTTCCCTCAGCTGTTCAGGACTCCCCATGGGTTCTTCTTGTACTTTCCTGCCCGCGCAGCCCACCCTCGACGGTTTTACGCCCTTGACGGTCGCGCTCAGCATAAGCAAACCGCCTCAACTGTCATCTGCGATTCACATGGCTTTTCACAGCGAGGCCGAGCGGCTGGCCGGTTCACTCGCAGGTGCGACACTTGCTGGCGCATTTCTCCTGGCATGGCCCAGGAAAAAGCGCGCATGGCCACTCTCTGCATCATTGGTTCTGGCGGGATTCCTGAGCGCGATGAGCGGATGCAGCGGCACCCCGAGTGCGTCTACCACGTCCGGCGGCACATCGGCGGGTTCCTTCGTTGTGACCGTCACGGCAAGCGGGGGCGCGGGCGCGCAAGCCGTCAGCCACAGTGTGACGCTTCAAGTTATCGTTCAGTAGCCCGGTCGCTCGAATCGCAAGCCGCGGAGCGACTACATACAGGGCATCGCTCCATTCGTGCAGGGAAATGCAAACTTGCGCCGGTAGTCCCCGGTTCTGACGTTTGCCCGAGTTTACCAGAGCAATTTTAATCCGAATTGCACCTGGCGGGCAGTGGTCGACGTGCCCGAGATCGCTCCCGCGGTGCCGGAAAGCCCCGTCAGGTTAGTGGCAGTCGGCGGCGTAAACACAATCAGATTTGGCGTGTTGAAGTTAGTCCGGTCCAAAATGTTGAAGATCTCCGCGCGGAATTGCACGTTCAGCCGCTCGTGAATCCGCGTGTCCTTAAGAACCGAAAAATCCCAAGTCCCAAGTCCCGGGCCGATATAGGTGTCTCTTCCGACGTTGCCAAAGAAACCACTGGTGGAAGGCGGGGCAATGAACGCGGCAGGGTTAAACCACTGGCTGGGATTTCCGCGGACCACACGCCCTTGAAGATCGGATTCAAGAACGGCCTCACGGGATCTCGCGTGTCGCCGGTATTGGAAGGGTTGTAGCTGAGCTGCGGCGTAAACGGAAACCCGGATTGAATGGTGACGATGCTTGCTACCGACCAACCTCCGACCAACCCGTTTTTCCATCCTTCCAGATCGCTCGCATACATTTTTCCTCGCCCGAATGGCAATTCATAGATGGCGTTGATGACGCCAACGTTTCTAACGTCAAACGTCGCCAGGCCCTTGTCCGCAGCCAAGTCAAACGGGTTGGATACCAGTCGGAGTCAAAGAGGTCTTTGTTGCCGTCAACTCAACGGTTTTGCCACACGCGTGTGCCACACCGCATACACTCGCAACGTTTGTGCCATCCCTGCACTTTTCCTGCGTCTCCTGCCCGTCAACCCCGAACCTCGCTCCCAGCTGCCTAAATCTCAGTGTCTCCTAAAGAATCAACAATTTAGCAACGCTGACACGAGCAAATCCCTTTTGCCTGCCCACAATTACCGCCCAAAACTCGCAAATGCCCCTGTCCAGCTCATATCATATTGGGTCATCGCGTCGTTTCGGTGCGGAACTCCCCTGTTCCTTCACCCGCTCCCACGCTGATCCGCATGCCTGCTATATCGGCTGAGGCCGCCTTGCTGAGCTTTCTTCTTCTCTCAGGCGAGGTGCCACCACGTTGAGCCGGTATTGATGCAGGCCACTCTTTGTTTTCCCAATTATTTCGGCTTGGTATACGACCGGCTGGGAACGATCTGAATCGCCGGTTTGCAAGAGCCGCATCAGAAGAATGGCGCGATCATTCAGAGCCCGCTTCAGCGACATACGTTTGCCGGTTTCCTCATTCCACTCCAGCTCGCACTTCTCCACAAAAAAATCTTCGTTGCCGTCCCAGCCGGGTATTTCTACGGAATACAGCCGTGTAGCAAGAGAGCGGGCGTTCCGAAGCATCCAGGGCCTCCGAAGGTTGGAAAGGCAGGCCAAGAACCACTCGCCGCAGCTTGTAACTTGCTGAAATGGAAAAGTTTGTCGCGGATGGACGGTCACGAGTGGTGTTCGCCGGGGAGACGTTTGTTCGCGCCCTGTTCCGTTGCGGGGCACTAGACGCTGCCTGGGATCAGATGCGCGCTTGCGAAACGATAAATCGGTTCATAGATGTAACGAAATCCGACCACGGCCAGCAGCAGCCCCGCGATTGCGAAACTGTTGCCCCGAAGCCAGTCCAGGTAACGCTGTGCGGTCTTCTCGCTCATGAAGAGCAGGATCACCGTGCTTCCATCGAGCGGCGTTACGGGAAGCAGGTTGAACGTGCCCAGGAGCAAATTCAAGGAGAAGAAGATGAGAAGTGTAATCGCCGCGAAATCACGCTGGCCCGTGATGGGGTCGGGATGAAACCAACCCTGGGCGGCTCCCAGCTGCAGTCCCACAACCGCAATCAGCATCAACGTGAAATTCGCCGCGGGCCCCGCTAAGGCCATCCATCCCGAGCGCCGCGGATGCCGCCGTTCCCAAAGTGGGTCGTACGGCGCGCTTGCCCATCCGAACATAGCACCCATGGAAATGTAGGAGAGGATCGGAATCACAATCATGCCCCAAGGTTCGCGCCGCAGGTGCGGCACAGGATTCAGTGAAACCTGCCCGCCGAGTGCCGCCGTCTCATCGCCGCCTAACTTGGCGACGAGCGCGTGCGCCGCTTCGTGACACGTCGTCGAAAACAGAAACGCGACGTACCAGATGAATCCGTAAACGAAACGTTCGGGAGTAATCTCCGGCAAGGAATTCGGCCCCTTCGTTTGTCCAGCCCAAGCAGACTAGAGGTTGTCACCCGGCTTTGCAAGCGCGCCCTTCCTGCCGGAGTCTTGTTAGGAAATGCGCGTTTCAGCGTGTCAGTGGTAAACTCCAGCCATGCCAACCAAAACTAGCAAAAAGAAGAAGCCCGCAAAAAGCAAGAAGACTCTGAGCCGCAAGCCGGCGCCCAAGAAAAAGGCGGTCAAGAAAGCCGCGCTTGCCAAGAAAGTTGCTCCAAAACAGAAGATTGCTCCAAAAAAGAAGAAAGCGCTCAAGAGAAGTAGAGTCCGCGGCAAGAGCGACGGCGTGGACACCGTCGTGTTCGAGTCCAAGGGGCTGGGTGCGCGCTCCGGCGGACAGTCTGGCGATCTCCAGGGTTTGTCGAACCGCGAGGGCGCGGATTCGGAGAGCGTGGATGAACTGCTCGAAGAAGGAAACGCCTTCGAGGCCGAGGTCGTAAAGGGCGTCGAAGACGCTCCTGACGCCGATGAAGGCGAAGTTAGAACACATGAAGTTCCCGAAGACGACGTTCCCGAGGAGTACCTGGAAAAAGACGAGTAAGAGCACGCCAAGTCCGCAAGCCATCAATCAAAACTACGCAGAAAGGACTCATCGCCAGATGAAGATTCACAGAATCTTGCTTACGTTACTCGCCGTCATCTCGTTGGCCGCTGTGGCGCATTCCCGCAATGGAGACTCTTCCAGCCATCCCTCAACGGAGTCCGCCGAAGGTTTCCTCGGACGCTGGGATTTGACGTTGAAGGCGCCGGACCGCGAATATCCCTCCTGGCTGGAACTGCGCGAGGACAATGGACAACTCAAGGCCCAGATGGTGGGCCGCTGGGGAAATGCACGCCCGCTTCCCAGCGTGGAGCTCTCAAACGGCCACCTGAAGTTCGTTTCTTCCAAGGAAGAAGAAGACAGCAAAGCCGATCTGATTTTCGAGGGAACGCTGAGTGGAAAAACTCTTTCAGGCACGCTGACCGGACCTGACGGTAGAACCTGGCAGTGGACCGGCCGCAGAGCACCATCGCTCAAAAGAACGAGTCCGCCGAACTGGGCATCGCCGATCCCACTTTTCAACGGGAAAGACTTGGCGGGTTGGCATGAAGACAAGCCCGGCGCATTGCCTGTGTGGAAAGTCGAAAACGGCTTGTTAGTTAGGCCCGACCGCGGCCCCGAACTGATCAACAGTTCCAAATTTGAAGATTTCAAACTCCACGTCGAGTTCAACTGCGGCCCCACCTCCAATAGCGGTGTTTATCTCCGCGGCCGCTACGAAGTGCAAATCGAAACCGACTCGGCCACGGATCCCCCCAGCCAGCGGATGGGAGGAGTCTATGGATTCCTTGCTCCTTCGCCTGAGCCGCCGCGCAAGCCCGGCGAATGGCAAACGTACGACATCACGCTCATCGGCCGCATGGTCACCGTCGTCCTAAACGGCCAGACCATCATCGACAACAAGGAAATCCCCGGCATCACCGGCGGCGCCCTCGATAGCCACGAAGAACTCCCCGGCCCCATCTACCTCCAGGGCAGCGAAAAAGGCCGCGTGATGTTCCGAAACATCGTCATCACCCCCGCGAGTAAATGAATTCTTAATTGCCCAGCGCAAATTTTTATTAAGAGGAAGAGGTCTGCTTTCAGATTACTTCAGCGGACGACGCAATACGTGCGGTGCTCACTGAGCCAATCGGCGGAGGAGGTCGGGATGCTTGCCGACAAATTCGTCCAACGCCGCGCGGAAGAATAAAGCGGGTGTTTCTGCTTTTTTGAGCTGCCACCGCTTCCTGCTGCTCACGGGAAAGGGTCGCGATCAAGTCTAGAAGGTCTTGCAGTGACATAGTGAAACTTCCCCGCTAGATATTTTAACTTATAGAGGCCGAGTCTTCCGTCCTCTCAGTCCTCAACCTCTAACACCGCATCGGCTTCCTTATGCGGGGCGCAACTCTTGCATGAAGAGCGATTTCACGGTACACCCATGTCGAACCATAGTCATTCACCTGACGACTTCATGAGTGTGTCCACAAATCTTCAAGGAGTTCTTATGCCGGGATACTTGCGATTCATTCTCGCGATTTTCTTCTTTGCGACACCGCCTCTAGCTAAGCTAGTCGCTGGTCAGGAGCACCCCATCGTTTTGAAGGCCGCGACCGTTCTTGATGGCAACGGACAAATTCTCCACAACACGATCATCGTCGTCGAGAATGGAAAAATCGCGCGCATCGGCGGCGACGCGCCCGCTGGCGCGATCACCTACGATCTCACCAGCTTGACGGTCACTCCCGGCTGGATTGATACGCACGCGCACATCTTTTGGCATTTCGACAACGGCCGCCTCGCCGGAAAGGAGGAGCCACCCGTGCGCGCCATGCTCCACGCCGCGGACAACGCTATCCTTACGCTCAACGCTGGCTTCACCACCATCCAAAGTCCCGGCTCGCCCGAAGATAAAGACCTGCGCGAGGCCATCGCTCGTGGAATTATTCCCGGACCACACATGCTGACTTCGCTCGAACCTCTCGACGAGAAGAGCGGCCCGCCGGAGAAACTGCGCGAACTCGTTCGCGAAAGAAAACAACAAGGCGCGGACTTTATCAAACTCTTCGCCTCAAAAAGCATTCGCGAAGGCGGCACGCAAACGATGTCCGACGAGCAACTAGCCGCAGCGTGCGGCGAAGCCAAGTCGCTCGGCCTGCGCACGATTGTGCACGCTCATTCCGCGGAATCGGCAAAAGCCGCCACACTCGCTGGTTGCACGACGATCGAGCACGGCGCCTACGTCACCGATGAAGTCTTCGCCCTCATGGCACAACGCGGCACCTATTACGACCCCAACATCGGTCTCGTCCTGCAGAACTATCTCGAGAACAAAGAAAAATATCTCGGCATCGGAAACTACAACGAGCAAGGCTTCGCCTTCATGGAGAAGGGCATCGCCATCGTTCTAGAGACCTTCAAGAAAGCGCTCACGCACAAAGATCTGAAAATTGTTTACGGTACGGACGCCGTCGCCGGGGCGCACGGACGCAACGAAGAGGAATTCATCGTGCGCGTGCGCGATGGCGGCCAGGATCCGATGGCAGCGATCATGTCTGCCACCAGCATCTCCGCCGAATCCTTGGGTCTCAAAGAAAAAGTCGGTGCGATCGCCCCAGGCACGGATGCCGATATCATTGCCATGGACGGCGACCCTCTCCAAGACGTCACCGCCGTGCGCCGCGTGCTTTTCGTAATGAAGGACGGCAAAGTCTACGAAAATCTCGCCCCAGGAGCGAAAGGCCGCTCCTCGCAATAACAAAGCGCGATCTCTCCTATCGAACCAGACTCCAAGGATAGATCCCCACATTAATCTTCATGATGAAGTAGCTGAAGCCTCCGGCATCGGGTTTTGGCTGATGCGGCGTGTCCGGCGGAATGAGCAGCCAATCACCCGCCTTAACTTTAAACGTTTGTCCACCGATGATCGGCTGCCCGCGATACTCGCCGGGCACGGGCCCGTCCTTGTCCATCAAATTCTGCCGGTTGGCGATTTTTCCGCCCACGATCATCTCGCCCGTCCCGCCAGTGATCACATAAA
Source organism: Candidatus Acidiferrum sp. (assembly GCA_035314345.1). GTDB lineage: Bacteria > Acidobacteriota > Terriglobia > Acidiferrales > UBA7541 > Acidiferrum. Next base: position 81,654 of record DATFZQ010000109.1, read on the forward strand.
AGTCGTAAGCTCCTGCATGCATTTCTGCGTCGTCCCAGACGCTGTTGACTTTCGTCAAGCTCAGCACCGGCTGTTCGCGATGCATGCGGTACAGCATGAACATGCTGAAATTCCGCGTCTGAATGTGTACCGGCCCGCCGCCAATCGATTGCGAACTCCCACTCCCCGCCTGCGACACCATCTTCGCGGCCTTCTCCACCATTTCCGCATGCGCTTTTTTTATGTCGTCGATATTCCAGTAGGCGGTGGGAGGCGCGTCCGGCGCCAGCGCTGGCTGCCGCGGCGAGTTGTAACCGAACGGCATCGGCTCTGCTTTATTTTCCTGTTTGTTTTCTTGAGCTAAGGCGCTCGGAATCATCGAGAAATCCTCGAAGTGCCCGCTCAATACCTGCTGTGAATTCGGTTTTGTCGCATACCCTGCTATGTATCCGGCGAACGCCGCCACAATCGCGACTACTGGAATCATTATATTTCTGCTCTGCATGGATCACTCCTCCGTTGACGAGTCTTGCCGAACAGTTCCTAACGTAATGACCATCGCCTGATTATTTCTTTTGTTCCGATTTCACAGCTTCGAAGTGAATCTCCTTCAGAAACTCTGTCTGCCGCGAGAGCTCTGTTTTTCCTGCCGGGAATTTATTTGCGCTCAAAAGAAATGCAAGAATATCGGCGTTTTGTGGCCGATTCAATTTGCCAGGAGCATTCTGCGGCATCGTTTTACGAATTCGCTCGAACAGATCGCCCAGCGTCAGTCCATTCCAATTGGACAGAAACGCTCCGCCCGTCAGCGGAGGCGATGATTCGCCGCCCGCGAGCGTAACGCCATGGCAGCTTTTGCATTCCTTTTGATACAGCGCCTCGCCGCGTTTCGCCTGGTCCTCGGTATACACACCATCCCACACAGAACGCGATTCCGTCGCCGCTGGTTCTTGAGCGCAAAGCGCGCCACTTGCAGCTATAATCGCCGCAATACAAGCGCATGCGATCAACGCGCTCCAGGTTTTCACGCCACGATCCAGTTCATTCGCCCGCCGAGGGCAACGTGTAGGCGATGTACTCACCCGAATAGGGCCCGCCGCTCACGGCCACGACGATGTACTGCTTCCCATTCACCATATATGTCATCGGCGATCCGCTCTGCGGCGCCGGCATATACACCGCGCCAACTTCTTTCCCTGTAACTTTGTCATACGCACGCAGCATCGCGCCCCGCGGATGATCCGCCGTAGTCGTCACTTGCCCCTCGCCGGCAATCACCAGCGTCTTTGTAATCAAAGTTCCGATGTTGTACGTCTGCTGCCCAGTCCGCGCGATGTTCATTCCTTTAAACGTCGGGTAGTTTCGCACTACATCCGGCGTCTCGCCATGCGCGATCTGCCACACGATTTTTCCTTCGTCGAGGTTAATCGCGGTGATCGTTCCGTACGGCGGCTTGATCAACGGAAGATCATCCACGTTCAGCCGCACAAATCCGCCGCCTGACGCTTTCTTCGGTGGCATCGGAGAATCCGCGCCGGCGTTTTCCCCCGGGCCTCTCATGATGCCGACCGCCTGCCCATCCACTCCCGCGATGTATTTTAAGTCGGACACTTCCTTGGGAGCAGGCACCAAGCCAATCGGCTCCACGCAAGCGTTGCAGGCATACGTATAGACGATGTGGGTTTCGGGATCGTAAGAACCGCCCGGCCAATTCGTTCCACCCGAAGCCGTTCCCAGTGTCAACGTCCCAAGCGAACCATCCGATTTGCTTGCCACCGGTGGTGTATAAACGGGACCCAGGTGGTATTTGGAAACTATCTCCTTCGCCTTCTCGCGAAGTTCGGGATTGAACTCGATTAAATCTTCGATCGAAACGCCGTTGCGGCTGTACGCCGGTGGCCTCGTCGGTATCGGCTGCGTCGGGGAGTACCACTCACCGGGCACGCTGCCCACTTCCACTTTGCGTTCTTCGATCGGCCACACTGGTTTGCCTGTGATGCGATCGAAAACATACAGGAAACCTTGCTTGGATGGCTGCGCCACTGCCTTAATTGGTTTTCCGTCTACCACAATGTCCGCAAGGATTGGGGCAGACGAAATGTCCATATCCCACAGCGGGTGATGCACCAATTGGAAATGCCACTTCCTCTGTCCGGTCTTCAAATCCACGCAGACCAAACTCTCGCCAAACAAATTATTCCCCGGCCGGTGCCCGCCGTAGTAATCGCTCGTGGGAGATTCGACCGGCAAATAGACCAGCCCAAGCTGTTCATCCACCGTGATTTGCGTCCACACGCCTGTATTTCCCGTGTACTCTGCGGAATCGTTCAGCCAAGTGTCGTACCCGAACTCGCCTTTTTTCGGAATCGTGTGAAATATCCAGAGCCGCTTGCCCGTGCGCACGTCAAATCCGCGCACGTAGCCCTTATTATTTTTCATGCTCTTCGGCGTCATTCCCTCGCGGAACGCCGCGCCCACGATCACCGTGTCCTTCGCTACCACGGGCGCGGATTGAATTCCGATTTCGCCCGTCGTCAAATCCGGAAAGATGGTTTGATCGTCATTGAGTTTCAGATCCAGCACGCCGCCATTGCCGAAGGACGCCAGCGGCAGGCCGGTTTCCGCATTCAAACAGATGAGCCTGTATCCCGGCGTCACATAAAAAATGCGCTCTTCCTTTCCGTCGGACCAATACGCCAAGCCGCGCCCCGAAAGCTGCCGCGGAGCCGCTCCGCCGCGCGTGCCTTCATGTTCCCCATGCACCCAAAGCAATTCCCCGGTAGCCGCATCCAATGCAATCACCGCCCGGCGCGACCCCGCCGTCGCATACAAAACGTTGTTCACCATCAGCGGTGTGCCTTCGAGTTTGTATTCCGGCCGGTTACCGAAATTATCGGTCTTGATGCGCCAAGCGATTTCCAGATCGTTAAAGTTCGAGGCGTTAATCTGGTCCAGCGGACGATAACGAGTGCCTGCCAAATCGGCGGCGTAGCTCGGCCACTCCGTGTTTTTAGCGCGATACTGAGCGGAAGCCAGCGACGGCAGCAACGCGAACCCGCAAATAGAGCCCAGGAGCAGTCCGGTTCCCGCCGACAAAGAAATCCTCTTCATTTTCTTCCCACGCATCTTCGCTCCTCCGCTGCACTCCATAACTCAAACTGCGCCATGTGCACGCCTCACCCCATTTTCTTGATTTCTTCCAACGCTTCCTTAATCTTCGCCTTCTGCTCTTCCGTGACGTCGGAGTTTGGCGGCCGCTGGTAAAACTGCCGCGTCCCCATTTGCAAACTCAGCGCGTACTTCATCGGCCCGTATTCGTCCACTCCGCCTGCGCGTAGAAGCTTCAGCGCCGTTTCCAGTTTGGCTAGAGGCTCCGCAATGTCCTTGCCGGCTCGCTTCGCCGCAAACACGGCCGCGATTTGTGTTGTGAAGTTATTTCCTTCCGCCAGGATCGCCCCCATCCCGTTGTCCAGCGCGTACTTCAGATTCGTCGTGGTTCCGGTTCTCATGTTCAGCTTCGGAAACTCCGCGACAAATTTGTGATACTCCTCTTCGTCGGACCTCGAATCCTTGATGCCCGCCAAGTTCGGATATTTTTCGAGGCTGTGCATCAATTCAAGCGAGATCGGGATGCCCGAGGCAAACGGTATGTGATACAGGTTGATCGGAATCGTCACCTTCTCAAAAATTAGCGAAAAGTATTTCGTAAGTCCTTCAAGCTGTGGATGTTTGTAATAAAAAGGTGGGACTATCAGCAAGCCATCCGCGCCGTTAGCTTGCGCATGCTGCGATAGCTCTAGCGTCTCCGGAAAATTCGACGTCCCCGGCGACACGATAATGTTCAAGCCGTTTTTGTGCTTGAATGCCGTCTCCGCGATTTTCTTTCGCTCGGCAAACGAAAACGAAGGAAACTCTCCGGTGGTGCCAAGCACCACCACTCCGTCGGCCCCTTTTTCTTTCAAGTAACCCAATACGTCTTTGTACAGTTCCGGATCGAAGTTCAGGTTTTTGTCGCAAGGCGTTGACGCCGCCACCCAAAACAACACTTTCTCGCCACTGGCAGCAGGAGTCTTCACTGCCGTCGTCAGTGCGCCTCTAGAAGTCTCGGGAAGAACCGTCTCCCCGACAACTTTGAGCGCCGCCGCCGCACCGATAGCTCCAAGAAACATTCTTCGCGTCGTTTGCATGATTGGGCCTCCAGAAGTTGCCGGAAGTCTAAGTCAGTGAAGTCCAATTCTCAAAGGGTTAGTTCTGGATGTCCGCGTTCTCTAATCCGTCAACGCAGCCCATTGCTCCCTGCTGATCGAGCCGTCCCCTAGGCCTACCCCCATCCAGCCATCGGTTAGCCTTGGTTCTGCTGATTTCATACCGCTAAGTGACCGGAAACGCGACGCTTCGTCCCACAATCGGACGGTCCTTTGTGCGCACCGTTCTTCTCGCTTCTTAGTTACTCGCTTGTTTTCAATATTTTAGCGAGGCGCGTACATGGCGCTCAGTGTGCGACCTAGCTCTTTGAGATGAGCGCCGCAAGCTTAGTTTTGGACGCCTATAATCTTGAATCAGAAAATGCCGAGACCGTTCGCGCCGCCAAGCGGAAGGTTTTAGCCGATGCCCGGCTGGGCGATGGCGAAGCCTTTGCCGAAATGGTCTTGCCGTATGGGCCGGGGCTTTATCGTCGTGCTCTGCGCCTGACTGGCAACCCTGCCGACGCCGAAGACGCCCGCCAGGAAGCTTTGCTGAAAGCGTTCTCGCGGCTCAGCCAGTTTGCCGGACAGCAAGACGAGGGCAAGGATGACCTGCACGCCTGGGTTTCGCGTATCACCACCAATGCTTCTATCGACTTGATCCGCCAGCGCCGGGAAAGCAAACACGTTTCCCTCGAGCAACCCGGGGTCGTGCCCGAAGAGACTCTCGGCACCCGGCTACCGGCCCGAACCGATAATCCCGAAGAGCGCTATGCGCGCCGGGAGTTGCGTGTGCTTATCGCAGCTGCCATTGCACGCCTCGCACCGGACTTGCGCCAAATCTGTTTGCTGCGCGACGTGTTGCAGTATTCCACGCACGAAGTAGCGGCTCGTCTGGGCATTTCCACGGTAGCCGTACGTCTGCGGCTCTTCCGTGCGCATAGAAGGTTGCGCGAAGGACTGCGCGACCGTATGCGCGAGAAGCAGCGACGTTTACCGGCGAACATGGTGCCTCTGCGCGCACCGAAGTCTGCAAAGTCGAAACGCAGTGAAAAATTCCTGCCAATGAATACCCAAACCGGGTATGCCTGCGGGGACTAGCGAATTCCGCGCGCTAAATTGTCCGATCCCTGAACGCAATACTTTGTAATCTTCAATCGTTTGGCTTAGTTGGCGTCACATCTTAACGAAGCAGCCGCTTGGGCCCGCTGACGAAGGGATTGCCGCGTTCGTAGAAGCGAAACAGCTTGTCGGCGGCCCGCGTGATGCCGATGCGAACTGTAACGGCAGCAGGCGGTTCCTTAACAGCGACGTGCCTTGCGGACTTCTCTGGCACACGCACACCAATCCAAAGCGGTCCGCGCGAAAAAAGATCTAGTCCGTCGAGGGTTCGGTCTATCCGCAGCGCAGCGGCAAGTCGCCCCGGCCCGCGAGTAAGATCGATCAGATCAGTGCTCTTTCGATGACGCTGCATTAGCTCGATTCCTTCGAGAGGCTCCAGTGCGCGAATCAGAACGCCACCTCCGATACCAGCGCGTTCGCTCGATATATTCAGCATAAAGTGCATGCCGTAATTGAAATAGACATACACGTGGCCGCAGCGGAGAAAAAGTGATTGGTTGCGAGGCGTGGGTCCGCGAAAATGGTGCCCTGCCGGATCGCCCGGCGGATAGCCCTCCGCTTCCACGATTCGGCCGCTGAGCCGCCCCTCCGGCAGTTCGCGTACCACAACTTTTCCAATTAGAAACCGCGCAAGCTCCAGCGTGTCGCAGGGAAGTTCTTTTCGAGTGAGGCGGCGAAGTTTGAGGTTCGAGCGTGACACGGCCTACGACGAGCTTACGTCGGGCGGCTCATTATTAAACAGCCGCGCGAGCTCCGCGTGGTCAATGACGACGGCGGGATCCATCTGAATCGCATCAAAATACTTCTTTTGAAACGCATCGCCAGATTCCGAGGGCGCAAACATTTTGCGAGCGAGCGAGAAGGCTGTGCGAACATCATCAGCCGTAACGGGAGTCTCTCCCGCCAAAGTCTCATCCAGTCGAACCACGAATTCCGAGATGTTGTGCAGCCAGCCAAATTGCTGGTGGTCGATGACCAGCCGGAAAAGTTCTCCTACCGTGACTTTGCCGTTGCTGCGCTCGTATTCGCGCCGCTCCATATCCAGTAGTGTTTTGTGAACACGCAGCAGCGCCAGCCGTAGCGCGATAAGTTTCTCGCGCGCTGCGGCATCGTCGTCTTTCCGTGCGAGCGCTCTGGCGTCAGAGGGGTTCATGTGCCGTGTGTAAGTTTTATTGTCCGACAGATCGCTGCCAATTTCCAATCTCGCCGCCAGTCACCCAGTCCGTAAATGCACGGAACGTTTATCCCGAGACTCGAACCGATCTCTTCTAGAAAATCAACGACTCGCTCAAACCCTCACTCGTGGTAGCGCTTCTCTCCGACTGGCAAAGCAATCGCCAGCCGGTTCTGCGCTGGCGGCAACGGACAAGTGGCAAACGGCGTGTAAGCGCAAGGCGGATTTTCCAGCCGATTCAAATCCAGGACAAGCTCTCCCGGCTTGTCGACCCCGTTGCTCGGCATAACTGTGTACAGAAACCTGCATGCTTTGTAAGTCGTGGTTGCGCTAGTGGTGTCGCGAAGTATGAAGAAAAGCTGCGGCGCAACCGGATCCTCGTGTACAGGCTCCAGCCGGTACGTCTTGCCTTCCAAAACAAATTCCGCAACTCCCGGAACAGGCTGCGAATACGTCGTTCCTGCCAGCGTCGCCAGCGTGACGGATTTCGGCGGATTGTACGGAATCCATTTTGCCTTCACGCGATATTTGGCGTCCGGCTCGTACCAATTCAAACCATGGAAAGCGACAAGCGTCGGCGATTTCGAGTCTTTCACCCTCAGCGCGTACTTGTCTGCGCGCCGGATGACGTACATATTCAGCGTGCCAATGGTGAAATGCGGAGCATTTTTGTCATTATCCGCCTCCACGGTCAGAAGCTGAGTTTTTGCCGGAGCATCGGCCACGCGCAAATCTGGCGGGAAACCTCCGGACGGTGGGAGAAGCTGCACGCTGCTGGCCTCAAGATGAAGAATTCCCATGTGCGCCGCGCCATTTCCCGCAAGACGAATTTTATTGTCGGTCGCAGTGCCAAAAGAATTGTCGCCGGGCTGCAGCCATTCCAGCCCAGTCAGTGAGAGCCAGCCCGCCGGCTTCAAAAGATCGGCGACATGCTGCGCGCGCCAGGTCGTGAGTTCGTGTTCCCAGTTCGTATCTTGAGCAAAAGCTGGCGCTGCGAGCAGCACGCAAAAGATTCCAAGTAAACGCAATTTGCGATAGAGAGGATTAATATCCATGACAGAAATTATATCGCGGTCGAGGCGCCTGTCGAGGCATACAGCAATCCGGGCCTGCCTAAAAAACGCGGGGCAACTCTGAGAGGCCATTAAAAAGTGGTTGTCGGTCGGCTCCTGTTTGAAGCCTGATGACCCGCGCGCCGGAACTCACTTCGCGTCGTGGAAAATGATCCCCAATGTGTAGCGCGTGCCGCGATGCACTCGGCTGACACCGTGTCGCAAATTGACTCGATAATACCCGCGAGTTCCTTTCACGGGCCTGAAACGCGTGGTGAAAATAATCGCTTCCCCTTGATTTCCCCGCACCACTTCCGGCTTCGACTGCGCCCGAGGCTGTTGCTCGACCAGAATAAACTCACCGCCTTCCCAGTCGCGCCCCTCTTGCCCCAACAGAAAAACCATCTGCAAAGGAAAACTTACTTCGCCATAAAGATCCTGATGCACGCAGTTGTATCCGCCCGCTTCATAATGAAGCATCAACGGCGTCGGTTTTTTCTGCCCGGCTTTGTGACATATTTTGAGAAATTCGGCGTGCACTAGCGGATAGACCGCGCGGCGTTCGCCAAGCTCATCGGCCCAGCGATTCGCGATCTTCGCCAAATGCGGATACGCCGCAGTCCGGAGACTCGCGACTACCGGAGGCAATGGGTTATCGAAGTATTTGTAATCGCCAATTCCAAAACGATACCGCTCCATTAGGATGTGGCTGCGAAACCGTTTCTCGTCGTTGTATAGCGCAACGAGTTCCGCGCATTCCTTCGCCGCGAGAAGCGGAGAGGTCACCGCGTACCCTCGCGCAGAGAGCGACTCTTCCGCAGCCGCCCAATCCAATGCATCCACTATCGGTGGAATGGCATTCGTGCTTTCACTCGATGAATAAAAAGCTGCCAAATCAACCTTCTTCGTTGCGATTACGCTCCGCTCGCCCCAGCGACAACTTATTACAGCTCCAGAATTTAGCGCTATCCGCTTTCGACCATGAAATTATTTTCTGCGCCCAAAACAAACTTTGCGGCCTCCAGAGTTCTAACGGACGACGGCCGGCGCCATCTAAATAAGGGAAATACCAAGTCAAATCCCTCCGCAGGCCGGAGCGTTATTTCAAACGCCCAAGCGCCAGGAGAAAAGAAAAGGGAGTTGCACATGAAAGTCACCAAGCTCTTCACTCTATTGGTCAGCAGTTCGTTGTTGTTATCCGCCAGCGCCTTCGCAGGCAATGGCAACAAGAAAACGCTTCATTTTGATACCAGCGTCACTGTCGAGGGCAAGTCGCTGGCCCCCGGCGAGTATAAGGTCGAATGGAGCGGCACCGGTCCCGATGTAAAAGTGAATATTCTCAAAGGCAAGGAAACCGTAGCCAGCGTGTCGGCGCGAGTGGTTTCTGTCCCAGTTCCGAACAAACAAGACGGCTATTCGGCCACGGCCGCACAAGACGGCAGCCGCTCACTCAACTCGCTCTTCTTTAGCGGGGAAAAATTCGATCTCGAAATCGGCCAAGGGACGAGCGTAAGCACGGCGCCGGCCGCAGCCACGACCAGCCCGAACTGACGAAACCGTCTTTTCGGAATACGAACCAAGCCCGAAGATGCGTCAGGGGCCTATCTAGGCCCCTGCGCACCTTTCTCTGAAAATGCAATCAAAGCGCGAATTCTAGATTTGCGCCCCTGACGCCACAATCTCACTCGCGCCGTGCCCGTTATCAGCAGCATGGAATTGCGCGGCCTCCGTCGAACCACCCAACGCCGTGGTCGACGTCGTGCCGCCGGAAACCACTTGCGCGATTTCGTCGAAGTAGCCGGTGCCCACGAATCGCTGATGCGCGATGGCGCGGTAGCCCAGCTCTTGCGCGGCGAACTCTTCCTGCTGCAGTTTCGAATACGCCGTCATGCCAGCTTTCGCATATCCGCGCGCCAGATGGAACATCGACATGTTTAGCGCGTGGAATCCGGCCAGCGTGACGAACTGGAATTTGTAGCCCATTTTTCCAAGCTCTTGCTGGAAATTTGCAATCGTTACGTCGTCCAGCTTTTGCTTCCAATTGAACGATGGCGAACAGTTGTACGCCAACAGCTTGCCGGGAAACTTGGCATGAATCGCATCGGCGAATTTTCTCGCTTCGCCTAGATCGGGCGTGGACGTTTCGCACCATAGCACGTCCGCGTACGGCGCATAGGCGAGGCCGCGCGCAATCGCCGCGTCGATCCCGCCATGGAATTGGTAAAAGCCTTCCGGCGTGCGCTCGCCGTAAATGAACTCGCGGTCGCGTGGGTCCGCATCCGACAACAGCAAGCCCGCTGAGTTCGCGTCCGTGCGCGCGATCAAAATGGTTGGCACTCCGCAAACATCCGCGGCAAGTCGCGCCGCCGTCAGCTTCTCGATGAACTCCCGCGTCGGCACTACCACTTTGCCGCCCAAATGCCCGCATTTTTTCGCGGAAGAAAGCTGATCTTCAAAGTGAACCCCCGCCGCCCCCGCTTCAATCATCGCTTTCATCAGTTCGTAAGCGTTGAGCGAACCACCGAACCCCGCTTCCGCATCCGCCACGATGGGCGCGAACCAATACGTTCCGCTCGGCTTCCGTTCGGCGGATTCGATCTGATCCGCGCGCACCAGCGCACGGTTGAGGCGCTTCACAAGATTCGGCGCGGAATCGGACGGATACAAACTCTGGTCGGGATAAACGTCCCCCGCCGTATTGCCGTCCGCGGCTACTTGCCAGCCCGATCCGTAAATCGCTTTCAAACCGGCTTGCACCATTTCAATCGCTTGATTGCCGGTGATCGCGCCTAGCGCCGGAACATACGGGTCGCTGTGCATCAAATTCCACAGCCGCTCCGCGCCTAGCCGCGCGAGGGTGTACTCAATCTGGATCGTTCCGCGCAACCGCAGCACGTCATCGTACGAATACGGACGCGTGATACCAGACCACCGTGAACTGGTGTACCAATCCTCGTGTGAATGTTTTGTTTTTCCGTTGGCCCCGTTCGTTCCATTCGATCCCATGTCTATCTCCTTGCAAAAAGTCGCGGCCCTCAGTCCGAAGTTCGCTTTAACTACGCTGTGTCTTAGGCCGGATTGAATTCCTGCCGCCGTATCATTTCTTCGCTCAAACTGCGGGCCTCGCGGACTGAGGCCGCAGCCTGCGGATCGTTTGAAATCGCTGGCTCGGAGAGCAACCGCTCGAGTTCTTCGTCAAACAGCCGGCTGATTAATTCCGGTGTGTGCCGCACGGGCGCGCCGCTTTCATCGAGAATCTCTACACTGCTCGAATGCAGCAATCGCTGTGCAATCATCAACCGGTAGATGCGGTCCGTTGCGAGGTCCTCCATATAACCATCGAGCAGGCTAGCGCCTTTTCCTTTCAAGACGCCGTTGCGATAGCGAATCACAGTCCGAATGGCCGCGCGCGTTCCCGCAAGCGTCCTCTTGCCAACCCCCTTGGGAACCGGCCGCAGATTCACGTGCGTGTCCGGGTTTGTGGGGCGCGCACGGAGCTGATTCGGCGCTGGGAATTGTGCAACGGCAATCGCATTCTGATCCGGGTGGCCCGTCCACGCACCATCCATCAAGGACGTTGCTTCATTCTTCTTGTCTTCCGCAAGCACTTTGAGTGCTCGAGCATTCAGCTCTGTGTCTTCCCGACTCGGAAAGAGCGCAGTCATGCCGCCAATCGCGAGCATCCCGTGCTTGTGGCAAATTTCCGGGATCAGTTCGCGCAAATTTTGAAAAAACGCGACGTTGTGCGGAATCGTGTTTCGGTCCGGCAAAACCCATTCCGGATTTTCCAGGTTGAAGTGGATCAAGCTGGCCATGTAATCCCAGCGCCCGAGATTCAACCCCAGAATGTGCTCGCGAAGATTCCACGCGAACTCTTCCATCTGATAAGCGAGCGGATGCGACTCCACCAATGCCATGCACTTGATCGCGCCAGCCGGAAGCCCTTTCGCGCGCGCAATCATCTGGAAAAGATCGCGCCACCACAGCGCCTCATCGGCCGATTCAGATTTCGGAATGTAGAAGCACAGCGGATGCCGCAACGTGCTGAAGTCCACCTGATAGGCAACCATCGCCACGTCGAAGAGGGAAGCAGGCAATAGTTCGCCGTCAAGAATTCCGGCTTGATGAATATGCAATCCACGAGGCCGCGTGAAAATCACCGTGTTGCTCGGCAGAATTCCAACTGTCTGTTCGCGCTTTCGGTCGTAATACGTCAGCCGGCCTGCCAGTGCATCGAGAATGTTTTCGATGCCACAAATCGTGTGCTCCCAGGTATTCGCGTTCGAGTCTTCCAGATCGAGCATCACGCCCGGCGCGCCGGAATTGAGCATCTTCACGACAAGCTCTGCCTCATCGGCCGGTCCGGTCATTTGGTTGCGCTGGTCGTCGCACCACGCTGGAACCTCGATTCGCCAGGAATTGGTCGTAGCCACGGACGGTGGCAAGTAGTTTGGCAACTTGCCGGCAAGCGCGTCGGCGAGAGCGCGTTCGCGCCGCGCAACTAACGCGCGCTGCCGCATCGTTAGAGCCGCATGCAGCGGCGCCAGAAAATCGAGAAATCCAGCGGGCAGGCCGCTCTCCAAGTCGAACTCCTCTGGCGCGGCGTTAACGGACACGATGCGATTCGAGAAGAGTAGAGGCGCGGTTGCCGGGTTCGGTTTTGCTGCTGCAGTCGCCATTTTTTTTCAAACCTCCCGACTAGGCATTCGAGCGGGCTTGGGCCGATCTTAGAGAAAGGCAATTCAAAGGCCACTGGCCAGTTACGCCGAATTTGTAAGCGTCATGTATTCAAGCAGTTAGAAGCCTAAGCCAGAAGCTCGAAGGATCCGGCTGTTCGCAATGGCAACGAACAGTACAAAAGTTCACACCAGGGGCGCTCAATTTCCGCCGATTTCAGAAAACACACGAAAAAACGACGGTTGCGCTTAGTTTTAGGGATTCTTTGCCCCAAGTGGAGGAAGATCACGTTCCGAAAGTCGTCGAACACTTAAAGCTAAGCCAGCGCCCGATCTCCCAGCGCGTTTCTTGAGAAGAAATGTCGAGCGGCGCGGCACAGATGGCGTCGCGTGCCCTGCCGCTCGCTATGAATTTACTTGCCGCCCTCGACCCGTAAATTGTTCTTCACCGAAAAAACATTCGGCACGCCGTTGGCGCGAATGTTCGCGATGTTTTTGTCGCTATCACTGTCCACCACCCCTTCGAGTGTTACGTTTCCATTCTTTACGATGATGTGGATCGATGGCACGGCGGAATAGCCGTAGCGGGAAAGAGCCGGATTCCCATAAATGGCGCGGTAAACCGCGCGGCGAAGCTTGTCATCCATTGGAGAGGGTGGCAGGACTTCGATATCGTTGACGACTGTAGCGACGCCCGCGATGTTCTTGACTACGGCTTCGGCGTCCGGCTTCAGCGACGGACGAACGACTTGTCCCTCCAGGATCACTTTGTCCCCTTCCACCCGGTAGCCGAGATTGTCGAACACCGAGTAGTACGGCAGCATGACAAGCACATGACGCACTTCTTTCGTGAGTACCTGCTGCGACTTTGGCTCGTTTTGATTTTTGGGTTGGTGCAGCGGCGACGCTGGAGTATTCGGCAGGACCGCCAGCTGGGCCGACATAAGCACCGCTACGAGCAGAGCCCGGAATTCCTTTCTCAAGTTCCCCTCCTGCGAAGAGATTGGACTACCTCTAATGGTTAGATACAAGATGCACCGGGTTGGGCGCATACCGATTTGACTGGAGGCGGATGTTAGCATACAACTCGGACGCAACCTCCTGGCAAGGGGCGAGCTTTAGGCAAGTCTTGCAGCCGGACGTTTCACCTAAATGGCGATTCCTGGAAGGAGCGCAGCGCATTGTTGATTATCGGGCATCGCGGAGCGTCGGGACACGCGCCGGAAAACACGCTGGCCGCGTTCAAGAAGGCGGTCGCGTTGGGAGCCACATTTATCGAGACGGATTTGCAACTGTCGCGCGACGCGCGGTTTGTGGCCATCCACGACGACACCGTGGACCGCACGACCGGCGGCCAAGGCAAAGTGCACGATCAGACGCTTGCGGTGCTGCGACGGCTGGACGCGGGCTCGTGGTTCGGAAGCGAATACGCCGGAGAGCGCATTCCGACCCTCGAGGAAATTCTGGAATTCTCGAAGAAAAACGACGTCGTATTTTATTTGGAGCTAAAACCCAGCGGCTCCTGGGGCGGAGAGCATGCGTTGATCGGAGCGTTGCGAGAGTCGGGGGAAGTAGCGCGCGTGGTGGTGATTTCGTTTGACCCGACAATTTTAGCAGGCTTGCGCAAGATCGAGCCGACGCTGATGACCGGAGTGCTCTATGACGGACAGATTCCCGATCCTCTGAACTCAGCGCTGGATGTGGGCGCGCGGCAGATTGTGGTGCGCGGCGATCTCGTGACGCCGTCGATGATCGAGGCGGCTCATAAAAAAGATGTGCAGGTCGTGTGCTGGACGGTGAATCATCCGGCGCATATTCGGTTGCTCATGGCTGCCGGGGTGGACGGGATCATGAGCGATTATCCCGACCGAGTGATTTCGGCGCAGAAGAAAGACGCTTAGAAAAGTTAGCCTGCGGCAGCGAGGGAATCGCGCAGAGCGGCAAATTGCGAGATGGAGAGCTGTTCGGCGCGCGCATCGAGCCGCAGGCTCTGCCCAGCGAGAGCTTCGCGAACGGCGTCCGGACTCGCCAGCGGTCGCAAATTGTTGATGAGTGTTTTGCGCTTCTTCGAAAAACACAATTTTACAAAATCCAGATAGGCTTCCTCGTCGCGAAGCGCCAGGTTTGCTCTATCGCCGGGAAGACGAAGCGTTACCAGAGCGGAGCCAACTTCCGGCGTCGGGCTGAAGGCACTGCGCGGAATGCGCAGGACAAATTCTGGACGTGTGTAGAGTTGCGTTGCGACAGAGAGATAGCCATATTGCTTCGTTTCTGGTTTCGCGCTGAGTCGAAGCGCTACTTCTTCTTGAATGACGATGTGAATCTCGTCGATCAGATCCGCGAACGTGAAAAAGTGATGAAGAATGGGCGACGTGATGTAGTACGGCAAATTGCCGTAGAGTTTAACGTGCCGTCCGCCCGCGAGCGCGGCGAGATCGGTTTCCAGAACATCGCCGTGGACGACCGTAAGATTCGGGAATTTTTTTGCAAGCCGCTGCAGCCGTCCGAGGAGCAGCGTATCCAATTCGATGGCATAAACCGCCGCTCCGGTGCACGCGAGGTGCTCCGTCATTTCGCCGTGGCCTGCGCCAACTTCTATCCAGCAAGTCGACGGATCCAGCGCGGGCCGTGGCAGCACGGTCGAGTGCGGAGAAACGCCGATCGCGCCCGCGATCTGTTCGCGCCAGTCAACATCCGCCAGAAAATGTTGCCCAAGTCGTTGACGTGCCATGCGCCGAAAGTGTAACAGGAAGAGCGCCGGGCGGTGCCAGTCGAGCGGTTCCGTCTTGACGCCGCGAAATGGGTCCAGTAGCGTAAAATGGATGGGCATTGCGCGATCGCTACCGAGAATGCGCCGAAGATAAGAAGGACGCGAAAAGCGTCCAAGGAATCGAGTAAACACAAGCGAGTGAGAATACTTTTTGTAGCATCGGAAGGGCTGCCGTTTTCAAAGACGGGCGGCCTTGCGGACGTGGTCGAGGCGCTGCCGAAGGCTTTGGTTGCGCAGGGTCACGAAGTAGCCGTTGTGTTGCCGCGCTATCGCGGGATCAAGGCGAGCGCCGTCGTGGTGCCGAGCCTCACGATTCCGATGGCGAACCGCCTGCGGTTTCCAGCCGTGCTGGATGGCACCGTGATTTCTGGGGTTCGGTATTTTTTTGTGGATGATCCGGAGTATTTCGATCGCGACGGCATCTATGGCACCACCGCGGGAGATTTTCCGGACAACGCAGAACGTTATAGCGAATTCTGCCGCGCGGCGATTGAAATTGTGAAGCATGTTTGGCCCGCGGACGTGATTCATTGCCACGATTGGCAGACAGCGCTGGTGCCCGTTCTGCTTCGCACTACGTACGGCGACGATCCGCTTGTGAAAGACATTCCCGTAGTATTCACAATTCACAACATGGGTTATCACGGACTATTCAAAACCGACGTTCTCGAACACGCGGGCATTCCTCTGGCCGTTTACCATCCTGCGGGCATGGAGTTTTACGGCAACGTGAATTTCTTGAAGGGCGGCTTGATCTATTCGGACTATCTGACGACCGTCAGCAGGCGCTATGCGCTGGAGATTCAGACGCCCGAATATGGATACGGGCTGGACGGCGTGGTGCGGAGCCGCGCCGACCGCATGGTCGGCATATTGAACGGCGTGGATTATTCCACGTGGAGTCCGGACAAAGACAAACTGATTCCTATGAAATATTCCGCAAAGGATATGAGCGGGAAGCAGGTCTGCAAGCAAGCGCTGCTGGAATTGTTCGGCATCGCGCCGGAACACTCCGCGCGCCCCCTGATCGGAATTGTGTCGCGATTCGCGGATCAGAAGGGTTTCGATTTGATAGCGGAAAAAGCGCTCGAGTTGATGAAGGAAGAAGTTTCGCTGGTTGTACTGGGATCCGGCGAACGCAAGTACGAAGAACTATTTCAGGCGATGGCGAACACGTTTCCTGGACGAGCCGGCGTGAAAATCGCTTACGACAACGAAATCGCGCATAAAATTGAAGCCGGCGCGGACATGTTTCTGATGCCGTCGCGCTACGAGCCTTGCGGATTGAATCAGATCTACAGCTTGAAGTATGGTACGGTGCCGATTGTGCGAGCGACGGGTGGATTGGATGATACTGTCGAGCCCTTCGATTTGGAGCACGGCACGGGAACGGGTTTCAAGTTCGCGGAATATTCCGGAGCCGCGATGATGTACGCGATTCGGCAAGCTTTGCATCATTGCACCGACGAGCGCATCTGGCGGCGCATCCAATTGAACGGAATGGCAAAGGATTTTTCCTGGAAGGGGCCGGCTGCGGAGTACGCGAAAGTGTACGAAGCAGCGATGACTCTTCGAGGCGCTGGGCAGGCGGCACGAAACCAAATGTCTGTTACAACATCTAATTGAATTGACGAAGGAGACGAAACAGCGGCCTAGCGGCAAGCTGTTGAGGACAAACAACATGGCTGACAATACCCAAGCAGGCACGGCAAACAGTATCCAGGCAGTGACGGATGGCAACTTTGAAGCAGAGGTGCTGACGGCCAGCAGCGCGCAGCCCGTGATGGTGGATTTCTGGGCGGAATGGTGCCGTCCTTGCCACATGCTGGCGCCGACGGTTGCCGAGATTGCTCACGATTACGCCGGCAAACTGAAGGTGATGAAGCTGAACGTCGACGAAGCTATGAATTCGGCGGGGCGGTACAACATTCGTGGAATCCCCACGATCCTTGTTTTCAAGAACGGGCAGGTGGTGGAACAGATTGTAGGCGCTGTGCCCAAGGATCAGATTACCAAGGCGCTGGACCGGCACCTGGCGTAATTCGGCGAGCGATTCGTCGCGCGGAAAGTGCAGCAAAAAGATAGGAAGTTTGGCGGGGCATGTCGTACAGTTGAGTGCGGCATGCCCTTTGCTTTTTGTACGGGCATTAGATTCTAGGAGCATCGATTGGCTACTGCAGAAGCAGCGGCAACGACGACACGCACAGTCAAGCCGGCGGATCACCCGCCGCTGCTCGCGGGAGACCGCGGGCCGATGGCAATGTCGCGGCCCGGGTTGCACGAAACGGTGTTGAGAATCCTGAGGCCGCTACCGCGAGGAGTGATTCTGGATTGTCCCGCGGGTGAAGGCGCCCTCGCGCAGGATTTGCTCG
Source organism: Candidatus Acidiferrum sp. (assembly GCA_035314345.1). GTDB lineage: Bacteria > Acidobacteriota > Terriglobia > Acidiferrales > UBA7541 > Acidiferrum. The sequence continues at coordinate 98,983 of DATFZQ010000109.1, forward strand.
CGGAAGGCTTTGATGTGCGCTGCTGCGACTTGTATTCGGAGTTGTTCCGTCTGGATGGCGTAGAGATCAAGCGCGGCGATCTGGCGGGCACTCTGCCGTACGCATCGGCGTCGTTCGACTACATCACTTCGCTGGACGGGCTGGAACATATCGATTCGCCTCCTCAGGCTTTTCGCGAATACAAGCGACTGCTCAAGCCGGGCGGGCACTTGATTATCAGCGTGCCGAACATTATGAATGTCGAAGAGCGGCTGAAGTGGCTGCTCTACGGATACACCTCGCATTTCAAGCCGCTTTCGGAGCAGTCAAAATCCAAGATTCATTACGATTGCGCGGGGATGGACGAGATTGCAGTTCATGCTAACCCGATTGGTTACAATGAACTGCGGTATTACCTCGAAAAAAATGGGTTTGCGATTCAAGGGGTTTACCGCGACCGGAAGAAGGGGAATCAGTGGCTGTACTGGCCGCTGGTGGCGTTCATCCGGTTGCTGGCGAAGCTAACGCCAGAGAAGCGGCGCATAGATCGTTGGACGGACGAGCTAGCTTCCGATCCCGTGCTGCTTGGCGGGAACACCATCATCATTCATTCCATCCTAAAATAACTCGCTGGCTGGGGCTGTTTCTTTGACTGTCACCCGCGCGAATTGCCTATGCTTTGATTGGCACACAGTATATTTGATGGCGGCGGCAAGCCGACTGTGGACCACAATTGTGAGATTGGAGCAGGCGAAATGACGGTGAATCGCTGTCATTGGGCGACGAGTGAGTTGAATATTCCTTATCACGATGAGGAATGGGGCGTTCCGCTGCATGACGAGCGCGGGTTGTTTGAGCTTTTGATTTTGGAGGGGGCGCAGGCGGGGTTGAGCTGGGACACGGTTTTGAAGAAGCGGGCGCGGTATCGCGAGGTGTTTGACGGGTTTGAGGTGGAGAAAGTGGCGCGGTACGACAAGAAGAAAGTGCGCGAGCTTCTGAAAGATGCAGGGATTATTCGGAACAAGTTGAAGATTGCGGCGACAATTTCGAACGCGCAGGCGTTTTTGAAGGTGCAGGAGGAGTTTGGGTCGTTCGATGCATATATCTGGCGATTTGTGGGCGGCAAGCCGAAGCAGAATGCGTGGAAGACGCACAAGCGTTTGCCTGCTAAGACGGCGGAATCAGATGCGATGAGTAAGGATCTGCAGAAGCGGGGATTTCGGTTTGTGGGTTCGACGATTTGCTATGCGTTCATGCAGGCGACCGGAATGGTGAACGATCATTTGGTGTCGTGCTTTCGGTATGAGGAGTTGGAAGCAAGCGAAGGTTGAACGGAACCGCCGCTCCTGAAGGGAAACGGCAACCGCGATTACCGTATCGGGCAAGAAAACCAGCGCCAGCGTCAGGGAAAGATTTCGACGTCGATGACGTGAAACGGAAGTTTTCCGGCGCTCCGCACGCGATGTGTGTAGGCCTGTCCGCGAGCCTTGCGAAAACCTGCAGCACCTGGCTTGACGTCCTGCGCTTCGCTCCACTCGCCGCCGGCTGGCTGGGACTGAGTTTTGTCTCCGCTGATGGGAATGCCGACGTTGTCGTTGCTGTGCGTATGGAACAGAGAGGTTTCGCCGACAGGGAATTGCACGTTGAGGACGCGGACGTACTGGTTCTGGAAAACAAAGTGATGATGCGGTTCCTTATCGACAGGAACGGGCTCGGTCAAAGCGGTGGCGGAACCGCCGGGGTGGGGAACGGAGACCGCGGCACCGGCGGCATTTTTCAGCTCGATTTCGACGATCTCGAACGGTGTGTCCTCGAGATTTTCCACGGAATGAGTCACAGGCTCTGACCATCGCGTATCACCAGCTTTATAGCGCAACTCCTGCGTTGCACCGCTCGCGGAGGTGACAAGCGCGCGCATGTCCGTGATGTACACGACCACACGGGATGGATGCGAGTGCATAGCGATCTTCTGGTGCGGTGCGTACCGCGCATGCAAGACACGAATCTGTTCGTTTTCGAATGTGACTTTCACGTCGCTGGGATCGACGGATACCGGGTCCTGGCCAAGGGTCGCGGGCGCCGCGCCGAGAGACGCCAGCAAAAAGACAAAAGAAAGTGTTCGCATTGAGACGAAGCTCCTTTGTGAGCGCACAGGATAAACGGGCTTTGCGCGCGATGCAATGAAACTGCGGGGCGCGGAGACGTCTGCCTCGTGCTTGCGTTGAAGGCTAGGCGAGCTTACGATAGCAACCTGCCGTTTTCGGGGAATTCCAACGCAGTTTAGATGAAGTTAACGTATAGGCGATGAGGTGTGGTTGGTGTTGTTGAGAAGCGGCGAAAGAGAACAGGCAGTAGTGCCTGCTCTACTTAGGAGAGGGCCTGAATGAAATCGGTGGTCGTGGTGGGCGCGCAGTGGGGGGATGAGGGGAAGGGCAAGGTGGTGGACTACCTTGCGGGGTCTTTTGATTATATTGCGCGCGTGGCGGGCGGACACAACGCGGGGCATACCGTCATTATTGGGAAGGACCGGTACGTGCTGCAGTTGATTCCTTGCGGGATTTTGCGGCCGAAGCAGCAGGCGGTGATTGGAACGGGTGTGGTGGTGGATCCGGCAGCTCTTGTGGCGGAGATCGAGACTTTGGCGAAGGCCGGGATTGACGTGAAGGGACGGCTGCACATCAGCAATCGCGCGCATTTGATTTTTCCGTATCACCGGGAATTGGATAAGGCGGCAGAGGGAGCGCGGGGGGCGGACAAGATTGGGACGACATCGCGGGGAATCGGGCCGGCTTATGAAGATAAGATGGCGCGGCGCGGTTTGCGGATGTGCGATTTGCTGGAGCCGGAATTGTTTCGCAAGAAGGCGGCGCGCGTTGTCGCGGAGAAAAACCGGTTGGCGAAGGGCGCGTACGGGGCGGACATTGATTTTTCGCATGAAGTGGAAGCGACTTTGAAGTTGGGCGAGAAGATCCGCGGCTATATTTGCGATACAGCGGAATTGGTGAATCGAGCTTTGGATGAAGGGAAGTCGGTGTTGTTTGAAGGCGCCCAGGGGACGATGCTGGATATCGATCATGGGACCTATCCGTATGTGACGTCTTCGAGCGCGATCTCTGGTGGAGCGACTACCGGCGTGGGCGTGCCACCGACAAAAATCAAGAATGTCTTGGGGATTTCGAAGGCGTATACGACGCGTGTAGGCGGCGGGCCATTTCCTACGGAGATGCCGGAACTCGAGGCTCAGGAAGTTCGCGAGCGAGGGAAAGAGTTTGGAGCCGTGACGGGCCGGGCGCGACGATGCGGGTGGCTGGATCTCATGGTGTTGCGTTACGCGAAAATGATCAACGGCATTGATTCGATGGTGGTGACGAAGTTGGATGTGTTTGATACGCAGCGCGAGATTCAGGTTTGCGTTGGTTATACGTATAAGGGGAAAAAGCTGAAAGAGATGCCGGCTTTGGCGGAGGAGTACGAGCAGGTTGTACCCGAATACAAGACGCTGCCTGGATGGTGCGAGACGACATACGGCGTGAAAGATGGGGCGAAATTGCCGAAGGCCGCTTTGGATTATTTGCGGTTTATTGGGGATTTTCTGCAAGTGGAGATCGGGATGATCTCTACGGGGCCGGAGCGGGATGCGACGATTGTGCCGGCGGGGACTATGTTGGCGCGGTGGTTGTAGAGGGAAGAAAAAGAAAGAAAAAGATTTAACGCACAGAAGCGCAGAGACAGAGGGCACAGAGAAGACGAAGAGAAGGCCTCGAGAAATAGCTCACCGATGCTCACCTACGAGCAAGCACGCCAGAAAGTCATCGAAGAATTAACAGAGAAGAAAGGTCCGCGCGCTACGGAACAGGTGCGCGTGGGTGATGCGCTCGGGTATGTGTTGGCGCAAGAGGTGAAGACGGACCGGGAGTACCCCCCGTTTAACCGGGCTACGCGCGACGGGTATGCGGTGTTTGCCGCGGATGCGAAGGCGGGAGCGACGCTGAAGTGCACGGGAGAAATTAAGGCGGGGGACCGCGTCACCAAGGAATTATGGGCAGAGACTTGCGTGCAGATTATGACAGGGGCGGCGGTGCCGTCCGGCGCGGACGCCGTGGTGATGATCGAGCACACGAAGCGCGACGGAGATCAAGTGCGGTTCGAACGCGAAGCGGTGACGGGGCAAAATTTTGTGCCGCGCGGGAGCGAGGCGCGGGCGGGGCAGACGCTTTTGACGCCAGGGATGCGACTCGGTTACGCGGAGCTTGCGCTGGCGGCGCAGGTGGGTGCGGCAGAGTTGAAGTGCGCCTCGAAACCGCGCGTGGCGATTCTTTCGACCGGGGATGAGATCGTGCCGGTGGATAGCATTCCTGGGCGATTTCAGATTCGCAACAGCAACAGCGTTTCGTTGGCAGCGCAGGTAAGGCTGTCGGGAGGCAAGCCGATTTTGCTGGGGAACGCGATGGACCGCGAGGACGATTTGTCGTCGAAGATTCGGCGGGGGTTGCAGGAGGATTTGCTGATTTTGTCGGGTGGAGTTTCGATGGGGAAGTACGATTTGGTAGAAAAAGTTCTGAAGGAGATGGGAACGGAATTTTATTTTGATGCGGTGGCGATCCGGCCTGGGAAGCCGGCGGTGTTTGGAAAGTGCGGCGAGAAATTTGTGTTTGGATTGCCTGGGAATCCGGTGTCGACGATGGTGACGTTTGAGTTGTTTGTGGCGCCGGCGGTGGATTTGTTGGGTGGAGCGGAGGCGCGGGAAATGCCCGTGGTGGTCGCGCGGCTCGGCGAGACTTTGTATGAAAAGCCGGGCGTAACGCACTTTTTGCCGGCGCATATGGAGGGACAAGGCGCGGGTCGGGAAGTGAAAGTTTTGAAGTGGCAAGGTTCCGGCGACGTTTCGGCCCTCTCGAAAGCAAATTGTTTTGTTATCGTCCCGGCGACGCTGGAAAAGATAGGCGTTGGCGAGCGTGTGGAAGTGATGCTGCGACGGGACTTGATTTGAAATAGAGCTAAAAAGAGCAAAGAAAAGAATTTACACAGAGAGCACGAGAAGAGGGGAATGGTGAAGCTGTCGCATTACGGGGTGCGGGGCGAGGTGAGAATGGTGGACGTGTCGGAGAAGGTGGTGACGACACGGACGGCAGTGGCGCAGGGGTTTGTGAAGATGAGCCCAGCGGTGGTGCGGGCTGTCAAGCGTTTGAAGAACCCCAAGGGGAATCCGCTGGAAATAGCGCGGATTGCGGGGATTGCGGCGGCGAAGCGGACGGCGGAGTGGATACCTCTTTGTCATCCGCTGCCGCTGACGCACATTGATGTGACTGCGCGGCTGTGCCAAAATGGCGTTGAAGTTCGCTCCGAAGTTACGGCGACGGCCCAAACAGGGGTCGAGATGGAAGCGCTAGTCGCCGTTACTGCCGCGGCCCTCACGGTCTACGACATGTGCAAAGCTCTCGATAAAGGAATGGAAATCAGCGGGATTGTTCTCGTCAAGAAGACCGGCGGGAAGAGCGGGGACTTTATTCGCGGCGCGAAGGCTGCAGTTGCAGGCAATCAGAAGAATCATAAAAAAACGACCCGGAGCCGGGGCCGATGAGCGCTGCGGGCGGAAAAACCGTCAAATTATTGGTGGCGGATGACAATCCGCTGGTCAGGGATTTGGTTGTTAAGGGCATGGAGCCGTATTGCGAGGTCGAAACGGCCTCGGACGGAGCGGATGCCCTATTGAAGGTGATTGACACGCCGCCTGACCTGATTCTCTGCGATTACAAAATGCCGGGTCTGGACGGCCGCCAACTTTTTGAAAAACTACACGGGCGCGAAGCGACGCGGCACATTCCGTTTTTGTTTATGGCCAGCCGGGCGGATATTGAGGAGCGGCTGCGGCCGCTGGTGGATGGCGTCGAAGATTTTGTCACCAAGCCCTTTCTTGTAAAGGATCTGGTGCGGATCGCGAAAAAAGTTGTGGACCGCTTGCATTTAGAGAAACTGCAAAAGCGCGCATCCCGGCCGGGCGTGATTCAGGGGCGGCTCGAAGAGATGAGCATGATCGACCTGATGCAATCGCTGGAGATGGGGCAGAAGTCTTGCCGGCTGGTGGTGCAACACAACGGCGAGCAGGGCGAGCTCTATTTTGCAAACGGACAGTGCCGCGACGCGAAGAGCGGAAAAGTCGAGGGCGATGACGCAGTGTACCGTGTAGTGCTGTGGACGGCGGGCGAATTTGAGATTGATTTCAACGCGGCGAATGCTTCGACGCGCACGACCACGACGCGTAATACGACTGGGCTTTTGATGGAAGCGATGCGGTTGATGGATGAAGCGAACCGCGACCCTGTGGAAACGAAGTAACCCGCCTTATGCGCGTCGCGGTACTCACCATTAGCGATACAGTTGCGCGAGGGGAACGCGAGGATTTGTCCGGGCCCGCGGTGGTCGCGGTGTGCCGGGGGTTGAACTGGGAAGTGACCTCGGTACTGCGCGTATCGGATGATCCGGCGAATATTCGAGAGCAGCTGCGTGAATTGGCGGACTCCGGTCGGGTGGACCTGATTCTAACGACTGGCGGAACGGGGATTGGGCCGCGAGACAATACGCCAGAATCAACGGAGGCCATCGCGGACCTGATTGTGCCTGGAATTGCGGAGGAGATGCGGCGTAAGGGATCGGAACTGACGCCAACGGCGGTGCTTTCGCGGGGAATGGCGGCGGTTCGGGCAAAGGCCCTAATTGTGAATTTGCCTGGCAGTCCTAAGGGCGCGGCGGAGTCGCTGGATGCGGTGGCGCATCTTTTGCCGCATGCGGTGCACGTGCTGCACGGAGCGCGGCACGATTAATCTTCTTACTGCTTCGCGCGCGGAATAATCGACAAAACAATTCGAGAGGAGTGTTCCGCATCGTGATAGATACGGATGCGGCCGAGCTGCGTTTGCGACGAAGTGATTTCGGATTCGCCGGTCTGGAGATTTCGGGAGAAGTGCGGGGAGAAAGCAGCTGAGACTTGCACGCGGATGCGGTGACCTGCGCGAAAAACATTGCTGGTGAGCATTCGATCCAGAGTGAGCAGATAGACTTTTCCCGGAGTGAGAGGCTCGGGCTTGAGGGAGGCGTTACTGTAGCTGGCGCGGAGGACGTCGAGGCCGGGACTCATGAGATTGAAGGCGGTTCCGTCCGGCGAGACGTCGAGTAGGCGCACCCAAAGATCGAAGTCGGGGACGTCGGCGGAGACGAAGATTTCCGCGCGGATCGGGCCGGTGACTTCGGTGTCGGTTTGGAGAGGCATCGTGTCGAAGACGAGAACATCGTCGCGGCCGGCGAACGCGCGATAGTCATGCGCGCCGTACTCGGTGTAGGGATCGGTTAGCGGATGTGCGGGATCGGAGACGACCTCGGAGATCCGAGCCGACGGGACGATCACTGATGAATACAGCGTGCCTGTTCGGGAGGCAGACCTCGATGCGTTCAGATAGTAGGAAGTTTCTTTCGCCCGCATCAGTGGCCAGGAATCTTCATCCCGCCAGGCGTTTTCACCCATAACGAAAATGCGAACGGGTTTTTCGCGATCGACGCCGTTATCGATGTTGCGAAGATAGTGATCCATCCAGCGGAGAATTAGCTCGTCGTAGTCGATGGGAGCGGTGGGGCCGAAATCACGCTCGCCGGACTTGGATTCGTCCTGGCCGCCGTGAGTCCAGGGACCGATCATCGTGTGCGTGCGGGGATCTTTTTCGCTGCGTCGGGCGGCGAGCAGGCCGTTGAGATTTGTTGTCGCGCCATCGGGGCCGTAGGCTTCGTCGTACCAGCCGGAAAAATTCAAGACGGCGGCGTGGACGCGATCGTATTTATTACGAAGTTCGGCCCAGTCCCACCACGGATCGGCTGGCGGATGCGAAAGCCATTCGTAGTAGAAAGGCGCGATTTGCTTCAGGTCCGGCAGATCGCGCAACGGCAGGAAATTCTGGATGCGTTCATGGTCTTGCTTCCAAGCTGCGGCAGCCTCTTTGCGCGTTTGCGGCCCGGGAAGATTCTTACGGCGTCGGGCATCGGGGGCGATGTTGAACCAAATCCAGTCGAGCCACGAGCCATCGAAGACGCCGCCAGAATAGAAAAAATTGCGTGGAGTAGAGAAGGTCATAGCGGGAACCATGGCTTTGAGATGCGGTGGATTCTCGACGGCGGCGAGCCATTGGACGGCGCCGGGATAGGAGAGGCCGAACGTGCCAACGTTTCCGTTCGACCAGGATTGGCGCGCTGCCCATTCGATGGTGTCGTAGCCGTCGCGGCCCTCGTTTTGATACGGCGAGAAATCTCCGTCGGAGGCGTAGCGGCCGCGCACGTCTTGAATTACGACCGCGTAGCCGCGGGCAACCGCTCTTTCAGATGTAGAGCCCTCCTTGAGGACGAACTGTTTGCCGTACGGAGTGCGGTAGACGAGAGTGGGGAATCGGTCGGTGGCGCTGGGGAGCACGACGTCCGCGCGCAAGACGACACCATCGCGCATCGGGACGGCCACGTCTTTGGTGACATTGAGAGCGGGCGAGGGTTTTGTTGACTGCTGAATAGTGCCAACGAAGAATGGCACGGCGGCCGCGAGCAGAAGGCCGATTGGCAGCAAATACGAAAAACGGCGCAAGTTTAAGAAGCCTCCTCGGGAGAATCGTAAAGCCACGCGGGCGGCATTGTACCCGAAGAGGCGGTGAAACGGTGGTTGACGCGCGTGCGTGCGTCGTCAACAATGTTTGCACTATGGCGCAAAAGCTTACGGACAAGAAGCTGGCTGTATTGGGGATGGGAAAGCTCGGCGGAATTTTGCTGCGGGCGTACCTGAAACAGACGTTGTTTTCGGCGAAGCGCGTTACGGCTACCGTGAAGCATGCCGAGAAGGCGGCGACGCTGGCCAAAGAGCTTGGCGTAGGCGTGAGTACCGAGAATCGCAAAGCCGTGCATGGCGCGGACATAGTTCTGCTGGGTGTGAAGCCACAGGTGGTGGGCGACGTATTGAAAGAGATTGCGCCGGAGTTGAGCGAAAAAACGCTGGTAATCTCTGTGGCCGCTTCCGTGCCGACGAGCTACATCGAACAGTACGTGGGCGGGAATGTACCGGTGGTTCGGGCGATGCCGAACACGTGTTCGGCAGTGGGTTGCGGGATGACGGGGATTTGTAAGGGCGCACACGCAGGGGCTGAACATTTGGAGACGGCGCGTGCGATGTTTGACGCGGTGGGTCGGACGGTAGTTGTCGACGAGAAGAATATGGATGCGGTGACGGGGCTTTCGGCGAGCGGGCCGGCGTTTGCTTATATTATTCTGGAATCGTTCGCAGAAGCTGGCGTGAAAGTAGGATTGCCGCGCGACGTTTCGACGCTGCTTGCGGCGCAAATGATGAAGGGCGCCGCGAGCGTTGTACTGGAGACGGGCGATCATCCGGCATTGCTGAAGGATGCGGTGACCACGCCGGCGGGCTGCACGATCGACGGAATTCTGGAGCTGGAAGAAGGCAAGCTGCGCGTCACACTAATCAAGGCCGTGGTTAAGGCCACACATCGCGCGGGAGAATTGCTGTTCGAAAAATAGCGGCAAAACCGCGCTGGATTTCGCTTTGGCGTTTGCCGCGGAATCTCCCTTCTGCATGATTCACACCCTCATTAACGTAGTGCGTGGCTTTCTCAGCGGAGACGGCGCGCTCATTCTCCCGGAGATGGAATTGGTGTTGTTTGCGTGTGGGATTTTGCTGATCGATCGCTGGCTTTCCGCCAACGAAAAACATTGGAACGCATTGCTTGCGCTGGCAGGGACGGCGTTCAGCGGATTTACGCTGTATGTGCAGCATGGAAAGATGCAAGCGCTCCGTGACGTAAATCCGGAGTCGCCGGGACTCCTTGGTCTTCACCTGAGCGTGCTGGTCGATCCGTTCTTTCTATTTTTCGCGGCGCTTTTTCTGGCCGCTACCGCGCTGATTATTTTGCTTTCCGTGCGCTATCTGGAGATCGAAGAAGAAGGGCGTGGAGCCTATTACGCGCTGGTCTTGTTTGCTTGCGTGGGCATGATGCTGATGGCCTCGGGCGTCGATGTGCTCGTGGTGCTGCTGGGTTTGGAGACTTTGGGCCTGAGCTGTTTCTTCTTGACCGGATTTGCGCCAGACGAACAGCGGATGAAAAACGCTGCGCGAAGTTATGCGTTTCAGTGGGCGTGCAGCTCGTTTGTACTGGCTGGCGGTTTTCTGCTGCTCTACAGGCTCTATCAAACGACGAATCTCGGGCGAATGGGCGCAATCCTCGAAGTACGTTTGAATAATGGCGTGCCATTTGGCGGGCTTACGGCATGGCCTTTCGCACTCGCGCTTGGCTTGCTTGCCGCTGGAGCTTTTTTTCTAATCGATGCGGCTCCGCTTCATTGGTTCGCACCCGCTGTCTGCGAATCGGCTCAGACGCCGGTTGCTGCATACCTGAGCGCGGCCGTGAAGACAGCAGGCTTTGCGTTGCTTCTGCGTTTTTTTTCTTTTTTGTTTTTATTTGCCCACGAAAAGTGGATTCACGTCTGGGGCGGCGCCGCGATTGTGTCGCTCTTGTGGGGAAATATTGCTGCGATGCGGCAGACCGATGTGAAACGTCTCCTGGCGTACGGGTCCATCGCCCAGACGGGATTTATCTTGCTTGGGCTGGTGTCGGGGAATGAGGCCGGCTTCAGTGGCATGATGTACTACCTGGGCGTGAATCTTTTTATGACGGCGGGCGCGTTTGGAATATTGATTGTGCTGCAGCCGCGCCGCAGTTCCGTGACAGAATTGCGCGATCTGGACGGCTTGTTCTGGCGAAGTCCTGCGGCGGCGCTGCTGTTGCTTGTTTTCATGATGTCGCTCGCGGGAGTACCGCCGACGGCGGGTTTCCTGGCGAAGTATTACATCGTGAAAGCCCTGCTTGCACATCCGCATTCTGAACTCGCTGCATTTGCCGTTGTCAACGCGATGCTCAGCGCCTACTACTATGGCCGCGTCGCGTCGCATGCCTTAAAAAAGCCGCGCGCCGACGCACCAGCCCTCGAAGCGCCGCTCCTGACCATAAGCAGCGGCCAGACTATCGCGCTGACGGCGGCCGTGTTTGTATCGCTCGCGGCAGGGTTGTATCCTGAACCGTTCCTGCGCCTAGCGCGCTACGCCTTTGGACAATAATCTTGGACGAAAATCCAAATAAGACGGACTCGGCAGCCACTTCCGCGCAAAAAGGGAAGGGCTTCGGCACGCAGTTCGGCCTGGCGATGGAACTGCCATTCGTATTCGTCGCCGCAGTCGTCATCGGGGGCGGCCTGGGATATTTTATCGACCACTTGTTGCACACTAAATTCATCTTCATGTTTATCTTCGGCGGGCTGGGATTTTTCGCGGGATTGCGCGAGATCCTGCGGCGTCTGCCCGGCTGATGACGATGGAAAGGGCTGACCAATCCGCGCCGAGCGAGATTAAATCGGCCGCCGCGTCGGTTTTCGCCCGCACGGAACAGCGGATTGCCTGGTTGACGCTAGTTCTTGGCGGAGCAACGGCGATCATTGTGGCAATCCTGCGCCATCCGGCGTGGGCGGAGGGCCTGGCGATCGGCGCCGCTCTGGCATGGCTGAATTTCCGCTGGCTGAAGCGGGGTTTGGACGCGTTGGTTGTGGCCGCAACGGCGCAAGAAGGGTTCGCCAAGCCGCGAATCTCCTTTGGAACATGGTTCCGCCTGATGTTCCGCTACGGCTTGATAGCCTTCTGCGTGTATGTTATTTTTGAATATCTGAAAGTTCCCCTTGCGAGCATGGTAGTGGGTTTGTGTGCTTTAGGAGCCGCGACAATCGCGGCAAGTGTGTACGAAATCCTGCGTCCTACGGAATAGGGAATGGAACATCACGTAAGCTGGTTGACACATCTTGCAAATCAGATCCTGGGAGCGCCGGCTTTGGCGCTGCTGAAGGCGCTACACATCACGCCGAGCTATCCCGACACGCCCATCCCCGAGCATGTAGTGATGGCGCTGACGGTTCTTGTTGTGGGCACGGTGCTGGCGCTTTTGCTTAGGGCGCGCTTGTCGGTCGAGCGGCCGGGAGCTTCGCAACAAATCGCGGAACTGCTGCTCACGAATCCGATGGGATTCGGGATCAATGACGTGCTGGAAGAAAACGCGGGCCATCACTGGCAAAAGTACGTGCCGATGGTCGGAACCGTGGCGCTGTTCATTTTGCTGGCGAATCTTTTTGGCGCGTTTCCATTTTTGAGCGCGCCGACGGCTAACGTGACAGTTCCGCTGGCATGCGCGATTATCACGTTTGTGTATTTCAATTGGCAGGGGATCAAGCATCACGGCCCGGCGGGTTACGCGAAGCATTTTTCCGGGCCTGTGGCGTGGCTTTCTCCGCTGATGTTTCCGGTGGAGATCATCAGCACGACCGCGCGTTTGCTCTCGCTCACTGTGCGTCTCTGGGCCAACATTTTTGCCAGCGATCTAATTTATGGATTATTTCTAGGCTTATTTACCGGACTCGCCGTTTGGGCGGGAACGAAGTCCGCGATTGCAGGCATCGTGCTAGGCGTGTTCCCGGCGCTGGCTCCCATCGCTTTTATTATTTTGCACGTGTTCGTATCCGTTGTTCAGACGTACGTGTTTGCCATTTTGCCCGCCGTTTACATCGGCCTGGCCACGGCGGACGAGCACTAGACATTTTTGTTGTTTCCGATTTTGTTAGCCGCTCCAGTGTGAGCCCGGCTGCACGGTGTCCGGGAACCACCTCCTGGCGGCAATTCATGAGGAGGAAGTTATGAAGAAAGCAGCAGTCATATTGATCGCGCTCATCGCGGCGCTTGTCATTGCACCGGCGGCGTTCGCGCAAACAGCAACAGAAGCGGCGAAGCCGCCAATCAACCCGACCACGCTTGTGATCGCGGTTGGATTCGGCGTAGCCGTTGCAGCGTTCGGCGGAGGTCTGGGCCAGGGCCGGATTGCGGCCGCGGCTTGCGAAGGCATCGCGCGGAATCCGGGAGCGGCTGGCGGCGTTCGTGCAGCCATGATCCTGGGCCTCGTGTTCGTCGAGACGCTTACGCTGTTCACCTTTGCGTTGGGATTCCTCCTCTACTCGAAACTGTAATCGATTGAGCTAAGAAATCGTGAAGGCCCGGAGGCGCAAGCTTTCGGGCCTTTTGTTTACGCCTACCCCCCCCTTTTTCGTAAACGCGGATGCTAAAGGACTTAACTCTTCCAGTAAGTCGTTTAGAATGAACATTTACGTTGATTTCCTGGAAGTGTTCATTTTAAAGGGGTTGCGGAGCCAGAAAAACAGGTAAAACACGGTGTTTCTCAATTGATTCATTCTAAAAGTCTTAGCTGAACAACGGGTAGGAGAGCCCTAGAAAGAAAAAGGCGGCAGAGGTCTGCCGCGCAAGGTAGGCAGAACCATACAGCACTAAGAATAACACAAAAGAAAAAAAGGCAAGGGAAATCGTCCAGTGGTCGTGGGTCACGTTTCCGGTAACGGGGATAATCAGAGTTATGACAGCATTTACTTCTATCCGAGGTTAATGCTGTTCTTCTGTCCATTGGTTCCTTTCCGTTGTTAAAAAAAAGCATCTTGTTCCCCGCTCAAACATCCAAGGCGCATCGGCTAGGCTTCTCCGGAGCTCGACCATAGTGCAAACCGACGTTCGGCCCCTGGTCCGCAGCCAGGAGTAAGACGGCTGAAAAACAAAACGCGGGGGGCTTGATGTTCAAGAGTAATTGGTTGCTCGGTCTGTTTTTGGTTGCTTCCGTTAGTTTTGCTGCTATGCACGCCAGACGCAGCGCTGCCTCGGCTCAGCCACAGGCGGGGAATGTTTCCGCCGAAGACAAGTACAGTTTGCAAGTGCCCAACGGGCTCGCATTCTCTGAAATTCGGGGATACGAGACCTGGCAGGTAGTCGGCCCCAGTCTCACCGAAGCCGCAAACGTGATCCGAGTAATCCTCGCCAATCCGGTGATGATCAAGGCCTACCAGGAAGGCATTCCCGGCAACGGCAAGCCTTTCCCCGACGGCTCCAAGATTGTGAAGCTTGAGTGGAGACCGAAAAAGTTAACCGATCCCCCTTTTTCGGCGAGCACCCCAGACACAGTGCCTGGCGACCTGACTGAGGTCGAGTTCATCGTGAAGGACAGCAAGAGATTCTCGGACACGCACGGATGGGGATATGCCATGTTCGACTATGACGCCGCATCCGGTACGTTCGCGCCTGCTACGTTGGCCAGCAAGCCGCCGCAGGGGCACGACGCGAAGTGTGGCGCCGCATGCCATACGCTAGCAGCGTCAAAGGATTACATTTTCACGGCATACCCCAAAAGGTGAAACCCATTAGGTGCTCTCCAAGTCCTGATTGGTCGGATTACCGAAGATGTGGAGTAATACTTCACTTGACGGTTACGGCGTTAAACGTCCATGTGCCTGGCTGGGCAGACGACCACGCAGTACGTTGCCTCTTACAGTCGTCCGCGGATGACGCTGACGCGAACAGTTTCTTGCTTTCCCTCACTTCGGTAGTGGACGGATAACTCCGCAGCCTGCTCGAAAGTTTTATGGACGGCATCGTCAAGGCGGAACACTACATCAAGGGTCTTCGTATTCCCCGGTTGTATGGTCAACGGATATGTTTCAGGGTGAAAAGGCACGTTCGCGTAGGTCTTGCTACGCACAGCCAACTCGACGTTGGTGACGGTGATAGGCGACTTATTCGAGTTGGTAACCTCAATCTCTGGAGCGTACCAAGTCTCACCGATGAGTTGACGCGTTGTTTTGATGCGGACAACTATTTCGCTTTACGCTTCGTCAGAGGATTTTAGCTGACGCACCGTCATTCCCGGGTCGCACACGACCAGCACAACCGGAATGGCCAGAAGGACCATCCTGATAATCAGCCTCAAACCAGCTCCTCCAGTTGCCTCATGCGGTCGATCTGATGAACCGTGGCTTAGATTTTGTGTCGCCCGCACTCATCATCTGTACAGTATACCGGGCTTAACGAGGGACGGAGCTTCGGCCTATGCTCGATAAGTCTGGTAAGTTCACGAAATCGGAAAGGTTCGGTCTAGCACGGACTTGGGAGGTAGAATGGCGCAGAAGGAGTAGGAGGAACCAATGCCGACGATTGAGGGGAAACAAGCACAGGTTTGGATTGATGCTTATGTGAGGAAGGCGGGGAAGCTTGAGGGTGTGACGAAGGCGGTACGGGCACTGGTGAAAAAGACACTAAAGGGGGGCGAGGAGTACGTGAATCCGTGGAAGATTCCGTCGTTTGATTCGAACGGACCGCTGTGCTGCTTCATGGTGGGTAAAGAGCATGTAACCTTTGCGTTCATGCGCGGGGCGGCACTGCCGGACCCGGAGAAGCTGCTGGAGGGAACAGGGAAGGGCGTGCGACACGTAAAACTGCGGAGCGTTGCTGAAGTGAAGAGGCCGGGAGTGAAGAAAATGATTGCAGAGGCGGCGAAGCTGAATAGGAAGGACCCACCATCGGGGATGATGGTGGGAATGGAAAAGAGAAAGGCTAAAACGAGAAACAGGTAGAAGGAAGCGAAGACAGAGTACGCCAAGTTGCAGTAGTTGATTGTGAATTTGCTTGAACAGATTGTCCTGCGCCTGATTAGTCGCGTAATCGGAAACTTGATTTCAGCTGTCCAGCAAGTGCTGCGTTCATCAAGCACTTCCGTTCAAGCAGTCGAGGAATCTGGCATCCCTTCACCAAGACTGGGGTGCCTTGCTAAACTCGCCCTATGTCTTTTCGCATTGTGCCGGTAACGCTCGATAAATCAACCAGCCCCTTTCGCCGCGCCCTTCAGTACGCTTTTTATGATTGGACTCGCGATATGCCGCTCGGTAGGCGCATCGTGGCCACCGTTGGCTGATTTCGGAGTGCGCGGGTAGCCGGTCTTGTCCAGCACTCACCGGTTCGCAGTTCCCCGGTGGTCGGTTGCGGTCAAACATTTCCCGCTGCAATCTCTCTTGATTTGATCTCGTACTTGAAACCGTCCGGATCGAGGCAGTCGAGTCGGGCGTCGGCCGATTCCGCCTGCGGGTACATTAGGAATCCAATTGGCGCCCCATTTGATCCTGGTAGTGCCACATCGTGCGCGAAGTTGTACGCCATCCAGTTCATTTCCCACGACCCGAACAGCCGCGCCCGCGCTCTTTTCACCATGTCGTCATCCAAGGGACGATTTCCCGGCGGTTCTTCCAAAACTACCTTCCGCACATCCGCGGGATCGACGGGCACCCAGCCGTAGTCGCTCAGGTAAACCTCAGCACGGCAATGCTGCGCCTTCGTTACGATCTCTGTCGAAGGACCAAGACTCTTATAGCCCAAGTCCGATTTGGCGACCCGAATCCCGTATACGTCGCGCGCCGGAAGGCCGGCTGCCCTGGCAAGCCCGACAAACAACGCATTCAGGTCGGCACACTTGCCTCCCAAATCCTTGGTCTCCAACATGAAGCGAATGTCACCCAGGCCGCAGCCCCGCGTTTTCGGATTCCGGAACGTATTCTCAACGATCCACTCGTAGATCGCGCGTGCCTTTTCCACGTCGGTCTTCGCGCCTTTTGTAATTTCGGTCGCCGTCGCCTTTACGATGCCGTCGGTCGGCAGCAGCTTCGTCGGCCGCAGAAAATGTTCAAGCTCTTCTTTATTTGCCTTTGGCGCGTTGCCGACTGCGGAGAGGTCCGCAGCATAGTTCTTGGTCGCGATGCGGCTCGTGACGGATAGAACCGGTTTCACCCCCGCCGGGAACTCCGCTGCGATGATTCCGAGCGAGTCGACTTTGCTTTCAACCATCTTTGCTGTGCCGCCCTCAGCCTTGAACTCATTCGCGATCGTCTTCTGAAAGTGAGTCGGATTGACAAGCGCGGCTGGCGCCCAGATCCGCGTCATTCCGGATGGGTTCAGAACTTGAACGCTTGTCGTCACTTCGAAGGTGCGCCACGCGTCAGGCGCTGCCCCCCGCGCGAACAGACTACCCGTCTCGGGAAACGCCACAGCCGCTGACACAATACCCGCTCCGCGGAGGAAATCGCGACGATTCATAACCCACCTAGTCGGCCACAATTCGGTTATTTGGTTTTTTGGCCAATCACAAAATACACTTGATTGCGCACTCAAGCAACATGGCCCCGTGTCAACTCCGCCGCTTCCAAATGCTTTGTAAGTCGCGTTACCGGTGGCTTGAAAACCCACAAGAACGATTACCGCGTTACACAGGCATTGAGTCCAGTTCGCTATTGGGCAGTCCCCTCGTTCCGGCATCGCCTTGGTATTCCACGATAAGGCCATCTGTTGGGAAACGATGAAATCGCCCATTGCATTCAGTGAGGCTCGGCTATCCCCGTGGAGAGCTTTTCGTCCCGCGTGGCGATAGACCCGAAGGAAATGCAGAGCTGTTTTACTAGAGTCCATTGCTCGTAGCGAAGCGGGTGTGTCTGAACTAGAGTAGTGGCCACCGAGAGACACTAGTTCGTATCGCGGCATGGACTGGTTGAAGGGGCACATCCGTGATAGACATGGCGACACACAAGAG
The DNA here is from genome assembly GCA_035314345.1 of Candidatus Acidiferrum sp. Classification (GTDB taxonomy): domain Bacteria; phylum Acidobacteriota; class Terriglobia; order Acidiferrales; family UBA7541; genus Acidiferrum. The sequence continues at coordinate 116,499 of DATFZQ010000109.1, forward strand.
CATGGTCTACGATACACTTTCAAGCACACGCAGTGCCGCCGGCGCTCTTCTCCGTGCTTGCAAATACAACTGTCCAACTAACGGTCACGGCAGAGGCGGCAAATTCGAGTCCCGCCGCCCGCGTCATTCTTTCGAGAAAACTTAAACATGATCCGAAGATCACGCAGCGCACTGATCTACGTCGCCAGCCTCGGAGCAAGTATCGGTATTTTCCTCTTGATTCGGTATTTCGGTCACTCGCACGTAGCCACCGCAGCACCCGGTCCGCAAGGACCTGTCAGGCCCACGACTTCCGAAGCGCCCGGCATCTTGCTTCATGTTTTGCTAGCGCTTGTTGTCATTCTTGTGGTGGCTCGCATTCTTGGCGCTATCTTTCGCAAGATGCATCAGCCACAGGTTATGGGAGAGGTGGTCGCCGGGATTCTTCTTGGACCATCCTTTCTTGGTTGGTTGGCTCCGGACCTTGCTTTCAGGTCCTTCCCGCGAACATCGCGCCTTATCTTGCGGTGATCTCTCAGGTTGGCGTAGTGCTCTACATGTTTCTCGTCGGTCTTGATCTGGATATTACTCTACTGCAAAAGCGTACCCAAGCTTCCATTGCCATCTCTCACGCCAGCATCGTAGCCCCTTTCTTGCTGGGCGCTGCATTTGCACTCTGGCTATATCCCCGGTATTCGACCGGTGCAGTCCCTTTCACTACATTCGCTCTTTTCATCGGTGTAGCTATGTCTATCACCGCATTTCCGGTGTTAGCACGCATTCTCACGGATCGCGGTATGCACAAGACCCGTCTGGGAGCGCTTGCACTGGCGTGCGCTGCCATCGATGACGTCACCGCATGGTGCCTGCTCGCTTTCGTTATCAGCGTCGCACACGCGCAGGCCGGAAGTCTTTTCTTCACCTTGATCGCGACAATTGGCTTCATCGTCTTTGTCTTGCTGATTGCCAAGCGGGGCGCTTTGTGGCTCGTGCGCCGTCAGACTGCCACAGGGTGGACAACTCAGGATATGTTCGCTGTCGTCTGCGCTGCCGTGCTTCTGTCGGCATTGGCGGCAGAACGAATCGGTATTCACGCGATTTTCGGCGCTTTCCTTCTCGGTACCGTGATTCCGCCCGATTCCGTGTTAGCGCGTGATATTCGCGTGAAGTGTGAAGATCTGGTCGTCGTGCTCCTGTTGCCCGTGTTTTTCGTCTTCACCGGCATGCGAACTCAGATCGGTCTGCTCCATGGAACTCGTGATTGGTTGGCCTGTATTTTGATTATCGGCGTGGCGTCGGTCGGTAAATTCGGAGGCAGTTATTTCGCTGCTCGGTGGACAGGTTCGGAATGGCGTGAAGCTGCATCGCTCGGCGTCTTGATGAACACACGCGGCTTGATTGAGCTTATCGTCCTCAATGTTGGGTTGAACCTGGGCGTGCTTTCGCCGGCGCTATTTACGATGTTCGTGCTCATGGCCATAGTCACCACCCTGGTGACCACCCCGATACTGCATGAGTTGACGGAATCTCGCGGTCAATTCTCCGATCAAACCGTAAGATGAACCACACCGTCTGAGCCAAGCACAAATCAGGGCTTACGCTTGTCACTTGGACGTGTAGTCGCATAATCGGAAACTAGGAAAATCCACTTTCCGGTAACCGCTGCGGGCATGTGGATTCGGGATTACCCGACAAGGTCTTGCGTCGTAGCATCCACAAAAGTGGCTTCGCCTGCCGCGCAAAATCGCTAAACGCTCTTCGGCCCCGCGCCAGCCGTCGCCGCCCGCGAGGAGACGTTTTTGTCGGCTACCTTCGCCTCAGCCCTGTCGATTTCGATTGAACCTTTGAAGTCCGCACCGTCCTCGATCATGATCTGTGCCGTCGTCAAATTCCCAATCACCGAGCCGCCCTTTTTGATCTCAATCCGCCCCTTCGCGTGCACGTTCCCCTTCACGAAGCCGTACACCACCACATCACGTGCGTTGATGTCAGCTGTTACCTTCGCCGTCGGTCCTACCGTCAGCTTCCGTTCATCAAGTTCGACCAGTCCTTCGACAGAACCGTCGATCAGCAAATCCTCGGTGCCGGTGATGTCGCCTTTCACATGAAGGCTCGAACCCAACCACCCCGTCACGGAGTCCGCCGTCGCATCCCCTGGGCGCATCGCATCTGTGCTCTGTGTATCTGGTTTCTTGTTACCCCACATCGGATCCTCCTAGGGACAGCACACCCCACGCGGATTTCCGCCGGTATGCATCAAACTCGCTTTTTTGCTCCCGCAGACAGAAATTGGCTGCGAGATTGGGCGGGGGTTAGAATCCTACTCCTGCGAGGCGGGTGCATCAAGGCGTTGCGTTGACAGG
>DATFZQ010000110.1:0-48497 GCA_035314345.1 Candidatus Acidiferrum sp.
TTGGTCTGGTTTTCAAAAGCCATGTGGTACTGGAAACCGGAGCAGCCTCCGCCGACGACGGCAACGCGCAACGCCACCGGTACAGGATTCTGCATGCCCATGATTTCCTTGACCTTGGTGCTGGCAGTGGGAGTCAGACTAATCATAAGTTCCTTTGGCCTCCGCATCGCAGGTAGGCCGCGATGCAACTTTCAGCTGAAGTATAGCAAACCCTTTCAACAACTGCACATGGCACTTGAACATGCAATTTCTTGACTGGAAACTGCCCGATCGAGCGTGTTTCGACAACCCTAGATGCTTCGCATACAATAAGATGCAGCCATGAGATATACAGTCTTGCGCGTCTTCCCTGGGGTGGACTGTGGAACAATCAATAGAGGAGAAACCCAAGAGCAGGCGCGGCGGCAAGCGTCCAGGCTCAGGCCGTAAGCCTAACTACCTAAAGCGGCTCGGCATCGCACCGATTACGGCGGCTCAGATACTCGCACACGTCAACGAGCTTGACCTATGGAAAGGGTTGCTATTCAACAGCGGCAAGTCAATCAGGCTGCAAACGCTGCAATACCTTACAGATCGACGGGATGGCAAGCCTAAGCAAGCGGTCGAGGTCGAGGGCCGGGTTGCTCACGCGCATGTAACGTTCAGGGATGCACGTCTGGCCGGGTTGTCGGATGAGGAGCTACGGGCGCTCTCAGCGGTCATTCCTAAGCTCGCGGTCACTTCGCCAGATACCCCGCATAATCAAAAAGAATCAAAGCCAGACACGAACGGCTTTCCGATGCTCCCAGACAGCATCCCCGTCGAGATAACCCCGGAAATGCCCGACACGTCCAGCGGCAATGATGGCTCTAGCGCGAGATAGCTGTGGGCCGCGCTAAAGCATGTTCCAAGATAACCGTAGTTTGGACGCCAGTTGGGACTGCAACGGCAGCTACCAAGATGGGCCTGTAACGCTCAGCTGCTGATTTATTTAACTTGCGCTCCATTTGCTCGTATTGGGTATCGCCGATCACCCGGTATTCCATTTCTTCAGCCATGCCGCACCTCCAAAGGCCGCGAGGCTATAACACAACTAAGTACCGCGCAAGTTATGGGGCGGCGGGAGCGCGTCCTTCACGATCGCGTCGCGGCGTTTTATCCAAGCGTGGCATGTGTCGCACGCCAAAAATTCTTCCTTGGATTTGTGCGTGTGCATGTGCTCTGGAGATTGCGGCAGATCGCCGCTTTCTATAGCGTTTTTTAAGGCTTCCGTTGCTGCGAGCACCCACGCTTTCGCATTGGCACCCCATTCAAGGACAGAGGTTGATGCTCCTTTGAGGAGCTCTTCGAGTGGTGCGGATTGTACTGCATCTTTTCCCAAGCTGCAGCCCTAACCTTATCCTGCTTTTGACATTCCGGACACTGTCTTAGCTCTTCGAGTGATGCCCTGTGAGCATGCTCCGCAGGCCGGGGTCCCACGAGAGCTTCCACTTTCGTCGCCATGGCCAAAAATATAATCGTCCTTAGCTCTCCCGAGATCATCCCTTCTTCTCTTTCGACTTTTTGAAAACTGGCATCCACCGCACGGTCCCATTCCCGACACTCAACACATTGTTTATAGTGTTCGCGCGTATGGTCATCGTGCGGCCGAGGCGGCGCCCCAGCACGCGCCTTTTTGTAAAGCTCTATCAACCGTTCCGTTTTCTCCTCGTTCATGGTGTTTCCCCCTTGGGTTAGGGTTTCTGTTCTTTTAGCTGAGCTTCGACGTTTAAACAATCTTCTGGCTCAAAGCCTCCATAGGCTTTGCATCCAAGCAACACCCTGTCCAGCCACAAGAACACTTTACGCTCCACTTGCGTGGGTCCTGCTCGTCGAACCAGACCAAAATCTCATGCTGTTCAGACATCACTGGATAGCCTTTTTCTGCCCTTGCGAGCAGTTCATCGTTTGTCATGGAGGTCCTCCAAAGTAGCTGAGGTTGCGGACGCTTCCGCCTCGGCCTTCAATTTGCGTACGTCTTTTATGAGGCTCGCCATTAAGACCACGGCCACAGTCACAACGAGCGCCATGACGAGCCAATACCCTATGTCCATCAGCATGATGACTACCCCAGCTTTGAAGGGAAGGTCTATCCCGAAACCCGCTGGAAGCACCCATTGCGGCTCGATCAGAACCACAATGACAAACAGCGCGATGGCGAGCACGAACCCTTTCAGACGTAGCATGGTCCCTCCTTGGATGGATGGAGGGGGAGATTATACTCTCGACTAGCGTTTGCTGTTACCATCACAGGCGCGTCCGCTTGCTGTAGCATTCCTCAACATGGAAAAACTTCGCAAACCCCTCACGGTCTGTACTGTCTGCTCTACGCCCGGGTATTACTTCGTCTTGGCCAACGTGAAGTGCAATCGCAGGATAGGAACAGGGCGGTGCGAAGGATTCATTCGGGTCGCAATTGGGGCGAAAGACTGGACAGAATGCCCTACATGTCTGGCCACCGGTTTGGATGGCAACAAGGAGTGCAGCCAATGTTTTCTTGGTTCTGGTTGGCAACTTCTCCGCAGAGAGCCTTTGCTTTAGCTTATCTATAACCTAAGTTTGCTCGCGTTTGCTTCTTGTTGCTAGGATAAATGCAAGAGTCAGGCCGGGACTCGGCTAACTCTTGCAAACAGTGTGATTTACTCGCTCGCGTTTGCTCGCATTTGCACAGGAGAACATGGGCAGACATAAAGTCACGTTGATCCCCGGAGAAGGCATCGGTCCCGAAGTCGCGGCAGCTGCGCGGCGCATTCTGGAAGCCGCAGGCGTCCAAATCGATTGGGAAGAGGTCGAGGCGCGTTCTGAAAAGGCGTCGGCCACGGGGCAATTTGTCACGGAAGGTGCCGTCGAATCCGTGCGGCGCAACCGTGTTGCGCTCAAAGGCCCGATGGGCACAGCCGTTGCCGGCGGAGCGCCCAGCATCAACGTGGCGTTACGAAAAACTCTCGATCTTTACGCAAACGTTCGGCCAGTCAAGAATCTTCCTGGAGTGAAATCGCGGTTTGAGAACGTGGATGTCGTCTTAATCCGTGAAAATACAGAAGATTTGTACTCCGGCCTGGAACACGAAGTGGTTCCGGGAGTTGTAGAAAGCTTGAAAATCATCACGGAAAAAGCTTCCGCGCAAATCGCGCACTTCGCGTTCAAATATGCCAAACGAGAAGGCCGAAAGAAGATTCACGCCATCCATAAAGCCAATATTATGAAGCTCTCGGACGGGCTTTTCCTGAAGTCCATCCGCAACGTCGCCCCGCAACATCCCGACATCGAATACAAAGAGATGATCGTGGACAACGCCTGCATGCAAATGGTGCTGAATCCCCAGCAATTCGACATGTTGTTGCTGCCTAATCTATATGGCGACGTGATGAGCGACCTCGCCGCGGGACTTGTCGGCGGACTCGGCGTGGTGGGGAGCGCAAACGTTGGAAATGAAGCGGCAATGTTCGAGGCCGTTCACGGAACCGCGCCGGACATCGCTGGAAAGGGCTTGGCCAATCCGACAGCCCTGCTACTAAGCAGCATCATGATGCTGGACCATCTTGGCGAAAGGTCCGCGGCCCGCCGGATCGAGAGCGCCCTCGAAAAAGTGCACCGAGAGGGTAAGCACATCACTCAGGATGTCGGCGGCAAGGCCGGGACGGAAGAATTTACCGAAGCTGTCATCTCCTCGCTTCGCCCGAGCTAATTCCCTGCCTCGACATTTCTTACGCTTGGGCGGCTCGGGCGCTCGTGGGCGTACATCAGAATTGGGCGATAAGTCATGCGGCCGTCTTCCTTTGATCTGAACGGCGTTCCCAGAAATCCTCAAATCGTCCGCTAAGTTTGCTGCAGCGCAAGGCGATGATCCTGTTTGCGCCCTTTACGGTCCAATGCATGCCCGCGCGCTTGAGCCGGGTTCCGATCACCACTTTGCAGCCAGCCTCCACCACGCCGGTCGAAGTGCAGAAGCCTTGTTTGTGGAACTTTGAATATCGCATGCGGCGTCGATTGTTCCAGATGTAGCGAACACATTCCCGGGCCTCTTTGTATTGGCCTGCGTGGCCGTGCAGCGCTTGCACCATGGATTTCAGGCAGCCCTCATCGAGTTCCTCATAGCGCGCCTGGATCCATGGCTTGCCTTCTGGGCTGTCCCCATAGATGATTTTTCCCACCTGGCTGAGATGTTCTTTGGCATGAAAGCGGTCAAGAATCTGAGTGGCTTGCGGGAATAGTTCCGAAGCCGAGTTCCAAATCCAATTCGAACCATCGCCCAACACCACCGGACGTTGAGCTTCGCTGAAACCACGGCGGCTGGCCTCGCGCTGTACGCGCGCCGCGAAGTCCGAGAGGTGGGGACTGGTATCCAGAGTCGCGGCGCTTTCAATCGCGGCCGAATAAGTGATCGATCCTGGGTCGCGCACGGGTTGGCCTTGCTCATCGCGCGATTCCGCCGTCCAGATGGTGACGAGCTTGGCTTCGCGGGTTTTGGCCGAGCCGTCGGCTTGCTTGCCCGCACGATCAGCAATTTCTTGGGTGCGCATCGGCACCCCGGTACCATCCATTCCCAGGTACATGGTGGGAGCCACTTCGCCCATCTTTTCTACTTGCTGGTGTTCATCGACGGCGATCTCGGCCCCCAGTGCTTCTGCGGCTCGTTCTACCTGCTTGGCACTGACTTCTGCACCCGCCAATTCGTGCAATAACCCGCTGCTTTCTTCGAAACTCAGCAGTGCTGCTGCGCTGGCGGTCATGCGCAGAACGCCGGGCGTCAGCGAAAACGATTCCAGCCCCAGAGCCCGGTCCCGCGGGCAGAATCCGCTCTCGCATTGTTCACAGTGATAGTAAGCGCGCTGCAGGTGCAAAGACCCCAGTACGCTTTCGAAGGTCTTTTCGTGGCGGCCATGATACTGGGCGGAGCCTCCGCAGGGGCAGGGCAGTTGCGGTCCCACATGATCGCTGGTGTCCGTGTTGAGCCGTTGTTCCAAGGCGCGCGCTGCCAAGCGCAAAGACTGGCGCCGCGCCGCCATTTCGACCGCTTCGAAATCCAAGTCGGCGATCGACTGGTTCCCTAAGAGCGTTTCGATTTCCCGGATGATTTCCTTTTGAAGGGCGGTCTGGAGCCCCCTTTTTCGGCCTCTCGGGAAGTTGCCTGGGGCCGTTCCAGTTGGGCATCGGCCCATTGTTCGCAAGCCTCTCGATACTGCTCCACCTGTTCCCGAAATTTATGCCCTTGCTCGATTTGCTGCCGTGCGAGCTGGGCTTGTTCCGGGCTCAGGTACCGGGAGTGAGTTTTGCCCGCCGTCGGCCGGGTCAAACTGTAATAAGGGCCGTGCCGCGCTTTGGGGTCCTCTTGGCACGGGCAGCCTGCTTTACCGCATCTCATGGTGCGCTCGGAGACCGACCCCCGGCGCATCGGTTTAGGTTGAGACAAAACGGCGGCCAGTTCACGTAGGGACGAAGGTACTTCAGTAGGAATTTTCATGGATCTATCCTACGGCATTATGTGCCGTAGGAACAGACAAAAAAAGCCACCTTTAACCTCCCACCATTCCTCTGGCGTGCACCCGGCGCTCGTAGACCCCTTGTTATTCTTGCTCAGTCGTGGCATTCTCTCACCGTTAGTGGTCCCCTCCAAGGCGGGTGAATGCATCGGTCGAGGTATCCTGAAAGGCGTCGCACCGTTCGGATGACGCTTCAAATTCCCCTAAAAGTTCGTTGCCAGATGCCGGAAGGCGAAGCCATTGATTTAAAGGCGTTTACGCAGTTTGTGAGCGCGCACGGCGCACTCATCGTTATGGACGCTCCCCTCTTGCCGGGCCAAACGGTTCGGCTGTTCAACGAAATGACGTCAGAGTCCGTCGAGTGCTTTGTCACTTCCGTCCGCGAGAAGCAGGACAGGCGATTCATTGGCTTAGGATTTGTTACGGCCCGGAGTGATTTCTGGCATGTGGTCTTTCCAAAGGCGGGGACGCGGCAGGCCGTGCGCTCTTCGCAGACCGGGTCGCTCGTGAAGCCCGTAAAGACCTCCAACATCCCCCCGCAAAACTAACAAGCTATACTTGCTAACCTTGAAGTGCTTTGCAGGCGTTCGCTTTTGTATTTAGCGATAAGTGGGCGTTGACTTGGATACCTGCCGCTAAGCCCCGGTCGGCGCATACACTTGGTACAGAAGAATGTAGACAATCACGCCTGTAACCGAGACGTAGAACCACAGCGGAAGCGTCCAACGCGCGATCGCGCGGTGTTTATCAAATTTTTCGAGCCATGCGCGGCGCAGCGTGATCAAAATCAATGGCACAATGACGATGGCCAACACCGTGTGCGAAATCAACAGCGCGAAGTAGACCGGGCGAATCCACCCCTGGCCCTGGAAAACAACATGGCCAACGCGGATGTGGTAGACCACGTAAGAAATCAGAAACACAGAGGAGACGGCAAACGCGGAGATCATGAAAGCCTTGTGCACTTTCATTTTGCCGTTGCGGATGGCGGCGTAACCGCACGCCAGAAGAATGGCGCTGGTGCCGTTCAGAGATGCGTTGAGCGCGGCCTGTGAAAACATAAGTTTGCGAATGCCCTTCCTGGCAGAAACGGCTCAGCGCGGAATTTTGTCGTAGATCATCAAACCGAGAAGCAGTGGAATATGCACTACGGTGGCATGCATCAGCCACTTGGCGCGTGCGTTGGTTCTCGAACTGGCGGCCCACAAGCAGACCTGCACGAGCGCCGTGCTCACGACCAGCGCGCCAAAGAAGTAACGCACACCAGCCAATCCCATCACGGCGGGCAATAGGCTGACTCCGACCAGCACAATAGCAGTGAGAATGATCTGGCGAAAGGTGCGCGTTCCTTCGCGGTCCACCACGGGCAGCATCAAAATTCCCGCGCGGGCATAATCTTCCCGGTACATCCAGGCGATGGCGTAAAAATGCGGAAATTGCCAAAAAAACAGAATCGCGAAGAGCAGCCAGGCGCCGCGATCCAAAGTGCCGGTGGCGGCGACCCAGCCAATCATCGGCGGAATCGCTCCGGGGAACGCGCCGACAGCTGTAGCCCACACAGTACGTTTCTTCAGCGGGGTGTAGGCGAGCAGATAGCTCAAAGATGTGAGAATTCCAAGCGCGGAAGCAAGAAACCCGGCGGTGAAGTAGAGGTCCAACGCGCCCGCCACGCAGAGAATCACGCCAAACCACAGGGCTTCGCGCGGCTGCAATTGTCCGCTAGGCAAAGGGCGCGACGCCGTGCGCCGCATAAAGCGGTCGGAATCGCGTTCGATGTAGTGGTTCAAAGTCGCCGTGCCTGCTGCAATCAGGAGCGTGGCAAAAACGGTTTGAATCAGATGCAGCCAATCTACCGCTCCGCGTGCGCCCATGTAATATCCAGCGGCGGTAGTCATCAAAACGAGAAAAGAAACATCTGGCTTGGTCAGGGCGACGTAGGCGTTGGCGCGCGAAGCCAGCGTAATTTCCGTGGTGCGAACCGTGCTCATCAAACCGCCACCCGCCCCTGCGACGATACGGCAACTTCACCGGCGCGCGGGACCAGACGATAGCACAAGAGAATCGTCAAGATAGACACGGCAAACAAGAGCGCTCCGACCACGGTGTGTGTCACTGTCAGCACGATCATCACGCGCATGGGCTGCGGGGCGTCTGCGGTTGCAATGCGCGACCAATACGCGCCGATGCCGAGCAGAAACTGCAAGCCAAACAAGGAGTGAAGCAGAATCCTCATTTTGGTGAGTTCACGCGAATTCTCGAAGCGCTTGCGGAGCACCACCGCCGTCCAAAGCACCGTTGTAAGCACAGCCAGCGATCCCGCGGCGTGCGGCCAGATGGGAATCTCCTTGTGGCGGAAACCAGCTCCTAGAAATACCTGCAGAAAGATCACCGCAGCGTTGAGTACTGACAGCGAACGTATAGAGGGCGAGCCGCGGTCATCGAGTTGCGGGCGGTCCGAGATCCACCAGTTGCTAGTGAAAACGGCAACGCTCAAAATCGCTCCGAACATGATTTGCGCGAAACAGGCATGCAGCACCGGCAGCCAGTAATGCAGCAGCTGGATCACTACTTGGCCGCCAAGTATGGCTTGCGCGACGATGCCGCCCACCGCGATCAAGGCGAACCAGCGCAGCCATCGTCGCTCTTCTTTAATCCAAATCAAAATGGCGAGGATAAGCGTCCATACTCCCAACGCGCCTGCAATGACGCGGTGTGAGTGCTCGTAAAACACCCCGCCGACCATCGGCGGGGTCCATGTGCCAAACGATTTCGGCCAATCCGGAACGGAAAGCGCCGCATCGTTGGAAGTAACCAGCGCCCCAGCAATCAGGAGAAGCACCGTCCAACAGACGGTAAAGACAGCAAACCGGTGCACGCCTGCGTGGTAGGTAGCTTTCATAGCCGTTGTCCCAGCGCGGGATTATAGCGTAACGGTCGATTTTCCGCTTTGTGTTCGGTGCAATTTATTTCTGCCGCCACGGCCCGGACCCGATGCCCCCAGCCGGTTTTGGCAGTGAGAATCGAGCACGTTGCCATCACAAAGCCGTCGAAGAAACCTGCAAGGATTGCGGATCTCCCGCAAGACCAACGGCTCGAAGCACAATATCTTTCAACGCGGCGATGAAAAGGGGCGAATCGCCAACGGCAGGCATCATCCGGAAGACTTCGATGCCAAATTTCTTGGCATCTTCGCGCGCCTCAATGTTGATTTCGTGCAGCGTTTCGATATGCTCGGTCACGAAGGAAATCGGAACGACGAGCATTTCCTTGATGCCCTCAGTGCCGAGCCGCTCGATTGTAGCCGTCAAAGGTGGTTGCAGCCACTTTGAGGGCCCGACCCGGCTTTGATAACAGAGTAGATGTGTTTGCGGCCAGCCCGGATACTGCCTTCTTCCCTCTTCGCAGATCAGGCGGACGGTGGCTTCGATTTGATTTGGATACGGGTCACCCTTTTCGACCAGGCTCATTGGCAACCCATGCGCGCTGAAAACCAAGTGAATGCGGGAGCTATCAGCGAATTGCCGCAAAATGGAGCCGATGCGTTGCGCTAGCGCCTGAATATAGAGCGGGTGGTCGTAGAACTGGCTAATCGTGCGCTCTGGCGGGCCGCCTTTCGGCTGCCCGTAAACGCGGCGCCATTCCCTGAGGCTGCTCAGCGTTGTGGCATAAGAGAACTGTGGGTACAGCGGCAGTAGCACTATCTCGTCCAGCGGTGCAGCTTTGCGTAGCGACTCGACCGCTTCCGCAGTGAACGGGTGCCAATAGCGCATGGCGATAACGGCTATTGGATCAATATCGCTGGACAGCGCCTCAACGAGCGCGCCTCGCTGCCGGTCCGTCAAGGTCCCAATCGGCGAGCGGCCGCCAATCTCCACATACTTGCCCCTCACAGGAACGGATCGTCGGGAAGAAATCAACTTTGCCAGCGGGCGCCGCAAGAAACCGAGCGGCCCCATGGGAATGATGTCCGGGTCGAGAAAGAGGTTAAGCAGGAATGGCTCAACGGCATCGAGCGAATCCGGCCCGCCGAGCTGGAACATCACAATACCGACTTTTTTCTTCTTTGCCAACTACTTGCCCCGGTTTAAGGAATCCCTCAAGCGATCGACTTCTGCGCGTAGCGACGAAGTGCGTTTTGCGATGGTCAGATAAAAAACAAAAAACACGGCCCAGCCAATGACATAAGCCGCGAAAACGCTGTCCAGACTTGTCATATTGCCTCCGCCTCGCGGCGTACGACCTCAAAATCGGTGCGCAACTTTTCTAGCCGATAGCGCTCCACGATCAAGAACACCATCAAAGCGTGCATCGCAAGCACGCTAAAGAAAAACACTTTGTTCATGGTTGGATCAAGTCCGGCACCTGGACCTCCCATGATGACGGGGGCCGGATGTTGGGTGCGCCACCAGCGAATTGCTCCAAAGACGATGGGAACGTCGATGAACGCGAAGATCCCAAAGAGGGCGCTTAGAAGCGCTCGTCGGTCCGGTTCCTCGATCAATGTACGCAAAAGCAGGTAGGAGATGTAGAGAAGCCAAAGCACAAATGTGGAAGTCAGGCGCGCATCCCAGGTCCAATAGATTCCCCACGCTGGTTTGGCCCAAATCGGTCCCGTGATTAGAACAACGGTGATGAATGCCAGACCGACCTCCGCGGAAGAAATGCCGAGCGAGTCCCACCGCTCTTCGCGCCGCCAGACGTAGAGGAGATTGGCGACGAAACAGATGAAAAACGCGGTCATTCCGGCCCATGCGGCGGCGGCATGGAAATAAAAAATCCGCTGGAGCACGTGCATGGTTTTCTCTTCCGGAGCGATATAAAAAGACGCATAAGCAGCAGCGCCGACCAGGAAGAGAACTGCAGCGCCAATCATCGCGCGTTTCCACATAGTGCTTCATTCCTCCAGAAGATATTCGCCGAAAAGCCATAGCGCCGTCAAAAAAACCAGGTCAAAAATCGCAAGGAAGCCGATTCCCTTCCACTGCACGAAGGGCGTTCGTTCAAATAGTGACTTCGTAACCTCCGTGCTGGCCACGAGAATTGGCGTCAAGAGCGGCAACATGAGCAGCGGCAACAGCAGTTCGCGCATGCGGGCTTGGGCGGAGATGGCTGAAAGCGCGGTGCCGGCGATGGAAATCCCCAGACTTGCGAGAAAAAACATGAGTACCAGCCAGTGCAGCACCGGCACGATCGGCACATTGTACATAACGGCAAACAGCGGCAGCAGGAGCAGTTCGGTCAGCAGAAGAAACAGTGTGTTCGCAACAAGTTTGGCCAGGAAGATAGCGAATGGATCGCTGACTGTAAGACGCAGGGCGCTTAACGTGTCGTTGTGCTGCTCGCGCAGAAAACAGGGCTGCAGCATCAGGGAAGATGCGAAAAGAAACGCCAGCCAGAGAAGGCCAGGAGCAAAACGGCGCGATTCGTCCGACGTCGGATCGAACGTAAAGCTGAAAAGCACGATCACAATCAGGATGAAGACAACTGTGGTAGTAAGAAGTTCGCGCGAGCGGAACTCTGTGCGAAGCTCCTTGCCGAGCAAAACAGCCGCGTTGGGGAGCAGGCTCATTCAGGCGTCGGCAAAGGTGAGAATGGAGCGAAACGTCGCGCCCGTGCGCGTGTCCGCAGCGATCGAGCCTGAGTCCAGGCGAATGGCCCGGGTCCCGAGAGAAGAGATTTCCGATTCGCCGTGAAGACTCATCAGAATGGTGCGTCCCGAATCGCGAAGCCTGCGAATCGCTTCGGCGAGCCAGGCGACTCCTTGGGGATCGAGACCGGTTGCTGGCTCGTCGAGCAGAAGAACAGACGGCTCATGCAGCAACGCACGTGCGATGGCCACACGCTGGCGCATTCCGCGAGAGAACGTTCGCACGAGCGAGACGCGGCGATCGGATAGGCCCACTTCATTCAGTAGAGTCTCAACGCGATTCTCTGGTTGTGCTACTTCCTGGAGCCGCGCAAAGAGCAAGAGATTTTCTTCGGCGGTTAGCTCGTCGTAGACCATCGTGGCGTGGGCGACGAATCCCGGACGAACCACGCGAGCGCCCTCGGCTTGGGATTCGCTGGAAAAACTCAGTGTTCCTCGCGAGGGCCGAACCAATCGCGCGGCGATGCGCAAAAGGGTGGTCTTGCCGGAGCCATTTCGGCCAGCAAAAACCACACATTCTCCCGGGGCGATAACGAGCGACACTCCGCGCAATGCGAGGAACCAGCCATAGCGCTTATCGATATTTTCAAGGCGAAGTCCAACCGGAGAAAATGTTGGGGGCGTCACCGACGATCCTCGCGTGGGGACATATCACCGCGCGGCGTCACCTTTTAACCTCTCACAAGGTCGCGCAATATTTTTTCCGCGCGAGCACGTTCCTGGTTGTACTCTGCCTCCGAAATCGTTCCTGCCTGGCGTCGCAACTCGAGCCGGAAAAGCGTGTCTTTCAGCGCATCAAGGCTCGTGCCTACGGCCGCGTCGACTTCCGCTAGATTAGCGTTCGGAATTACCGCAGACGCAACCGAAGCGGATGCCGTCTTCTTGGAGAGTTTCGCGGCGGGAGCTGCAACGTCAGCGGAGGGACCACCAGCAACAGCCACCACCGGCCTGCGAGCGAGAAGAATCGCCAGCAGAGCGAACATGCACAGGAAACCGCCCACGATGGGCCATTTCAAGACATCCAGCCGGCCTGGCACCACTTGAATGGCCGCCCCAGAAGCTGGACCAGTTCCCTGCTGCGCTTCGCGATTCTGCGGCCCTGCATCAGAGTCCGCAGACGCAGAATCATTGCCACTCGGTGGCGGTGCCGTACCGGCAACGCTTACAGTCAGCGTTGAATTCGCGGCAAGATTGTCCCGGCTGTAAAGGCTCATGCCTTGCTCTTGCCCATTGGACTGCAAGCCATCGCCTGTCACTTGCACAGTGGGCGGCGCGACCAAGACGAGGCGCGCGCCAGGATAAACCGTTGGCAGTTTCACGGTGGCGGCATTCCCGGGGTACGGCAGTTCGTACGAGAAGCGAACACCATTCTCGCCAGGACGAAAAGCGTACGCCACGCTGTACTTATTTTTGCCGCGATCGATGGGCGCTTGCACTACGGGCATGCCCGATGGGCCCTGCGCAGCGATCTGTTTCAGGCTGGCGCCCTCTGGAATCGCAAAGTCAAAGTTGCCGTCGGCGCGAAAATAAGCCTGCGCAGGCTGGGAGTCGTTCTTGATGGCGTATTCTTCGCCCACTTCCAGAGTTGTTCCATTCGGCTGGAAAATCACGAAATGCGTCCCGACGGATATCGATTTGGGATCTTTAGAGGGCTCGAAGACCTCGACTTGCACCTGGTTCTGACCGGGGGGTAGCGGCTGATGAAAATTAATCCCGCGATAGACCGCGCGGACCAGCATCGGCTGCGTGCCGATGGACGGATAGTCGAAAGTGAATTGGCCCTGTGCATCGGTCTTTGAGTTGAGCACCGGCTGCATTCCGCCCTGCAACTGGATCAGGATTACCTCGACGTCAGCCGCGGGTTTGCCGGTGGTGCCATTTTTTACGGTGCCATGCACCGTCGCGCCGTAAACGAAAGAGAACGGCGTCAGCAGGCAAACGCCGAGTGCCAAACGCGGAATCCACGTGGACCTCATTGCGCACCTCGGTCCGAGACAACCGGCTTGATCGTGCGAGGACGCCTCACCTGCGATTCCGTAACCTGATCGATTTCGGCGAGCACCAGGGCCGCTTCGTTCTCGAGAGAGATCTTCATCGCTTCGAAGTCATTTTCGGCATATTTTCCTGAGCGAAACTCGAACCGCAAGTCGCGTAAATTATCGTACAGGGTGTCACGTCGTTCGAGCAGTTGATCGAGTTTTGAGCGGTGCGGAGCGAGGTCTGAGGCATCGGGCTGAATATAAAAAATGAATAGCCCGGTGGCAAGAGCCAGCGCCAGACACGCGCCGAGAACGGCCCAATCCGCGGAGGTAATCAGAAAAACAGCGATGCAAATGACAGGGGTCAAGATCAATCCTCGGTATCGCGGGCAGCTTGCGCACGCGCTCGCTCAAGCAATTCACTGGAAACGGCAGGAGCGTTGCCGGCTGTGACCAAAGCGGGCTCGGCGCCTGGACGATTCCGCCATCGGGAAATGACGCTCAGGACCAGCACGAATCCCCCAATCAAAGCGAGCGCGGGAATCCACCAGGCCACACGTCCAAATCCGCTATGCGGCGGCTCGGTAAGCACGGCTTGCCCATACTCCTGCACAAAAGATTGAACGATGAGGTCATCGGAATTGCCCTGGGCGATGCGCTCGTCGATTTTCTTCAGCATTCCGAGTGCAGTATCGCAAGGGCCGGAGAACGCGCCACCGACGTGGTAACAACCGCCAGCGGAATCGTTGCAGCCGCCGCACATGCATTTTACCTTCATGCCCAACTGGTGCGTGTGATCCAACTGTTGAGCGTCGCCAAACGCAGACAGAAGCGGCAGCGCACCGGCAAAACACAATGCGACGGGCAGAATGAGCAAACCGGGCCGTCGTATCCTTCGAAGTTTAGTCATGGCCTTCTCTGAACGTCGCAGACGGCGTCATTCCGTGCACAAGAGGCTCTGGCACAGGCTGCTTCGCGCCAGACAAAACCAAAACCGCTCTACGATTCGGCAGTAGAGCAACGAGGGTTCCGAAAACGACGATTACGCCGCCGAACCATATCCACTTCACCAGCGGATTCAAGTACGCATGGATAACTGGCAGCTTGGTGTCGGGACTCTGTCCCGCATAAACGACGTACAAGTCCTCGCGCAGGGTCGAATAAATCGCTACCATCGTTCCGGTTTCCCCATTCGTCTCGAAGATGCGGCGCTCCGGATAGAGCATCATCAGTGGCTTATTGTTGACGAAGACTTCCACGTTCAAGCGTAGGCCGGTGTAGTTTGCTTCCGGCTTGCTGTCGAAGCTCTGGAGGACGAGCTTGTATTTTCCTAGCTGCATGGAGGAGCCGGGTTGCATTTCCTTCTGGACGTTTTGGTTGAAGGCCGCGCCGGCCAGCCCTATAAATATAAGCACCATCCCCATGTGAACGATATAGCCGCCGTAGCGCCGCGTATTGCGCATGGTCAGTTCGATGGCGGAGGTCAGATAGGAAGCACCCGAGCGCACTCGGATGACTTTTGCGCCCCGGTAAAATTCCATGGCGATCGTCGCCGTGACGAAGAAGCACAGCGAAAAACAGATCAGGGAATAGATCTCGCGGTATCCAAGCACAAAGATGACTGCGCCCGCCACGACTCCCACGATCAGGGGCCACGCAAAATTTCGCTTCAGGCTTTCCACGGAGGTCTTGCGCCAGGCGAGCAGCGGCCCGACTCCGGTCAGGAAGAGCAGGAGCAGGCCGATCGGGATGTTCACCTTGTTGAAGAACGGCGCGCCCACACTGATTTTGGAGCCCGAGAGCGCTTCCGACAAAACCGGGAAGAGCGTGCCCGACAGAACGGCGATGCACGAAACCAGCAGGATCAAATTGTTAAAGAGAAAGCTGGACTCACGGGAGACGATCGCGTCCAATTGATTTTCACTCTTCAAGTAGTCGCGATTCTTGAAATACGCAACAAGGCAAACCGTGAAAATGACCACGAGAAAACCCACAAACCAACTGCCAATACTTGACTGAGCAAACGCATGGACGGAGCTGACAACTCCGCTTCGGGTCAGGAACGTGCCGAGAATGCACAATAGAAAGGTGGAGAACACCAGCCAGACGTTCCATACTTTCATCATGCCGCGCTTTTCCTGCATCATCACCGAATGCAGGAACGCGGTGCCCGTAAGCCACGGAAGCAGCGAGGCGTTTTCAACTGGATCCCAGCCCCAGTAGCCGCCCCAGCCGAGGACCGCGTAGGCCCAGTGCGCGCCGAGGAGAATGCCGGCGGTCTGAAAGCCCCACGCGATCATTGTCCACTTGCGTGTGAGATGAATCCACTTCTCTCCAGGATAGCGGGCCAGCAGCGCCGCGAGCGCAAACGCGAATGGAATCGTGAAGCCCGTGTAGCCGGAGTAAAGGTTCGGCGGGTGGATCACCATTTCCGGATATTGCAGCAGCGGGGTCAGACCGTTGCCGTCGCCGCGGGCCACAAGATCCATCGCGCCATGAGCCCCGGGAACGGCCAGAGCCTTAAACGGACTGGCGACGAAATTATTGAGCGTTAGAAAGAATATTTGCACCCCTGCGAGAATCACTCCCACGTACGGCATCAACTCGCCGTTCTTATTCCGGTAAGCAATCAAGACGGAGAAAACGTAAATCGAAAGCAGGAAGCTCCAGAACAGTAGCGAGCCTTCCTGGCCAGCCCACAAAGCGGCGATTTTATAAAATGTTGCGAGCGCACGGTTGCTGTGCGCGACGACGTAAGCTGCGGAAAAATTATCGCTGAAAAAAAGATATTCGAGGCTGAAGGTCGCGACGAAAATCAAGCAGCAGGTGGCGATACCTGCCTGTCTCGTGCTCTTAACGAGCAGGGCATGGCGCGTGATAATCGCGGCAATCCCGCCTGCAAACGCAAATACCGCGCAAATGAATGCCAGGAGTAAAGCGAACGAACCGAATACATCCACGGGGCCTCCGCCTATCCCCCGGCCAAGCCGGGCCCGCTACCGATGGCTTTAGCGCGTCGCAGTGGAGGGAGTGGCATCCGTTCCCCCCGGAGCCGCCTCATACTTGGACGCGCACTTCGCCTGAACAACTTCAGCCACAAACCGCCCATCCGTCTCCCGGCCTTCCACCAACGCTTGCGATTTATCCACGAACGTGTCCGGCAGAGGATCGCTGCCCACATAACTCACGGGGAGCGACTTCCCTTCTCCGTCCAGGACGAAATCCACGCGGCCTGTGAACCGGCGAATGCTGCCAGGTGCCACGGTTCCTCCAACGCGGATCCGGTGCGACAGATCAGAACCATGAAGTGTCTGCAGTTCCGCGATGGTGTGGTAGTACGTCTTGCTTTCGCCGTAGCCGAGCCAGGCCAGGAAGGCCATGGAAACGACGATCACGGTGACTCCGATGCCAAACTTTGCTTGTTTCTTCACGGCTCGACTCCTGCTCCGACTCCACAGTATCCAAGTTTTCGATTCTATCACAGCCGGAAGACTGGCAAGCTGGTCGAAGTCCAGTTCTCGACCTGTCCGTTGGGCTAGGGGTGACGGCCGCTGTTCATTTCGCCGCGATGGGCGCTGCAAGCGCTGCGCGCAAATGCCGAGCCGCCTCAGAAAAACTGGAAGAGTCCAGTGCGAAGGGTTGACCGCCGTCGAGGATTACGGGACAACCTAGTTCGGCGCTCGACAGTCCGGCGGACAGCGGCGCCAGCGATTCTGAAATCAAAAAGACGCGCTTGGGTTTCAGCGATCGGCGAATACGCGTCATCACCGACGAAACGCGTTTCCCAAGAAGCGTGTCGCACACCAATGGTCCGGCCTGGCCACTTTCGAGCGGACACTCGAGAATGTGCGTCAGAAAAAACCCACCGCGCTGAAACTCGCTTAGCACAGTATCTGCTGGCTTTCCTGTGGGAGAGATTCCAACTGCCTGGAGCAGTCGACCAGCTTCCCCTGCAAACTTTCCGGAATATAAAAAGTCTGCATCGGCCAACGGAGAAAATCCGCCGAGTAGCAGAGTGCCAATGTGGATCGGTCGATAGCGCGTCGTCCATTCCAGGCGTTGAAGTCGGCGCGCAATGTGTTCAGACAATGCGGGCTGTCCGCAGCCGTCACAAGCCAGGGCATCTGTGGGCATGGTTTGTAAGAAAGAATCGTAGTCCAGAGGAGAGAGGAGTGCAAATCGCGTTTATTCGACGGCGACGGCTGTGCGCCGGGGATGGTAATTTGGGTTTTGGCGTCGCACAACCGCCGTCGCGCGATGATACGTGTACCTTCGCCTACTAACCCTGAACGCAGATGAAAGTTGCGAGAAGAATGGAACTTTTTTCGCAGTGCGGTTGTGAAACTTAAGAGGAGACTGCGGCGTCGGCCGGAAGCTTGGACCTAAGGCACCACTTCAGCTCCTGGCTCAGTTCGGTAATTTCCATTCCCGGCATGACAATGAACTTGCAGCTCAACATTTCCCGAGGCTCGTCGTCATCGGGCAACTGACAGGAAACGCGGCAATACTGGCAATCCTGATTCCAACAGAAACGTCCATACGGAATCGTTTCGGGGCTGATGAACTGAAAACATCGCAGAAGCGAGTTGCGCTCTGGCACCTGAAACTTCTTGCCCATCACGGTGATTTCCACAAGCTTTTCATAGGGGCGAAAGGGTTCCGACATAAAGAGTCCTGTCCTCCGTAGACGGGTGGCCGTGAAAGTGCGGAAGGTGCCCCGATCCGGATCACTCTGATGATTGCTTATTCAGATTAGCCCGGGCCCCCGGAAGCAACAACGAATGCTGTGGGACGAGTTGCGAATGTGCTAAGGGGTAGACCTAGGACTCAGACAGCCCGCAGGGATGTGACTTTAACTCCCAAAATCGAAGAACTGGCCCATTTTGCGGAACTTTTCGTAGCGAGCATCGAGTAAATCCTTGGTCGGCTGTTGCGACAGGGCCACTATCTGCCGGTCCAAGACTTCGCCGAGCAACTGCCCAGCGCCTTCCGGATCGACGTGCGCCCCTCCTTCTGGTTCGGCCACGATTTCATCGACGATCCCAAGCTCTTTCAGGTCTTTCGCCGTGATTTTCAGGGCCGCAGCGGCTGTCTCCGCCTTTGTGGCGTCGCGCCACATGATCGCTGCGCAGCCTTCCGGTGAAATCACCGAATAAAAACTGTTTTCAAGGATATTGACGCGATCTCCGACGGCAATCGCCAACGCTCCGCCTGAGCCGCCTTCACCCGTCACAGTTACAATGATCGGCACAGGTAGGCGGGCCATTTCACGTAAATTACGCGCGATCGCTTCGGCTTGGCCGCGTTCCTCGGCGTCGATGCCAGGATAGGCACCGGGAGTGTCGATGAAAGTGAAAATGGGCCTGCCAAACTTTGCCGCGAGTTGCATAATCCGGAGCGCTTTGCGGTAGCCCTCGGGCTTGGGTTGGCCGAAATTGCGCAGCAGGCGCTGTTTCGTGTCGCGGCCCTTTTGGTGACCAATGATGGCGATGGGGCGCCCATGAAACTTCGCGAGTCCTGTGATCAAGGCCTTGTCGTCGCCATAGCCGCGATCGCCATGCAGCTCGATAAAGTCGGTGAAGAGCATCCCAATGTAGTCCAGGGGATAAGGCCGTTGCGTGTGCCGCGCGATTTGGGCGCGCTGCCAGGGTCCAAGATGGCTATAAAACTCCTTACGCAGCTCGGCTACCTGCTGGCGAATGCGTTCGAGATCGGCGTCGGCTTCTTCATCGCCCGCAAGATGGCGCAATTCCTCGACATCTTTTTCCAGGCGTTCAATCTCGCTTTGACGATTCACCTGGGCTGCCGGGCTCTTTGTCTTGTCTTTGGACTTCATCACATCACCCGCTCAATCGATTCGTCGCCCATGCACTCCCGGATTGCTGCGACTAATTCGGGGCACGCCCGGACGCGCTGCTCGACTAGTAGTGTCGCCGTCGCCCCTTTCGCGTCAGAGAGATCAAGCGATACCAGGCTCGAGCCTCGGTAGGAGGAAAGTATCTCTTTAAGGCGGTCCAGCAATTCATCGTTTAAATCTTCGAGCTTCATGCGGATGCGTAGCCCGGATGCCGGCTTTTCTGCGAGGTCTCCCAGCCGCGCGGCTTCCTGCAGGGATAGCCGCGTTCCGGCCTCCTCTACCTGCACCCGCACCTTGAGAAAAAGCGGGGCACCGGTCTTGAGGATCTGCTCCAATCGTGCAAAGCTTTCAGGAAATGCAAGCATTTCCTGAACTCCGGTCATGTCCTGGATCGTGAAAATGGCCCAGCGGGCGCCTTTTTTGGAGCGCATAGGCCTCGTGCCGACGATCAGCACCGCGACCGTGATTTCTTTGCCGTTACGCTGACCCTCGATTTGGTCGAGCGAAACGCATTTCAATTCTTGCAATCGCGAAGCATATTTGGCGAGCGGGTGTCCTGATACGTAAAAGCCCAGCATGGCGTATTCGCTGGCGAGACGTTCAGCTTCGCTCCACGGTTCGGCCTCGTGCAATTCAAAAACCATACGTGCGGGCGCCGCTGCCGTACCGAACAAACCGTGCTGCCCCGATTCGCGTATCCGCGAAGCGCGCTGCACGGCCGCCAACGCATCGTCTACGGACGCCAGCATGGACTCCCGCGGCCCGAGAGAATCCAGCGCGCCGGATTTGATCAGGCTCTCATACACTCGCTTATTCAGAAACTTAGCCTCGATGCGCTCGCACAAGTCATATAGCGTCGTGAATTCGCCCGCGCTCAACCGCGAATCGCGGATGGCCTTTGCAGTATTCTCGCCAACGTTTTTGATCGCCGCGAGCCCGAAGCGGATGGATTCACCGACCGGCGTGAAATAGAGATCGCTCTCATTCACGTCCGGCGGCAGAATCGATATGCTCATGCCTCGCGCTTCGTTGATATACTTCACGGCCTTTTCCGCGTTGCCCGTTTCCGAGGTCAGCAGCGCGGCCATGAATTCAACTGGATAGTGCGTCTTCAGGTAAGCCGTTTGGTACGCCAGCAGCGCATACGCGCAGGAGTGGGATTTGTTGAAGCCGTAGCCTGCGAACTCCTCCATCAAATCGAAAATGCGCTCAGCTTTTTTCTCTGGAACCTTGTTGGTAAGGCACCCCGCGATGAATTTTGCGCGTTGCGCCGCCATCTCCTCTTTTTTCTTCTTGCCCATGGCGCGGCGGAGAATATCGGCCTCGCCGAGCGAAAAGCTCGCCAACAGGTTGGCGATCTGCATCACCTGCTCCTGGTAGAGGATGACGCCGTAGGTTTCATCCAGAATGCCTTTGAGCTGCGGCAGTTCGTAGCTAACTTTGGTCTTCCCCTGCTTGCGGCTGATAAAGTCGTCGATCATGCCGCCCTGAATCGGTCCGGGCCGGTACAACGCGTTTAGCGCGGTGAGATCTTCAATGCGCGAAGGCTGGTAGCGGCGCAGAATGTCGCGCATACCGTGCGATTCAAACTGAAAAATGGCAGTTGTATCACCGCGTGCGAAAAGCTTGTAGGTCTGCTCGTCATCCAAAGTCAAATTGTCGATGTCGACCTTTACACCGCGATTCTTTTCGATCATGCCCACAGTATCCTGTAAGACCGTGAGCGTCGTCAGGCCGAGGAAGTCCATCTTCAGCAAGCCGATGCGCTCGAGATCGTTCATGTCGTATTGCGTGGTGATTTCATCCCGGTTCGTTTTGTAAACCGGGACCACGTCCGTGAGCGGTCGCGGTGAAATGACCACGCCCGCGGCGTGCGTCGAAGCGTGCCGCGCCAGGCCTTCCAAGCGCAGGGCCACAGCCATCAAGTCCTTGAGCTTTTCGTCGCTGTTAATTGCGGACTTTAGCAGCGGCGCTTCTGAGAGGGCAGTTTCCAAGTCAATGCCAAGAGTCGTGGGTATCAGCTTCGCCAGCCGGTCGACTTCCGCGTAAGGAATCTCCATCGCCCGGCCGACATCCTTAACCGCTGCCTTCGCAGCCATGGTGCCAAACGTAATAATCTGGGCGACGTTTTCGCGGCCGTACTTTTGCGTGACGTACTCGATCACTTCGCCACGACGCCGCATGCAAAAATCGATGTCGATATCGGGCAAGGAAACGCGCTCCGGATTCAGAAAGCGCTCGAACAGCAAGTTGTATTGCAACGGATCCACGTCCGTGATGCGTAGAGCATAACTGACGAGGCTGCCAGCAGCGGACCCGCGTCCTGGACCGACAGGCACGTCTTGCGCGCGCGCGTAATGAATGAAATCCCACACGATCAGGAAGTAGCCCTCGTAGCGCATCTTCTTGATCATTTCGATTTCAGACGTCAGCCGCCGTTCGTACTCGGACAGCGGGTTGTGCAATGCGCCCTGCTTCAGCAGCCGCTCCAGGTACGGCACGCGCGTCGCAAACCCCTCGCGGACCACTTTTTCAAAATAGCTTTCGGCCGTGTGGCCATCCGGAACCTTGAACTCTGGAAATGGATTCGGGATGCGCTCGATCTTGACGTTGCAACGCGCCGCGATGTCCACCGTGCGGCTTAGCGCATCCGGCAGTTCGCCGAACACCTGCGCCATCTCGGCCGCGGATTTAAAGTAAAACTGGTCGGTAGCAAACTTCATCCGATGAGTGTCGCTCATCGTCTTTCCCGTTTGGATGCACAGCAGAACTTCCTGCGCATGCGCATCGGTGTGATGCAGGTAATGGCAGTCGTTTGTGGCAACCAGGGGTATACCGGCTTCCTTCGACAGGCGGACCAGTTCGCGATTCACGCCCTGTTCGATCTCTAGCCCTTGGTCCTGAATCTCCAAAAAAAAGTTGCCCTTGCCGAAGACGTCTTGCAGGCGGTACGCGTTTTCGCGGGCTTGGTCATACTTTTCATCGACGACCGCTTCCGTCACGGCGCCCCGTAAACAGGCTGACAGCGCAATAAGGCCCTTGTTGTGCTTGGCTAGCAGGTCATAGTCAATCCGCGGTCTGTAGTAGAAGCCTTCGAGGAAGCCTGAGGATACCAGCTTGATGAGATTGTGATAGCCCTCGAGCGATTCGCAGAGGAGCACCAAGTGGTTACTGCCGCGCATGCCCGGCTCGGCCTCGCCGCGATCTTGTCCGCTCGAACCGTTCGTTTTTTCACCGCGGTCGTGCCGGCTGCCTTTGGCCACATAGACTTCGCATCCAATGATCGGCTTGACGTCACGCTTGCTGGCTTCGTTGAAAAAATTGGCGGCAGCGAAGAGGTTACCGTGATCCGTCACGGCCACCGCAGGCATTTTCTGCCGCGAAGCCTCATCGAGCAGCTCGGACGTCTCGCAAGCGCCGTCGAGCAGACTGAAATCCGTATGAACGTGAAGATGAACGAACTGCGGCTGGCCCATGGATCTCGATTCTAGAACTCTCTCGCTCGAATTGCGAATCGCATTCTTACGATTTGCACAGGCGCGGACTTCTGCGCCTATTCCTTATTTTCGGCGGCTACTTTTCTTGCTCGCCGCGGCGTGCTTCGCTTGCTCTCGGGCTGCTTTATGTTTTGCAGCTTGCTTCAACATCACCGGATGGTTCTTATGTGATTGCCCGTGCACGGCCTTCGCTGGCGTGCCCTTTTCCGGTGCTGCTGCAGTGTTGGAGGCCGCGGGCTGCTTTTCCGCGCTCTTCGCGGGTTTCTTTTCCTTTTCTTTCTTTTTCGGCTGCTCTTTGATGCCCGACAACTTGCGCAGGATCTTCACGCGCTCTTCAGGCGTTTTGCCCCGGCCTGTTAGCTGCATTGCGAAGACTTGTTCGACAATGGCATCGAACTTCGCCCCGCGTGCGTAGCCCAAAGCTTCCAGCTCATTCGCCACCATGGGCAGCGCGGCCCGAACTGGCCGCCACTTGTTAAGATAAGCGCGAATTTTCGACAGCGCCGCCGAAATGCTCGATTCCGCGAGAAGGAATGCGATACGCTCGACGGGCAGCCTTTCCAGAAACTTGTAAGCATCCACCGGCGCATTCAGCTTGCGTCCGATCAATTCCTTCTGGTCAGCAAGCACTCCCTTCTCGAAGTTCAATATGGCATCCGCTTCCGCCGCGCGGAACCCTGCCTTCGAGAGCACGCTGCTCTGTTCCCGATCCTTGAGCCGCCCGAGAATGGCCAGCATCATCGGCGTCGCGAGCTTCGGACGAACCCCCGCCGTAAACAAATCCTCGCGAACCTTCATCAACCGTGCAATGGCTTCGTAATTCGGACGGCGCTTGGCAAGCACCGGATGTATTGCTTCGAGCAGGTCGTGCTCTTCCCATTCCTTCAGGACCACGGCAGGGCGCTCTTCGCGAGCCACCGCCCGCAACTCCGCTCCAGCGTCTTCCGGCGCGATGGTGTGATTTAAATCGCGTTCGATGGCCAGGTCGAACCACTCCTGCGTCCGCGCTTCGATCTTGAAGCCCATGCGAGCAGCAAAGCGCAGAACACGAAGCAGTCGCACGGGCTGATTCGTGAAGCTGTGGATGGTAAGAGCGCGCACCTCGGCGCGTTCGACGTCCGAAAGTCCATTGGTGGGATCCAGAAGCAATCCGCGCGAAGCAGGATTGAGCGAGATGGCAATGGCGTTCAAAGAGAAATCACGCCGCCGCAAATCCTCCATGATAGTGGACCACCGGATTTCCGGTCGCGTCCCGGGGCGGACATAGTGGTCATCGCGGGCGGCCGATATGCTGCCGTCGACGTCTCCCGCAAAAAGAATCTCTACTTGGCGTAGCTTTTCATCCTCGGAGAGGATTTTTGCACCGCCTTTCTCTAGTTCGCGGGCGATCTTCGAGGGGTTCCCTTCCACGGTGAAATCGAGATCGCGCAGCGATGCGCCTGTCACGAGGTCGCGCACCGTTCCGCCGGTCAGGTACACGTTGAATCCCATGGCGGCAGAGAGCTCCTGCACGCGCATCATGACCGCTCGCTGCTCGGGAGACAGCCGGCTTTCCAGCAAAAACATATAATCTGGCATCGCACTCCTTCACGTTCTGGATGCCCGCGCTGACTGCCGCGGAGGCAACCGCAATTTTGGCCTAGGACCTCCGCGCATCAAGCGCGCGGGTGATGCGCCTTGTAAATCTGTTTCAAACGCTCTTCCACTACATGGGTGTAGATTTGGGTCGTGGAAATGTCTGCGTGGCCCAGCATGAGCTGTACCGACCGCAGGTCTGCGCCGCGTTCCAACAAGTGCGTCGCAAAGCTGTGGCGCAGCATGTGGGGCGTCAGCGCAACACGCAAACCCGCGCGCCTACCGTACGCTGAGAGAATCTTCCACACGCCGACCCTGCTAAGCGATCCGCCTCTCCGGTTCACGAACAGAGCCTGACTAGAAACACCTCTCCCCAAGAGTTTTGGCCGGGCTTCGCGAAGGTACTTTTCCACCATGCCGAGCGCCTTGCGTCCGGCCGGAACGATGCGCTCCTTGTCCCCTTTGCCAATGCAGCGAATGCAGCCGACTTTCGCGTCCAGGTCCGTAACCCTCAGCCCAATTAGTTCAGAAACCCGCAACCCGGTGGAATACAGCACTTCCAGCATGGCGCGATCCCGCAACCCAAAAGATGTTTTTGCATCCGGCTGCGCGAGCAAACGCTCTACTTCCTCGAGCCTCAAGTAGCCGGGCAAGGTACGCCTGATCTTGGGCGACTCGAGATTCAGAGACGGATCCGCCGTGATGAGCTCCTGAACTTGCGCGAACCGGAAGAAATTCCGCAACGTGACAAGGTGTCGCGCCACCGTCCGGCTTTCCAGCTTTTCCCGGTACAGCCCCGCGAGAAAATCCACTAAATCGTCGCGGCTCACGCTTATGAGCGTCAACTTTCGCTTTTGAGCGAACACGTTGAACTTTGCCAAGTCGCGCTGATAGGCCGAGACGGTATTGAGGGAAAGTCCCTTCTCTACCTTAACGTGCGTCAAAAATAGTGATATGGCTGGCGTAATTTCCATCAAAGCTCCCCGTAACCGTTTCCGCCACCAGCGCGCCGGCGCGTCGCAATGCCATACACCTCTTGGATTTCGTGACAACGAAATAGCCAGGCGAGGGTCAAATAAAGGGTCGTCGCTCCGACAATCAGCCCCGAAAAAACGAGAAGCTGAACGAGGAAGCGCGAGTGCATTGTAAATTCCGTGTAGCGATTTCCAAACCAACAGGCGACTCCCATGATGCTCGCGCACAACGAAGTCTTTCCGAACGATCGCAGGATCTCCATCGTTCCCATTTGCCCGTAGCGCAAACGGAAAATGACAAAAAGAGCGAAGAAATCGAAGAAACAGGCAATGGCCGTGGCCAGCGCCGGGCCTCCGTTCTGCACACGCTTAAAGAAAAACTGCATAAAGACGATATTCAGAACCACGTTGATGACCAACGAGATGGAAGCGACAGCGACGGGCGTCTTTGTATCGGAGGTGGAGTAGAAGGCCGGCACGACCAGTTTCACACTGGCCAGCGCCGGCAAGCCTATGGCGTAGTACAGCAGCGCCCTAGCCGTCAATCTCGTCGAATTCGCGTCGAACTGGCCGTGCTGAAAAAGCACGCGAACAATCGGCTCGCGCAGAATCATGAGCCCTAACGCCGCCGGCACCGTGATGAATGCCACGATGCGCACGGCAAACGCCAGGGTCTTCTTCAACGATTCGTAGTCTTTGGCGGCCGCTTGATGCGACATCATCGGCAGGATTGCCGTCGCCACGGCGATCGCGTATCCCCCAAGGACCAGTTCCATGGTACGGTCCGCAATGGTCAGCGCCGCCAAGCTCCCTATCGGCATAATAAGCGCAGTGGCGAACCGCGTATCAACGAAAAGGTTGATCTGCCCAATACCTATTCCGAACAGACGGGGGATCATTAGTCGAGCGACGTTTCTGATCCCCGGATGCGAGAAGGAAACTCCAAAACTAAACTTCATGCCCTTTTGTACGAGGAGGGGTACTTGTATGAGGAACTGCAGCACTCCCCCAACAAGGACTCCCACGACGATGGCCGTTGCCGCGTTCTTAAAATGACTGCGAACGACCGCAAAGGTGAACAGAATGGTAGCCAGGTTCAAGAAGACTGGAGTTGCCGCTGGTAGACCAAAGACATGGAAACAGTTCAAAATACCCATCGCGAGGGCAGCCAACGCGATGAAGAACAGGTAGGGAAACACGATGCGGTTCAGCTCTACAGCTTGGCCTCCCTCAATGTTTTTCCCGGCAAACAAGTGCACGACCTGGGGAGAAAAAACCATTCCGAGGACGGTAATCACAGCTACAACAAGCGCCAGCGTCCAAAAAAGCTTGTTCGCAAAATCCCAGACTTCTTCCTTGGACTTTTCGCGCATGTAGGTAGTGAAGACCGGGATGAACGAAGCGGTCATCGATCCTTCAGCGACCAGGCGGCGGAATAGGTTGGGAATGCGGTAAGCGAGATAGTAGGCGTCGGCGACGGGAGTCGTTCCGAGGAGAAGAGCTATTCGCTGCTCACGAACGTAGCCGAGAATTCGACTTACGATAGTAACCAGGGAGATGATCGAGGCCGATTTGAGGATATGCTTTTTATCGGTCAACGGCCGGCGCTCCGGGACCTAACCCTAATGAAAACAATAGGTTGACAGGCAAAACGCGCTTAACATAACATAGATCTTGATTATTCGCAAATTTTGGCCATTCCAGACGTTTAAAAACTGATTTCTTTGAAAAACAGAGCCCCAGCCTCTACTCATAAGAAAGTCGTCCTTGTCCTCGCTGACAAGAAGCCCGTGCGCGGCTATCTAAACCCTTCTCGGCTTGGCCAAGCCGACCCCATCGACCTCTTAACTCCGGACGGCGAGCACCAGGAAATCCCACTCGCCAGGGTGCGCTCGATTTATTTTGTTCGCGAGTTCTCCGACGAGTTTGAACCGGAGCGCAAAGCTTTCCTGAGCCGGCCTAAGCTGGACGGGCTCTGGGTCCGCTTGCGCTACAACGATGGGGAGACAATCGAAGGCGTAGTCCCGAATGATCTGCTCACCTTGCTTGATAACGGTAT
The DNA here is from genome assembly GCA_035314345.1 of Candidatus Acidiferrum sp. Lineage (GTDB taxonomy): Bacteria > Acidobacteriota > Terriglobia > Acidiferrales > UBA7541 > Acidiferrum. The sequence goes on from DATFZQ010000110.1 coordinate 27,090, forward strand.
CCAAATCACTCCACCCGATCTGAATTCGACCACCGATCGCATTTTCATCCCGCGCTCCGCCCTCACCGAATTGACTGTGCTAGGTGTCGTCGGTATCGCTCGTCGTAAACCCGCAGCCGCCGCCGTGGCTGTTGACCAGCCTCGGCTTTTCAGCGAATAATCCCAGCCCGGCTGTACTTCCCTCTTCACGCTGTGCGAGACTCGCACCCAGTAGTAAGGAGCTGTTTCTATGTCCATAAACCTCTCTGACATTGCCCAAAAACTCGGCTGCCGTCTCGACGGTCCGGGCGAGACTCCCATCCATGGCATTGCCGGGATCGAACACGCCGAATCCGGCCAAATCACGTTTCTCGCCAACCGGCGCTACTTTTCTCTTCTCAAGACCACACGCGCCTCGGCCGTGCTCGTCGAGGAAGGGATCAGCCTCGAACGCGACGCCAGCTTGCCCCGGCTGGCCGCGTTGCGTACCGCAAACCCTTACCTCGCCTTCGCCCACGCTATCGAACTTTTCTATCAAGCGCCCCGATACGCGCCCGGATTCCATCCTACGGCACTCATCGCGAAGTCCGCCAAAATCGGCGCAGGCGCACACATCGGCCCTTATTGCGTGGTGGGAGAGGATGCGCACATCGGCAGCAATGCCGTTCTGCACAGCTTCGTTGCCATTTATCAAGGCGTGCGCATTGGTGACGACTTCTTTGCCCACTCCCACGCTGTAGTGCGCGAGTTTTGCCGCATTGGAAATCGGGTCATCCTCCAAAACGGGGCGATCATCGGTGGCGACGGCCTTGGCTTCGCCAAGCAAAAAGACGGAACCTGGTACAAAATGCAGCAGTCCGGGCCAGCCGTTCTCGAGGACGACGTCGAAGTGCAGGCCAACGCCTGCGTTGATCGCGCCACTGTTGGAGAAACCCGTATCGGCCACGGCACCAAGTTAGATGACCTTGTTATCGTCGGTCATGCCTCGCGCGTAGGCGCCAACACCATGCTCTGCGGCCAAGTAGGTCTTGCAGGCTCGACAAAGGTCGGCGATGGTTGCATCCTCGCGGGCCAGGTAGGCACCGCCGGTCATCTCACTATCGGAGACGGTTCTGTCATCACCGCAAAAAGTGGCGTTCCCAATGACGTCCCGCCTCGCTCGATGTTTTCCGGCTATCCAGCCGTCGACAATCGCCAGTGGCTTAAGACCGTAGCAGCCCTTAATCGCTTGCCGGAACTCCAGAAACGCGTTCGCGAATTAGAGGCAGAATTGGAACGCCTTGGCGGCCGTCCGCGGCCCCCGGGCTCCCGCTAGCTTTCCGAAGCCCCCGGGAACCCGAGTGGACGCTGATCCGGCGGCAAGCCTGCCGTCATGGCATCGTGCACCCGCTGATTCAGAATATCCCGTTCCTCCCAGCCGTATCTTGAAGCATCGATCGGATCGAGAAACTCAACCATAATCTCTCCGGGGTGAATCGCCATCGAGTGCTTTGCCATCACCCGGTGTGCCCCGGAACAAAGCACCGGTACAACTGGAACGCCGGCTTTTATAGCCAGCACAACGGCGCCCTTCTTGAACTCTTGCAGACGGCCGTCGGGGCTGCGCGTGCCTTCCGGATAGATCAGAAACGATTGCCCTGCACGCATGGCCTCCGCGGCTTTTTCCACGCTGGATATTGCCGATTCGCGATCTTTGCGATTGACCGGAATAAAGTGAGCCAAGGTAAACGCTTGGCCAACAATCGGCCATTTGAAGAGGGATTCTTTCAATAACACGGCGATGCGTCTGGGAATGGCCCCAACCACAGCCGGGGCATCTGCTGAACTCGTGTGATTCGCAACGAAAAGACAAACTCCGTCGGGAATCTTCGCCTTTCCCTCAACGCGGATTCGCACCCCGACCGCCCTCACAAAAAACAACACGCCTTTGAGCCCAGCCCAATAAAGCGGATCGATGTGCCGCGATACCAGCGTGTAAAGCAGAAGCGGCGGCCCAAGTATCAGGATATACAGCGAAAGGAAAACTGCGATGAAAAGCGTGCGTAGCATGCAGTACGCAGAACTCTCTCGAATCCGGCGCTGCAGGTCAAGCGGAACCTAAAGAGGCAGTCTCAAAGTCTGACGTGAAAGATCCCCTTTTGATGGAGAGCGTTTTCAGTAAGCCCAGTAGGGGCCCACGCCTCCCGGCGTATTCTGTCCCTCAATGGCCGTGTACACGTTACGGCCGTAGAAGAAAGGCAGTCCCCAATCGAATGTTCCGGGGTCAGGCCCGCCCAATCCGTTGGCTACCCCTACAGTCTGGCTGGCCGTAAGGGAATCGGCGTTACCAACGCTGAAATTGATGGACCCGCTCGCTCCATTGGCTCCTTTGTTGGTCGCAGAAAAATTCTGTGTCGCGGCTGGGCAATACCAGAACGTAGTATCGGCACAAGTGGGCATTCCCGTGGTGTTTGAATCCAGGAAATAGATGGCATTTGAGCCGGAGTCTAGGAAGCCTGCGTCCTGATAGGTCACGTTATTGAAAACCGTAGTGAAATTTCCACTCGATGGATCGATCGTATAAACCGTTGCGCTTCCAAGTCCGTTATTGGTTTGCGTACCGATCCCGAAGATCATCGAGCCGCTGACGCTAGTCTCCGCTCCTGTAACCGACGGCAATTCGATGATGACGCCGTTATTATCCTTCGGAAACAGAACAATTGGATTCTGGACTTGGCCGGAAAGGCTCTGCGCCGTGACTTGGCAACCCGCAGCCGGACATGTGTAGTACAAGCCGGGGTTGGATGCGCCACTCACAGTGCAAGCCGTGCCACAATCTTGCGCAAAGTTTCCCACTCCCAATATCCCGTTGGCCCCCAAAGTTGAAAGATCATCTTCAGGCGCGCCAAAACTTGTACAAGCGTTCGGTATGGTTGGGAAATTTGAACTGCCAATAACCTGAATGGGCAGAGCCTTCGCCTGTTCCCCGGCGATTGTCATATCCGCTGTTTGGACTGGTCCCCAAGTGATGCCATCCACGAAGGGCAGGCACTCGACGATCGGATCGCCGTTGGCCCCGGTCTGTTGCGGAAGCGAAATCGTAGTTAGCGCTGAGGACAATATCCTCAGTCCAGACGATCCGGTATCCACCAGTATGCCGCTGATCGTTTGGCAACTCGTCGTGCCGCCGGGAACGCAGACCGTTACGCTCGTGAATGCGCCATTAATGTAGGGTGAGTTGAGTGGAGGGGCCGCAGTCGGTCCGGTATTGACCGTAATGGCTTGTACGTTCGCAGTGGAGCCGCCGCCTCCGCCACCGCCGGTATTACTGCCGCCGCTACTTCCACTGCATCCCGCTGCCGCGGCTACGGCTCCCGCCAAACTCAAATAAAGAAATCTTTGCAACCGCAGTCGTCTCATCGGATATCCTCGGCGCGGACTCCTGCCGGCAACATTTGAGGAACGTAGGCTTTCCCTAGGAATGACCTCATGTGTCCCGATATTTGGACCACCAAACCAGACTGCTGGATCAGCACCGGCCCGTGGCGCTGCGCGCGCTGAGCCTGTTCAGCTTGCGCAAACTGGTCAAAGTAGGTGCCTAAAAGCTGCCTCAAGTCAGGATGGAAAGATCCTTGCCACGTAACGGCAAACACCTTTCCGGCAGCCGAGACATATTCCTTCACCGCTACGCCTGTCGATGCCTGAATCTCATGAATTGTGTAGGAATTGTTGCTGCTTGTTCGCAGACTGCCTTGCATCTTCGCCTGATCTGTCTGCACCGATGTCAAATCGCCGCCCAGGGAGGCTGACGCAGGAAACGGCAGCAGAAGCATTGCAACGATGCCTCGCGTAATTCTTGAATTCATAGCGTGTCCTCTGCCACGGCTGCTCCTTCTTTGATGGCCAGGTCTCAGCTAATTTCTACCCAAGTGGAATTCCCAAAATGGATTTTGTTCAACCGCTCGTCTGACCTTTTAGCGTTGGGGGGACTGGGAGTCCCAAATCTTTTGTAGCATGCTTTCGGATTGCGGAAGCGTGAGGCGTGCTCATCTGGTTAGTTAGGGCCCACATAAGTCTTGATGAGAGGTTACGGCGGATGGTTGCTTCGGGATAAGGAACTCGCAAATCCATGGCAGGTTTCTATAAACGCTTACTGAGTTGTGGTTGTTAGCGTGACCCCGTGAAGCAAACCCTCCCGGATATGCCGGGCCTTTTCTCCCGCATTAGGGTTTTCAGAGACTTGGTAGAGCACGGCTTTTTCTTCACCCAGCTTGAATTGAAGAGTCTGCTCTTTTTCTTCTCGCCGGATGCGCACTTTCACGGTCTCGCCCGTCTGCCGTTCGCGCACCCAGCGTCCGAGAGAGCGGGGGAGATCGCCGCCATTCCAATTCAGGATGACGTCTCCAGATCGCAATCCCGCTTCGCCGGCGGGACTGCTACCGTCAACCGCGCGTACCGTCACGGCACCGCCAGAGTCACGCTCAGGCGAAAAACCCAGAACCGCTTTCTTGTGTTCTACAGTACGCAGATCGAGTCCGGCGAGCCCGAGTATCTCTTGATATGGAAGTACTCCTGCTGCGGCGACATAGTCTCGAAAGAATCCCTCAAACGAATCGCCTGCCACCTTCTCTGCTTCTAGCCGTATGTCCAAACTGTCTCGGTAGGTCTTCCCCGCCTTTGCGAAATCCACGTTCATCGCGCGCAGCACATCGTCGAGGCTTCTTTCATTGTTGGTACGGTCGCGAATCAAAATGTCCAGCAAAACTCCCAACACTTGTCCCTTCGTGTAGTACGAGATGCTGTCGTCTGGCCCGTTATAAAGTGTGTATTTTTCCAGCCACGCATCGAGGCTTGACTGTTCGGCGCTCTGCCAACGACTTGCTGGCCGCGACTCCAAGTCAGTGATCTGTTCTCCAAGATCCTCGTAGAAACGCTCCTTGTTCCAAATCCCGCTTCGCACCAGCGTGTACGCACCGTAAGTGCTCGTCACACCCTCAGCGAACCAGAGCGCCCGGGTATATTGCTCCTTTGTAAAATCCACCGGCTCGAGGGTCGCCGGCCGAATGCGCTTCACATTCCACAAATGGAAAAACTCGTGCGCCGCCACTCCCGAAAGATACTCATCCGACGGAATGCCAATCGCCGTCGAATTCGCATGTTCCATCCCTCCGCCGCCCGCTCCCTTTCCGATGTGCAAAATGAAAAGGTAATGATCGAATGGCGCGCCGTCCATCAACTTGAGCTCGTAATTGCAGATCCGGCTCAAGTCGGCTTCGATCTTCTTCTGACTCCAGTCGTCGCCATGAACCACGGCGCGGATGTCGACTGAGAGTCCGGGAATGCTGAACTCCTTGAAATCACTGACCTCGATTGGCGCATCCACCATCTCATCGTAGGTGAAATGCTGAGCAGACCATATCGGAAACCGGCCGTTAATGGAGCCCGCGTCCCACTTCATTGCGCTCGTCGGCCGCCATCCCTCGGGGACACTATCGAGTTCGAGTGACACGGGTTGGCCTCGCCGCTCTGGAATATTCATCAGGATCATTGCGGGATTAATGAAGGCGTGGTCAGCGTTCAGCTGCGTCGCAAACGGGCCTGGTTCGTCCCAGTAGGTTACGTACCACACTACAACAATTCCGTCGCCCTGAATCCGCCAGGTTTGCTTGTCCACCTTCTCTGCCTGTTGCGGGTGCAGACTATCCCCGAACTGGACATCCTGTACGTGGGCGCTGAAATCACGGATCTGATAGAGGGCGTTCCACGCAGGCATTTGCAAAGTCACGCTTCCGTGCACATCAGGAATGAACATCGTTATGTGGAACAAGTGTTGCTCAGGATGCGCTATGGAGATCGTGTACTGGACACCCGGTCGTCGGTCAATTTGTTGAGAACCAAGTAAAAGTGGGAACAGGAAAAGGAACGGCACACGCCAGCCGAAGGATGAAAGGGTCACCGGACGCTAGCCTCGTCTGGAAGCGGACGCGCACTCTTGAGCCTTTTAAGCAACTTGTCGCAGAGGCCGTCGAAGCTGCCATTGGACATCACCAGTAGCACATCCCCAAGCTCCGCTTCTGCCGAGAGTTGGTCCGCAATCGCATCCGCGCCTGAGAATACTTGCGCGCTCTTCCCCAACTGTCGCACACTCTCCGCCACAGCTTCCGGTTCAAGACGATTTTCGTCGCCGAGCTGCTGCGCGCGGAACACTCCACCCAAAACAACACGATCTGCCAGCGCCAAGGCCACGGGCAGCGTTTCCTCAAATACCTTTCGCCGCATCGAGTTCGACCGCGGCTCAAGAATCGCCCACAGCCGCCGCCCGGGCCACCGTGCTCGCGCGGCCTCAATGGTCGCCCGCACGGCTGTCGGATGGTGCGCGAAATCATCTACCACCAGCACTCCGCGAACTTCGGCCTTCACATCCATGCGCCGCTTGACGCTAAGAAACGATGCGAGCGCCTTCGTCAAATCGGCAGCGCCAATACCACGTCCATGAGCCACTGTGATCGCCGCCATTGCATTCAGGACGTTGTGCCGCCCACTTGCGGCAAGCGCAAATTCTCCAAACTGTTGACCCAGGTACTTGAGGCTAAACCTCATTCCTCCGCCTTCAACCGCCAAATCGCTCGCCACCCAATCATTCCCCGCACAAAATCCATATGTCTCCACTGGACAAAACGCCTTCGCCGCGGCCCGCCGCAAAGCCGGCCCCGATTCTTCCGTATCCCCCCAAATGACGACACGCCCACGCCGTGGCACGAGATTCACTAACCGCCGAAACGCCAACTCATACGTTTCAAAGTCCCGATAAATGTCCGCGTGGTCGTACTCCAGCGAAGTAATGATCAAATCGTCCGGATGGTAGTGAAAGAACTTCGGCCCACGGTCCCAAAACGCCGTTTCGTACTCATCGCCTTCGAGGATAAATTCTTCGCCGCCGCCGAGCCCGTAACTCTTCCCAAAATTCTCAGCAACTCCGCCCACCAGAAAATTGGGCCGTTTCCCCGCCGTATGAAAAATCCACGCCAGCATGGCCGTCGTCGTAGTTTTACCGTGGGTGCCGCTCACCACAATCGAATGCCGCCCTGGCAAAAACACCTCTTCCAGAATCTCCGGCATGGAGCGATAGGAAATCTTGCGCTCCAGCACCTCTTCTAGCTCCGGATTCCCGCGCCCAATAATATTTCCGACCACAGCTAAGTCCGGCGCAGGCGCCAAATGAACCGCATCAAATGAATGGAAGTACGAAATCCCCAGCTTTTCCAGCAGCGTGGAAGCCGGTGGATATACTCCTGAATCGGACCCCGTCACGCGATAGCCCTGTTCGCGCAGCATTCCCGCGAGCGGCGCCATCGCCGATCCGCCAATCCCGATTACGTGAACGTGTTTCGCGTCACTCATGCCAAAACCGCCGGCTCGAGTATCTCCAACTCGCCTTCCCCCTGCGCTCTTAGACGAGCCTTCACACCTAATGGCACCGTCAACATCGGCCGCGGCGTATGCCCCACCGCCGCGCCATAAACAATCGGCACGCCCAGCGCACCTAAAATCCTCACGCAAACGTCGCGTACCGTGGCGCCGCCCGACGTCAGCACGCCGATATCCGGAAATTCACCAAGCACGATCCCGCGGACAGCCTCAAACTTTCCCGCCTGTTTGAGATGCATCAGCGCGCGATCTACCTGCCACGCCTTCATTCCGCGATCCTCGAGCAACAAAATCGACCCGCGCGTATCCAGTTCCCAGGGCGTCCCCAGTGTCGTTTCCACCAGCGTCATGCAACCGCCAAGAACCCGCCCTTCCGCTTCGCCACCGGCCATCGTTTCGCCTCGCAACTTCAATTTCCAGCCGCCGTCTGTTCTCCCAACGGCTGCTAGCAGCGACTCCCGGTCATAACCGTTCGGCACACCCTCGCCCGCATCCAGTCCAGCGGCCAGCATTGGCCCATAAAATCCGATCCATGCGTAACGCTTCCAGAGGTAAGCCTGCAGCGATGTTAAATCGCTATAACCCAAAATTACCTTCGGCGCGTCCACTCGTTTGATCTCGAGATTGTTGAGAAGGTAGTTCGAACCATACCCTCCACGGATGGCCACCAGCGCATCCACGTCATTACGCTCTAGCTCGCTTAAAAGCTCATTTCGTCTTGCCGCCAGGGATCCCGCGAAGTATCCATCCGCCGTGAGCGGCGTTGAATCGGCAACTTGAAACCTCAAGCTGCGCAATTCCTCAGCGCCCGCCAAAACTTTTGCGAACTCCGCCGGAGAAGCCGGCGCAAATGGCATCAGCACACTTCGCGAATTCAATGCGCGTGGCTTTCGCACCTCTACGTCCACGGTAGTTGCCTCAAGATCTGCGCTTTGGACGCTCATCCGTTTTGCCGCTCCACGGGTAGCATTTCGCAGCTGATACCAGGCTTGCAGAGCGCCGCAAGAATCCTCTCCTGCTGGTGTGTCGTGACTTCTGCATCGAACTGAATCAGATTTTTCTCGCCAGCCAGCGACACCTGAAAATTGTCAATCCCCACCTTTAGTTCTGAAAAAATGCGGTGCACGTCCAAAACCATATTTTCGGCCCGATCCACAAAAATGCGGAACAACATGTACCGCGGCTTCAAGTTCAGCCAATCCTCGAGGTAGAAGAGAAGAACCAGGGCGCACAGCACGAAAGCGCAAGCAATTCCGGAAACTGAATACAACCCGCCTCCAGCCGCCATTCCCATTGCCGCCACTGCGAAAATGGTAGCCGCAGTCGTCAGCCCAATCACGCTGCCGCGCTCACGCAAAATCACGCCTGCCCCGAGAAATCCGATTCCCTGAACGATATTCGATGCAATTCGCGTCGTACTCGTGTCGCCGGTGCGGCGCGCGATTTCTATGGAAACGACCGTGAAGAGCGCCGCACCCATCGAGACGCAAAATCCCGTCCGCATCCCCGCCGGACGCCGGCGAATATTGCGTTCGACACCGATGATGGAGCCGAGCAGAGCGGCCCACGCCAGTCGCGCGATGATTGTGCTTAGCGGCAAAACGTTCTCCTGCAATTCCCAAGCTATGCAGGATTCTACACACTACAATTTGAATTGCGTCAATTTCGCGAAGTGCCGTGCCCTGGCGTGTATCTCGCTCCGCTTCAATACGCGCAGCCGGTCTAAACCAAAGCGCTCCACTGCAAAGCTTCCTAGCACTGAACCATAGACCATGGCCCTGCGCAACGTGGCGTCGCTCAGGTCTTTCGCACCCGCCAGATATCCCATAAAACCTCCGGCGAAGCTGTCTCCAGCGCCTGTTGGATCGTGTGGCTCCTCTAACGGAAACGCCGGCACGCAAAACACGCCGCGCTTATCCACCATCATCGCCCCGTATTCGCCGCGTTTCACCACGAGCGTCGATGGCCCCATCTTGAAAATATGCTTTGCAGCGCGCAAAAGATTGTGTTGGTTCGAAAGCTGCCGTGTTTCGGAGTCGTTGATCATCAAAATATCGACATGCGTTAGCGTCTCGCGCAATTCGGCGGGCGTCCGCTCGATCCAGTAGTTCATAGTGTCGAGCGCCGCCAGTTTCGGCCTGCCCTTTACCTGCTTCAAAACGTCCCGCTGCAAGTCCGGCGCGATGTTTGCCAAAAATACGTACTTAGAGGACTTGTACTTCTCCGGCAGCTTTGGCTTAAATCCTGCGAAAACATTTAAGTCCGTCGCTAAGGTCACTCGCTCATTCAAATTCTCTGAGTACCGCCCCGCCCAAAAGAAGGTCTTCCCTGCTGCCCGTTCCAACCCTTCCGTATCGATATGCCTTCCGCGAAACACGGCCTCGTCTTTGGCCGTGAAATCCTGTCCCACGATCGCTACGAGACTTACGGGTGCAAAGAAACTCGCCGCGACAGCAAAATAAGTCGCCGCTCCGCCCACCGTCCGCTCGACTTTTCCGTAAGGACTTTCGAGTGCATCAAATGCCACCGATCCGACTACAAGTAAGGACACAGGCTTCTCCTAAGAAATGTATTTGCCAATAATCGCATCAAGTTTTTTCTTCGTAGCCTTGGGAACCAGTTTCATGTCCGTCACGAGCGCGTTCTTCAATGCCGCTCCGCACTTGCAGCCTTGCCCGTCAGGCATGGCGCGCACTGCTTCGCGCAAAACCTTCTGCGCATTTTCGGCATTCTGCACCAGCGTCGCAATGATCTGGGAGGCCGTCACCGACTCATGCTCCGGGTGCCAGCAGTCAAAATCCGTGATCATCGCAATCGTGGCGTAACAAATCTCTGCCTCACGCGCCAGTTTTGCTTCGGTGACATTGGTCATGCCAATCACTTCGAACCGCAACTGACGGTGCATGTTCGCTTCCGCCAATGTCGAAAACTGCGGCCCCTCGATGCACACGTACGTCCCCCGCCGGTGCACCATCACTCCGCAGTGCACGCTTGCGTCCGCCAGCACGCCCGACACCTGCCCGCACGTCGGCTTATCAAATCCCACGTGCGCCACGAGCCCATCTCCAAAAAATGTGGAAACGCGGTTCTTCGTCCGGTCAACGAACTGGTCTGGCACCAAGAACTCCCCTGGCCTCAAATCTTCCATTAACGACCCCACCGCGCTGACCGAGATAATCCTCTTCACGCCCAGCAGCTTCATCGCATACACGTTGGCGCGAAAATTGATCTCGCCAGGCAATATCCGATGCCCACGCCCATGCCGCGCAAGAAACGCCACGCGCTTTCCCTCTAGCATGCCGAGCACGATCGCATCGGACGGTTCACCAAACGGCGTCTTCACCTGAACTTCCCGAGCCTTCGTCAAACCGTTCATCGAATACAGCCCGCTCCCGCCAATAATCCCAATCTCCGCCTGCGTGTTCGCGCGCTTCGACTTTTCCGTTTTAGCAGCCGCCATTCTCTTTTCTCCGTGAAGTCAACTGTTGAGGTCTATTGGTTCGCAAACGATCTTCCCATCATGTGCATGCAAAGTTCCGGCGGGCAAATCCGGGTCATGGCCAAACGCCACGATCCAGCCGTTCCGCACGATCTCCCCAATCCATTTGCGCTTCGTCTCCAAAGTAGTCAGCGGATATAGATCGTACGCAATGATCCATGGCAGCGGCAAATGGTGCCGCGTGGGAATCAGATCCGCCACCAGCATCAACGTTTTGCCCCCGCCTCTAATCTGCACGCCTTGGATCTGCAAGTTATGCCCAGGGATTTTCACAACGGAAATTCCCGGCAGTATTTCGCAGTCGCCATCGACAAACTGCCACTGCCCTGCCTCGGTAATCGGCACAAAATCGTGCGCATAATAACTAGCCCGATCCCGTTCCGTCGGGCGCATCGCATGTTCCAACTCCGCCCGCTGCACTACATATTTCGCGTTCGGATATGTTGGTATAAGCCGTCCATCCACCAATCTCGTATTCCCCCCCGCATGGTCAAAGTGCAAGTGCGTATTGATGACCACATCAATCTCTTCCGGCTTCAGACCCGCCTTCGCCAGCGAATCCAAGTAAGGATCGCCTTCCGCAAACCCGTAAATGCTGCGCAATTTCGTGTCCCACTTCGTTCCGTTGCCCGTCTCCATTAAAATATTTTTCCCCGCCACCCGCACCAACAACGAATTTGCCGCGAGCGGAATCCTGTTTCTCTCGTCTGCAGGAATCTTCTTTTCCCACAGCGGTTTTGGCACCACGCCGAACATGGATCCGCCATCCAGCCAAAAGAAACCGCCATTTATGTGCCGGACCTCGATGTCCCCTAATTGCATTCTTGCTCGCCTCAGATCCTAACGCCGCTCTTCGTGAGCAACTCATTCACGGCGGTGAACGGATCCTTCTTCCGCTCCGCAACTTCTTTCGCTATCTCTGCCAGTCTCGCCTCTCCGCCAGCTCCTCCCAAAACGCGTTCCACGAGCCGCGATTCGATCAATCCAAGCAATCGCCGCTTCCAATGCTCGACGTGTTTCCGTTCTCGCTCGCCGCTAACCTCAAAACGCTTCCGAAAATTCGCAATCGTCTCGGCCAACGCGTCAATTCCCTTGCTCTCGCTAGCCACCGTCCGCACCACCGACGGATGCCACCCATCCCTCGGCATCACCAAGGAAAGCATCGCCATCAACTGCTCCTCTAACCGGGCTGCGCCTTCGCGGTCCGCCTTATTCAAAACAAAAATGTCCCCAATCTCCATAAGTCCAGCCTTCATGTTTTGAACGTCATCGCCCATCCCCGGTACCAGCACTACCAAAACGCAATCGGCCAATCGCACGATGTCGATCTCATCCTGCCCAACGCCGACAGTCTCGATCAGCACCTCCTGCTTACCCGCCGCATCCAGTAAGAGCGCCACTTCTGCCGTCGCCCGCGCCAATCCTCCCATAAATCCCCGCGTCGCCATCGACCGAATAAACATCCCGTGATCGCTAGCGTGGCTCTGCATCCGAATGCGATCTCCCAAAATAGCCCCGCCTGTATAAGGACTAGTCGGATCCACGGCAATCACGCCAACTTGCTCATCATGCTTTCGGTAATACGCCGCGAGACGATCCACCAAGGTGCTCTTTCCCGTACCCGGTGCACCCGTGACTCCGGTGAGATATGCCCGTCCCGTGTGCGCAAAAAGCCGCTGAAGCAGCTCTTCTGCTTCGGGCTGATGATTCTCAATCGCAGTAATGGCGCGCGCGATCGCTCGTACATCCCCCGCACGCACCTGTTCCGCCCACTTCTCAACGGGCAGAGACATGGTTTTCCTGTGAGGCTCTTGCAGAGGCCAAATGCATTTTCCTATTATTTCTTGCCAAGCAGCTGGCGGGCAATCACCAACTTCTGAATTTCGCTAGTCCCCTCGCCAATCGTGCACAACTTCACGTCGCGATAGAATTTCTCTGCCGGATAATCCTTAATAAACCCATAACCCCCATGCACCTGCACGCATTCATTTGCCACCCGCACCGCCACTTCGCTGGCAAACAACTTCGCCATGCTCGATTCCCGAGTAAATCGCACATCCTTCCGATCCGCCAACCAAGCCGCCTGGTACACCAAAAGCCGTGCCGCCTCCACCTCCGTCGCCATATCCGCCAACTTGAACTGAATCGCCTGAAACTCGCTGATCGCCTGCCCAAACTGCTTCCGCTGCTTCGCGTAACTCACTGCCGCGTCCAGCGCCCCCTGCGCCATCCCCAACGCCAAAGCCGCAATCGAAATCCGCCCGCCATCCAGAATCTTCAAACTCCCCGTAAACCCCTCACCCTCTGGCCCCAAAAGGTTCTCGGCCGGCACGCGGCAATCCGAAAAAATCACTTCCGACGTATCGCTGGCCCGCATCCCCAGCTTGTTTTCTTTCTTCCCTGGCTTAAATCCCGAGATCCCCTTTTCCAAAATAAACGCGCTGATTCCATGCGAGCCCTTCGACTTGTCTGTCACCGCCATCGCCACGCAAAAATCCGCGTAATGCCCGTTCGTCGTAAACGTCTTCGCCCCATTTAAAACCCAAAAATCCCCATCGCGCCGCGCCGTCGTCCGCGTTCCGCCCGCATCCGATCCCGCCTCCGGCTCCGTCAACGACCAAGCCCCAATCTTCTTCCCAGATGCCAAGGGTGCCAAATACTTCTTCTTCTGCGCCTCGGACCCAAACTTAAAAATGTGGTTGCTGCAAAGTGAGTTGTGCGCCGCCACGATCAACCCAATCGACCCATCGACCCGCGCCAATTCCTCAATCGCAATGACGTACTCGATATACCCGAGCCCTGCCCCACCGTATTCCTCTGGGAAAATAACGCCAAGCAAACCCATCTCTCCCAGCTTCGGCATAATCTCGATCGGAAAGTGCGAAGCCTCGTCCCACTCCATCACATGCGGCAGTATTTCTCCCTGGGCAAACTCGCGCACACTTCGCCGCAACTGTTGCTGTTCTTCGGTAAAAGTGAAGTCCACGTTGTCTCCGGTGCGGCCATTTCCCGCGGCTATGCTTAGTCAAACTTCCGCTTATAGCTATATTTTACACAACGTTAGCCAGACCCTCATCCGATTGTGATTGAAGTTGTTCTGTTCGTTGCGTGGGCCGTTCACACCCTCGCCCGTTGTTGCCGCCACAACGAGTTATCGGGGCGGGGCTTGCCACGCTCTCTGATCTCTACGCTATTGCCTTCTGTGTCTGCCTAACAACCTCTTGCAGTACTTCCAACGCCCTCTCGCACCCCGCCCGATCCACATCGCAATGCGTCACAAACCGCACCGAATACGTCGCCGTATCCAGCGCCCAAATCCCCTTCTCCCGCAACAAATCGCATAACTCCACCGCGCTCTTCCTCGTCCCTTCACAATCAAAAATCACAATATTCGTCTTGACCTTGGCCGGATCAATCTTTAACCCCGGCATCTCGGCAATCCCCTTCGCCAACACCTGCGCATTCTCATGATCCACATGCAGCCGCCCCGGAGATTCCTCCAGCGCAATCAACCCCGCCGCCGCAATCACCCCTGCCTGCCGCATCCCTCCGCCAAACATCTTCCGGTAAATCCGCGCCTTCCCAATAAATGCCCCCGATCCCACAATCATCGACCCCACCGGTGCCGCGAGCCCCTTCGACAAACAAAACATCACCGAGTCTACGTTCTTCGTCATCGCCGCGACACTCTCGCCCAGCGCCACTGCGGCATTGAAAATTCTCGCCCCATCCAAATGCACTTTCAATCCAGCGTCATGCGCATGCCCGCAAATTTCATCCACCGAAGCCGTCGCGTGCAAAGTCCCGCCCGCCATATTGTGCGTATTCTCGATACAAATCAGCGCCGTCTGCGAGTCGTAATAAATTCTCGGCCGAATCACCGCTTCAATCATCTTCCACGAAAGAATTCCATCGACGCCCCGCGCAATCCGCGGCATACATCCCGCAATCGCCGACATCGACGCCAACTCATACAAATTCACATGACTCTTCTCATCGCAGATCACCTCATCCCCGTGATGAGTCCAAGTCTTGATCGCAATCAAGTTCCCCATGCATCCGGTCGGCACAAACAAAGCCGCCTCTTTCCCAAAAATCTCCGCCGCCTGGCGCTCCAACCGGTTCACCGTCGCGTCTTCCCCATACACATCGTCCCCGACCTCCGCCTCAGCCATAGCCCGCCGCATCTCCAGCGTCGGCCGCGTAACCGTATCGCTCCGCAAATCCACAACGTTCTCCAACGGCGCCACACCGTCCGGATCACTCCGCATCCCGCTCTTAGCAATCGTCCCCACGTTTTCCCGTCTTTCTCAATCGTCGATTTTGTCTACTCTGCGTTGGTTTGATTTTTCCTATCCCGAGCGCCGGTTCTTTCGAAGTTGCAGTTGCTCAATGATTATGCCAATTCCGACGCTTGCCGGAACACCCACAAATAACCCGCCAAGGACCAGAACATAGAGAACAGCGGAGGCTGATTCCCTCGCGGGGGCAATACAAAGATCGCAGTCAGTGCGGCAAGCCCAACGAAAAACGCACCGAGACTGAGCCTCTCAGGTTCGTAACGCGTCCAGCCCATTCCTATATTCATACCACCGCCCAGACAGGCTCATCTCATCAATCCAACGAACACCTCATTCGATACACTCAATTTGTTTTCGGCTAGTCGCAAAATGTCCCCGTCTCTCTCCAGCAACCCCGCGTTCCGCAGCGGCTCAATTCGCCCACCCAGCGCTACCCCGTACTCCCTCTCGATCCGTCCCACATCAATCCCATCCAACTGCCGCAATCCCAAAAATAATTCTTCCTCGAGCGCGCTCTCCCGCGTCACCGCCTCCAGTTGCTCCGTAGGCAAGCGCCCCGCCGTCATCGCCCCCACATACGCCGCCGCGTCATGCGCATTCGCCCAGCGCTGCGGCCCAGAAAACGAATGCGCCCCAGCCCCGAACCCTAAATACTCCTCGCGCCTCCAATACTTCAAATTGTGTTTCGACTCAAACCCCGGCCAAGCCCAATTCGAAATCTCATAGTGGTGATAGCCGGCCGCCCCCAGAAATTCGCAGGCCGTTTCATAGAATTCCGCCATCGCGTCGTCGCACGGAACAGCCCCCGCGCTGTACCGCGTTCCACTTTGCAAAATCTCCAGCCCCAACCGGCTCCCTTCATCCACCTCCAACAAATAGACCGAAACATGTTCCGGCGCCAACTTCCCCAACTCCCCGAGCGTTTCTTTCCAACTCTCCTTGGTCTGAAACGGCAACCCCGCAATCAAATCAAAACTAATATTCCGAATCCCGGCCGCCCGCAGGATATCCGCCGCCCGATAAATATCTGCCCTACGGTGCATTCGCCCCGCCGCCACCAATTCCTGATCCGAAAACGACTGTACTCCAAAACTCACCCGGTTAATTCCCGCCCTCACCCAAGCCGCCGCTTTCCCCTGCTCTACCGTCTCCGGATCAGCTTCCAGCGTCACCTCACTCAACTCCGCAGCAAAGGTCTCCCGAATCGCCTCTATCATGCCCTGCAGCAACCCCGACTCCAGCAGACTGGGTGTTCCTCCGCCGATATAAACGGTGTCCACCACCGCCTTCTCAAGTCCCTCAGGCAGCTCGACTCCCGACGCCCGGTACAATCCCGGATACCCTCGAATCTCGCTGCACACCGCCTCCACATAAGGCGAAAACCGCCCCGAAGACACCACTCCCGTATGAAAATTGCAATAAGTACACTTCATCTGGCAAAACGGGACCTGAACGTAAATCCCTAGCTTGTTCATAGAGTTAAAAACTGTAGCACACGAGCGAGAATCTCCGCCCAGACTCAATTCTCCTTCTCCAGGTAAATGCGCCGATACGCGGTTCCATCTGCAAGACTCAACGCCCCTTCCATTTTCTTTCCGTCAATCGTCAATCGGATGAGCGGCTTTTCGGTTTCCACAGTCCTCGTCTTCTCGTCGTACTTCCACGATCCGCTGCCCATCACAATCTCCTTGCCGTCCACGACTTTGCTCGCCGTCACGGAAAACTCATTCGAGTTCGCCGTGACTCTCGAAAAGCGATACACGTTGACTTCATCGTGGCATGGGCCATTCTTGTCCACGCAAACGGAGTGTCCCCGCCACACACCCGCGATTGCTGCTCGCACATCTTCCGCGTCAGTCTTCGTCCCCGCGTTTTGCCTAGCGCGCCCCCAACCGCCAGCCAAAGTCAGCAGGAATAAGCATGCAAACTTCATGAGCCTCATACTCCTCCCGTCTCAACTCGGATCGCCGATTACCTTTACCCAAATCTTCCTCTCCCTCGGCCCATCAAACTCACAAAAAAATACTCCCTGCCATCTCCCCAACGCCAACTCCCCGTCCTCCACAAAAATCATCTGACTAGTCCCCGTCATTGCCGCCTTGGCATGCGAATCCGAATTCCCTTCACTATGCTGATACAGCCATGCGCGCGGCACTACCCGGTCGAACACTCCTTCCAAGTCCGTCGTCACATCGGGGTCAAAATGCTCATTGATTACGACTCCCGCAGTCGTATGCGGCACATACACGTAACACATCCCTGACAGAACGCCCGTCGACGCCACTGCCCTCCTCACCCGATCCGTAACATCAACAAACTGCGTCCGTCTTACGGTTTTAACTTCCAGAATTTCCATCTTCGTCTCCCGACAATTCGCAAATTCTATCATCAGCCATTTGTCGGTCATCGCCCGTGTCCCGGTTCACCTGCAGTCCACCCACAGTTCACTCGCCGTGCATTGCCGCTTCTCCTCAACTGAGCGAAAGTGCACATCGTCATCCAACACCACCTTACTTGGCCCACCACCAAGTAAGCATATCGGCGGCCCTGGCGCTCATCCCAGGTTGGGGCCGCCGTTAGATAAATCAGGAGGGGGTCGTGCAAGAGCAAGCCAAGAGCGTCGTGCAACAGCAAGCCAACAGCAAGGACCATGGCCGGATGTGGTTGTGGGGATTCCTGGCTTTTATTGCGCTCTCGCAACTCTATGTTGTGCGGGAACTACTCGCAGCCTTCGCCCTCTTCGCCATAGGATTTGTGGCCATCGCCCTCGTGGTCACAAGCCTTTACATTCTTCAGAAGTCATGGGAACTGGCCGTGGCGCGCCTCGCCGTCCTCCGTCACCCAGTCATCAACATTGCGAGTGTCCGTAATTTGGGCTCAGTCAGCCGCGAGAATCAAAAAGCGGCCTGAGCCAGCGACGAAACGCTCTGGCGTTCTGGTGCACTACTTGCTATGCACCTTTCTATTGACCATTGGGTGCGCAGCGCAGGCGGTGAAATCAGCTAGTACTCGACTTTCGTACAGGTAACATCAGGAGCGCGCAGGAACACCATTATTGGGTCGGCCTCCCAGGCCTCTCCTTCCCAACTACCTGCCGCTCCGGGGGGTGCACTTGGTTCAGAAACCGTCCTACTCTCGCCGTGCCCTGACCCGGATTCCAGCCTCAGAGGATATCTGGCTCTGCTGGCGCTGCAATGGGCGCGACGACGTCTCCCGCGTCCTGGACATAAGCATCGACGGCCTATTTATCGCGACTCCTCACTTCAGCGTAAAAGAGGGCATGCCCGCCAAGCTCGATTTTCTAGTTCAGGAGGGTCGAATCAAAGCCGAGGCTGTTGTTCGTCATGTAAAACGCGGCAGCGGCATAGGCTTGCGATTCATCGCCGTCGCTGACCAAGATCGCTCCCGTCTCAAAGCGCTGCTCTCTAGGCTTCGTTCCCATCACACTCGGCTACCCACTCAACCCTTCCGCTCTCTCGGACAGGAGTAGGCTCTTCGCCCCTGGCCCACTGCCTTCTTGCGGAATGAATCCACCTAACAAACGCTCGCCCGAGAACCAATCATCGTCCACGCACGGCTTTTCGCATTCAAGCCAGATAGCTAGCAACTCCTCCAACCGCCGCCACCGCGCACACCACGATCCACGGAGGTGCCTTCCACACAGTGAGCGCCAAGAAAGCCGCTACCACCGCCGAAAAATCCCCCGCCTTATGCACGCTACTGGTCCAAACAGGTTGATAGAGCGCCGCCAACAAAATTCCCACCACACTGGCATTTACGCCTGCAAACGCGGACCGCGTTTTCTCGCTCGAGCGCAACCCATTCCAAAATGGCAAAGCGCCAATAACAAGAAGCAATCCAGGCAGGAACAAAGCCACCAGAGCGATCGCCGCGCCGGCCGCGCCATGAGGCTCGGGCTTCAGAACCGCCCCCAAGTAAGCAGAAAACGTAAAGAGCGGCCCCGGAACTGCCTGGACCACACCGTAGCCCGCCAGAAAAGTATTGTCGTCGATCCATCCTGGGCCAACTACGGCATCCCTTAGCAGCGGCAACACAACATGTCCACCGCCGAACACCAGCGCTCCGCTGCTATAAAAAGCCTGGAACAACGCGGCAACTTGATTGTGCGTAGTGGCCACAAGAATTGCAGGAACGATCAAAAGCGTTGCAAAGACACCAAGACAGGCGAGGCCCTGAAGGCGCGAAATGGAAATGGGAAGAGCCTTCCGTGGCGGCGCACTCGCCTGACGGCACAGAATCAACCCCAGAATTGCGCCAACTGCTATCGCCACTAGCTGGCTCGATGCCAGCCGCGACAACAAGACGATCTCCGCTCCCACCACAGCTATCGTTGCCCTAATCCGGTCCGGTGCAAGTGTTTGCGCCATCCCCCACACCGCTTGCGCCACAATCGCTACCGCGACCAGCTCCAATCCATGCAAAATTCCGGAACCAATCTTCCCCGCAAACAGGCTATGTCCATAAGCAAACGCAAACATAATCATCGCCGAAGGCAACGTGAACGCAGCCCAAGCCGCCAGCGCCCCCAACGGCCCGCCCTTAAGCAGCCCAATCGTGAACCCGACCTGGCTGCTCGCCGGCCCCGGAAGAAACTGGCACAGCCCCACAACATCGGCAAAAGTCTCCTCATCCACCCACTTACGTCGAATGACAAACTCATTCCGGAAGTATCCGAGATGCGCGATAGGACCGCCAAAAGAGTTACATCCAAGCCGCAAAAAGCTCAGAAAAATCACCCAAGCCGGCGTTCTCGCAATCGCGCTTTTAGACTTGTCTGCTGGTTCCATCAAACGAGCTTTCGGGTCAATGGCAGAAAAATTATCGAACGCCAATAATTCACCGCCCTACAGACTGGATTAACCAGGAAGCAAGCACCAAAAAAAAACCACCATTACCCTTACAACCCAGCCTCAATCCTTCACCAAGCGGACATTGTAGCTGAAGGGACGCTCAATCATCTCTTCCACGATCCAGCCTCCCTGTTCACAGAGCGATTGGAATGTCTCGCTCGTTCGCGGCCGCGTGGACACTCGGTTGGCGATTAGCGAAGCCCGTACAGGCTCGCCGTCCCGCGTCACCGTTCCAACGACGACAGCATCGCGTGCGGTTCCGCTGTGAAGCGCTCTTAGGTTCGTGATGATCTCATTGTCCGAACCATACTCAAACAATCCTCCCTCAGACGAGATCCCACACGCCGCATCGCTAGTCTCCAACTCGCAAAGCAACTCTCGCAATCGCGCGGAGTCCGACCATTCATACTCGAAATGGCGGAACCCAATGTTGAGCCCGCGCAGAGGTGACGCCGGCGCGCGCAGCGCCTCAATAGCCCGGCCGCCAAACGCAGGCCCGCTTGCATCCACATCCAATACAGCAACCTCGATTTTCCGCCCAGCCAGCAAGGCCGGGCGCTCCGCTTGAAGATGGATCAACGAATTCCAACTGTCGGACCCCGGTCCACCCCCGATATTCACAAGACATACGGGCCGTCGCGACTCGGCCGCGACGCTGCCCGCGAGGCCATCTGCCAGCAACCGCGCCACATCCTGCAACCGCAGTCTCGTTGTAAACGCCGGAAACGAAGCAGCAATCCTTCGGTCGATCGGGCTGGCACTTTCCCCTAAATTTTCCGCACCCAACTTCAGCAGATACGTGCTCATCCCGTCCAAAAATGTGCCGGCAGCCGCCATAAGCCCCCGCCCCAGCATCGAGCTCTGAAGCGCCTCACGTAGCGCCGCCGGAATCTCGCGATGCTGCCCCGATTCGCGAATGTATTGCTCTGCTAGAGCCGCGAGTTCCGCGTCCGTCGCGCTCACAGCAAACGCCGGGTTAGTCACATCAATAACGGCCAGTTTCATGCCGCCCTCTGTCTTCGCGTAAAGAACGTCCGTCCCCATTTCAAGCCTCCTAATTGGGTCGTCCGCCAAAGTGAGAAAATCTGTCGATATCTAACAAACTCCCTTTACTAATTATATCACATTACCGGGCATTTTTCAAGCAAAACCACAACTCTGGCAGTGATTCCGTAAGGTGCCTTGCGGCGGTTGGCAATCCCGCTGATTCGGAACAAGTTTCGGCATTGAGGGGAGCCGACTAGAGTTGTAACCGGTTTTGGGTGATGAAAATGATTGACAAGAGGGGGTCTATCGCGCCGCTTCTGTGGTCAGAGGGAATGCAGCAGCACCGGCGTTGCTCCTGGTCGCC
>DATFZQ010000111.1:0-7145 GCA_035314345.1 Candidatus Acidiferrum sp.
TAACGCGGTTATCGGAAAAGTGGGTACTGGAGCGAGCCTAGCCTAAAGAACGGGCCCTTTCTTTTCGGAATCGGATAGGAAACTCGAACCCAAGAGTTCGCATATCGTACAGTTCGGGGAGCCAACCTCAGATTTCGCAAACAATTGGATGTTGCGAGAACATTCGGTTCACTGCCGAATGCTATGAATGTGTTTCAGGTTCGGGACGACGGCAGCAATCAACTTCGAACTTGCTAGTAGAGCTGGACACAGAGGGGCAACGTCTCTCAGCGAAACTTCACCCTATTCAAAATGTCAGCTCGGGTTGGGTACTTGACGCGCGGCTGGGAGCCGGGAGGTGACCATTGTCCTGCACACTGCGCACACCTGAGGCCGTTGGCGCAGGCCAGCCATCTTCGAGCCACGCAACACGCACCAGCTTCAACTCAAAATCGTGCGCGCTCAATGCCGCGCCCAGGTATTGGCAATATTCTTCGACTGCTTCGGTAGGTGCATCGCGCCGGCCGAGCAGCGCAATGGTGCGGTGTCCACTCAATTTTGGATACTCATTTTTCGACGCGATCGTTGCAAGATCATGAGCGAGTCCATGCCGGAGCTGGAAATAAGCATCCACGTTGAAGCGCCGTCTGCATCGCTTGTTGTCGTGAGTCAAGGAATCAAACATTTTTCGTCCTCTAGTCCCTTCAAGACTACCAATTTTTAGAAAGTTAAAACTGCTATGTTTATGTATGGCAGTTATCCCAACAATTGGGCCGCAAAGTTGGAGTTCCCGGTACACTCAGGGGAAAAGGAGAGACCCCAAGACTGCCTGTCGGAGGGCGCAGTCATGAGCGAACGCTTCTCCGCAGTAACAGGGAAAAAATCAGGGAACCATCCACCCTCGGGAAGGGCAGATCTCCACAAAACACCCGCTCACAGCGCACTCTCAAGTTCAGATTATAGCCTCAGCCTGGCGGGCGGATCAGGGAATTAACAGGGAAGAGTTGCCTGGCAAGCTGCGATTTCTGTCTGAAAATGCTCTCCCCTCGCTCAGTACTCCTCGGTGCTCTAAATATTCTCTCTTCAATTTCATGATTGAATCCTTGCACAAGTCAGTAGGTTCGAGTCCTACCCGGGGAGCCAACTTCCTCTTTAATTTCAGTTCCTTACGCTGGAGCTGGTAACAACTCACTTGGGGTGCAATTGGGTGCGACTTCCATTCTTGGCACCAGAATTCCAAATTCGATGCTCTCGCAAACAGCACGAAACACTGTGTTTAGAATTCGCCACATTTGACTGGTCAAATTACAGTCGGTGGGCAGGTATCCTTCGAAGAGCCAACCTTAATTTCTTCAATGATTTGGAAAATGGCAAAGCATTCGGCAGACTACCGAATGGTTTCAGAAAACCATTTTTGGCCGGGGAGCCTCTGAGCGAACGACTGAGAATGTTTTCTGGAAATCAGGAAAAGCAGCGACGTTGCCGAGGATCTGTCCCCGCGAATGCAGCGAATCTCAAACTTCCCACAAACGGTCCCTGCATTACTTCCGAATAGACCGTCATCCAGGAGTTGGTCGGCAGCAATCGCTGGGGTGCCTTTCTACACTCGCTAAATTCGGTCAAGTGAAACCTCCCCAACTGAATTCTTGGGAGTGTTGTGTCAGAACGGGCCCTCTCGTGAGCAAGGAGAGCCGTTGTAAAATGCCCCTCCGGAGGATTCGTCAATGAACAAGCTACTGCTCGCGACTGTCACCATCGTACTGCTCACCCAGCAGGCGACGACCAAGGATCAGATCATCGGAACGTGGAAAGTCGTTTCGTTGAAAGGCTTAACAGCGGGCCTAGTCAAGTACCCGCTCGGGGAGCAGCCGGAGGGCTATGTAACCGTCACCGCGACCCGCATGTGGCTGCTATTCGTTGATTCGAGGCGACCAGTGCCAACCTCGGCAGCGCTGACCGATGCCGAAGCCATCGCTGCGATGAAGACGAGCGTCGCCTGGACGGGCCAATACACGATTGGGGAACAGAGCCAGGACGGTCTCAAGGCAACAGCCCGTGTCGACACCGCATCGAGTCCGGCGCTCCCTGGCACAGACCGAGTGTATTTCATGAAAATCGAGGGCAACAAACTGACGATGAAATCACCGGGGGTAATCGAGCCAATGACGGGCGTAACCAGCGCCCTTGTGATTGAACTCGTGAAGGCCGACTAAGCTGGGTATTCCGCCAAGTTCAAACCCGAGTTCAGAGAAACAGCCGTCGCTGGCAGTGCAAGCCTTTGGAACATATCCAGGCGCTGGAGCAAATCGTGCTCGTGATGAAGACGGGAATTGTGTACGTAAACAAAGTTCGGTAGAGATATGGATAAGAGCGATGTGAGCTTCTAGAAGTTCATTCTGGGAAGGGGTAGGACACCAGTCATACGTTTAAGTGCCCTCGGCCCGCACGAGATCGCACTGGAGGATTTTGTCCTTAATGAAGTGCCCGCGATAACCACCGTGGTGCTGATCAAAGCGATCAACTCTCGGATTGTTGGAAACCTTCCTTTACCCGATTAGGTAAGAGTAGCCCGTCATCCGCCCAGAGGGGTCAGTGACCTTTGTCGCTTCGAGGCGCCCGCGAACACAACGTTCGGCACAGTGCCGTGGACCTTTACTCGGGAATAGATCGTCAGGGTTTTAGGGGTGGCCACATCCTCGGTTTGCCGACTTACCGACCAAGTGGAAAGATTCTACCGAGCGCGAGTCAGGCCCAGAATTAAGACAGAAGGAGCGCATCTTGGAGATGAAGATTTAACAGCAACAAGCGGACAGGCAAGATCGCGACTTTCTTGGAGTCGATAAACCAAGGGCCGGGCGCGACTTAGTTGACTCGCACAACCGCTCATCGTAGGCTGCAATCCGGAGCAAATTTCTGTTTTCTTACGGCTTTATGTCCCGTTGGTTTTCACTTCCCCGGCCCTTTCTTGCAGCGTTGGCAACGGTTTTTGCCGTGGCGGCCGTTCTTTACGCTTCGGTGTGGATGTATGTTGAGCGATATCCGGACCCGCGGGTGGAGCTGGGTTTCAACAAATTACACAACGAGCAGTACGACGAGAGAGCGCACTCGATCAAAGTCGGGGATGTGGTGCAGGGAAGCCCGGCGGAACAGGCCGGGTTGCGGGCCGGCGACCGTATTATCGGGGTCAACGGGCGCAGGCTCAGTACTTCCGCTCCCTACTATGAGGCTTATGGCCGCGGGCGGCCCGGCGACGCTGTCGACCTCACTATCCAACGAGACGGCGACTCATGGCCTCTTGTGCTGCATGCGATCTTCCGTGCTTCAGTGGAGGGTGCAGCACCAGAGGGACTTGCCAAGACTTCGGCCCTGGAAGTAACACGGTCATTCCCCGTGCTGTTCCTAATGGTCGGATTGGCGGTTCTTTTTCTGCGGGTGAATGACTCTAATGCGTGGATTCTCGCTTCCTTGTTCTGCGGGTTCGTCGCTACCCCAAGTTTTTCCCATCCATTGATCATGAATTCCGCGCTGCGCTCGTTTGCTCTCGAGTATCACGCGGTCTTTTCCGGAATGCTTTGCTCGCTTTTCTACATCTTTTTTGCGGTATTTCCCGCGTGCTCTCCACTGGAGCGTCGCTTTCGATGGCTGAAATGGGCAAGCCTCGTCTTCGGTGTCGCCTTAGTGCTGTCCGGCTTGGGAATTGGCGATATGAGGATACCGGGTGTGGCCGAGCAGTTGGTGGGCGAACGCGCCGCTGAAATGATCCGTACATTGTTGGTTTATGGGACTTACAGTCTCATTGGGCTGGGTCTCCTCTCGCTGGGAGGAAACGCATTCGGTCGTGCTGCCACTCCCGAAGTGCGCCGTAAATCGCGGGTGATTCTCTGGGGCACCGTGTTCGGCGTCCTGCCAATTGTCATCGAACGCGCAGCAATAGACTTCACGGGATACCGTCCGTCTTTCTGGTTCAATACGCTGCTGGTTATCGTCCTGGCCCTGTATCCCCTTTCGTTCGCCTATGCCGTAGTGAAACACCGCGTGATGGAAATTCCGGTGCTGCTGCGGCGAAGCGCGCGGTATGTGCTCGTACAGCGAGGCTTCGTCGTTTTGCTTTTCGTGGCAGCGGTTTTCGCCATTACCTTTTTCACTCGCACGTTTTCCCGGTTCTTTCAGCCTGATCCAAACGTTGGGATGATGTTGAGCGCTGCGTTTGGGATTGCCTTGGTGTGGCTGTCGGCCCCATTGCTGAAACGGGGCACTCAGCGCATCGACCGCGCATTTTTCCGAAGCGCCTACGACGCTCGCGTCATCTTGGAGGACCTCGCCGAGAAGACCCGCACGGTGACCGGCCGCACCGAGCTGGCTGCTCTTCTGGAGCAGCATCTGAACAAGGCGCTGCGCCCGAAAACATTTGTTTGCTATGTCGGGACGGATGACTCGCAGCTGATTGCGCAGTCTGGAACTGTTCCGGCGGGAGCGGAGAGGCTCCCCTCCGATCTACCATTTCTTGTCCAACTCGCCACCCGCGGGAAATCCTGGGATGTTCCCCCTTCGGGCTCTGATGATGCCGAAGAGCTTCCCGTGCTCGCTTCGCTCGCCCCGGAATGTCTCGTGCCTATTCTCGATCATGATGGCCGGCTTTCTGGCCTGCTTGTTCTAGGTCAGCGCCTCTCGGAAGAGCCCTATTCGAGTGAGGACAAGCGTTTGCTCGATTCCGTCGCCAGCCAGGCTGGCATCGCTCTCGAAAATATTCGCCTCGCCGAAAAGATGGCGGAGCGCATGGAGGCCGACCACCGCGTGGCGCGCGATATGGAAATTGCACGGGAGGTGCAGTCCCGCCTGTTTCCTCAAGTCATGCCGCCAGTCGCAACGCTCGATTACGCGGGGACCTGCATCCAGGCGCGAGTGGTCGGGGGCGACTATTATGACTTTCTCGATTTGGGCCCCGGACGGCTCGGCATTGTGATCGCGGACGTTTCCGGCAAGGGCATCGCGGCCGCCTTGCTCATGGGCAATCTCCAGGCGATTTTGCGCAGCCAGTACGCGGTTGCTCTCGAGGATCCTCACCGGCTGCTCCAGTCGGTAAACCGTCTTTTTTACGAGAACACGCAGGAAGATCGCTACGCCACGCTCTTCTTTGGGGATTACGACGACGCCAGCCGCTACTTGCGCTATGCCAACTGCGGCCACAATCCCCCTCTCCTGCTGCGCGCAAACGGGGAACTCCAAAGGCTCGGGGCTACGGCGACTGTGCTGGGCCTGTTCAAGGATTGGAAATGCACCGTGGAGAAAGTCTCTCTACGGCCGGGAGACGTGGTATTGATCTACACCGACGGCATCACCGAGGCACTTAACCCCGCTGAGGAGGAGTTCGGCGAGTCGCGTCTGTTGGAAATTCTTCGCTCCCACTCTCAGCTGCCCGTCGAAGCGCTTCTTTCCCTCATCCTCGCCGCGGTCCAGAAATTCAGTGGCGCTAACCAGGCCGACGACCTGACTCTCCTAATCGCCCAAGCGCGCTGAGTTGGCCTTTCTCGGTGTTCGCGACTTCCACTTTCCGACCGCACTGTCGGCAATCTGGAAGTTACGCGCCTTCTTCCGCTAACTTCCGAGTGGCCCGTCAACCGCCCGCAATCTCGTAATTTTTCCAAAACCGGACTTCTGGGGGTCAGCGGGATTCTATTTGGTCGATAAGCGCGACGAACGATACGCTCCAATAGAGGGGTATGGCCCACGTGACGAGGCCTGAGATGAACGTCCCAAGTTCGTTCTGTCTGACATGTTCGACAACCTGTCTCTGTGCTTTTCTAGGACAAGTGAGAATTGTATAGTCGTCGCGGACATTTCCGCTACGATAGCTGGCTCAAGCGATGGGCTTCAGACAGGGAGTCGCAATATGGGCGACGTCAAGATCCCCGTGAATTCTGTCGACTTGCCGGCATTCGTTTCCGTTCCCGAGCAGCCCGCGCCGTGGCCCGGCGTGGTGGTGCTACATGACGTCGCCGGCATGTCGGAAGATCTGCGCAACCAAACACGGTGGCTGGCGAAGGCGGGATTCCTAGCAGCGGCGCCGAACTTGCTTTTCCGCGGCGGCAAGATGAAATGTCTTTTCGCCCTCGCGCGAGATTTGAAAGCCAGGCAAGGCCCGACGTACGACGACGTGGAAGCTGTGCGCACCTGGCTGATAAAGCAGCCGGAATGCACGGGCAAAATTGGCGTGATCGGGTTTTGTATGGGAGGCGGGTTCGCGTTACTGCTCGCGCCGGAGCATGGATTCGGAGCCGCGAGCGTGAACTATGGGGGGCCTGCCGCCCGATGCCCAGACCTTTCTTGCGCGGGCATGCCCGATCGTCGCCAGCTATGGGGCCAAAGACCGTTGGACCCGGGGCGTGGCGCAGCAGCTTGAGCAGGTGCTCACCACGGCCGATGTCGCGCACGACGTGAAAGAGTATCCGGAAGCAGGGCACTCGTTTCTCAATAATCCCGGCACTTGGTGGTTCAACGCGCTACAAGTGATTCACATTGGATATCACGAAGCGTCGGCGGAAGATGCGCGGAGAAGGATCACCCGTTTTTTTCATCAGTACTTGAGCATTTAGACCTACACGCTGAACGAATATGAGACAACGCGGCGGCGCGATCGGAACTAAAGCAGACTATGGATGCCGAAGCGGCAGGCTCCAGTTATCGTCCTTACGGCCTGCCACAATGGCTCGCCCTACCAGCCGGCCGCGTGGCGCATTTCATCATGCAACGCAAGCAACTCTTGGGAATCGCCCGTCGGGCCGAGGCGTATGAGCATCGTTGAGACCACTCTCAGCAAAAGCAGAGTCTCGCCACGTCACCGATGCACCATCAAGGTACGCTTGTCCGCCGCCCGCCGCCCGCCGGATGATGCGTGACTCGCGCCTGTACATCGACAATCACTGGATTATAGAGGAGTGGCCCGTCATCCGCCGCTAATCGGCGGCTACTTCACTGCCAGCACGAGCAGGGTAGCGTCATCCTGAAAATGCGCGCCGCAGAACTCAGTAACCTGCGCCAGCAGCTGCTGATTAATCTTCGCGGCGGAATTCGCCGCATGTGCTTTGGCGAATGCGGCGACTTTTTCTGTGCCGAATTCTTCGCCATCCGGGCCCTCGGCTTCGGTAATGCCGTCGGTAAATAGAAGC
>DATFZQ010000112.1:0-22649 GCA_035314345.1 Candidatus Acidiferrum sp.
CACGAAACTACGTCGTCCGACCAAGACCACTCGCCGATCGCGAGTGCACGTTAAAGCGGTTGGGCTGAATGCCGAGACAAAAAAGTGTCGGCACCGAGCCGACGGAGAGAAATGTCTCTTGACATTCGCTTTTATAGGACCCCCGCGGTTTTGACATCGTCTTTAACGTTTCGACACTTCAGCAGTGGTTCCCTTGCGGTCCTCTTCTTGCCTGTCACCTGACCTGGTTCGTGCCAGGCCTTTTCCTTCCGCGTTCACGACCATAGCTTTTGGCTACAGCCGCCGAAGGTGGTTTGGAACCTGTTCCTGTAAACCGGTTCCGAGGGGCCTACCCTCATCAGTCAAGCAGTTGCGCACTACTCAGCGTTTCTCCTTTCGTGCTCGTGGCACACATAAGTCGCGTAATCGGAAACTTGAAATCCACTCGGACGATACCGCGTTAACCAGGCATGGCCCAAGCTGATTACTCCGAACCCGGTGCTTGAGGGGAAATACGCCAAATTGCAAAGCGACCCTGAACCGCGCCGATAGCATCCAACTGACCGCCCGGCAGAGCGGATTGTTTTTCCGTTCTTTGAGTTACAGATTGAATATCTTGCGAGGTGGACGATGCGAGGGATTTGTGTGTTTCTACTACTGCTCGGCACGCTGACGGTTGTCGGATCACAGGGGACTCAGGCTCAAAACGAACAGGAACTTCGGCAAATCGAGGTGACAACCGCAAATGGTGAGCAACAAAATGATGTGGGCATGATGAAGTTCTTTGCCAGCGATTTTGTTTTTTCCGGTAGAAACGTAATGTCGAAGCCTTGCCAGCAATGCTGCAACCTTTTGGCCTAGTTCAAGCGTGAAACCGTTGCCGAAGCAAACCGTTGCGGCACTTGCGCTTCTGATAGCGGCCAACCCTGTTACCGCCATCCTCGGAGAAAGGTAAGCCAGCGCTTAGCTGGCTCCGGCTCTCGAGGTGCCCGTTTAATCCAACGAGAGATCGTTCGCTCAGAGACATCAAAACTGAGCATGAGAAGCTCGCCATGGATGCGCGGCGCTCCCCACGTTGGGTTCTCAACGACCATCCGGAATATCAATTCCTGAACCTCCATCGACGTCCGTCGTCTTCCGCGGGCCTCTTGACCTTGGAGATCAGCTTCCAGTACAAACGGAATCCGCCCCTGTGCCAACGCACCACCGTTTCGGGCGTGACCGCAATGAGGGATTGTTGCCATCCGGACCAGAATCGGCGGACGGCGACCCAGAAGAGCTTGTCGAGCAGGTCTAGTCTTGGCCGCGGATGTCGACGTTTCAGGGCGGCGAGTTGTTGACGTAGCGCCAGATTCTCTAGTAGAAGGCTACGACGCGCGCGCAAGAGGCGAACCAGCGTTCCGAGGCACAGGCCGATAAATCGAAACATAAGTAGGAGTTATAACAGAGCAGTGGCGGGTGGCTCGGAGGTCGAGCCAATGTAAAGAGAGTGTCAGAGGAGCACTTTCCAGGAGATATCGAGGGCCACCCTCCGCGGGTTTTTGTCCAAGCAGAGAATGGAACAAAACGATCTCCGGGCCACGGCCTACTTCCTACTTTTTCGTGACGGCTGGCGATTTCTTCGGGGTGTCTCTGGCGAATTGATACGGTGGCGAGTTGTCGATGCAATGTAACATTGCTACATTCTGGTCGCTTTGTTAGGGCCGGCTCGCGATTTCTCTCTTCTTGGATGTCGCTGATTTCAAAGGCGTTCGCGCCCGGATAGCATTTTCGATATGGACAGTCAGTCGCCGCAGAACTCCAAAATATGCTTTAGGCGTTGTGTCGGAACCGGCAGCCAAAGAGATCACCCTCCATTGTAAGAAGAATCGCTCGCCGTCCGCCACAAGGAGCAGTCATTAAGCTAACGAAGGCGCTGGACTCGATGCGCCCTCCTTCGCGAGACGTTGCGGGTCCGCGACTTTGGGTGCGCCAGGATGAGTTCCCACATACTTAGCAAGGACGTTCTCATTCTCAATCAGGAACGTGATCATGAGATGGGTTGCGCCGTTGCGGTTGGCTCTTCCTTGATGGCAGCAAGAACCGGTCGCGCCGCTGGAGCAACATGGACACATGTGGCGCGATCGCCAAGGCGCGACGCTACGAACGTCGATTGAAAGACACCGTTGATCGCTGACGCCGGTTGCCGCTCACCTCAAGTCTAGGGCATCCCATCGGAATTCGCGGGATCAATGCACGTGGGCCACGTCGTCGTTCATGGAAAAAACGTCTTTGAAGTCGGTTTCGTAGGGGAAAATGTGGATCATCCAGGAGAACACATAGGCGTAGAAGATCCCCCGTTCGGCCGTGCAGGGCTCTTGGGTCTTTATGGAGCCGAACATGCCGAACTTGGGATGAGCGGCTTTGTAGTCCATTATGCGGTCTTCCGGGGCCCAGCAGACGTTGATGTGCCGATGCCACCGCGCCACGCTGAGCGGGATGCGCTGATTCAGCTCATCTTCGGTCGCGTCGGGGTTGGTCGTGTACATGGCGCCCTCCAGCTTGTATTCGAGCATCGGAGTCCGGCGATAAAGCAGGGCAGTTGGCTTGCTCGGGTCGAACTGGATGTCAGCTTGCCGTGCATTGGCATCGTTAGTGAAGTGATATTGGGGCTGCTTAAGTTTCGGATTCAAGATGACATACCCGTCGAGTAAAGCCTTGCGGTAGTCCTTGTAGCGCTCCATGGTTGCCTTCAATGCGGCTACAACCGCCTTTGCTTTCTCGTCGTCGCCAAGTTGCTTTGGCCGCAGCGGGGTCATGTACATGTGGCCGGCCATGGCTGCCATACTTGGGCCCATGCCGCTCATGTCGCCGTTGTCGCGCATGTCCATTCCAGGCATGCTGCCCTGCTGGTGGCCTTGCGGCCATGCTTCCCCAAGCGGCACGGTCAGCAAAGTGGCCGCAAAGACGACCGTCAACACCACGGTACCCTTGATCGAGAATTGGAAGGACCGGTTTTGTTCCTCGTGTCGCATCTGCGAAAGCCGACGATGAAATCAGTATGTTTGATCTTGCACAGCAGGGTGGCCCAGAGCAATATCCACATCAGCCAGAGTTGTTATGACCACTGCCTCGCCAAAACTAGGAGCACCTGTGAAATGAATGACATACGAGGAGGTCACGTAACAAGTTACATGATCGACATTCGATATTCAGCCGTAGCGGAGTTCAGAGGAGGTCAGGTCCCTGGATCAAGTAAACTTGGTCAACGCCTTAAAGGCGTGAGCTGGGAGATCATCACGCCAGCCATCGTGCTTCACTCGAACGGAGAGTCCACAACCTTGCTACCACAGTTTTTTCAGTCCATCTTCGGTCCAATTCACGGGGCTGGTTGCACCGCGCGGTTCCGCGTAAGCGACACCAGACGCGGCACTTAGTAGGTTAGCATCTGCTAGTTCGAAGCCAGATGCTCTGATCCAACTGAGCTACGGGCGCGTAGAAAACATTATAATCATTGGCATCGCCTTCGACTACCCCTTCGTGCCTAGCCTCGGAAGGTACAGCTTTTCAGTTTGTATTACAAAGCGTAATACATACCGTAGCTCGTGGCCGTACATGGGATTGATGTTCAACCCACCGTCTGCATTGCGGAAACCAACTCTGGAATGTCAATTTTGATGAGCGTGCCTTGGCCGGGGCGGCTTTCGATTTGCAGGTGGAAATCGGCGCCGTAGAGGACGCGGAGGCGTTCGCGGACGTTGCTGAGCCCGATGCCTTCGACGTAGACGTGGGGCATTTTTTCTTCGGAGATGCCTACGCCGTTGTCTTCGATTTCGATGTGGAGGCGGCCGTCGCTATTTGTGGTGCGCAGCTGGATTTTGCCGCCATCGAGTTTTGGAGCGAGGCCGTGTTTCAAGCAGTTTTCGACGATAGGTTGGAGAAGCATGCTGGGGACGAAAGCTTCGAGGGTTTCTTCGTCGATTTGCTTGATGATGTCTAGGTTGTCTCGGCCGAAGCGGGCGACCTCGATATCGAGATAGTCGTCGATGAATTCGAGCTCTTCGCGCAGAGGCACGAAGGTTTCGTGTTTGCGGAGGAGCCGCCGCAAAATGTTGCTCAGCTTGAGCACCACCTCGCGCGCGTTATCCGGATCGAAGCGGATGAGGGCGGAGACGGTGTTAAGCGTGTTGAAAAGAAAATGCGGGTTGATTTGGCGGGAGAGCGCATCCATGCGGGCTTTCAGGAGGAGTTGCTGGTGGCGCTCGAGGTTCATCTCGATGCGCGTGTTGTTCCAGATTTTCAGCGGCGCGGCGACGGACATCAGCGTTGCGATCACCGTCAGAACGAGCCACCAATCCCACTGCGGATGAATCGCAAAGAGCCACTTGGGCTTGGTCGCATGCACCAGCGCCACCCGGCCAAGCTCTAGTCCGACGCAGACGGCCAGTGGCGCCATTTCCCAGGACAATTGGCCTTTTTTTAGAAGGCGAACCACGGCCTTTGGAATGTTTAGAAACGTGAACGGGCCGAAGTTCCAGAGGTCTTCTTTGTTGGGAATGGCTTGGCGGATCAGGCCGCCCAACAAACCAGCGGTCGAGGCGGCCGGCATGGCCAGCCATTCGTGAGAGATGAGCGCGGGAATCGTGATGATCGCGCCGCCAATTGGCCCGACGACGCGACCGCCCAGCAACCCCATCAAAAATGCGCCTTCAAGCGAAAGATCCGCGAACTGGTAGGGATAGCCGACAAGGCGCAAGGTTACGCCGAGGATCAGGGGCGGGGTCATGAACAGCATCAGCTTGAGTTTTTGGTCGGGGTCGCGCTCTTCGGTGAAAAGGACGCGGCGGAAAGTGTTCCAGCGTGCCAACAATGCGGCGATAGAGGAAGCCACGCCCACCTTTAGCAGCAGGGTGAAGAGGAGGTCGCGAACTGCGGTTGCCGAGTCCATGTTGGTTCGTGAGGGCGTCTTCGGTAACGCTAGCCAATTGCCGCGGCGATGTAAAGTCTTGCGTGGCGTACCTGTTATACTTCTCGTTCGACATGAACCACAATTCGCGCGCACGCAGACATCCCAAAAAGGAAGGGCCAAGAGTAAAGCTGGTTGCGCAGGCGGCGCTTCCCACGCGGTACGGCCGCTTTGCGATTTACGGCTTCAAAGGCTTGGGCCCGTTGGATGAGGCCATTGCCTTGGTGCGTGGCAAAGTTAACGGAAAGGCCGCGCCGCTGGTACGCGTGCATTCGCAATGCCTGACTGGCGATGTGCTTGCGTCGCTGCGGTGCGATTGCCGCGCGCAACTCGAACTCTCCCTCAAGAAAATCGCGCAGGCTGGTTCCGGCATTCTGCTCTATCTGCCGCAAGAGGGCCGCGGTATTGGGTTGATGAACAAGCTTCGCGCTTACCAGCTGCAGGATGGAGGGATGGACACGGTCGAAGCGAACGAAAAGCTGGGATTCGCTGCCGACGCGAGAGACTATGATTTTTCGGCGCAAATCCTAGAAAAGCTCGGCGCCACGAAGATCCGGCTGCTCTCCAACAACCCGGAAAAAGTCCGCCAGCTTGAGCAGTCGGGCATTCGCGTCATTGAACGCGTTCCCTGCCAGCCGCGCATCTCAAAAATTTCCCGCGCGTATCTCCAGACGAAAAAAAGTAAAATGGGCCACCTTCTCGAAGGACTCAAGTGATTTTGAGAAACACTCAGAAATCAATCCGATGACACCGACAATCTCGCAGCGCGTGAAATTCTCCGCTTCGCCGGAAAAGCTCTTCGAGATGCACGCGGACTCCAAAAAGCACGCTGCTTTCACTGGAGCCGGCGAAGTTTAGCCGCAAGGTAGGCGGAGCCTGGAGTGGGCACGGCGGGGCCATCGGCGGCAAGAACTTGCTTATCGTGCCTGGCAAGAAGATTGTGCAGGCTTGGCGCGCTGGATTTTGGAGAAAGGATGAACAGTCAACCTGGTAGCTGAGGTCGTTCACGTTGGCGTGCCGCAACACGACCAGAAGGGTGTGCGCAACGGTTGGCCAAAGTATTACTGGAAGCCCCCTGGAAGAAATACCTCGCCGGCAAAAGAAGAAATAGTGGTTCGGATCTCAGCCGCCGCCGACGAATTGGACGATTTCGTAGTGGTCGCCCGGTTCCACGGGAGTCTGCGGCCAGGCGGGACGCGGAAGGATTTCCAGGTTTCGCTCGATGGCCACGCGGCCTGAGTCCAGCCCAAGCGCGACGAGTAGATCTGTAACCATCGCGCCAGGATGCGTTTCGCGCTTTTCTCCGTTCACAACAATCGAGATTGCCGTTTCCATCGCTCTGTTCTACTCGAAACTCGAATGCCAACTTGAGCGCTGCTCTTATGCCGTGGGCACGCGCGGGCGCGCCTTTAACTGAAACTTCAGCTGGCCCTTTGAATCCGCTTGCGAAGCCTCAATGACGAGCGCGGGCTCGGCTCCGGCAAGCCTGGGCATGTCAAATTCCAGCCGCGCTTGGCCATCGGCTGCCGTCTCTGTCGAGAATTCCGTGACGTCCGCCGCCCCATCAATGCGCGCGGTCACCAGCGCGCCAGCAATAGCCTCTCCATTTTGCTTTTTCCTGACCGCAACATGCAAATTCGCGCGCTTTCCTGCCAGCCAGTTTTTCGCGTTAATCAACTCCAGCGCTAGCGGTGACACAAGCGACGGGCTCGAAGGCGCTGCGGAATTAGCGTTCTTCGAGGTGGGCTTTTCCTGGACAGGCATCGGAGGGGGCACGAGGTGCAGTGCGCCGCTGCGAATGTCTTCGGTCACGGTGCGATGCTGGTCGTCGATTCGTTTTCTGAGAAGCTCTTCGCGTCCCGGATCGAGCGGCAGTAAATCAATGTAATTATTCGTGCGGCGATGCAGTACGCGGCCGCGGCAATAGACCGTTGTGTCGATCAAGGCATTTGCAGTGCCGCGGTCCTCGGTCTGCACGTGATAGACCGACTCTCCGACTTTCACATCCGTGTTATGCCCAAAGAGCATCGATTTCGTCCGCTCCCTCGGCGGCTACTCGCCGATAGTTTTAACGCTGGCGTGCGCCACAGGATTTTTCTCACGCCATTTGACCGACTGGCGGCTGAATGGATATTATAACCCTTCGCTTATGACAGATTCAGGCTTACAAGCGTACACTCCGCTTCTCTTACACCTGCTGATTGCGACGGCGCTCGCCGGGGCGCTGACGGCTGCCTCGGTGCTGGTGGGCTGGCGCCGACCGAGCCGCGCCAAACAGCAGCCCTACGAATGCGGCATGGAGCCCACGGGTGACGCGCGCGCGCCGGTTTCCGTAAGATTCTATCTGGTGGCGATGGTTTTCATCCTTTTTGACGTGGAAGCCATCTTCTTATACCCGTGGGCCTACATTTACCGGGACTTTATAAAGATGTCTCCGAGCATCGGGATGTACGGCTTCATGGAAATGATGGTATACATCGCCATACTTTTGGTCGGCTACTTCTATCTTTGGAAAAAAGGCGCGCTCGACTGGCATAAGAGTTAGCCTGCGCCTGAGGGCTTGGAAACGGTGACAGAGAATACCAGCCAACGCGCTAGTGTTGTGGCCGAGCACTTGCGTGCGTGGAATCCGAACGCCATCGAGGAAGTGATTGAATTCCGCGGCGAAATCACCATTGTTTTGCCTCGCAAAATTTTGCGGGCGGCTGCCGAGTACTGTCGGGATCACGCGGAGCTGCAATTCGACTTGCTTACGGATGCCACCTGCGTTGACCGCTACCCGCACGAGCCGCGCTTCGAATTGAACTACCATTTGGTTTCCATTCCCCGGCGTGACAAACTTCGCCTTAAGGTTCGGTTGTCCGGTTCCGACGCCGTCGTGGATACGTTAGTGCCTGTCTGGCCAGGGGCCAATTGGCTGGAGCGGGAGATTTTTGACCTTTTCGGCATACATTTCGAGGGCCATCCGGACTTGCGGCGCATCCTGCTTCCGGAGGACTGGGAAGGTTATCCGCTGCGCAAGGATTATCCCGTCGAGGGTTATCGCGACGTGCCGATGGTTACGGGATTCAGAAAGAGCTCCGTATGACGACTGTCGAGACCGCCACCGGCGTCACAAAAACGATGGTTCTCAACATGGGTCCGCAGCACCCTTCGACTCACGGCGTGCTTCGCGTTCTGCTTGAGCTGGATGGCGAAACGGTCCTCAGGGCTGTACCCGATCTGGGTTATCTGCACACGGGAATTGAAAAAAGCTGCGAAGACAAGACATATTCACAGGCTATCACGCTTACCGACCGCATGGACTACCTCAATCCGCTCGGCAACAACCTGGTTTATTGCCTTGCCGTGGAAAAATTGCTGGGGCTCGAAATTCCCAAGCGTGCGCAGTACGTCCGCGTGATGTTGGTGGAACTGCAGCGCATTTCTTCGCATCTGGTGTGGCTTGGAACGCATGCCATCGACATGGGCGCGATGTCCGTGTTTCTCTATTGTTTCCGCGAGCGCGAAGAAATTCTAAAAATCTTCGAATTGTTCGCTGGCCAGCGCATGATGACGAGTTATATCCGCATCGGTGGCATCGCGCTGGAGCCCCCGGCGGGCTGGCGCGGGGCCGTCGAGCGCTTCCTAAAGATGATGCCCAGCCGCATCGATGAATACGAATCGCTGCTTACGGGAAACCGAATCTGGATGGGACGGCTCCAAGGCGTCGGCTATATTTCCGCGGAAGATGCGGTGGCCCTGAGCATGACGGGCCCGACGTTGCGTGCTGCGGGCATCGCTTACGACAACCGCAAAATGTTCCCCTATTCGAGCTATGACGAGTTCGAGTTTGACGTGCCGACACGGACGGAATCCGACTGTTTTGCGCGTTACATGATCCGCGTGTTGGAAATGCGGCAGAGTTTAAACATTGTGCGCCAGGCAATGGCCAAAATCACGGACAGCGGACCGATCCGGACCGAAGCGCCGGGCATCGTGCCGCCGGCGCGCGAAAAAATGAAGACGGAGATGGAAGCGCTCATCTATCACTTCAAGATTTTCACGGAAGGGTTTTCGCCGCCGCCTGGCGAGGCGTTTGTGACCGTGGAATCGCCGCGCGGCGAATTGGGCTGCTTTATCGCCAGCGACGGCTCGCCGAAGCCGCTACGCGCGCATTTCCGTTCGCCGTCGTACATCAATTTGCAGGCGTTGCCGAAGTTGGTCACGGGACAACTGATATCCGACATGATTGCGTGTATCGGGACGATTGATATTGTCTTAGGAGAAGTCGACCGCTAACCTCATGGAACTCTCTACACAGCTTGCCGCGCGTTTTGAGAAGTTGCAGAACGCGTATCCGTTTAAACGCAGCGCGCTGATTCCAATGTTGATGTACGCGCAGGACGAGTATGGCTGTGTGAGCGACGAGATGATTGCGGAGATTGCGCGCCGGCTGGATCTGAACAACGTTCAGGTCGAGGAAACGCTCGCCTACTACTCGATGCTGCACCGCAAGCCGATGGGCAAGTTTCATGTGCAGGTTTGCACGAACGTGGCATGCATGTTGCGCGGGGGCAACGAGATTTTGGACCGCGCCAAAAAGCGCCTGGAAATCGGCCACAAGGAAGTGACGCAGGACGGGGTCTTCTCCCTCGAAGAGGTGGAATGCATCGGGGCATGTACCGGCGCGCCTGCCATGCAAGTGAATTACGACTTTTACGAGAATCTCACGGCGCTGAAGTTCGATCGCATCATTAAGGAATTGGACGGCGGCAGAGTTCCGCCGCCAGAGCCGGTCACTGCCGGGGCGCTTCACGAACGCGAGCCGGGAGAAACGCCACTCATTAGCAAGCGCTGGGGAATCAAGGATTCGCGCAAGATCGATGTTTATCTGCAGCACGACGGCTACAAGGCGCTCGAAAAAGCGTTGAAAGAGATGACGCCGGAAACAATCATCGATGAAGTGAAAAAATCCAGTTTGCGCGGGCGCGGCGGGGCTGGGTTTCCCACGGGTATGAAGTGGTCGTTTGTTCCCAAGGATTCGCCAAAACCGAAGTACCTCATCTGCAATGCCGACGAATCGGAACCGGGAACCTGCAAAGATCGCCCGCTGATGGAAATGGACCCGCACCAGTTGATCGAAGGAATGATCATCGCGGGGCGATCTTTTGGGGCTCACCGGGGCTTCATTTACGTGCGTGGAGAATATCGCTACGTTTTGGACATTGTCGAAGAGGCGGTCGTGGAAGCCTACGCGCACGGTTATTTGGGCAAAGATATCCTCGGCTCTGGCTTCGATTTTGATTTGCTGACGCATACCGGCGCGGGCGCTTATGAGTGCGGCGAGGAATCGGCGTTGATGGAATCGCTCGAAGGCAAACGCGGTTATCCGCGAATTAAGCCGCCCTTCCCTGCCGTCGTCGGTCTCTACGGTTGCCCGACCATCATTAATAATGTCGAAACTCTCAGCTCCGTTCCGGCCATCATTCTAGAAGGTGGCGAGGCCTACGCGAAGCGCGGTACGCCGAAAAATGGCGGCACGCGACTCCTTTGCGTTGCGGGCCACATCGCAAAGCCTGGGATTTACGAGATTCCGCTTGGAATGAACATGAAAAAGTTCATCTACGAAATGGCGGGCGGGATTCCCGGCGGGAAGAAACTCAAGGCCGTTATTCCAGGCGGAAGCTCCTGCCCCATTTTGAGCGAGAGCGAAATCGACATCGCAATGGATTACGACTCCGTCGCCAAAGCTGGTTCGATGCTTGGGTCTGGCGGCATGGTGGTGATGGACGAAACCACCTGCATGGTGGACATGGCGCGGCGCATCATGCACTTTTATGCGCACGAATCGTGCGGCTGGTGCATTCCGTGCCGCGAAGGCACGTCCTGGCTGAAGAAGATGCTGGATCGCTTCCACGCGGGCTACGGGCGTCCTGAAGATATAGACATCGTGGGCGAGTTGGCGAAAAACATGCTCGGCCGCACGTTCTGTCCGCTTGGCGACGCGGCGGCGCTGCCGACCATCAGCATCGTGCAGAAGTGGCGCAACGAATTCGAAGATCATTTGAACGGACGCTGTGCATACAAATCTGCGGAAGCGCTTGTCGGCTCGCGTTAGGAATCCATGGCTGAAACGAAGCTAGTTACGCTGAAGATTAACGACCGCGACGTGCAGGTTCCTCCGGGCACTCTCGTGATCGAAGCTACGCGGCGCATCGGAACGGAAGTGCCGTCGTTCTGCTATTACCCCGGGCTTTCGTTGCAGGCTGCTTGCCGCATGTGCCTCGTGGAAGTGGAAAAGATGCCGAAGCTGCAGACGGCGTGCACGCTGATTGCGACCGAGGGCATGGTCGTTCGAACGAACACCGAGCAGGTTCGCGGCGCGCGCAAGGCCATGCTGGAATTCCTGCTTACAAACCATCCACTGGATTGCCCGGTTTGCGACAAGGGCGGCGAATGCGAGCTGCAGGACATGGTGTTCCGCTACGGCGCGGATACCAGCCGGTTCGTCGAGGAAAAAATTCACCGGCCAGAAGAGAAATGGTCGGAGCTTGTATATTACGATGCTCCGCGCTGCATTCTATGCTTCCGGTGCGTGCGCGTGTGCGATGAAGGCATGGATGTGAAAGCGCTCGGCGTCGGGATGCGCGGCGCGAACAGCATCATCATTCCGAACCGCGAAGATCATCTCGAATGCGAAGAGTGCGGGATGTGCATCGATATTTGTCCCGTGGGCGCGCTTACCAGCGGGACCTACCGCTACAAGACGCGGCCGTGGGAGATGACCTACGTATCGACGGTTTGCACGCATTGTTCGAACGGCTGCAAAACGACGTTGAGCGTGCGCAATCACGAAATCATGCGGGCGAATAACCGCGATCTTTCCGGAATTAATGAAGATTTTCTTTGCATCAAGGGGCGCTTCGGCTTTGATTTCACCAAGCACCCTGAGCGGATTCGCCAGCCGTTGGTACGCAAAGGCGACAGACTTTATCCCGTTTCGTGGGAAGAGGCTGCGCAGGCCGCCGCGACGCGACTCAAACAGATTTACGATACAGGCGGCAAAGATTCGATTGGCTTTATCGGTTCGAACCGCACTTCGAATGAAGAGAACTATTTGTTCCAGCGGCTGGCAAGGGCCACGTTTGGAACGAACAATGTCGATCATCACCGTACCGCGGATTACACCGGACTCGTTACGGCGCTCGGCGACCGCACCAGCGATTCGCTTCTGACCATGCACCAGCTGGCGGAGGCAAAAGCCGTTCTCCTGATAGGCAACGATCCGACGGAGCAGAATCCGTTGGCCGCCTGGCAGATTCGCAAAGGCATTCGCCATATCGGCGCGAAGCTATTTATTTTGAATGCGCGCGAGATCAAGTTGAAGCGCAAGGCCAGGCAATTCGTCAAGCTCGTCGCGGGTCAGGAAGCGGCCGCCATTCGCTGGATGGCTCACGAAGAGGGGCAGCTGCCGAGCCATCTTGTCGAGCAACTTGTGCAACTGAAGGCGGCGCTCGATGCCGAGCCCGAGGTGGCTATCGTCTTCGGAGCGGAACTGACGGGCGCAGCGATCGCGCAGCTTGTGGCATTTGGCTCAAAGCTCCAAGGCAAAGTTCGCTACATGGCGCTGAGCGATTACGCGAATTCGCGTGGAGCGGCCGACATGGGACTGCTGCCTGACCGGCTCCCTGGCTACGCGCATACCGACGATTCCTCGGCGCGTGATGCGTTCGAACGCTTGTGGGGCGCGGTTCTTCCTGCGAAGGCGGGACAGACGGCGCCGGGCATGGTGGATGCGGCGCAAAACGGAAAGCTCAAGGCCCTCTATGTGATGGGTGCGAACCCGCTCTTGCATTTTGGAACGCTGGGATTTGGACGCGGCAAGCTCGAACTGCTGATCGTTCACGAGATGTTCTTAACGGAGACGGCGAAACTTGCGGACATTGTTTTCCCTGCTGCGTCGGCTTACGAGAAAGAGGGTACCGTCACCAATACTTCGGGTGAGATTCAACTCTTGCACAAGGCCGCAGAAGTGATGGGCCCCCGGACGGACTTCGATCTGCTGCGCATTCTGTCGCATCAGCTCGAACGGCTTGGACTCGGCAAGGCGTTCCACTACAAATCGCCCGCAACTGTGTTCGAAGAGATTCGCAAAGCAATTGCTGGTTATGACGTGAAGTCCGCAGGATTGCTCACTGGCGGTGCGGAGCCCACGCACGTTCATGTTGCGAAGAATGGCCACGCGCCCTATGACGTTCCCGTCGGCCTGATCCGCTCCGCGCAGGATACACTTTTCACCAGCGGCACGCTTGGCCGCTTCTGCACCATGATGGAATCTCTCCCGGAGGCAGAAGCCAAGCCGTGATTTCCTTCTTAACCTCCTTCTTATCCGAGCACGCCACGATCCTCATTTATCTTGTAAAGATTGCGCTTCTGCTTTTCATTGTTCTGACCGTCAACGCATATCTGACGTGGTTCGAACGCAAAGTTGTGGCGCACATGCAATCGCGCTGGGGACCGCATCGCGTCGGACCGCATGGTCTGCTGCAGCCCCTGGCCGATGGCGCAAAATTCCTGTTGAAAGAAGATCCGACGCCCGCGGGCGTGGACAGGTTTACGTATTTTCTCGCCCCGCTGATGGCGCTGGCACTTGCGCTTACGTCGATCGCGATTATTCCTTTTGGGCCGGAGCCGCTGCACATCTTTGGGCGTGACATTGACCTGGGTATCGCTAACCTCAACATCGGCATACTGGCGCTGTTTGCTATCACCGCTCTCAGCGTTTACGGCGTCGCGCTGGCCGGCTGGTCTTCGAACAGCAAGTATCCGCTGCTTGGCGGCTTGCGCAGCTCGGCTCAGATGGTGAGCTACGAACTTGCGCTGACGATGTCGGTCGTCGGAGTGCTCTTGCTCGCGGGCAGCTTTAACTTGCGCGACATCATTAACGCCCAGGCGCACCATCCGGAACGTGGCATTCTTGGCTGGAATATCTGGCCGCAAATCCTGGGATTCTTCTGCTTTTTTGTCGCCGCAGTCGCGGAAACCAATCGCGTTCCATTCGATCTCCCCGAAGCGGAATCGGAACTCGTCGCCGGATTTCATACGGAATACGCCAGTTTCAAGTTCGCAATGTTTTTCATCGCTGAATACACCAGCATGATCACCGTGTCCTGCCTTTGCACGATCATGTTCTTCGGCGGATGGTTGTCTCCCTTCCCTTCCAGTTGGACGTTCATGCACTACCTGCCTTCCGTGATTCTGATCCCGTTTGGGCTGTGGGTGATTTGGGATGGCATCCGCTACGAAACGATTTTTGGCCGAATCATTCTTCCCGGCGTGGGGACAGCCATCACGGCTATTGGCGCCGCGCTTATTTTGTTCCCGGCTGTGAACGAATTCGTTCAGGGACCGTTCTGGCTGCTGGCGAAGATTTTTGTGTTCCTGTTCGTGTACGTGTGGATGCGCGGCACACTTCCGCGATTCCGCTATGACCAGCTCATGTCGTTTGGCTGGAAGCTTTTGCTGCCGGTTTCGATCGCGAATGTGGTGATCACGGCCTTTGCCATCCTGGCGAAGTCGATGTGGGGTGCACAATGACGCCCCAGCTCGCCATCTTCTTTGTGCTTGCGACGCTGGCAGTGCTTGGCGCCCTGAGCCTCATCTTTCAGCGCCATCCGATTCACAGCGCGCTTTCGCTGATCGTGGTGATGATCGCGCTCGCTGGCCTCTACCTGCTGATGGGCGCGGAATTTGTCGCGGCGGTCCAGATCATCGTTTACGGCGGCGCCATCATGGTGCTGTTTGTCTTTGTCATCATGCTTTTGAACGCCGGCGAGGAAGAGCGCACTAGTTTTTCGAAGCTCGCGGGGATCGCGGGTATTCCGCTGGCGGTTGCACTACTGGGATTTCTGGCCGCGGCTATCGCGCGTTCGAACGAGAGCGCACAGGCGGGTTTGCAGTCCGGTACGCTGGCAAATACAAAAGAGATTTCCACCATGCTGTTCAAGGATTTCGTTTATCCCTTCGAGCTGACTTCGTTCCTCATCCTCGTGGCGATACTTGGCGCGATCGTCCTCGCGCAGCGGGAGAAAAGCTGAAGATGGTCCCGACGAGCTACTACTTGATTCTTAGCGCGGTTCTCTTCGGTCTTGGCATCGTGGCGTTTGTGTTCAAGCGCAATGTAATCACGATATTCATGTCCATCGAATTGATGCTCAACGCTGTCAATCTTGCGTTTGTGGCGTTTAGCCAGGCACGGCACCAGTCGGACGGCCAGGTGTTCGTATTGTTCGTAATCGTCGTGGCCGCGGCGGAGGCAGCGGTTGGGCTGGGGATCATTATTCTTATGGCGCGCAACCGGCAATCGCTAAACGTCGAGCGCGTGGATTTGCTCAAACTCTAATGCCCATACTCGATCATCTGTGGATCATTCCGCTGTTGCCGCTGCTCGGCTCGGCCATCAACGGCTTGCTCGGCGGCAAGTGGCCGAACAAGATCGTCAATGGCGTCGCCCTTGGCGCGACGGGGCTTTCGTTCGCCTTCGCGATCGAAGCCGTTCGCGAGTTTCTCGCGCTGCCCGCCGACAAAATGCCGTTCGCGCCACAACATTATTTTGATTGGATCGTCGCGGGCAGTTTCCGTGCGGGCTTCGACCTGCAGATCGATCAGCTTACGGTCGTAATGCTGCTCGTCGTTACTGGCGTCGGCTTCCTCATCCACATCTACTCGACCGGCTACATGGCGCACGAGAGCGGCTACCACCGCTTCTTCTCTTACCTCAACTTGTTCATGTTCTTCATGCTCATCCTGGTGATGGCAGCAAACTATGTGCTGCTTTTCGTCGGGTGGGAAGGCGTCGGCCTCTGCAGCTACTTGCTCATCGGTTTTTATTTCTTGAAGAAGTCGGCAGCCGACGCGGGCAAAAAAGCGTTTATTGTCAATCGAATCGGCGACTTCGGTTTCATGCTCGGAATGTTTCTCCTCTTCCGCACTTTCGGGACGCTCGATTTCACAGCCGTCTTCGCAAAGGCCGCGCCGATGCAGTCGGATGCGCTTGGCCAGTTCGGGACTTTCACAGTGGCATGCCTCCTCCTCTTCATGGGTGCCACCGGCAAATCAGCGCAGCTTCCTCTGTACGTCTGGCTGCCTGACGCCATGGAAGGTCCCACGCCAGTCAGCGCGCTGATCCACGCCGCCACAATGGTCACTGCGGGCGTCTACGTCGTCGCTCGCTCGCATGTGCTCTTCACACATGCTCCGACCGCCATGCTCGTCGTCGCCGTCGTCGGCTGCGCCACGGCCATCTTCGCCGCAACCATCGGCCTCGTGCAGACGGACATAAAAAAAGTTCTGGCCTACTCCACCGTCAGCCAGCTTGGCTAC
Organism: Candidatus Acidiferrum sp.; assembly: GCA_035314345.1. Taxonomy (GTDB): domain Bacteria; phylum Acidobacteriota; class Terriglobia; order Acidiferrales; family UBA7541; genus Acidiferrum. The sequence continues at coordinate 16,289 of DATFZQ010000112.1, forward strand.
ATGTTCCTGGCTTGCGGCGTTGGCGCTTTTTCCGCCGGCATTTTCCATCTGATGACGCACGCGTTCTTCAAAGCGCTTCTCTTCTTGGCCGCAGGCAGCGTTATTCATGCGATGGGCGGCGAGCAGGACATGCGCCACATGGGCGGCCTCAGCAAGAAAATCAAGTGGACGTACATTACGATGCTGACGGCCACGCTGGCCATCGCTGGCGCGCCGCTGTTCGCCGGGTTCTTCAGCAAAGACGCCATTCTCCTCGCAGCCTTCCAGAGCGAAAACGGCGGTCCCAACACCGGGCACATTCTCTATGCAATTGGTTTGCCCACCGCGCTCCTGACCTCCTTCTACATGTTCCGGCTGATCTTTCTGACCTTTTTCGGCAAACCGCGCTACGACGAGCACCATGTCCACGTGCACGAATCCCCGTGGAGCATGCTCGGCCCGCTTGTGATTCTCGCGGTGCTCTCGATTTTCGGCGGCTGGCTTGCGTTGCCTGCTTTCTGGGGTGGACCAGACTACTTCGCGAACTTCCTTGGACCTGTCTTCGGTAGCGCCGAGTCCGCCGCCACGGAAGCTGCGGTCCATTCTCTGGAGTTGCCGCTCGCGGGAGTCGCAGTCTTCACTGCTCTGGTCGGCTTCGGCGTCGCACTCTGGCTCTATATCCGTCAGCCCGGCAAGCCCGAGGCGCTCGCCAAGTCCATGCGCGGCGTTTACAACACTTTGCTGAACAAATACTACGTCGATGAACTCTACGCCGCGTTAATCATCAAGCCGCTGATGTGGATTTCGACGAGTGTGCTGTGGAAGGGCGTCGATGTCGCCGGCATCGATGGCACCGTCAACGGCATCGCCAGCGGTGCAAAGAGCATCGGCGACACCGTGCGCCATGTCCAGTCGGGCAACACGCGCAGCTACGCGGTCTGGGTCGTCATCGGCGCGCTCGTGGTCATCGCCGTCATCTTCTTCTGGCCCGCAGCGCCTGTCGTCGGGATGGTGCGCTAATGCCCAGCGGACCTCTGCTCTCGATTCTGATCTTCCTGCCCGCGATTGGCGCTCTCGCCTTGCTGTTTCTTCGCAGCGACGATCACGAATGGATTCGCCGCCTGGCCTTTGCCGTCTCTCTCGCTGAGTTTATTTTGTCGCTCTGGTGGCTTCTCCGCGGCGTGCCGCTCGGCAGCGCGGGTTACCAGCTCGAAGAGATTCATCGGTGGATTGCACTTGGACCGCACGGTTCCGCAGCGCAGACCTACATCAATTATCATCTCGGCGCCGATGGCATCAGCCTCTTTCTCGTTATCCTGACGACGTTTCTCACTGTAGTCTCCATCCTCTGTTCGTGGAGCAGTATCCAGAAGCGTGTTAAGGAATTTTTCATCGCTATCCTGCTTCTGGAAGTCGGTGTCGTTGGCGTCTTCCTCTCGCTCGACCTTTTCCTCTTCTTCCTTTTCTGGGAAGTCATGCTGATTCCCATGTACCTGCTGATCGGCATCTGGGGACACGACCGCCGCATTTACGCCGCCATCAAATTCATCCTCTACACTATGGCCGGCTCCATCCTCATGCTGGTCGGCATCATTTGGCTTTATAACGCGACTGGCACGTTCGACCTGCCTTCGATTCAGCAGGCGCTCCAAACCGGTGCTCTCGTTCTGCCTCGCGGCACGGAAACGCTTCTCTTCCTCGCTTTTTTCGTGGCCTTCGCCATCAAAGTACCGCTCTTCCCTTTCCACACCTGGTTGCCTGATGCGCACGTGGAAGCCCCCACCGCCGGTTCCGTGATGCTCGCTGGCGTCCTGCTGAAAATGGGCACATACGGCATGATTCGCTTCTGCCTGCCACTGTTCCCCATAGCGTCGAAAAAGTTCGCTTCGCCAATCGCGGTGCTCGCCATCATCGGCATCATTTACGGCGCGCTGGTCGCGCTCGTCCAACCAAATCTGAAAAAGCTCGTCGCTTATTCTAGCGTCAGCCACTTGGGTTTTGTTGTGCTCGGTATTTTTGCGTTCCATCCAATTTCCATGCAGGGCGCCGTCTTCCAGATGCTCGCCCACGGCATCTCCACCGGCGGCCTCTTTTTACTTGTCGGCATGCTCTACGATCGCCGCCACACTTTCGAAATGTCCCAATTTGGCGGCCTGGCCACTCCCATGCCGCGTCTCGCCGCGTTCTTTCTCTTTGTCGCGCTCTCTTCGCTCGGCTTGCCCATGCTCAATGGCTTCGTCGGCGAGTTCCTGATCCTGCTCGGCACCTATCAGGTGCGCTGGAGCTGGGCCGCTTGGGCCGCCACCGGCGTGATTCTCTCGGCGTGCTATTTGCTGTGGGCTTATCAGAAGGTTTTCTTCGGCGAAATTACTGTCGAGAAAAACCGCACGCTGCCGGACGCTTCTGCCCGCGAGCGTGCGATTCTCGTCACCATGGCCGTCATCACGCTCTGGATGGGCATCGGCTCGGTCTTTATCACCAGCCGCACCGCTTCAGCCAGCCAGACCGTAATCGACCAGATGACCCGTCCGCCACGCGCCGAAGAAGCGAAGACGCCGTCGACCGTCGCGCCGCAAGCAAGGCAGCAACCAAACAGTGGTTCAGCAAACGCCGCTCCCAAGACAAACTCACTGGAAAGGCTCGGAACCCGCTAAATGGCCGCGTTCCCCAACTCCGCAGATATCCTTCGCGTATTGCCGGAACTCATCTGGTGCGGCTTTGGCGCGCTCCTGATGCTGCTTCAGCCTTTCGTGCGCAGCCGCAAAGTCTTGACGTTTGTCGCCGTGACCGGGGCGCTCCTCGGCATCATGGGCAACTTTTATGCGGTACACAATCCGGGCTCAGCGTTCTCCGGCCTCGTCGCCGCCGATCCATTCAGCATTTTCTTCAGCCATCTTGTCGGGCTGGTCGCAGTGCTCGTCATTCTCGCGGCGGCACCGTACCTTGACCGCGAACGCCTGGCCGACGCGGAATTCTACGCTCTGGTCCTCTTCGCGACCGCAGGAATGGGCGTACTCGCCTCCGCGCAAGAGCTGCTCACTGCGTTTATCGGCCTTGAGTTGAGCTCCATCTCCAGCTACATCCTCGCGGGCTATCGCCGAGACACGCTCAAGTCCGGCGAATCCTCGATGAAGTATTTTCTCCTCGGCTCCTTCGCCACGGCGTTTTTTCTATACGGCATCGCTCTTGTCTACGGTGTCACCGGCACCACCAATCTTCTGAGAATGAACGCCTCCGATCCGACAATTACGCTTCTGCCGAGCCCCATGTTCAAGCTCGGTCTGGCGCTGATCCTGATCGGCCTCGGTTTCAAAGTCGCCGCCGCACCCTTCCAGATTTGGACGCCGGATGTTTACGAAGGCGCACCCACGCCCGTCACCGCGCTCTTTTCCGCCGGACCGAAAGCCGCTGCCTTCGCGCTGCTCCTTCGTATCTTTGCGGACGTGCACGCTGCCACGCAATTCTGGTTCTGGGCCTTCTGGATCATGGCCGTACTCACGATGTTTGCGGGTAATCTTGGCGCGCTTCTGCAGACCAACGTCAAGCGTCTCCTTGCCTATAGCTCGATCGCGCACGCGGGCTACATCTTGGTTGCTTTTGCTGCTGTCACAAGACTCTCGGCCGATCAGGAAATCGGTGCGAGCCCCGCATACGCAGCGGTTCTCTTCTATCTCCTGACCTACGCGATCGTGAAAGTCGGCGCCTTCACTATCGTCTCGCAATTCGGCGGCGCCGGAGAAAAGCACCTCCAGCTCGACGACTTCGCCGGCCTCGCCGAACGCCAGCCTGTAGTCGCAGCCGTCCTATCTCTCTTCCTGCTTTCGCTGCTCGGCCTCCCGGTCACCGCCGGTTTCCTCGGCAAGTTTTACATCTTCAAAGCCGCCGTAGACTCCCATCTCATCTGGTTAGCCGTGCTCATGGCCATCAACAGCGTCATCGGCGCCTACTACTACATCCGCCTCATCGTCGTGATGTACATGCGCGAACCCAGCGCGGAAATCGCCGCCACCGCTCCCGCGCGCTTCCCTCTCTCAGTAAACGCCGTTCTTGTCATCACCGCCTTCGGCACCATTTTCCTGGGCCTTCTGCCCAGCAAAACGCTGAACTACCTCCTTCAGACCACGCTCCTCAACCGCTAGTCCGCTGTCTCTGAAATTTTTATCTCCGCTCGCCAAAGCAGGAGTTCTGTTAGGGTAGGACTTATGCGCCCCCAGCCTCTCATCTGTGTAACGGATGTCGAAGCCAGCAGCCTGTGGTATCAGCGCCTGCTAGGATGCCGCGGGGCTCACGGCGGCAGCCACTATGAGCAACTCGTGAAGGATGGCTCGCTCATCCTGCAATTGCACAGCTTTGACGTCGAACATCATCACGGCCTCATTGGCAATCGTGCCGACAGACCTTACGGTAATGGTGTGCTGCTCTGGTTCAAGGTGGATGACTTCGACGCCCTCATCCAGCGTGCCGCCGAAATGGGCGTCGAGATCGTGCTGCCCCGCTATCGTAATCCTCCCGATGGCGACGGAGGCCCCAATCACTGGGAGTGTTGGATGCGCGACCCGGATGGCTACACCGTCGTGGTCGCCAGCCCTTATGGAACCGCCGACGGTGCCTGGCGCCCCGCTCCTTCCGAAATACAAGGGTGCTTCTGATCGTCTTGCGGAAGAGCAAATGACGGTCAGGGCTGTTTTCAGCACTTTCAGTGGCGAGGCTGGCGCGCAAAAGTTTCGTGCTTGTCACTTCCGCTGTCCCTCCCAATTATGTCTGTCATGCCTGAGTTCCGACAATTGGAATGGCAGCCTTTTCTCAGAAACGCTCGAAATGGACGATGGATGCGTCCAACAGGGCTGCTACGTATGCGGGCGACTGGGGGCAACCCCCAGTGGATATCCAATTGGTGCAGATCGGGCCAAACCGCCATGCTGTGCAAGTCAGAGAGGCTGGCGGTGGGCAGGGTGAGGGTACGGCGATTCTGGAACTCTTGATTCCGTGGAACGGCACGGTAAACCGGGGTCTAAGGCGAGTCGTTTCGGATGCTTATGCATGCGGAGAAGGAGATGAGGGTTTACCGTGTTATGCGAATGAGCGTACTGTCAAATTCATCCCCACTGGCAATGCCGAATATTATGACCTTGCATTGGAACTCACAGGGACGGATCACGTGGGAGGCAACGGTGCGCCAATGCGAGCGCAAGAAGTTCATGGCCTAGAAATGCTCAAGTTGGAGAATGGAAAGTACGTCCAAGTCTCGCGTCAGGGCGACCTAACAACCGCTGATCGTAACCTACCGGAGTTGGAAGACCTCAGGTGAAATAAATTCACATGCCCTGTAAGCGCTAGTAATATTCCATGTGGATTTTCAAGTTTCCGATTACGCAACTAATCGTCCACTTGGCGGAGCGGCGGCCCGTGATACCTGTTTTGTAGAAATCAATCATGCGGGCCCCTACCCTCCGCGACCTCTAGAGTCATCGACGCAGTACAAGCAACGACGATCAATTCCGTAGGCGTCTAAGGTCCATATTCCTATACCACCTTTGTCTGCCACACCTTGGAGAATGCCGCCGATTGCCCACGCCGCAAACCTTACCGTCTGTGCACACGGCCCTGTCGTCGCGCCGCTCGTCCGCTGCCATCGTGCTAGCCTCGCTCTAGGGAAACATTCCTGGTCTTCGCACGCCGTTCCTCCGCTGGGAGGCCACATGCCCGATAACAGGATCACACTTACCGGCTGGAAAGCAGTCGCGTTTCTTGCCCTCCCGCTCGCTTGGGGTGGCGCCCAGCTTTGGTACCACATCCGACCCGTTGATGACGAGGGACGCCGGGCAGTGCAGGCATGGCTTCTTCGCGGCTATCGCGGAGAAACCGCTCCTGACTTGCTCAGGAAATTAGCGGCCGCCAAGGCTGGACTCGCACCGGACCCCGAGCCTCCGCCCATGGATGTTGAAATTCTCTCCGCTTCTGGGCATGGAGGCACCAGCCACATGATTGTGAAGGTAGAAGTCACCGTCAACGGCGGGGCTCCGCCCGACGGCCAATCCTTCCGCTATCTCTACGTCTCCCGCAATTTCGACGACACCTGGAACATCCTCTCGGAATCCGACTCTTACTCGTACACCCGCGCCCTCTGGTACCGCCCGTAGGCTCCCACTGCTCAACTCTTGATTAACGCTGTTATCGGAGAAGTCCCGGTAACGCGACCCAACACGCAGCGCAACACGCAGCGCCTGTCAACCTGTCAACTCCTGTCAACGCAACGCCTTGATGCACCCGCCTCGCAGGAGTAGGATTCTAACCCCCGCCCAATCTCGCAGCCAATTTCTGTCTGCGGGAGCAAAAAAGCGAGTTTGATGCATACCGGCGGAAATCCGCGTGGGGTGTGCTG